>NZ_CFGI01000001.1 GCF_001347015.1 Streptococcus pneumoniae
AAAAATCACTAATATTACTTTTTACTACTTGCTCCCCCAAAGTACGCAAAAAGGGGAGCAAAAAAGCCCCACAAAAGGGCTAAGATTTGACGAGTTCAGCAGGCAAGAAACTAGCACGGTCAAACGTGCTTTTTTTATTGCTGGTTGCTGATAGGTATATTATACCATGAAGCGCGTGGTTTATAAGATTATGACCTCACAAAAGCCCCCAGATTCGTTTCTGAAGGCTTGTAGTTTATCTATGGTGTTTTAGTTGTCCAGTACGAAACAAAGCGAAATAGGGGGCGAATATGAAGCCTCAGCCTACATTTACCAACATTCATGCTTCTAACTCTTGTAGTAAGGTTAAATCTAACCCATCAAGGTCAACATCTATTTCAAAATCTATGTCTATATCCATGTTTAAATCTATCTCCATATCCTCTAATTGGATATTCTCCAGATCAATCAAAAAATATTCAATCATGTCATCCCCCCTCACTTAAATCTCAACATTTCTCAACAAAACACCACAAACGCCTACTTATACACTTCTAGCTCTCCGTTCTGGTGGATTCTCGCAAAGTTTAAGACGGCTATCTGTTTGTATCGATGATAAGTAGTGGAGCTAGTACCTGCCATTTCTACGCATTCGCTCATTGTTTTCTTTCTCATATAACAATAATGGATAATAAAGTATTTTCTGGCTCGCTTGTTCTCTATGCTATTGATGTCGTGGACGAATATTTCCAATCCCTCACGGATTGCTTTTTCATGTTCACCGCTCAATTTCCACTGATCAGGTAAGATAAATTTCCAAGCCTCTTCATCTATCCTAACTTTGTTTTCACTCCCTGCCATCCTCTGGAAACGTAGAAAGTAAGTCATCCGCCCTCTGACGTTCATCATCGTTTTAAACTTATCCAGCTCCATTAGTTCGCTCCTTTGTGATATAATAATATTATTGAGATTATAGCTGAGGCGGAGCGCCTTGGCTTTTTTTGCTATTTCTCTATGTTCGCTCTAGCTTCAAATGCTTTCCCGTGAGAAAAAATGTACAATGACGGTGTGAAGCTCATAGAAGCGCGTGGGGAGGGAGATAACCCCCGTATCTCCTTATGGTTTGATAAGCAATTAAGGGATGTTTTTATTTCTCTTATTTCCTTGTCATTCTGCAAGCAATTAAGGCAAGTTATTTCTTTGCTTATCTGCTTATCGTTTTATAAGCAACAAATCCAAATTAACAGACTTTTAAACTGCTCTTATCTCCTTATCATTTGGTAGGAAAATAAGGGGAGTTATTTTAGTTCTTATTTCCCTGTCATTTTGTAAGGAGAAAATCCAAATTAAGCAAGCTAATAAGTCTCCTTATCTCCTTACAGTTTTTCAGGGAGCAAAATCAAAATAAGCGATGTTATTTCCTGTCTTATTTCCTTACCGTTTGACAAGGAGAAAAACGAAAATAAGGAGCTTTTAAATTCGTCTTAACTCCCTATCGTTTTGTAAGCAATTAAGAAGGCTTATTGTCGTCCTTATCTGCTTGTCGTTCTGCAAGGAGTAAATCCGAAATAAGAGGGGTAAAAACTCCGCTTATCTGCTTGTCGTTTCTCAGGGGGTTAAGGAGGGTTTTTATTGCTCTTATCTGCTTGATAAATGATAGGGGGATATAGCCACTTTCTCGGCGTTCGCTCGGAGTTCAACACACATAACCCTGTCATTTGTCAGTCATATTTACTGCCACTACCTAAGAAAAATCTCACCTTTTCTAACCCTCGGTAAACCTCTCTACCTTGTGGTAACCTTGGGGCTTTCAAATACGCAACCTTTACAAAACCTTTACATTTTTTGCTCTTACCTCACCAAAACCTCACCATTGGAAAACTTCGATACCTTACCAAAACCTTACCGTCCTATGGTTCTAAAAAAGTAGCTATATCTTAGGGTAATCTTAGGGTTCTATCACTAGAAAAAAGCCCTGTACCTTTGTAAAACCTTAGTATTTTGAAGTATGTGACCTTGTACTAACCTTGTACTTTTTATATGTAACCTCACCCTTATCTCACCCTTTTTTTGGAACGCTTACCGCACCCTTTTTGGAACGCTCTACTTACTTAAATCCTTGATATATCTAGCTTTTTTAACATTCAAACCGTCTAATATGTAGTATTTGTTTGTTTTGTAAATTGCACACTACTTCATATTGTCTCACAATCTCGAACCATTCAGCCAAAATCTATCCCCTTTTTCAATATACTTCAAAAACTTCTTATAGTGCTTATGATACCTGTCACGTTTCATATACCTTGGTCTTTCAGGGAAACCATCAAACATATATCCACCACGTCTAGGACTCCACCCTGGTTCTACCTTTCTGGCTTCTTTTAGTGCAAGCTCCCAGTAGTATTGGCAATCCGTTTTACTGCGGTTCAGGGTGTGCTTGTGGATATCTAGACAAGTACCACAACTAAAATATAAATACCGTTTATAAAGCAACCTGCACCGTCTCCCACAATCAGGGCAAAGAAAGAAATATCGATTACCTCCCTTAGTTCCTGCTATTCTGTCTAATTCAAATGACTCTCCACCAAAATCAATCATTAAATTATCCAAATCAATCTCTAAACGTTGACCGTCCAACTCTGCTATACCCTTAGATATTCCTCTCAGCTTCATTGGTTTAGTGATTGTTTCTATTGCTAACCGCTTCATTATTTCCCCCTATATGGAAAAACCCAAAACTATTGACTTGATAGCAAAAAGGGGATTGCTCCCCTGTGTTCTACTTCAAATGCTCTGTATAACCAGCAAGGCCCTTATATTCGCCCTCTACGTCCAACTTTTGGAGTAGGCTAATACTTTCATCGCCCAGCATTTCCAACGTACCAAAAGCAGTCATAGAGTCCATAGGGATAGGCTTATCAGAAAGCAAGCGATCAGCATAGTCTAATAGTTCTAGCTCGTAGTCTGTTACTTTCTCCAGCAAACTCTCAAAATCCTCTGACTCTTTGAGTTGAAGCACGCGCTCCCGTTTATAACGTTCTTCAAATGCTTCATCGTCCACTGGTTGATTGTAGTAGTCTTTAAAACTGTCACAAATACGCTTGAAGGTCTTGTTTAGTTTCTTATCCTCCACATACTCAGCTACAAGCGTCCCCTTATCCTTGTGAGTTATTGAAATAGATGGTACTTCATAAGTCCCAGTCATATATCCCAGTAGCGCGTGACCTGCTACCAGAGCAGTATCTAGGTCTTTAAATTCGTAAGTGAAAGTAAATGTTTTGGCTTTATCCGAAAATGTTTTTAATGTCATGTTGTTTTTCCTCTTTCTGTTTTAAGGGTGTCACTAGTAGTTACACCATTGCAAGGGGGTCGGTACTATCTACCCCATTTTGTTATCTGTATAATACTAGCAAACCAGCAATCGCACCCATACCATCACTATCTCCTACGGTTGCGGTTGAATGTTTTACATCAATTACCTGCACGGTCGCCATAAAATCATTTACTTCCTGTTCAAAATTTTCTAGTGATTGTTGCCATTTGTAATAAAAAAATAGTTTAATTTTCATGTTTTTTACTCCTTTTGTACTTAATTGATTTTTCTGTCCCCTTTTTTATACGCTTCTTACAAATTTTATACACTTGTTTTTAAAAATGTATAAAAAATAAAGTCAGTAATGCCAAGGGTTTTGCTATTGTTTTATACACTTTATACGCTTTATACATTAAAATAAAAACATATATAGGGATAATAGGGACCCCATTTTTAAAACATAATATAAGGAAATTTTTTTATTTCCGTGTTTTTCGTATAAAGTGTATAAAACCCTTGATATGACAACGTTTTTAAGTGTATAAAATTTTTGCCCTACTGTGTAAAGTGTATAAAATTCTTATTTTCTTTTCCTTCTCTTTTTGTACTCTGGCCAATGGTTGTAATACCCGCGTTCATTCTTTGGCTTTTTCTGCTTTTCGGGTGTTGCCCTACCATTAGCATAGGCTACGCTTGCAAACGGCGGTAGGTCTTCTTTAGGATAAAAACCTTTATGGATCTGTTGCCCTGCAGGGATAACCTTCTGGCCAACTGCGAAACCTTCAGGCAGGTTGCTTTTGATTTCTCGATGTAAGCCCATTTCTGACCTGTTTTCTTTAATACCATAGTATTCTAGGAAACCTTTCCAAACGTGATAGACAAAACTATTAGGAATAAACTCACTTGTCAATTCATCAGTAAAAAACTTAGAAACAAAATCAATAACGGGGTTCATGTCCTTATGGTGTTCTTCAAGTATTTCAATAGACTTCGTAGGGTTAATGTCAGCGATTGGTGTTTCAATAGCCAACTTAACCAGGTACTCCAGCACTTCTTTGCGGTTAATGTAATCGTCTTTGATAGCCTTGTTAGGATTACCTTTGAATATTTTGGTAAAAGGTAAAATTCTAAATCGCCTATCAATAGCTGATTTATCCCCGTTCATTCTTGGTAAACCATTAGAAGATTGTACTACCGTCATATTAAGGCGTATGCTATAAGGGCGTTTCCCTTTGTCCTCTATGGTCATTATGTCGCCTGTTGCTAAGCTAAACATATCTGAAGTGTCTCTAATTACTGCGTCCTTTTGTACATCATCACCGATTACAAGCGACTTTCCCAATAATATAGACGTTGAAAATTGACTTTTTGTTAAACCAGTGATCTTCAAACTTGCCACATTTTCCATACCAACTAGGTTTATAAGTAACTGCTGAAAAGTTCCTTTTCCTGTTCCACCTTCACCGAAAAGCCAAAAGATTTTTTGCAAAGACTGCCCTGTGACGCTTGCTTTTATAATCTGGATAGCAAGGTTATAAAGCTCCTTGTCACCGTCAAACAACTCTAAAAGCCAAGCTGTCGGCTTCCAGCCGTTAATTATAGGCTCTTCTGCTCCAGGGCTATAGCCTGTTTTTATCTTTCTTGTTGCTGTAATCTCTGGTGTAGTTTCTTCAAAAATGCCTGTCTTAGCATTGTATAGCTGTTTCCCAATTACAGTATAATTGCCTTGGATTTCCCTCATTTGGCTCTGTCTAGCTATTTTATAAAGCGTGTCAAATGCCTGTTTTTCTGTTGCGTTTGGATAAATGACAGAAATAAGATCTTGCAAAAATTCATTATCCTCTAACCAGATACCAAAATCAGGATTATAGAAATATAATGGGGCTTTTTGCCCTTGTGCCTCTGGCTTAATTCTAATAAATCGGACGTACTTTTTTAACATAATAGCAACTCCCAGCGGATTAGTTGGTAAGGCCTTACTGCTCTTTTCCTCGCCTTTCTGCTAGCTTAGTGATTAGGCTGATTTCTGCCCCTGTTATGGAGTTCTCAGCCCCTACCTTGATTAGTCTTAATACTCGTTTGTCATTCTCTGATAGACTCATTCAGTTCCTCCCCTCCTTTGCTTTTATTCACAAAGGTTATTTGTCCACTCGCTACCCCTTGCAAAATATCTTTTTGAGTTTCTATGATTGTATCCAAGGTTTTCAAAATAGCTGTCTTAGTCTCTAAATCAAACGCTTGTTTTGTCAACAAGCCCATAGTTACAGCTAACTTTGTTGCATTGTCCATACACGTAGCTAGAAAAATATCTTTAGTAAAATAAGGTTGATCTGGTATTTTTTCATTATCAAGGTATATCTTCACTGTGTAACTCATTTCATTCCTCCGTAAACTCTTACCCCTGCAAGCTGTATATATCGCCCATATTCAGGGTTTAAATCCTCGCTAGGTGTTTCTATCGTCTGTTGGTTTTCTCGCTCAATTTGGGCGCTTTTTTTGCGGTCTCGGTGGTTTAGATAAAGCAGTAAGCCAATCAATACAACCATAAAGACAACCGCCTGTGTATTGGTCAAATCTAATTCATTCATATCATGCCCTCGCTTTGTAATTCTTGATATAGTCCACTTGATCAGTTCGCTCCATCTTCAGGAACTCGTCCACCTCTTCGGTGCTTACCTTTCTATCTACAAAATCAGCAATAAACTGGAAGAGGTTCGGATTTCTCTCCTTGATTTCAGCCATTTGTTCATCAAATTCTGCTTGTGTCATGTTGTCTAGGTCCAGTGTCATTGCATTGCCTCCTCAAACTTCTCTATAAGACAACTTTTATTTACTCTCTGAGTTCCATTTTTAGAGTTAAAAAGAATATCTTTAAAGGTTACAGTAGCCCCTAAATACTCCTTCTCAGCATGCTCTATATACGCCTGTTGCTCTGCTTCGTTGTCAAAAAAGTGCTTGGCTTGGCGTTTAAAGAAGGCTTGTCGCATAGCGTCCATTTCAAAAATACCAGGGGAGAAAAAGACTCCCGTAGTGCTTTTAGAGACCACTTCGATTTTATGGCTGTCATTCAATTCAGGAAGTTCAATCCAAAGTAAACGGGATAAATCTTCTTTGATAAACTTTATCTGACTTGCCAATAACGAAAGTCTATAAAGCCCATTTTTTTCGCCAATTTCTCGCATTTCTGCGCTAATTCTGTCTATATGTCTAGTTAATTTCTCGTATGTTGTTTCTTCCATATTTTTTGCCTATATTTCTATGTTGTGTAATTGCCCTAAGGGCTTTTTAATGTCGTTTACTATCCAGGATATCCTCACACTCAAAGTTGGGCGATGGCGAGTGTGGGGTTTTTGAATGGTTGTTTCTTATACAGTTTTTCTTGCAATGAAGTTCCTCACGCTCAGAAGTTTGCCGACCGAGAGCGTGGGGCTTTTTGAGTTGTTTCTTATAGACGATATCTTCACGCTCAGAGTCGCCAAATTGAAAGCGTGAGAAAGTACCAGTTTAAAGAGTTGGCGCTCTCCGTATGGTCAAATTGCCCTAAATATGCTATAATCTAGGTATAAATCTTTACTAAAACCTCTTTGATAATAGCTTGCCTGCTTTTTGTTAAATTCGTTTTAGTGTTAGTGTGAAAGGCTCTGCGGTGTGGTTATTGCTAAGCCTTTTTTGTTGCTCTCACGCGCTTCTTTGGCGTGTTTTTTTATTTCTGAATGCCATAGCTTTGATCTCCTGATAACTCATATTCAAGCCAATCATAGCTATTACCATATCCTCAAAGGCCTGGTATTGCTCCAGCTCGTCACTGGTCAAGCTATCGATGCCATTATAGCCCCCACGTTCTTCCCTTAACTGCTTAGCGTTCCTATCGGTTACTGCCTTCAGTAGCAGGTTGTTCATGGTGCTATGCGCGTGCTTGGGTTTTACCTCCCAGTTCTCAATACTGTCATGCAAGGTTTTTCTTTTTGGCTTTTCTAGCGCCCTCTGCATACGAAACTTAGAAAGTTCCTCACGCATTTCAAAGAATGCTTTGACTAGGTTCATCTTAAAACGCCTTACTGGTTCGGTGTTCTTTAAGTAAGTGATCAGCAAAGTAGCTTGTTGTTCATTTAAGCGATAGATTTTCATTGGTCGCCCTCGCCCATCTAATTTACGGATTTCAAATCCGATTATTCCGTAGCTTTCAAAATCCTCTTGATGATTTCTTATTAAGCTTTGTACTGTATCGTGTTTAACCTCAGCGCATTCAGCAATGATCTCGCTTGTAGTATACGGCTCTTTCTTGCCGTCCATATAGACCAGTTCCATCGGTTTGCTCCTTATTGTTAATCAAATTCCTAAAAACTCCGCCACCTCTTTAGCAGTAAAAACTCCATTTTGGCTTGGTTCAATATCATCTTCCAATACTTTAAAATGTAAGAATGGTTTTGTTTCGTAGCTTTCGCCTTTTTCGTAAAGTGCTTTAATACGGTCAAATAGTTTTGTCAATGCAACGTCACTGGTGTACTCAACAATGATTTCACCGTGTCCATTGTAAGTTGTTTCTTCAACGTCTGTGATCATGCGAATTTCTTCGCCTAATGCTCTAGCGATACCGTGGTCAGTTGTTTGTGCTTGATATACTTGTGTATTGTTCATGTTGTTTTCTCCTTTATGTTATAGGTCGGATATTTCTTCCGAGAAGGTCAATCCCCAGTGGTAAAGCACCAGTGGAGTATCTTGTAAATGTAAAGTAGTATTGCGATTAGGTTACTCCTTTCTTGCTTTCCGTGAACTTCTACTGTGTAAAAATATCGCTAATGCTTTTTTTAAAGTGGTTAGCGATTTTGAACATTTCAGAAATTTTGAAATCTGTCTTTCCTTGCTCCTTTGAACTATAAGAATTTTTTGAAATCCCCAAAAGCTTAGCAAGGTCTGACTGATTAACGCCGTTCTCTTTCCTGATTTTTACTAGTTTTTCTTGCAATAATAGCTTTCCTCCTTTCAGGTAGTTTGCGAAATGTGAACAACTCACAAAACACATTCTACCCCCTTTGCGTGAACTTGTCAAGCTTTTTTTGGAAAAAAACAAAAAAAGTTTGCTTTATGTGAGAAAAGCTAGTATGATAGAGATGAGAAAGAAAGGAGGACTGAACATGGATTCTAGTGAATTGGCTTTATTTATCGGGCAACAAATAAAGTTACATAGAAAAAGAAACGGCTGGTCACAAGTCGAACTTGCTAAAATTCTAGGCGTTGGAAAATCAACAATAGCCAATTATGAAAAAGGATACCGTTCACCAAGACAAAACACAATCTTTCAACTTGCTGATGTCTTTAATATTTCTGTTGACGACCTTTTCCCAGCTATTAACGCAGAAACACCTACCACTTCCCCGGTTCAAGCCATCTATGATCAACTAACTCCACCAAGACAAGCAAAGGCCTTGGCTTATCTTGAAAAGCAACTGCTGGAGCAGAACGAAGAAGAAACGAAGATAAACGAAGTATCGGAGAACATCATCAGACTGGACGACTACAGAAAGACCGCCCAACGTCGTGTTACTGGGGTTGTCTCTGCTGGTAGTGGCTCAATGCAGGACGATGATTTAGATATGGAAGTTTCGTTCTATGAGGATGAAATACCAGACGACTATGACGCTATCGCTTATGTCGTTGGCAACTCCATGGAGCCAAAGATAAAGAATGGCGACTACCTATTTATCAAGAATACACCTCAAGTTGACTATAACACTATTGGTATTTTCCAAGTGGACGGCGCTAACTATGTCAAGAAACTACGTCAAGGGTATTTAGAAAGCCTTAACCCTGATTATGCTGATATTCAACTAGACGAAAGCAACGATATTCGCACCATCGGCGAAGTCGTGGGCATATATAGAGAGAATTAACCCCCCACATTCGCCAATATCAACCATCTTTTCATGGTCTATTGTGCAAAAACGGGGAAAATTGAAGAATAGAAAGCCGATTTTACAGACTAAAGCGCAAAAATGGGCAAAATTGACAAATAGCAACAAAAAAGACAAGCTAGCTACTGCCAACTTGTCTAATAGTACCTAACTGAAAATAAGCGAAAGGTTAGGTATTTACAACATCATTATACCACTCTTGCATTTAAAATACGACCTATAGCATCCCCACGCGCTACGGTGTTAACAAATTCAATTTTTCAGATAGATAAAAATGTCAACTTTTGTCAACATAAAACCTTTTAACTAAAAACTGTTGAAAGACTTGTAAACACTAGCATTCTTAGCTTTTGAAATCTTCAAAAACTCATATTTTTTCATATTCTGCGCGTGCTTCAGCAAGTCCGCTGACTTTGTCTATCAACAACTTCCTTCCCCTTTTTTAGGGACTCAGAAAATGAAGAAAATTGCTTTTTTCCAGTATTCTTGAAAATCCGACATTTTCCAACATTTACCCGTATATGTAAAAACACCCATACTAACCCCATATCCACCTTGTTTTTTATTCTGGTATTATTTACCGTCTGACTCTTTAAAATCGAATGTGGGGCAAACTGTGAAGCCCTGGCATGATATAAACCACAATCTAAAACCTTTTTAATAATAGCTTGCCTGCTGATGTATTTTAGAAAGGTTTATCATCATGAAAATAACTGAAGTTGTAAAAAAAGACGGTAGTAAAGTCTATCGTGCTAATGTATATCTAGGAGTTGACCAGGTAACAGGAAAGAAAGTAAAAACCAAAGTAACAGGTCGGACACAAAAGGAAGTTAAGCAGAAAGCCAATCAAGAAAAAATAGCTTTTCAAAAAGCAGGATCTACCAGACAAAAGGCTATTACCATAAAAAACTATCAAGAATTGGCAACTCTCTGGTGGGAAAGCTATAAGAATACAGTTAAGCCAAACACTCAAGGAAACGTTAGAGCGCTAATAGATAATCACATATTGCCTACTTTCGGGGAGTATAAGCTCGATAAGCTCACTACTCCACTTATTCAGTCAATTATCAATAAACTTGCTGATAAGGCTAATAGAGGGGAAGAGGGCGCTTTTCTACACTATGATATGATACACGCTTTAAACAAACGTATCTTACAGTATGGCGTAACCATGCAAGCAATACCGTCCAATCCTGCGCGTGATGTGGTTTTACCTCGTAACACTCAGAAAGCAAAGCGACAAAAGCTAAAGCACTTTGATAATCAAGAGTTAAAAAAGTTTCTTGTTTATCTTGATAATTTAGATAGTTGTAAATATCGTTATTACTATGATGTAACGCTCTATAAGTTCCTACTGGCAACTGGTTGCCGTATCAATGAGGCTCTAGCGCTTAGCTGGTCTGATATAGACTTAGATAATGCCGTTGTGCATATTACCAAAACACTAAATCGGGATCTAGAAATCAATAGCCCAAAATCTAAGGCTAGTTATCGGGATATAGATATAGATCAAGCGACTGTTAGCATGCTGAAGCAGTACAAACTACGCCAAACTAAAGAGGCTTGGAAGATAGGGCAACGTGAAAGTGTAGTATTTTCTGACTTCATTCATGAATATACTAGCATTGTAAAACTTAAAAAAAGATTACTAACACATTTTAAACGCGCTGATGTTCCGAATATCGGTTTTCATGGTTTCCGTCATACTCACGCTAGTTTACTGCTTAACTCTGGAATACCTTACAAGGAACTCCAACACCGTCTAGGTCACTCTCAAATCAGCATGACCATGGACACATATAGCCACCTCTCAAAAGAGAACGCAAAAAAAGCAGTCTCATTCTACGAAACTGCACTAAAAGCACTATAGGGGGAGCAAAAAGGGGAGCAAATTTAAAAATCAACATTTCAAGACAAAGCAAAAAGCCAATAACAACGGTATTTTGTGAGATTTATTTTGTCAAAAGGTTCATTTTTCTACAAAATAGTTATCTTTAAAACTCCTTTTCTAAAGGCCCTCTTTTTCTGATATAATGTAGAAAAACAGCTAAAGGAAAGACTATGAAACCACTACTTGAAACCATCGATACCCGCTTTGGAACTGCCAGCAAGCATGCCTTTTCTCGGGGAAATACTCTGCCATACACAGGCCTTCCTTTTGGGATGAATTACTTTGTGCCCCAGACCAGTGACCAGGAGGGCTCTTGGTTTTTCGATCCGCATCTGCCTATCTTTCAGGGGATTCGACTAACCCACCAGCCTAGTCCTTGGATTGGAGACTACTCTTGGCTCCTTCTGACACCTGTCACAGGCCAACTGGGTGGAGATAGCCTCTTCCATCGTCAGTCTTCCTACGATATGGATAAGGCCTCTTTCCAACCCCATTATCTGAAGATTTTCTCCCTGCGCTATCAGATCGAGACTCAACTCACACCGACTTGCTACGGTGCTTCTATTCGTTTGGAGCAAAAGCAAGGCAAAGCCCTCTCCCTCTATCTTCACGCAGCAGATGAACTGACAGTAGAGCAAGTAGATAAGCGAACTCTTGCCCTGCGACAAGAAGGTAAAACTGAAACCAACAAAAATCCACTGATACTGTTCACTGCCCTGCAAATGAAGACGAATATCCTTTCTGTCAGCCAAGAAAGCGGAGACTGGCGAATTGACCTAGAAGATAGTCATGCCGAGATTCAGCTAGCCACTTCTTTCATCTCTCCTTCTCAAGCACTGCTTAATCTACCTCAACAAGACTTCGATAACTGCAAAGCAAGTGCACAAAAAGACTGGGAAAATCTCCTCCATCGTTTTGACGTTATAGAGACAGGAGAGGCTGACCGAACCTTCTTTGACCACTGCCTCTACAGACTCTTCCTCTTCCCACAGACTTTTTATGAGGTTGATGAGTCAAGGCAAGCCATCCACATGGATCTGGCTACTGGCTCTGTCAAGCCCGGGGTTCTCTTCAGCAACAATGGTTTCTGGGATACCTTCCGCACCACCTTCCCCCTCTTTGCCCTTGTCATACCAGAGCATTATCGTCTCTTTTTAGAAGGATTTCTCAATAGCTACCGCGATACTGGTTTTCTTCCAAAATGGCTGGCTCCAGATGAACGTGGCATGATGCCCGGTACACTTTTAGACGGCATTATCGCAGATAGCGCCTGCAAGGACATGGCCCCTGACCTAGAAGAAGAACTCCTTCAAGCCATGCTCGAAACAGCCAGCAAGTACGACCCTCTCGGCATCAATGGTCGCCACGGATTAGCCCAATACCAAGAACTTGGCTACCTCTCTACCGACCACCACGAAAGCGTCAGTCACACCCTAGACTATGCCTATAGCGACTTTTGTATCGCCAGCTGTGCTGAAAAACTTGGTCAGAATGACATCGCGGAAATCTATAGGACTGCTTCACAAAATTACCGCCATCTATTTGACTCTGAGACAGGTTACATGCGAGCGCGAGACAAGCAAGGCAACTTCCGCCCTGACTTCTCTCCTTATAGTTGGGGACGTGATTATGCCGAATGTTCTGCCATTCAAGCGACTTTAGGCGTTCTCCACGACATCCCAGATTTAATCCAACTTATGGGTGGAAAAGAAGCCTTCAGCAACTATCTTTTGAAAGCCTGTCAAGATGCTCCCCTCTTTGAGACAACAGGCTATGGTTACGAGATTCACGAAATGAGCGAAATGGCTACTGCTCCTTTTGGACAACTCGCTATTTCCAACCAACCGAGCTTCCACATTCCTTATCTCTTCCGTTACAGTAACTACCCTGACTACACTGCCCTTCTTATCAAGACGCTCCGTCAGAAAGCCTTTCACCCAAGCTGGCAAGCCTATCCTGGTGATGAAGACAATGGCAGTCTCTCTGCTTGGTACATCTGGTCAGCTCTCGGATTTTATCCGACCTGTCCAGGCAAACCAAACTATGACCTCGGAATCCCTCTCTTTGACCACCTCCGAGTCTATCTGACTAAAGAAGATAAATGGCTGGATATCCATACTAAACAAAACCACAACCATTTTAACTTTGTCAAAGAATGTCGACTAGATAATACCTCTATAACTAGCATTCAACACCAAGACCTCCTAAAAGCTGAGCAGTTAACCTTCACCCTCAGCTGGTTACCAAGGTAAGCGCGTCATAACAAGGTATCTATCATTCATGGAGCTCCTCCTGTATACTATTAGTAAAGTAAAACTATTGGAGGATATTTTAATGCCACAACCTATTGTTCCTGTAGAGATTCCACAATCTCGTCGTTTTGATTCTAAAAAGAGAAATGATATTCTGCTTAAAATTCGTATTGGCAAGCTTGAACTAAGTTTTTTTCAATCTCTCAATCTCGAAATGATAGAACAGCTTTTGGATAAGGTGTTGCTCTATGACAATTCATCTATCTAGCCTAGGGCAGGTCTATCTCGTATGTGGGAAAACGGATATGAGGCAAGGCATTGATTCACTGGCTTATCTCGTTAAAACCCACTTTGAATTGGATCCTTTCTCAGGTCAAGTTTTTCTCTTTTGTGGTGGACGTAAAGACCGCTTTAAAGCCCTTTACTGGGATGGTCAAGGATTTTGGCTACTTTATAAACGCTTTGAGAACGGTAAGTTGACTTGGCCAAGTACAGAAAAGGATGTCAAAGATCTCACACCTGAACAAGTAGATTGGCTTATGAAGGGCTTTTCTATCACTCCTAAAATAAATTCATCAGAAAGTCGTGATTTCTATTGAAATGAGGACTTTCTTTTTAGTATAATGAAGTTAGAAAACAAGGAGGGAAGCCCATGGAAGAATTATTGAAAATTATTCAACAACAGAGTGCTACAATTGATAGTCTCACCAATGGACTTGCCCTTCTTCGTGAACAAGTGGCTTATCTGACTCAAAAGCTCTATGGAAAATCCTCTGAGAAAAGTGTTTGCCCCTCTGGACAACTCAACCTTTTTGAGGAAGAGTCTCCATCTGAGGAAGATGGAGATGTTCCCAGTTGAAACAGAGGAAATTACCTACAAACGTAAGAAATCTAAAGGGAAACGCCAAGCTCTTCTTGCCCAATTTGATTCAGAAGAAGTTCATCATCAACTAGAAGAGAGCATTTGCCCTGATTGTCAGGGAGAGCTAAAAGAGATTGGAGCGACCCTTCAACGACAAGAATTAGTCTTTATTCCTGCGCAATTAAAACGAATAGATCATATCCAACACGCTTATAAGTGCCAAGCATGCAGTGAGAAAAATCCGAGTGATAAAATTGTGAAAGCTCCTATTCCTAAAGCCCCTTTGGCGCATAGCCTTGGCTCAGCTTCTATTATCGCTCACACCATCCATCAGAAGTTTAATCTGAAGGTACCCAATTATCGCCAAGAAGAAGATTGGGCTAGGATGGGTTTACCAATCACACGTAAGGAAATCTCTAATTGGCATATTAAGGCGAGTCAATACTATTTAGAGTCCCTTTATAACCTTTTACGAGAAAAGTTGTTAGAACAACCTCTTCTTCATGCGGATGAAACCTCTTATCGGGTCTTAGAAAGTGATAGTCAGCTGACTTACTATTGGACTTTTTTGTCTGGGAAAGCTGAGAAGCAAGGGATCACGCTTTACCACCATGATCAGCGTCGGAGTGGTTTAGTAGTGCAAGAATTCCTAGGAGATTATTCTGGATATGTGCATTGTGATATGTGGTCTGCTTATCGTCAACTGGAAGAAGCTAAACTTGTTGGTTGTTGGGCGCATGTGAGAAGGAAGTTTTTTGAAGCTACCCCCAAGCAAGCAGATAAATCATCGTTAGGTGCCAAAGGTTTAGCTTATTGTGATCAGTTATTTTCTTTGGAGAGAGACTGGGAAGACTTGTCAGCTGATGAACGCCTACAGAGACGTCAAGAAGAGCTCCATCCCTTAATGAAAGACTTCTTTGCTTGGTGTCGGCGTCAGTCAGTTTTACCTGGTTCAAAACTAGGGAGGGCAATTGAATACAGTCTCAAATATGAAGAAACCTTTAAGACAATTTTGAAAGACGGGCATCTCGTCCTTTCCAATAATCTAGCTGAACGCGCCATTAAATCATTGGTTATGGGACGAAAAAATTGGTTGTTTTCTCAAAGTTTTGAAGGAGCTAAAGCAACGGCTATTATTATGAGTTTGTTGGAAACAGCTAAACGTCATCAATTAAATAGCGAGAAATATCTATCCTATCTTCTAGAATCTCTTCCAAATGAGGAGACTCTCGTTAACAAAGAGGTTTTAGAGGCTTATTTACCATGGAATAAAGTTGTACAAGAAAAGTGCAAATAAGAAATCTCCAGATTAGGAACTATCCGTGAGTTCTCTAGTCTGGATATTTTTCAATATACTTCGTTATCGGGCGGTTACCTTCAACCCACTACAGTTGACAAAGATCCAAAAAAAGAAGATGACGAATCATCTTCTTAAAAACTATGAGTTTTTAGTCTTCTTTTTTCTTGCGAGCAAGAAGTCCAAATCCACTAAGGGCTCCAAGAAGTCCAAGTGCTGCAAGGTTAGCATTCGCTTCTGTACCTGTGTTTGGCAACTCTGCTTTATCAGATGTTTTCGTAGATGTTGCACTATCTACTGTCTTTTCTGATGTAGCTGTAGCCACTGCTTCACCTTTTTGTTCTGAAACTTTAGATGGTGCTGGGCTTGCAGCTTGTTCTGGGCTTGGAGTTTGGTCTTTTGGAGCAGGAGTTTGAGCTTGCTTGGTTCTAAACACATGAACTGTCAAGTTATCTCCCTCACGGTGACTCTCAACAAATTCATAGCCTGGAACTTCACCTGCTTCTTGCTTATCAACTGATGGCACTTTCAAGTCTTTTCCGTTTTCATCGCGCCATACTGTACGAACCGCTGGAGTTTCAGCTTTGTTTGGTTTTTCTGGCATTGAAGTTGATGGCGAACTTGATGGAGTCATTGGATGACTAGTTGAGCTTTCTGGTGTGCTTGGTGTTCCATTCGCTACTTTCTCAAATGTATGCGTCAAAATACCTTCTTCTAAACGACTAGATAGCCACTTGTAGCCTGCAATTTCGCCAGCAAGTTCTTTCTTACCAACTACTGGTTTCTTAAGCTCAGTTCCTGCTGTATCTACCCACAGCGTTACTGGATGCTCTGGGTTTGCTTCTTCGATTGATAAAGCAGCGTATACAAACGGAGTATAATCACTCGTTTTATGTTTGGCTCGAGCTTGGACTTTTTCTTTATTGACAACTGATTCTCGTGGGATGGTTACAGTACCTGTTTTCTTGTCTAATGTAACATGTTCAGGTTGTTTGTCTAAAGTCCATTCGCCAGTAGGTTGCTTGGTAAGAGTTAGAACTTCATTACCAGAACCATCACTCTTAGGATAGGTGATTTTGACTGTATCCGCATCTTTCTTAGGTGCTTTGACTTCAATACTTGCTTTATTCGCTTCTTCCACAATAGCGATAGTCGGCGGAGCTACCTTAAGATTTGGTTGGTCTTCAGGATCAGATGGCTGTCCTGGTTGAGCTGGTGCTTCCTCAGGAGCGGTTGGTTGTCCTGGTTGACTTGGAGTTCCTTCTTTTGGTCCTCTCTTAACCATTCTTTTTACCATTTCTTTGGTAATTTGAGTTGTAGTCTTTTCAGTAATATCACCTGTTTTTCCATCTACAGTATAAGTAGTCGTTGTTGTTTTTTCACCTGGTTGACCTGGTGTTACTTCTTTTTCTGTTCCTGGTTCAAGAGTTGGGTCATCTTCATACTCTGTGACAACTGGGATTTCTTCTGTTACTACTTTATCCTTGGCTGGGACTTTGATGACAGTTTCTGTTGGTTCTACCACAACTGGATCACCTACTTTTTCTGTGATCTTACCCGTTTTTGGATCCACTTCATAGGTTGTAGTCGTTGTAGATGTACCTGGTTTCCCTGGAACTTCTTGGTTTGGTTGTCCTTTTTCGCGCTCTGGATCTTTTTCGTATCTCTTAGGAGATGGGACAGGAGTTACATCTACTTTTGGTTGAGTTCCACGTTTAACAACACGTGTCACTGGGTCTGTTGTTTGTAAAGTTGGCTCATTTGGTGTTACGACACCTGTGTCAGGATTCATCGTATACGTTGTCTTTTTGACTGTTTCACCATTGACACCTGCTTTTGTTTCTCGTTCTTCTCCATTTGGAATAGAGTCATCACGTTCATAAGTAGTTTCAAATGGGATCGGTGTTTTCTCAACTTTTGGTTTTACTCCAACACGAACAACTTTTTGAACCATCTCTGTTTTTTGAACAGTTGGTTGATTTTCAGTAGTTGTTCCATCTTGTTCATTTAAAGTATAAGTTGTAGTTGTTACAATTTTTCCTTCTGAACCTGGATTGTCAATAACCGTTTTTCCATAGTCTAGGTCTGGGTCTTGGATATACTTAGTCGTAATGTCAATAATCTTTGTTGTTTCTACAGGTTTGATACCAACTTTCACTACTTTTTGCTCCATTGGTGTATCATTTTCTGTTACAACAGGAGTATGTGTCTCACCTGTGTTTGGATTAACACTATAAGTCGTAGTCCTTGTATGAACCCCTTTCGAACCCGGAGTTACCACGTCTTGTTCATCACGAGTTTTAGTTTCATCAGGAATATAACGAGTTGTAATTTCAGTCTCAACAACTTTTTTCTCAACATTCCCGACTCCTATAACTGTTGGAGTTGGAGATTCTTCGCCATCATCACCCGGAACTTCTCTAACTTGATCTGTATTAGGAATCCATTGATAGGTAATTACTTGAATCTTTTTCCCTGGAGTTCCTTGAGTTTTCGTTCTCTTTTCATCTTTCTTCAAGTCTGGATTCGCTTCATAAGTAATCGGTGATGGAATTGGTGTTTCTACTTCTTTTGGTTTAGTACCAACGCGAACCACTCTAGGAGTCATTTCCTTCGTTGTCTTTTCTGTGGTCTGAGGATTGCTTAAACTTCCATCCGTCTCAGACACATCATAAACAGTCGTAGTTTCCTTTTCTCCCGGAGCACCCTCAACATCTACAACTGTCTTACCACCTTCCAAGGTAGGATCTTCTTTATAAATAACCGTCATTGGAATTTCTTGTGTAGTTACTTGTTTATTCCCAACTTTGATAATGGTATCTACCTTGTCTACACTCTCTGTAATCGTTTCGTGTGGTGTCACCTGACCTGTATGCTCATCTAAATCATAGGTTGTCTTTTTGGTAACGGAACCATTATGACCATTAACAGATGTTACTTGCGTATTATAAGGAGTATCAGGATCTCCTTCATAACGAGTTGTTTTAGGAGTTGTTTCTACTTCTACTTTCGGTTTTGTTCCGACTACATAAACATCATCGTCTTTATCGGCTGTATCTCCTTCGTTAACATGGATACGATAATACTTAGATAAGACAACTGTTCCATCTTCATTGATGACATTATCTTCTGAGTTCTCATTAACTGTGATTGGTTTATTGGACTCAACAATAGTATCTTGGTCATCAATCATACCGTCAGCTCGATCAGGTTTCCCATCGTTATTACTGTCATATGTCTCAGTAATATGCGTTACCCCTGCATCAACACGATGAGGGTATCTTGTATCGACATCACTTACTTTAGGCTCAACAAAGGTTGTACCATCAATTGGGTTACCTGCATGCTCATTTATAGCATCAGCATCAGCTCTTTTATATTTGTCATCAATCTGATCATCTTCATCTTTATCATACAAGTTTTTAAACAACGAATCCATAGGATAATCAGTGAAATGATCTTTTATCTTATCTTCTTCCAGATTTTCACTTGGTTCAGCCTTTAAAATAAAACTTCTACCGTCATGACCTGGGTGTTTTAAGACAGGGTCATGACTTTCTACTGTATCGTCTCGCTCATATCTCTTTCCTTTAGGGACTCGGACTTCATACCCATCATTGGAAGAAGCAAAATCTGTAATTTTCACTGGTTTCCCATCTGCACCAGTCACTGAAGCATAAACTGTCAGATTTGGTGCCATTATTGCAGCACCACCTAGGGTAATGACAGTAGCCACTACGCAGGAACCGAAATATTTTCCGATTTTACGTAAAGCGTATTTTTTATTCTTAGTTGATTGTCTTGACATACTTTCCTCAATTTTATATTTATTTTCGTTTATAGGTTGTTGACTCCGAGCCAAAAGCCAGATGAAGAATCCAACTTTTGGCAGGAAGCAACGTTTTAGATATTATTCGGACTCATCTTCTTTTTTCTTGAAGAATCCTAGTCCCAAACCAGCTAACAAGGTCAAGAATCCTGCCCCAGCTAAGCCAGCATTAGCTTCTGTACCTGTGTTTGGCAATTCCTCTCTCTTACCTGTCTCATCAGTCGGAACTTCTGGGTCTGGACTCACTGGAGTTTCAGGTTCAGGAGTTGGTTCTGGAATTGGCTCTGGTATTGGAGTCTCTTGATTTGGTAGTTCTGGGCTTGGTATCGGAGCACTTGGATGCTCTGGATTTGGTTGTGGGTTTGGCTCCCCAGGTCGATTTGGAATTGGTTCGTTAGGAAGAACTGGCGGTATCTTTTCAAATCTATGAATCGTAATACCATCAAGCGTTACAGTTGTAATATATCTGTATCCCGGAATATTTCCAGCTTCATGAGTACCTGGTTGGTCTGGTTTAAGTGGATTACCATCTTTATCAAACCAGACTGTAATTTTATATTCTGGCTTGTCTACAGATGGAGAACCTGCAAAGAAAATATGTGTGACTTTATTTCCTTCCAAACGACTTTCCAACCAAACATGATTTGCAATTCGACCTTTCTCATGGAAACCATCTTCAGTTGGTCTTAAGACATTTCCATTTACGTCAATCCATTCTGTTGTTCCTTCAAATTTAGGTACATCAAGAATATTCGGCATAACACTAACAATCTTACTTTGTTTGTATTTATGTTTTGTTTGCGTATCTACCCATGTCTTCGGTTGAACTTGTTCACTTGGAATGTAAACACGACCATTCGTCGGATTGATAGTAACTCCAACTGGAGATTTTTCAATTTTCCACGTACCATCTTTATCTTTCTTGGTAACGATAGTTTCTTTTTCAGTACTGTTTCGTTTTGTAAATGTAATAGATAAAGTATCGGCATCTTTATTTGGCACGTCAACTTCTACAGTATTACCGCTTGGACGTTCGACAATTCTCGGTGTCGGTGGAATAACATTGATTTGACGTAACTTCACAACAAAGACTTGAGACGGATCTTTTCCTTCTTGGTCTTTTATGGTATCAAATGTCTCTCCATCTTTCAGTGGATTGTCTACTAACTCATAGTCACCATTTGTTTCTGGATCCCCCGTTAATTTCTTCAATTCATTATTGAAGTCATTCCTTGGGATTTCCTCTCCAGTTTTACCTGTCAATGACATTCTTGAAGCAACAAGCTCCGTTTCTTTTCCATCTTCGCCTACGACAACAAATTTGACAATAGCTCTTTGTCCATCTGGTGTATACTCGATTGGTGTATCCAGCTTAGGATCATTTGGCGTTTCTGGAACTGGTGGCACCTTGTAACCTTTTTCTGGATGTTCAGGATCTATCGGTACTAATGGAGTTCCGTTTGGTGTCTTAGGTGTATAGCCTGGAACGTATGGAATCACTGGCACTTTCGGTACTGGTTGACCTGGTTGTGGTGGAGTGCTTGGATAATCTGGAGTTTTAGGCTTAGTTGGATCATCTGGATCATTTGGATACGGAATTGGTGTTGGTTCTTCTTTTCCTGGTACTTTTGGCACCCATGAACCGATTTTTCTGTATTCAACTACTTCTTCTATTGAATCAGATTCTGGCCTTACCTCTTTAGAAGGTACTGACACTTTATTTGCTAAATATCCTTCTAAAACTGGTGTATCTACTTTAGGGAACTCTTGTTTTTCATGATTCCAAGCACCTATTTCTGTTAAACCAGTTGTTACATTAGTAGTGGTGTTTCTTGAAAACTCAATCTTATCTACTTTTGTTTTGATTTTTTCCGTATTAAGTTCCGTTCTGACTTCATTTCCATCTTGAATATCAATTTTAACGTATTTAATCGTACGTGTTACAGTTGTAGATTCCTTATCTGTCGAGATTTTTTCTCTTACTACTAATTTATAGGTCTGAGTTGGTTCTTCTTTTCCATCGTCAGACTCTGTGTCATATTTTGTAGTTGCAGTTATTGGATTTACTGTATCTACAATGTATCCACGATTTCTCAGTGAAGTTATTTTAGCATCAACAGAATTTTTATCTGTTTCTTTAACCGCTTCTCCAGATTTTCCACTAAATTCTAATTTTTCATTATCCAGTGGTACTTCTACCCCTGTGGTTACATTAACTACTTTAATTAAAATCTTTTGCGGATTTCCTTCATAAGTAATTGGTGTATCCTTCTTAGGATCATTTGGCGTTTCTGGAACTGGTGGCACCTTGTAGCCTTTTTCTGGATGTTCAGGATCTATCGGTACTAATGGAGTTCCGTTTGGTGTCTTAGGTGTATAGCCTGGAACGTATGGAATCACTGGCACTTTCGGTACTGGTTGACCTGGTTGTGGCGGAGTGCTTGGATAATCTGGAGTTTTAGGCTTAGTTGGGTCATCTGGATCATTTGGATACGGAATTGGTGTTGGTTCTTCTTTTCCTGGTACTTTTGGCACCCATGAACCGATTTTTCTGTATACCACTTTTTCCTCGAATGATTCACTATCTCCTGTTACTTCACGAGATTCTACCTTGACTCTATCCGCTAGATAGCCTTCTAACACTGGAGTTTTCACTTCTCCTAGTATTTGTTTTTCACTCCATTTTCCATTGCTAATCCGACCTGTAGCTAAGTTTATACTAATATCACGACTAAAGTTTACAGTCTGAGTATTGGTTGGTTGTGCATTCTCAACTTCTACGCCATTTTGTTCTTCAATTTTAACGTATTTAATCGTTCTTGTGACTGCTTTTGTCTCTGTATCAAGGCTTATCCGTTCTCTAACAAGGAGATCATAGACCTGTGTCGGGTCTCCATTTTCTGGATCTTTTTGGTTATCAAAAACTTTACCTTTCAACAAGTCCTTGTTATCAACAGTGTATCCACGTTTTTCTAACTCTTTAATTTTATCTTCTAAAGATTTAGTTGGAATAGCTTGATCCGTTTTACCATCATTGATACCTACAGTATCGTTTTCTAATGGTATCTTTACTCCATCTTTCACATTGTACACTTTGACCAATGCTCGTTGCGAATCAGGGACATAACTAATTTCTGTATCTGTTCCTGGTTCTGTCGGTACTGATGGCGGAATATAACCTTTTGTTGGGTCTCCTGGAACTTTTGGTTGCAATGGAGTTTCCCCAATTTTCGGTGTATATCCTGGTACATACGGAATCACTGGGACATTCGGTATATTTGGATCTGTTGGATCACCTGGCTTGGTTGGATCAGTAGGATGATTTGGATATGGTAGTGGTGTTGGTGGTTCTTGACCTGGTACTTTCGGAATCCATGAACCTAATTTCCTATAGACTACCTTAAGGTCTTGATTTGCAGAGTCTGCGCTTAGATGTTCACTTGCTACTACACTTGCGCCACTTGCCTCTACCAAACCACCTTGTGTATCTTGGTTGGCTTTTAAGACATAGCCTTTAACCATCGGAGATGCTACCGCATCAAATGTAGTGTCATTATCTACAGCCATCCATTCTCCATAAGTAATGGTTTTGGTCACAACATTGATGAACGCTGTTCTAGTAAAGGTTACTTTATCTGTCACTGCATCTGTCGTTTCTTGACCATTAGCTGTATAGGTAACCTTAACTCCCTCTTCGTCCACATACGTAATTGTACGTGTCACTTCCTTCTTGGTATCCAACTGTTTCACTAAGTCCTCTGTCCATCGTGGGATGGTTGGATCATTTGGTTTGTCTGGATCAACTGGGGTCGTTGGATCGATTGGTGTTCCAGGTTCGATTGGCTTATCTGGCGTTGGCGGTGTTACTGGCACCACTTTTTCATGAACTTTCAGTGTAAAGACTTGCGTTGGGTCTCCATCATCTGGATCCTTAACATTATCAAATTTTTGATTATCTAATAAGTCTTTATTTTCTACGACATAGCCACGTTTTTCCAAGTCTGCAATCTTCTTGTTAACGTCATCTTTCGGAATATCCGCATCCGTTGAGCCATTATCAATCGCTACCGTATCGTTTGGTAATGGTATTTCTTTTCCTTCTTTAACGTTTACGACTTTAACGATAGCTCTTTGTGGATCAGCAAGATAGCTTATCTCTGTATTTGTATTCGGTTCTGTCGGTACTGCTGGTGGAATATAGCCTTTTGTTGGGTCTCCTGGTACTTTTGGTTCCAACGGTGTTTCCCCAATTTTCGGTGTATATCCTGGGATATACGGAATCACCGGAACATTTGGATCGGTTGGATTACCTGGTTTGGTTGGATCGGTTGGGTGGTTAGGATAAGGTTTTGGATTCGTATCAGTTCCTTCTGGTGGCACTACACCTTTTGGTATTTTCGGAATCCACGCGCCTAATTTCGTATAAATAACTTTTTCTACTAAATTATTTGAAGTTTCAGAAACTGTTACACTAGCTACGGATAGCTTATCTGCTACATATCCATCTAGTTTTTCTGTTGTTACTTCTGCAAGCTGATTATCTGTACTTGTCCAGTCTGTATACTCTACAACTGTTCCAGTTGCTACGTTTACTTTTACAGTGCGTTTAAAGTGTGCTGTTTGAGTTACGGTTGGTTTAGCATTTAGAATTTCTTCTCCATTTGGAGTGTCTTTCTTAACATATGTAATCGTACGTGTAACATCTTTCTTAAGTGACAGTTGGTTCACTAACTCTTCTGTCCATCTTGGAATACTTGGATCATTAGGATCATCTGGAGTATCTGGATCAATTGGTGTATTTGGAGTTGGTGGTTCTGTTACTTCTACCACTTTTTCATGTACTTTTAGCGTGAATACTTGGGAAGGGTCTTTCCCTTCTTCGTCTTTTTGCTTATCAAAGCTTGACTTGGTAATCTCAGCGACTACCTCATCCTTATTATCCACAATAAAGCCACGTTTTTCCAAGTCCGCAATCTTAGCAAGGACTTTCTCCGTTGAAATCTTTTCTGCAGTTTTACCTTCCAGATTGACATCTTCTGCCGGTAAGCGCACTTCCACTCCAGTCGTGGTATTGACGACTTTGACCAATGCTTTTTGCGAATCTGGTTCATAGGTGACAGTTGTATTAGACTTAGGATCTGTCGGTTTTGGTGGTGTGTAACCTTGCGTTGGGTCTCCTGGCACTTTTGGTTCTAACGGAGTTTCTCCAATTTTCGGTGTATATCCTGGCACATACGGAATGACTCCCGGTGTCGGATCACCAGGTTTAGTTGGATCGGTTGGATGGTTTGGATAAGGGATTGGGTCAATTGGAGTTTCTCCTGATGGGAGATTTGGTACCCAAGTCCCAATCTTAGTATAAACAACTTCTTCTTGAATATCTTCACTTGTAGCTGTTACTGTACGTTCTCCAACTTCCGCTCTATCAGCTATATAGCCTGTTAGGACTGGCGATGCAACTTTGTTTAAAGTTTGTGCTTCACTCCATTCACCATAGGTCGTCTCCCCTGTAACAAGGTTGAACTTGACCTCACGGTTAAAGGTCGCCGTATTTGTCACTGTTGCATGTGCTTCTGTTGAAACTTCTACACCATCTACAAGGTCTTTTTTCACGTATTTGATCGTACGTGTTACAGTTTTACTGTCAGTGTCTATGCTGATCGGTTCTTTAATAACTATCTTATAAGTCTGAGATGGATCTCCCGTAGTGGCATCGTCCACTCTATCATACTTGCTAGTTGCCGTGATAGGATTAGCGCTCTCCACAGTATAACCACGTTGTCTCAAGGCTTGTATCTTGTTATCAACTTTCGTTTTATTGTCAGCCCCAACCACTTGGTCAGATACGCCACTAAATTCCAGTTTTTCTTTTGGCAATTCCACTTCTTTCCCTGTCGTGATATTGACAACCTTGATCAGGATTTTTTGTGGATTTGGCACATACTCTATCTCTTTATTCTTCTTAGGATCACTAGGTATTTCTGGCACCTTGTATCCTTTTTTAGGATCATTTGGATCCAATGGCTCTAGTGGTTTTAAAGGATTGGTATCTGGATTTTCAGGTTTTGTTGGATCCGTCGGTACTTTTGGTGTGTAGCCTGGTACATATGGAATAACTGGTGGTTTTGCTGGAGTTTCAGGTGTCCCTGGATCTCCCGGTTGAGGATTTGGTGTCTCTCCTGGAGTCTCAGGGGTTTCTGGATAAGTTGGAGTTTTAGGCTTAGTTGGATCGTCTGGGTCATTCGGATATGGAATTGGTGTCGGTACTTCTTTATCCGGAACTTTTGGCACCCAAGACCCGATTTTAGTATATACAACTTTTCTTGTAATATCCGTGACTTCCCCTGCTTCAGTCGGTTTTGTTGCTGTTTCCTCTGCCACCACTTTCGTATCTGCTAGGTAGCCTTTTAATAATGGCGTCTTGACTTCTGGGAAATTTGTTAACGTGTGTGCAGTATCTTTTGTTTCTTTCCAGTCGCTATAGGTAATTGCTTTTGTAACTAGGTTATAGGTAGCACTCCGTTTGAATAGAACCTTATCTATCTTACTTGCTATTCCACTTGGCTCCTCAGCTCCGTCTGGAATTTCTTTCTTAACATAAGTAATGGTACGTGTTACTTCTTTTGTAAGATCTGACTCTTTTAGTCCTGATTCTGGCCATTTCGGTCCGTCTGGAATAGTAGGATCAACCGGTGTATTTGGAGTTGGCGGTTCTGTTACTTCTTTTGTACGCTCTTGTACTGTAATCGTATAAGACTGCGTTGGCTCTTGTCCGTCTACGTCCTCTTGATCATCACCTTTTCTTGATTCAGCTGTTCCATTTGTAAAAGTATTACCGATGATTTCGTATCCTAACTTTTGTAATTCTTTTACTTTGTTGTTTACAGATTCTGATGGGAATTCTTCGCCTACTTCTGTTTCGAGGTTGAGCTTATGTTCTGGTAATTCAACAGGTGTTCCTCCATCTTGTTGTTTCATCACACGAACAACCGCTTTTGCTTTAGTTGCTTCCCCTTCTTCATAGACAAATGTTACAATCTTATCAGTTGAAGTTACTTCACCTGTGACAGCTGCTGAATTTGTATATAAGCCATCAGTATTATCAAGAGAGCGTTTTAGACGGTATTTTTTCTCGCCTGTGTTAATCCCAGATAATTTCTTACTTCTTACATCGTAGCTTGTTCCAATAAGGGCTTCTTTTTCTACAAGGTAGGTACCATTATCAGATTTTTCTCCAACTTTTTTAGCTTCTTCATCAGATAGTGGTATATCTCGTCCCTGTTCATCGACATAACGAACCTTTACATTACCAGAGATAGATTTTCTAACTTCCGATGTTTTCTTACTTTCATCAATTTTTCTTTTTAGTTTTTCCCCTTCTTCTGGTGGAATTTTCTTCTCTTTCACCTGTTTCTCAATGATACGTTTTGCAACTTCTTTCGATGGTTCTACTGTATCTTGAATGACTGAGAAATCGGCTAGGATAGGTAGGTTATATTGAAGTCTTGGACTTTGCTTATTAACACCAACACGCTTTTCATTTTCAGCAAACACTTGTATCTTGTAGGCTACAACATCTTTATCCAAGGGAATGTCTCCAGTTGAGAAGTAGCCACCTTTACCTAGTTTATCCTGATCACCATCAATTGCAGTAGTGATTTTTTTAGATAAATCCTCATCAGAAATCACATCTGAACGTTTAACCTTTTCTTTTTCAACAAAGTAGTTCGTGAATTTTGAGAGACCATCCTTTGCTTCCGCAGCAAGTTCATTCGTCTTTATTTTATTGTATTCATCTTCTGTTAGAATAGAAGTTGGCGGTTGCTCTGTTGCTTCCATGTGTGAGCCAAGGATTTTTGCTTCCTTACTACCGTTTCTAGCTTCCAGATAAGTATAGGCATTTGTAGATCCAATGGCTGATTTTAAGCCAGAGATTTCTTTTTTGAGCTTAATTTTTTGTTCTTCATCCGTAGTAGCATTTAAAAGAGTTTCTTTTTCTGCTAACCTAGTCTTAAGTTTTTCACGATGTTTTGTTACTTTTTCTGGGTCTGTTTGGAGTTCTAACTGATCTGTATCTGCATGATAGATAATTTTTTTCGCAGTAGGTAATATAAAATTTAATAATTTATAGACACGATCTGGGTCGTTACTTTTTACTGTTCCGTCTGGATTTTTTTCAGTAGTGTTCAACCATGTTGGAGAGGTTTGTTGCACCTCTCTATCCATTTTTTTCATTGCATTGTTGAGGTTATTGGCTGCTGTCGCATAGTTAATATTCAAGTCAAGGTCTTTAAATTTACCAGTCTCTTTTCCATTTTTTCCTATTTCTGCTTTCAATTTACCCATATCTACCGGCAACTCAACTATCGCTTCTCCCTTTTCAGCGAGTTCTTTTTCAATACTAGATTTTAAAGGAAGCAAGTCCTTGAATTTAGGTTTAGGTGAGTTTGGATGTTGTTGTTTATATC
Source organism: Streptococcus pneumoniae (assembly GCF_001347015.1). Classification (GTDB taxonomy): domain Bacteria; phylum Bacillota; class Bacilli; order Lactobacillales; family Streptococcaceae; genus Streptococcus; species Streptococcus pneumoniae_E. The sequence continues at coordinate 27,804 of NZ_CFGI01000001.1, forward strand.
TTTCTTCTGCAAGAGTATTGACTTTTTTAGTGTACTCCGCTTTCAAATCTCGTTTAAGGCGATCATTAACTGCCTTTAAATCCACACCTTGTTCATAGCGTTCTTCGTTCTCTACTACTCCGTCAATTCGGTTGATAGTGTGATCATAGATAGTTTCTTCTTTAGTTGTACCGTCAGTCTCACCTTTTTTAATCGCTTTAACAACAATACGATAAGTTCCTTTTGAGCCTTCATAGTCTGAGATATATCCTGTTACAAAGTCGATTTTCAAGCGACTTCCGTACTTGGTAGAGAAGGCAGTGAAGGTTTTTTCTATTCCATTGAATCCCTCAATATTTGGAGAGTGTTGGAGAAGATCTTCTTTTTCTTTAACAGGTAATTTGTCAAGTTCAGCTTGATCCCCAACTCTATTCGCTGTCTTTATATCAAAAGGAGAGTTATCTTGTGCTTTGTCCTCTTTATTGGCGATAGTACGCCCTTTGGCAAGCATGAGCATGTACTTGAAACGACGGTCTAGGGCTTGCTCGTGAACATAGACTCGGTCCAGGGCGTCAGAACCCAACATACCACCTTCTTGGCGTTTTCCATCTTTGTCAGTGTACCAACCAGTGAAATAGCCTTCTTTATTTTTCATCCCAACGGCGAATTTACCAGTTGTACCATCTTTTTTCATAATGGCTGTCCATCCACCAAAGCTACTGATTTCTCTAATTTCACCTGGTTGAAGTTTTTTACCATTTGGATCATTAGTGACGTTCCCACTTTCGTCAAATCGAAGATTGTCTCCTAGAGTATCCATGTTTCTCAAGTATGAACGCTCGTTATTTTGGAAATCATCCGGCATATTTTGGATAATCTTCCACATTTCCTCAACTGTAGCATTCTCGCCAGGATCATCAAATCTTAAGTGGGCATTCTTGTCATCCGAACCCTTTTCTCCATCTGTAGGCACATGAACCCCAGGTTGGTCATCTTTTACTGTCTCACCCTTACGATTGGCATCCAGTACAGGTGACTTTTCACCTGTTGGCTGGTTCTCTCCTGATTCAGTTCCTGTAGCTCCATTCGATGTACCACCTGTCTCCCCATCAGGTAGAGCTCTTTTACCACGAGTACGAGGTTTCTCACTTTCTGGAGCTACTAGCGGATTTTCAGCTACGGGAGCATTATAGGTGTTTGCTGCTGCATCAGTATTGCTGAGGTCAGGCTTGTTTCCTGTCTTTCCATTTCCAGACTGGTCTGCATCTGTCGGGTTTGCTGCCCTCTCAGCTTCTCTAGCCGACTCCATACCATCAGCATGAGCAATCCCAGCTCCCATCAAAAGATAGAGCGCACCAATGACAACACTGGCTGCACCGACACTCACTTTCCGAATACTGTATTTTAATTGTTTTTCTGGATGATTCATTTTTACACTCCATATATATATATATATTGTGCCCTATTACTTCCTATATAATAGAATACAATTCATGAATATATTATACACCAGTCGGCTTGAAACTTCAAATTTTTTGAATGGAAGACTAGGAGATAGACGACTCTTTTTACTGAGACCAAAGCTAGGTTAGGAGACCCTCATCAGTAATCCAACACCAAAGATGAAGCATCATCATCCTTGCCTTGTCGTGTGCATCTTATGGACTCACTTCCTTTTATCAGCAAGCTCAGCGCTGTGCTTTGAGACCTTTCCAGCTTGCTTTTGGATTTCCATTAACTTTTACGCTTATTTCTTTAAAAATGAGACAATTTGACATTTTTTCTACTCTTTTTCTACTTTTTCCGAATAAATAGATAGAAGCAGAGAATCTAGTGAGCCTAGATTTAAAAATGTGTTATAATGAAAGGAGAAGAAATATGACTGTACGTCATCCGGGCATCAGCCCGACCAATGATTTGGTTGCTAAGAAGATTTTTAGCAATCCAGAAATCACTTGTCAATTTATTCGCGATATGCTGGACTTGCCAGCCAAAAATGTGACCATTTTGGAGGGGAGCAATATTCATGTACTACCTTCCCTGCCTTATTCAGCCCAAGATTTCTATACCAGTATAGATGTTTTAGCTGAACTAGACAATGGAACCCAAGTTATCATTGAGATTCAAGTCCATCATCAGAATTTTTTCATCAATCGCCTGTGGGCTTACCTTTGCAGTCAGGTCAATCAAAACTTAGAAAAAATTCGCCAACGTGAAGGTGATACACACCAGAGCTATAAACACATCGCTCCTGTCTACGCCATCGCTATTGTGGACAGCAATTACTTTTCAGATGACTTGGCTTTCCACAGTTTTAGCATGCGAGAAGATACGACGGGTGAAGTCTTAACCATCACCAATAATGGACAAGAAAACCATCTAGTCAAGATGGCATTCTTGGAATTAAAAAAATACAGAGAAACCAGCAAGGACGAGGTTCGTAAACCGTGGTTGGAGTTTTTCGGGAACAAACCCTTTACCCAAGAACCCGAGCGAGCCATCAGCCAAGCAGACCAACTGCTAGACTACAAGAGCTGGTCCGAGGAGGACAGGAAAATGTTTAGTGAACAACGCAGGCGTGAAGAACAAGCCTTGTTAGCACAGGACTATGCCTTGGAACAAGCGGAGGAGAAAGGGTTAGAGAGAGGGCGTGCAGAAGGCGGTTTCGCGATGTTAGCAAATCTAGTTCGTCAAGGTATTCTGACTTCCGAGGTTGCCAGCCAGCAGTTAGGCATGACTGTGGCTGAGTTTGAGGCACTGTTGAAAGAACATAAGTGAGAAATCTGTAAATATTACACGATACAAAAACAACTAAAAAGGATAGCTAAATTTCTTGATGTAAAGAGTTTGGCTATTTTTTTTATCTAAGATATTGTTATTTTCAGGAAAGTTTGAACTTTTCCCTCTCTTTTCCGAATAAATAGATAGAAGCATCAAATCTAGCAAATTAGATTAAAAAATGTGCTATAATGAGAGGAGAAGAAATATGACTGTACGTCATCCGGGCATTAGCCCAACCAATGACTTGGTTGCTAAGAAAATCTTTAGCAATCCAGAAATCACTTGTCAATTTATTCGCGATATGCTGGATTTACCAGCCAAAAATGTAACCATTTTGGAAGGGAGCAATATTCATGTCTTGCCTTCCCTGCCTTACTCGGCGCAGGACTTCTATACCAGTATAGATGTTTTGGCGGAGTTGGACAACGGCACTCAAGTTATCATCGAAATTCAGGTACATCATCAGAATTTTTTCATCAATCGCCTGTGGGCTTACCTATGCAGTCAGGTCAATCAAAATCTTGAAAAAATCCGTCAACGTGAAGGAGATACTCACCAGAGTTACAAACATATCGCTCCTGTCTACGCCATTGCAATTGTGGATAGCAACTACTTCTCGGACGATTTAGCCTTTCACAGTTTTAGTATGCGAGAGGATACGACAGGTGAGGTCTTAACTATCACCAATAACGGTCAGGAAAACCATCTGGTTAAGATGGCGTTCTTGGAATTAAAAAAATACAGAGAAACCAGCAAAGACGAGGTTCGCAAACCGTGGTTGGAGTTTTTTGGGAACAAGCCCTTTACCCAACAACCCGAGCGAGCCATCAGCCAAGCAGATCAACTGCTGGACTACAAGAGCTGGTCCGAGGAGGACAGGAAAATGTTTAGCCAACTACGGATGCGAGAAGAACAAGCCTTGTTAGCACAGGACTATGCCTTGGAACAAGCTGAAGAAAAGGGCTTAGAGCGGGGACTAGAGCGTGGGCGAGCTGAAGGTATTGAACAAGGCATCGAAAAAGGTTTAGAACAAGGACTTGAACGTGGAAAACTCTTTGCCTTCCTAGATATGGTCCGCCAAGGTCTTCTGACTTCTGAGGTAGCCAGTAAGCAATTAGGCATGACTGTCGCTGAGTTTGAAGAATTATTGAAAGACCATCATAAATAAGACCTAAAAAATACAGAGAAACCAGCAAAGACAAGGTTCGCAAACCGTGGTTGGAGTTTTTTGGTAACAAACCCTTTACTCAACAACCCGAGCGAGCCATCAGCCAAGCAGACCAACTGCTGGACTACAAGAGCTGGTCCGAGGAGGACAGAAAAATGTTTAGTCAACTACGTATGCGCGAAGAACAAGCCTTGTTAGCACAGGACTATGCTTTGGAACAAGCTGAGGAAAAAGGGTTGGAACGTGGTCGTACAGAGGGGATTGAACAAGGTTTAGAGCGTGGTCTTGAACGTGGTCGTGCAGAGGGTCGTGAACAAGGACGAGAAGAAGGATTAAAAGTAGGTTTAGTAAATCTAGTACGTCAAGGTCTTCTAACACCTGAGGTTGCGAGTGAGCAATTAGGTATGACCGTGTCTGAGTTTGAAGCCTTGCTAGAAGATTATCACCAATAACGGTCAAGAAAACCATCTGGTCAAGCTGGTATTCTTAGAACTAAACGTCTAGTCACAGATTACTCAAAACACTGTTTTGAGGTTGTGTATAAAGAGGCTGGGTAAAAGTCTTCTCATAATAAAACGTTTGGTATCAATGTTTTATTATGAGAAGACTTACTTTTTTTACTGAAATTCAATTTTTTCTAGCCTCAACATCATATAAACCCAAAATTCAATCTGATCTGGTTTGAAGAGATTTTAGAAGCAGATAAGGTTTTACTAAAACTAAAAAAAATGATATAATCAAACTGATTAAATGTTTTAAAAATAAAGGAGAATTTGAATGTCTTACCAAGAAAATTACCAGAAATGGGTTGATTTTGCGGAGCTTCCTGACTACCTTCGTCAAGATTTGGAAAATATGGACGAAAAAACTAAGGAAGATGCCTTCTATACAAATCTTGAATTTGGTACTGCAGGGATGCGTGGCTTGATTGGTGCTGGTACAAACCGCATCAACATCTACGTTGTTCGCCAAGCTACTGAAGGTTTGGCTCGTTTGATTGAGTCAAAAGGTGGAAACGAAAAAGAACGCGGTGTCGCAATTGCCTACGATAGCCGTCACTTCTCACCTGAGTTTGCCTTTGAATCTGCGGCAGTTCTTGCTAAACACGGTATCAAATCTTACGTATTTGAAAGCCTTCGTCCAACTCCAGAACTATCATTTGCAGTTCGTCACCTCAACTGTTTCGCAGGTATCATGGTCACAGCCAGCCACAACCCTGCTCCATTTAACGGATACAAGGTTTACGGTGAAGACGGTGGACAAATGCCTCCACACGATGCGGACGCTTTGACTACTTATATCCGTGCAATCGAAAACCCATTTGCAGTTGAAGTTGCTGATGTGGAAGCTGAAAAAGCTTCTGGCTTGATTGAAGTTATCGGCGAAGCTGTCGATGTGGAATACCTCAAAGAAGTGAAGGACGTTAACATCAACCCAGCCTTGATTGAAGAATTCGGTAAAGACATGAAGATTGTCTACACACCACTTCATGGTACTGGTGAAATGTTGGCTCGTCGTGCTCTTGCCCAAGCAGGATTTGACTCTGTTCAAGTCGTTGAAGCGCAAGCAACTGCTGATCCTGACTTCTCAACTGTAAAATCTCCAAACCCAGAAAGCCAAGCAGCCTTTGCCCTTGCTGAAGAACTTGGTCGTCAAGTTGGTGCAGATGTGCTTGTGGCAACTGACCCAGACGCTGACCGTGTTGGTGTTGAAGTTCTTCAAAAAGATGGTAGCTACCTCAACCTTTCAGGTAACCAAATCGGTGCTATCATGGCTAAATACATCTTGGAAGCCCACAAAAACGCTGGAACTCTTCCTGAAAATGCAGCCCTATGCAAATCTATCGTATCAACTGACTTGGTAACGAAGATTGCTGAAAGCTACGGCGCAACCATGTTCAACGTCTTGACAGGTTTCAAATTTATCGCTGAAAAAATCCAAGAATTCGAAGAAAAACACAACCACACTTACATGATGGGATTTGAAGAAAGCTTCGGTTACTTGATTAAACCATTCGTACGTGATAAAGACGCTATTCAAGCCGTTCTTGTCGTTGCTGAACTTGCTGCCTACTACCGTTCACGTGGTTTGACACTTGCTGACGGTATCGAAGAAATCTACAAAGAGTACGGCTACTACGCAGAAAAAACAATCTCTGTTACCCTTTCAGGTGTCGATGGTGCTGAACAAATCAAAGCAATCATGGCTAAATTCCGTAACAATGCTCCAAAAGAATGGAACGCAACAGCTATCACTGTCGTAGAAGACTTCAAAGCTCAAACTGCTACTGCTGCAGACGGTACTGTTACAAACTTGACAACTCCTCCAAGTGATGTGTTGAAATACACACTTGCTGACGGTTCATGGATTGCCGTTCGCCCTTCAGGTACAGAACCAAAAATCAAGTTCTACATTGCAGTTGTAGGGGAAACAAACGAAGAATCACAAGCTAAAATTGCTAACATCGAAGCAGAAATCAATGCTTTTGTAAAATAAAGCCCTATAAAAGATGAGACAAATCAATCTCATCTTTTTTCGTATCAAATCTAAGCAATTTTAGAAACTTTATGGCATACTAGACTTATCAACGAAAGCGAGGTAATCTCATGGAACAATTTTTAGATAACATCAAAGATCTTGAAGTCACTACAGTTGCGCGTGCGCAAGAAGCTCTTGATAAAAAAGAAACTGCAACCTTCTTTATCGGTCGTAAAACTTGCCCTTACTGCCGTAAATTTGCAGGTACATTGGCTGGTGTCGTAGCTGAAACCAAAGCTCACATTTACTTCATCAATAGTGAAGAATCAAGCCAACTCAATGAGTTACAAGCATTCCGCTCACGCTACGGAATTCCAACTGTACCAGGCTTTGTTCACGTTGCAGATGGACAAATCAACGTCCGTTGCGACTCTTCAATGTCAGCACAAGAAATCAAGGACTTTGCTGGATTGTAAAAAATCAGCTAACAAGTCTTAAAATCACAAAAACGCATAATGTAAGGTGCAAAAACCTTGATATTATGCGTTTTATTGTTCCTAAAACAGTTGCATCAGCATTTCATTACAGAACATTTTAATTTTGTAAGTCAAATCAATTTTTAACAATGGTTTAGAAATCACAGTGGGCTATTCCATATTCAATTATGCAGATTCAATCGCTATTATCGTTTTCCTAGACTACAAAAAAACTACGTTTTGCTAATCAAAACGCAGTCTCAGCCACTATTTTATCTTACTGTCCTTCTTTTACTTCTTTGGTTGCTACATCTTCTCCAAACCATTTTTGGCTGATTTCTTGGAACTTGCCGTCCTTGTAAAGACTAGAAAAAGCTTCATTTATCTTCTTAACCAAGGTTGTATCTTCCTTACGGGCTCCAACCGCAAAAGCTTCTGTTTCTAGTCCAACTGTAAAGACATTATAATCGTTTAAAACACCTTCTGCTTCTAAATAATAGTTTGCATAGACACGGTCAATCAATAGACCATCAATTCGATCGTTTTTCAAATCAATCAAGGCTTCATTAAAGGTTTGGTATTGATTCGCTTCCTTATTAGCGACAATATTCTTCAAAAGTTCTGGATTTGCTTCAAAGTCCGCATAACCAGATGAACCAGCTTGAGCTCCTAATGTCTTTCCAGTCATATCCTTTGCAGTCGTGATACCAGATAATTTCTTCGTAACCAATACCTGCTCATTCTTCATATATGAGTTACTGAAAGCCACCTTTTCACGGCGTTCGTCTGTAGCGGAATAGCCATTCCAAATCAGATCAATCGTTCCTTTTGTCAATTCAGCTTCTTTCAAATCCCAATCAATCGGTTGCCAATTTACCGTGATTCCGTATTTTTCAAAAACAGCTGTAGCTAAATCAATATCAAATCCTGCATAAGAACCATCTTTCTGAGCAAATCCCATTGGAACAAAAGTACTATCAAATCCAATAGTAATAGACTTGTTAGACTGGTACTTTGACCAATTATCTCCACTAGTTTCGCTAGAATTTTTCCCACAAGCTACTAAGAACAAAGCAGTCATCAGACTGACTAATACAAGCATCCATTTTTTCATCCATTTTTCCTCCTATTTAGGTTCTACTTTCAATAATACATCTGCGATATTTTCAGCAAACTGCAAATCATGGGTAACCACAATCTGGGTCATCCCAAGTTCCCTATTTTGCAAGATTAGCTTCTCCACTTCCAAACGTAATTCTGGATCCAGGGCAGAAGTTGGTTCATCGTAGCCAATGATTTCTGGGTCAATCATCATAGCACGCGCCAAAGCCACTCGCTGCTTTTGCCCACCAGATAGTGAGAAAGGATAGGCCTCTGCGTGTCCTCCTAGTCCTAACTGTTCCAAGAGTCCACTCGCCTTCTTCTCAGCCTCTTCCTGCTTCATTCCCATGGTCTTCACAGGCGATAAAGTCAAATTTTCCAGAACTGATAGATGAGGAAATAGTTGAAAATCTTGGAAGACAAATCCCAGTAGGTTGCGCTTCTGCAATTCATCCAGCTCTAAAGGTTGTCCATTATAAAAGATTTGCCCTGAATCAATGGTTTCAAGACCTGCAAGCATACGTAAAAGAGTTGTCTTACCTCCACCAGAAGGTCCAACGATAGCCAGGATTTGCTTTTCAGGAATACTTAGACTGAAATTAGACAGGATTTGTTTGTCTCCAAAGACTTTATTGATATTTCGTAATTCTAACATGGCAGCCTCCTATCTATAATAACTATACTTCTTCTCAACTTTTTTGGAAATAATTGTCACAATCCCAATCAAAATCAAATAAATGGCTCCTGCCAAGAACATAGGAACCAGACTAGCATCGCGGTTAGCAGCTGTTCGACTAGCCAAGATAAGGTCTGAAATTCCGAGAGCATAGACCAAAGAAGTATCCTTGACCAAACTCATAACTTCATTAAAGACACTAGGAAGAACGATCTTGGTCACTTGGGGCAAGATAATATAGCGCACTCTGTCAAAAGGGCTAAACTTCAAGACCTTGGCAGCCTCATACTGTCCTCTTGGAATAGTGTCAATTCCCCCACGGAAAATTTCTGCAAAGTAAGCCGCATAATTCAAAACAAAGGCAATAATAGCTGCAGGAAGGCGGTCTAAACGAATCCCAATACTTGGGAGCACATAATAGATAAAAATCAGTTGCAAGAGTAAGGGGGTTCCTCGCATAACCCAGATGTAAATGTTAATCAGATAATGGAGGGGCTTCCAATGGACTTGCAAGGCAAAGGCAATCAAAACGCCCAAGGGAATCGAAAATAGCAAGACCAGTGCAAAGACCTGTACAGTCGTGCTCGCACCATTCAGTAAACTCGGTAATATCTCAAATAAATAAGACATACTGCACCTCCTAAAAGTAATTGTTCCTATTATAGCATGAATAAACAAGATTACCAAGTATTTTTGTAAAAAGATTCTACCATATACAAATAAAAACCGTAGCTATCAAAAGAGATAAACTACAGTTCTATATGTTTAAACATTCTTACAATCTCTCAAACAGTTCTTGCATTTGCACATCATCTGGAACCAGTTTTAAGTAAGTGTGAGCATGGACTTTTGCTTCTTCAAAATGTCCCAATTCACGCAAGAGATAGATATAGTGTTCCAGAAATTCTGGATTGTCCTTCAAATCTCCTGTCAACTCTTGATAATGCTCATAAGCAGTATCCAAATCGTCCATTTCTTGATAAGAACGAGCAATCATCCACTTGGTCAAAAGATTTTCTGGCTCCTCACTCTGCAAGTCTAGAATATCCTCATAACGCTCCTGCTCCAGATAAATAGTGGCTAAACGAAGCAAGATTTCTTCTGTATCCTCAGCGTCTTCTTTTGCAGTAAGGAGATAATTTTCTGCACCACTAGCATCATGCAATTCATAAGAAAATTGTGAAGCAGCTAGCAAGAGGCGAGTTTCAAAGGGATTTTTCTCTAATCCTTGCTTAGCGATACGCAGGGCTTCTTGAACTTGATGTTCCTTATGTAAAGCCTGACTGTACCCATACTCATAGCCTTCAAAGTCAGGAGAAATGGTATCAAGCTGCTTAAAGTAGAGGGTGGCTTTTTGATATTCTTCTTGATCAAAATAAAGACTGGCCAACTCAAAAGCTGTTAAGTCATCGTATTCTAACTCCAGGGCTTTTTCTAAAAACTCAGTAGCCGTTTCAAATTTCCCTAACTGAGCATAGGCAAAGCCAATTCGTTGATAGGTGGAAATGCCCGTTTGCTCATAAATCGAGCGATTATCTAACTGGGCATAGGCTTGAATAGCCGCTTGGTAATTTTCCAACTCACTATCCAACTCTGCCAAACCCAATATCAAGAGAGAATCCTCTGAGTAAGTCAAGGCCTCCAATAATTTCTCACGTGCCACATCTGTCAAACCTTCCAGCTGGTAAAGGTCTGCCTTCAGAGCCAAAGACGAGACATACCAGTCACTGTCAGCTTGGATTTCCTCAAGATAGGTAAAGGCTTCTTCTATTTGACCATCCTCGCTAGCAATTGCAGCTAGATTAAGATGAACCTCTGGAAAATCCTCTACAATTTTCAGGTAAATTTCCTTGGCCTGAGGATAGAAACCAATCCCTTCAAGATAAGTTGCCAACTCATACAGAAGATCACTTGAATCATTTTCTAAAGCTTTGGCGAAATAATGCTCAGCCTTAGTTAAATCTTGCTCCTCCAAAGCCTGTAACATCTGTTGACTATTGTTCACTCTTGACTTCCTCACCCTCTAATTCATATAGACCACTGACTACCTTATACCATTCGAAAATGGCTGAAATGACAACCTTAGCAGAGGCATAAACCGGAATACCAAGTAAAACTCCCCAGATACCAAACATAGATCCTGAAGTTAACAAAACAAAGAGAACATTAATAGGATGGATGTTTAATTGACTTCCCAAAATCAATGGAGAGACAAAACGGCCTTCAATAGTTTGTTCTACAATAAAGACAATCACTACTTTCAAAAGCATGACTGGACCAGCAATCAAACCCAATACTAGGGCAGGAAGCATGGCTAGAAAGCTACCAAGATAAGGGACCAGATTTAAAATACCAGCAGTAACCCCCAGCGTAACCGCATAGCGTAGACCAATAATCTTGAAGAAGATGATAAACATTACTGCTACAATAATAGCCACTGTCACTTGCCCTCGAACATAGTTGGACAACTGTTGATTCACATCTGATAGAACTTGTCCAACAGGTTCCTTCAATTTTCTTGGAATGAATTGGGTCAAATAGTTACGCAAGCCTTTCCCATCACGCAAGAGATAAAAGAGCATGAAAGGAACGATAATCAAGGCAACAATCACTTGAGAAGCTCCGCTAATAAAGGCACTCACCCAGTTGACTGCCTGAGATGAAACCTTACTTGCCAAAACTGTAGCCTGGCTAGAAAAATTGGTCAAAACTTGCTCTAATTGAGGTCTGAAATCATCTGGCAGGTGCTGGGCTACCAATCCATTAACAATCCTATCTATATCTTCTAAGTAAACAGGAACGTTTCTTGCAAAGGTCAAAACCTGACGTTGCAGATTTGGAATGGCGACTGCCAAGCCCCAAATGATAAAGAGAGCGATGATAACAAAGACAATAGTGATAGCTATAACACGATTAACCTTATGCTTCTCCATCCAATCAACAATAGGATTCAACAAATAATATAACAAACCAGACAAAATGACTGGCAACATCACAACTGCTATAAAGTCTAAAACAGGTGAAAATAGAAAACTAATCTTACTTAAAATAAAAAGATTCAATCCCAATAATAAGGTTACTAAAAATACCGTAATTGCCTTGTTATCTAAAAACCACTTGAAAAACCAAGATAGGCTAAAATGTTTCTCTTTTTGCTCCATAAATACTTCCTTTCTATTGTTCTCTCATTATACCATTTTTGAAACAAAATAACTCTTTTTTAAAGTGCTTACATCTAATTGAATGTCTTTAATTTGCTTGTTTTTGTGATATAATAGTCTTATCTTTACACAGAGGTATAGTAATGAAAGAAACTGTTTATTTTGGAACTTATACACGTCGTACTTCTCAAGGGATTTACAAGGCAGACTTTGATACAGAAACTGGTCAGCTTTCAAATCTAGAACTTTTTGCAGCTGAGCCAAGTCCAACCTACCTTGCCTTTGACCAGCACCAACATTTATACACTGTTGGTAGCCAAGACGATAAGGGGGGAATTGCAGCCTATCAAACTGACGGGACTGTGTTAAATCATGTTGTTGAAGAAGGAGCTCCCCACTGTTATGTTGCTGTCGATGAAAAGCGTGATTTGGTTTACGCAGCCAACTATCACAAGGGACAAGTCCTTGTTTATAAACGCCAGGAAGATGGTAGTCTTCTACTTAGTGATATGGATCAACACAGTGGCCAAGGTCCACATGAAAATCAAGCTTCCCCCCATGTTCACTATACAGATTTAACACCTGACCACTATCTAGTGACCTGCGACTTGGGAACTGACCAAGTCATCACCTATGACCTCGATCAAGAAGGAAAATTATCTAAGCTCTATACCTATCACAGCAAGCCAGGAGCAGGCTCACGCCATATCATTTTCCATAACCACTATAAAATCGCTTATCTCATTTGTGAACTCAATAGTACTATCGAAGTTTTAATCTACGATGGCGTTGGCGAATTTGAACGTATGCAGGTTATTTCAACTTTACCAGAAGCTTACGAAGGCTTTAATGGAACCGCTGCTATTCATCTCTCTAAAGACGGTAAATACCTCTACGCTTCTAACCGTGGCCATGATTCTATCGCAGTATATACCATCCTTGCGGACGGTAGCTTAGAGTTATTAGAAATCGTTCCAACGCATGGTCAGACTCCACGTGATTTTGATTTGACACCCGACCAAAAATTTCTCATTGTTGTCCATCAAGACTCTGACAATGCAACTGTCTTTAAACGTAATTGTGACAATGGTCGTCTAGCAGAACTCTCCAACGACTTCCATGTTCCCGAAGCAGTCTGCATCCGTTTTGCTCCTTAAAACACCATAAAAAATGAACTTGGTATTTTCAAGTTCATTTTTTCGGCTCTATAATATTTGTAGTGGGTAAATCCACTATAGATATTATGGAGCCTATTTTATTGTAGAAAAAAAGTCCCATATGACCTATAATGAAAAGCGACAAAACAACTCATTAGAAAGATTCATATGGAACAATTACATTTTATCACAAAACTGCTCGATATTAAAGACCCAAACATCAAGATTCTAGATATCATCAATATGGATACCCACAAAGAAATTATCGCTAAGCTGGATTATGAGGCTCCATCTTGCCCTGATTGTGGAAGTCTAATGAAGAAATATGACTTTCAAAAACCGTCTAAGATCCCTTACCTCGAAACAACTGGTATGCCTTCTAGAATTCTCCTTAGAAAACGCCGTTTCAAGTGCTATCACTGTTCAAAAATGATGGTTGCTGAGACTCCCCTGGTAAAGAAAAATCACCAAATCCCTCGTATCATCAACCAAAAAATTGCTCAAAAGTTAATTGAAAAAATTTCTATGACTGATATTGCCCATCAGCTGGCCATTTCAACTTCAACTGTCATTCGCAAGCTCAATGACTTTCACTTTGAGCATGATTTTTCTCGGCTTCCAAAGATTATGTCTTGGGATGAGTATGCCTTCACTAAGGGAAAGATGAGTTTCATTGCGCAAGATTTTGATAATCTTAATATTATCACTGTTCTTGAAGGCAGAACACAAGCTGTCATCCGAAATCACTTTCTTCGCTACGATAGAGCCGTTCGTTGTCAAGTGAAAATCATTACGATGGATATGTTTAGTCCTTACTATGACTTGGCTAAACAGCTTTTTCCGTGTGCTAAAATCGTTCTAGATCGTTTCCATATTATCCAACATCTCAGCCGTGCCATGAGTCGTTTTCGTGTTCAAATTATGAATCAGTTTGAACGAAAATCTCATGAATACAAGGCTATCAAACGTTACTGGAAACTCATCCAACAGGATAGTCGTAAATTGAGCGATAAACGTTTTTATCGCCCTACTTTTCGCATGCACTTAACAAATAAAGAAATTCTTGACAAGATTTTAAGCTATTCAGAAGACTTGAAACACCACTATCAGATCTATCAACTCTTACTTTTTCACTTTCAGAACAAAGACCCTGAGAAATTTTTCGGACTCATTGAGGACACTCTGAAGCAGGTTCATCCTATTTTTCAGACTGTCTTTAAAACCTTTCTAAAGAACAAAGAAAAAATCGTCAACGCTCTTCAATTACCTTATTCCAACGCAAAATTGGAAGCGACCAATAATCTCATCAAACTTATCAAACGAAACGCCTTTGGATTTCGGAACTTTGAAAACTTCAAAAAAAGGATTTTTATCGCTCTGAACATCAAAAAAGAAAGGACGAATTTTGTCCTTTCTCGAGCTTAGCTGACTTCAACCCACTACAGTTGACAAAGAGCCAGTTTTTCTTATAGTCTATTTCCGACATTAATACGGTTAATAGCACGTTGCAAAGCAATCTTAGCACGACGTTCTTGGTCAATCAAATGTTTGTCTTGTGCTTCTTCAATTGCACGTTCTGCACGAAGTTTGGCACGTTCTGCACGACTGATATCGATATCACGAGCACGTTCTGCAGAGTCAGCGACGATTGTGATCATATCATTGGCAATTTCAATAACGCCACCGTTTACTGCAATCCAGTTCACGTGATCTTTATCATCGATACGTTTTACCTTTACTTCATCAACTGCTAAAACCGCAATCATATTTTCATGTCGTGGCAAGATCCCCATCTCACCATCCAGAGTTCGAACCGATACATAGCTGGCATGGTGATCATAGACGAGACCATCTGGTGTCACGATCTGGACAGTTAACTGAGCCATAGATCACCTCTTAAAATCCCATTTTTTCAGCTTTTGCAATCACATCTTCGATAGAACCTACACCACGGAAGGCATCTTCTGGCAAGTGGTCGTATTTACCATCAAGGATTTCCTTAAAGCCACGTACAGTTTCAGCAACTGGAACATAAGAACCTGGCTGACCAGTAAATTGTTCCGCAACGTTGAAGTTTTGTGACAAGAAGAACTGGATACGACGGGCGCGAGCAACCAAGGTCTTTTCTTCATCAGAAAGCTCATCCATACCAAGGATAGCAATGATATCTTGCAATTCATGGTAACGTTGAAGGACACGTTTTACTTCAGCAGCAACTGCATAGTGCTCTTCTCCAACGATTTCAGGTGCCAAGGCACGTGAGCTTGAAGCAAGTGGGTCAACGGCTGGGTAGATACCCAATTGTACCAACTTACGTTCCAAGTTTGTTGTTGAATCCAAGTGAGCGAAGGCTGTTGCTGGCGCTGGGTCAGTATAGTCATCCGCTGGCACATAGATAGCCTGGATAGAGGTTACAGAACCCTTCTTGGTTGATGTGATACGTTCTTGCAATTGACCCATTTCCGTAGCAAGTGTTGGTTGGTAACCAACGGCTGATGGCATACGACCCAAAAGGGCAGATACTTCTGAACCAGCCTGAGTGAAACGGAAGATATTATCGATAAAGAGAAGCACGTCTTGGCCTTCCACATCACGGAAGTATTCAGCGATTGTCAAACCAGTAAGGGCAACACGCATACGTGCTCCTGGTGGCTCATTCATCTGACCAAAGACCATGGCTGTTTTCTCGATAACGCCTGATTCTTTCATTTCCCAGTAAAGGTCATTCCCCTCACGAGTACGTTCCCCAACACCAGTAAATACTGAAATACCACCGTGCTCTTGGGCAATGTTGTGAATCAATTCTTGGATTAAGACGGTTTTACCAACTCCGGCACCACCGAAAAGTCCAACTTTACCACCTTTAAGGTAAGGGGCAAGAAGGTCAATAACCTTGATCCCTGTTTCAAGGATTTCAGAAGAGGTAGACAACTCATCAAAAGTTGGAGCTTTTTTATGAATTGGCTGACGCTCTGCGTCTTCTGTAAAAGGAGCTTCCAAATCAATGGTATCTCCCAAAACGTTGAAGACACGTCCCAAAGTTTCTTTACCTACTGGTACAGAGATTGGACGACCTGTGTCCAATACTTCCATTCCACGAGTCAACCCATCTGTTGATTCCATGGCGATAGTACGAACCATACCATCTCCTAACTCCAAGGCTACTTCAAGGACGATTTTTGTTTTTCTTTCGTCATTTTTGTAGACGACAAGTGCATTGTTAATCTCAGGAAGTTTTTCCCCTGCTGCAAACAAGACGTCTACAACGGGACCGATAACCTGAGCAATTTTACCTGAACTCATCTCCTTCTCCTATTCTATATAAGATACTGTCGGTTCCTAGTTCAACTAGGTCCTAAGTTCATTTTCATACGAGCTGGACTAGAGCCTATTCTAAGGCACTAGCACCTGCTACGATTTCTGTAATTTCTTGTGTAATCGCCGCCTGTCTGGCACGGTTATACTGAATTGTCAAATCATTGATGACTTTCTTAGCATTATCAGTCGCTGTTTGCATGGCTGTCATACCAGCAGCATTCTCAGCTGTCTTGGCATCGATAATGGCACCGTAAATCATACTTTCTGCAAACTGAGGCAACAACTGCTCCAAAATTTCTTCTCGGCTGGTTTCCAATTCAAAAGTCAAGCTGTAGTCTTCATCCGCTTCATTTGGATCCAAGTCAACAATCGGAAGCATTTGTTCCACACGCATTTGACTGGTTAGCGTATTGACATGGTGGTTGTAGCAAACATAGAGTTCATCAAAGAGTTCATTTTGGTACATTTCAACAGTTTTTGAAATAATCTTACGAACTTGATCAAAGCTAGGCTGATCCGCCAAGCCACGTAATTCATAAAGTGGTTGAATACCACGAGCCTTAAAGAAATCAGCTCCCATTCCACCGATACAGATCATTTCAAAACCTGTACCGTCTGGGTGGTATTCTTCTTTCAACTCCATAACGGCTTTCAGAATAGAAGAATTATACCCTCCAACCAAACCGCGATCTGAAGTAATGACGATATAGCCTGTCTTCTTCACAGGACGGCTAATCAGCATGGGATTGGTTGAGCCACCAGCTCCATTACCATGAAGAATATCTGTCAAAAGTTTGCGAACTTTCTGAGCGTAAACTTGGAAGTTGCGAGCAGCTTCTTCAGAGCGACCTAGCTTAGCAGCTGATACCATTTGCATGGCATTAGTGATTTGACTCGTATTTTTTGTTGAGGCGATTTTTGTTTTAATATCATTTAGAGATACTGCCATCTGACACCTCTATTCTTATTGGAAGCTAGATTGATTGAGAAACTCTGTAATCGCAGCATCCAAGACTGCTTCTTCTGGCAAGTCTTTTGTATCACGAATGGTTTCCAAAATATCTGGATGTTGAGCGTCAAAGAAGGCATGGAACTCTTCCTCGAAACGAACAATATCATCTACTGGAACAGTATCCAAGAAACCATGTGTCAAAGCATAGAGAATGGTTACTTGTTTCTCAACAGGTAAGGGTTTGTGAACAGGTTGTTTCAAGACCTCAACGGTACGACGTCCACGGTTCAACTTAGCCTGTGTTGCTGCGTCCAAGTCAGAACCAAACTTAGTGAAAGCTTCCAACTCACGGTATGAAGCAAGGTCGATACGAAGTGTACCAGCAACCTTCTTCATGGCTTTGATTTGTGCAGAACCACCTACACGCGATACAGATGAACCCGCATCGATGGCTGGACGAATACCCGCATTGAAGAGACCATCACCAAGGAAGATTTGTCCATCAGTGATAGAAATCACGTTGGTTGCGATATAGGCAGAGATATCTCCTGCTTGTGTCTCGATAAATGGTAGAGCTGTAATTGATCCACCACCAAGTTCATCAGAAACTTTAGCTGAGCGCTCAAGCAAACGGCTGTGAAGGTAGAAGACATCTCCTGGGAAAGCTTCACGACCTGGAGGACGACGAAGCAAGAGTGACAGTTCACGATAAGCTACCGCTTGTTTTGATAGATCATCGTATACAATCAAAACATGCTTCCCTTGGTACATAAATTCTTCCGCCATGGCAACCCCAGTATAAGGAGCTAGGAAGAGCAATGGAGATGGTTGTGAAGCAGAGGCTGTCACAACGATTGTGTAGTCCAAGGCACCGTACTGACGAAGTGTTTCTACTTGCGTACGAACTGTTGATTCTTTTTGTCCAATTGCGACATAGATACAGATCATATCTTGATCTTTTTGGTTCAAGATTGTATCAATCGCAATGGTTGTTTTCCCTGTCTGACGGTCACCGATAATCAACTCACGTTGACCACGACCAATCGGTACAAGGGCGTCAATAGCTTTCAAACCAGTTTGCAATGGTTCTGAGACTGACTTACGTTGCATGACACCAGGAGCTGGCGCTTCTACTGGACGAGTTTTATCAGTGTGGATTTCTCCCAGACCGTCAACCGGACGACCAAGCGGATCCACAACACGACCAATCAGACTTTCACCTACTGGGACTTCCATGATTTTACCTGTACGGCGGATTGTATCGCCTTCACGAATATCTGTAAAGTCACCTAGGATGATAATACCAACGTCTGTTGACTCCAAGTTTTGAGCCATACCATAAGAGCCGTTTTCAAAGATCAACAACTCTCCACTCATGGCATTGTCAAGGCCATGAGCACGCGCGATACCGTCCCCGATATAGGTTACAACACCTGTTTCAGTCACATCAAAATTGGGTTTGAAATTTTCAATTTGTTGCTTAATTAAAGCGCTGATTTCTTGTGCGTTAATTGCCAAAAGAACACCACTTTCTATTTCAAATTTTCTTTAACAACTTTAAGTTGTTGTTTAATACTCACATCAATTGTCTTGTGATTGGCAAAAATAACAAAACCACCAATGAGACTTTCATCGATTTGTTCTTTTACACTCCTTACTTTCAGAGACATTTTCTTCTCAATCAAAGGGAGCAAACGACTCTTTTGTTCATCAGTTAGAGGATGAGCAGCAGTAATCGTCACTTCAAATCGATTTGTTTCTTTTTCAAGTCGGTCCAAGCAATCTACAAGCACATCATAAAAAAGATTTGCTCTGTGATTGTAGACCAGAACCTGGATAAAGTTTTGTAATAAAGGTGACACAGAGTCTTGGAAAAAAGCAATCGTTTTTTTCTTGTCAGACTCATCTACTGTCACTTTTTTTAAAAAAGAAGGTAAACCTGTTTCTTCAGCAACTTGCTTGATTTGAGTCAAGTCTGAAAAGATACGGGCTTCTTCTCCTTTTTCAAGTACCAATTGGACAAAAGGCATGCTGTATTTTTCAATTACCTTTACTGTTTTCTTGTCCATTAAGCTTCTCCTAGCTGATCGATATACTGATCAATGAGTTCTTTATGGGCATGACCGTCAAGGTTTTGTGAGATGATTTTACCAGCTAGGCTGATGGTCAAATCTGCTACCTCACCCTTAACGCTTTGTAAAGCTTCAGCTTTGTTTTGAGCAATTTCTTGGTTTGCTTTTTCTTTTAAGCGTCCTGCTTCTAGTTTAGCATCTGCTAAGATATTAGCCTTACTTTGCTCAGCTGTTTCCTTTGCATTTTCAATGATTGTCTTAGCTTCTTTACGGCTACCAGCCAATTCATCTTCGCGTTTTTGAGCCAATACTTCTGCTTTTTGACGGGCTTCTTCAGCTCTGTCAATATCTGAAGCAATTTTTTCAGCTCTTTCTTCGAAAATGCCTGTAATATTAGACCATGCAAATTTTTTAATCAAGACTAGCAAAAGAATAAAAGAGCCAGTGATTAAAATAAAATTACCAATCAATTCACCTACTGTTACGTGCATCAGTTACTCCTTTCTATTCCTCTTCAATATTAATCTTATTCCCTAAATACACAGATGTCAAAAGAGTAAAGACATAAGCTTGGATGCAGGAAATAAAGACAGAAAATGCAGTCCAAGCCAAATTAGCTCCAAAGGCTACTGGATACCAATAAATAGCTTGGTGGGAAAGAAGAAGTAACAAACTCGTCATGACCTCTCCTGCAAAGATATTCCCAAAAATCCGCAAAGCCAAAGATAAGAAGTTTGTAAATTCTTCCAAGATATTCATCGGTATGACAAAAACAGGACTCATAAAAGATTTTATACTTTTTTTAAATCCACGACGACGAACGCTTTCTATATGTGTCAACAAAATGACAAGAAAAGATAAGGTTAAGTCATACTGTAAATTAGCGGTTGGCGAACTCCACCAGTTAGTCCCATCGATCGTTTGAAGCTTTGTCATTAAGCCAAGGTTATTGGCAATCACCATGAAAAGAAATAAACAAAGGAAAAAGAGTGAGTAATCTTTCATGTAGCGCGAACCAATGTTAGGTTCTGTAAATCCAATAACAAAGTCATAGACATACTCAAGTACATTTTGCTTTCCTTTGGGTTTCAAGGTCATATTGCGGCTTGCCCAATAAATAAAGACAAAAATAACTCCCACAATCAACAAGGTCATGGCTAACATAGTCAGATTGAAGATAACAGGACCAATAGAGATGATTGGATTAATACTTTCTTCCATCTAAAATCCTCCCTTTTCTTCTCGTTCCATGTATTTATTTGATAATAAATGAGAAGACAAGAGTTACAAAGAAAGTTCCTTCAATAAAGGCAACACCTAAAAACATCAAACTACGAAACTCAGAAAGCATATCTGGTTGGCGTGCTACTGATTTAAACAGTCCATTCATCAATAAACCTTCACCGACAGATACGCCCATACAGGCAATACATAAGCCTAAAAATGTTAAATTCATAACGAATTCTCCTTTAAAATAAAATTTACTTACTTAGTGTAGTCCTAAAATTTAAATTTGTCAACTTTTAACCGCTATTGGAAGCGTTTAATAAAAATTATTTCCATTTTCTTTCGGATTTCACTCTATTCTGAAAAACTCGAGAGGGGAATCTCGGATTAATGTCAATTTAAAAAGATAGAGAGTTTTTAGTTTAAATAAATTGTTTTAAGATATCAACCACATCACTTCTTTTCTTAACCCGATAAGCCTTGATTCCCAATTTCTCAGCTGCCATTGCATTGTACCCAATATTGCCCAGAAAGACACAATTTCTAGGTTATAACTGGTATTTATCGATAGTTACTCATATACATCAGTCCACCTCCATACTTATGTGCGAGCCTCTCTTTGTATTATACCTCCATACTCACCTTACAGATTCTTTTGCTAATAATATCTTTGCCCAATGTAGGGATAGTCTTGTAACCTAAAGACTTCCTTGTAGCCATACCTTTTATAAAAATCAAGAGCTTGAAACTGGTAGGTATTGACAAAGGCAAAACGACAGTTTCGATTCTTAGCTTCAGTTTCTGCTTGCTGCAATAGTTTTGAACCGATTCCTTGCCCTCTCAGTTCCTCTTTTACAAATAAATACTCGATTTCTAGCCAATTTCTAAAAGTCTCTACTATCAAACCTGCCAGGAGATTGCCCTTTTCATCTTCGACATAAAGATTAAGTGGCTCACTTTCAGCTTCCTCTCTTTTTGAACGGTTATAAACACGAATCAGATTCCCTATTTCTTGCGATTTATGTGATTCCTTATTTTTCAATCTAAAGTATAGTGAAATAAAATAAAACATGCGCAAATCGATTAAGGAATTTAATCTAATTTCTAACAATGTCTTAGAAACCAAAGTATACTATTTTAACTTCAATGCACTATACATCTAATACTCAATGAAAATCAAAGAGCAAAATAGGAAACTAGCCACAGGTTGCTCAAAGCATGGTTTTGAGGTTGTAGATAGAACTGACGAAGTCAGCTCATACTAAACTAAAATTAAAAAGCATTATATAGTAGTAATATGAAATCAACTAAAGAAGAAATCCAAGCTATCAAAACACTTTTAAAAGACTCTAGTACAGCTAAATATCATAAACGCCTTCAAATCGTTCTATTTCGTCTGATGGGTAAATCTTATAAAGAGATTATAGAGCTTTTAGACTGTAATCAAACAACGATTTGGCCAACTGTAAAAAAATATGAGGAGTTCGGACTCGACTCTCTCCTTCAAGAAACACGTGGTGGTCGTAACCATGCATATATGACAATTGAGGAAGAGAAAGCCTTTCTTGCCCGTCATTTGAAGGCTGCAGAGGCAGGAGAATTTGTTACAATTGATGCCTTATTTCAGGCTTATAAAAAGGAGTTAGGTTCTTCCTACACACGTGATGACTTTTATCAACTCTTGAAGCGCCATGGTTGGCGAAATATTAGGCCACGTCCAGAACATCCCAAGAAAGCAGACGTTCAAACCATTGTCGCGTCTAAAAATAAAATCTCAATTCAAGAAGACAAGAAAGCGCTTTAAAACCAGTAGGCATTTTCGTAAGGTTCGCTTGATGTACCAAGATGAGGCTGGTTTCGGTAGAATCAGTAAACTGGGATCTTGTTGGGCTCCAATGGGAGTAGGTTCACATGTCCATAGTCACTATATACGAGAATTTTGCTATTGTTATGGAGCTGTTGATGCCCATACAGGCGAATCATTTTTCTTAATCGCTGGTGGATGTCATACTGAGTGGATGAACGCCTTTTTAGAAGAGCTTTCACAAGCTTATCCAGATGATTATCTTTTACTCGTTATGGACAATGCCATATGGCATAAATCAAGTACCTTAAAGATTCCGACTAATATTGGCTTTACCTTTATTCCTCCATACACACCAGAGATGAACCCCATTGAACAAGTGTGGAAAGAGATTCGTAAACGTGGATTTAAGAATAAAGCCTTTCGAATTTTGGAAGATGTCATGAATCAACTTCAAGATGTTATACAAGGACTGGAGAAGGAGGTGATAAAGTCCATCGTTAATCGGAGATGGACTAGAATGCTTTTTGAAAGTAGATGAGTATTAAAACATGGTTTTGAGGTTGTAGATAGAACTGACGAAGTCAGTAACCATATATACGGCAAGGCGACGCTGACGTGGTTTGAAGAGATTTTCGAAGAGTAGCAAAATGGAAAAAGGAGTGAGTGAAGTACATCGCCTCCCCACTCCTTTTTCTGTTTTTAGGCTGTTTTTTCAACCTTCAAGATTTTTACATCATAGCTACCAACAGGCGTTTCAATGGTTGCTGTATCACCTGTTTTCTTGCCAATCAAGGCTTGTCCAATTGGGCTTTCATTTGAAACTTTACCTGCAAAGGCATCCGCACCCGCTGAACCTACGATAATATAAACTTCTTCTTCGTCCTCACCAATTTCTTGGATGGTGACTGTTTTACCAATCGCTACTTCGTCCTGGGCAACTGCGTCGCTATTGACGATTTCAGCATAGCGGATTTTTGTTTCTAAGCTAGAGATTTGTCCTTCGACAAAGGCTTGTTCATCCTTAGCTGCTTCGTACTCACTGTTTTCTGAAAGGTCACCGTATGAACGGGCAATCTTAATGCGTTCTACCACTTCTGGTCGACGAACCAATTTCAATTCTTCTAATTCTTTTTCAAGTTTTTCCTTTTCCTCAAGGGTCATAGGATATGTTTTTTCTGCCATTTTTCTCAACTTTCTTCTAATAATATTTTCTAAAGAAAATTATGTGAAGTATCACATAATTTTAGTTTGTTTGGTTTAATTTGCTGTTGACATGTTCAGCGACATTGCGATCGTGGTCTTCTTGATTATTAGCATAGTAGACCTTGCCTTCTGTGACATCTGCTACAAAGTAGAGGTTATCGCTCTTAGTTTGATTGATGCTTGACTCAATCGCATCCAGACTTGGACTATCGACTGGACCAGGCATGAGACCTACATTTTTATAAACATTATAAGGTGAATCAATGTTGGTATCAATCGCAACATCCTCAGCTAAGCTGATATTTTGCCCCAGTTTTCCTTGGGCATACAAGATTGCAATATTACTTTGAAGTGGCATATCACGATTCAAACGATTGTAGAATACACCTGCAATGAGCTTACGATCTTCTGTCTTGGCACCTTCTTTTTCGACCAAGGAAGCAATGGTCAACAACTCATTGACAGTCAAGTTTTTAGATTTGATAGTACTATAGTAAGGAGATAGGTTCTTATCCATAGCAGCTAACATCTCATCAATCAAGCTCTCAACAGTTGTGCTTTCCTTGATAGAATAAGTAGCTGGGAAAAGGTATCCTTCCAAACGATAACGCGCACCACTATCTTTTGCAGGCAAACTTTCCAATAAAGTAGGATATTTGGCTACTGCTTGACTGATAAACGTCTCATCTTGAACTTTTGCCAAGAAAGCCTCCGCTGTCAAAGACTCTTTGAAGTCACCTTCCAATTGACCCACAGCTTGTGCAATCTGATCCAAGGTATAACCTTCTGGAATTGTCAAAGTCGCAAGTACAGGTTCTTGCGGTTCATCTGTTCCACCTTTTTGCAACTCTTTGAGTAAGTCTTCTGTACTCATACTCTTTTGCAAATTGTAGTAACCCGCTTTCAAGTCGGTATAATTTTTATACTTGGCATAAAAGCTAAAAATCAGACCATGCTTTACCAAACCAGCTTTTTCAAGCGTCGTACCGATTTCTTGAACGTTTGAACCTTCTGGAATTCCAACCGTCACATATTTCTTAGAATTAGCATCGATAGGTAACAAAGAATCTAGCACGTACTGGTAACCAAAGTAACCACCTGCTGAGAGCAAGGCAAGGAATACAAGGAATGAAATCACAAAAGCTTTCACATGTGACTTCTTCTCTTTCTTAGACTTAACGGGTTTTGCTCCTTCTCTACGGCTACGACGTGGTGTATCGCTGATGATATCCACTGTTTCTGTAGCAGGCGTAGGTGTTTCTGGACCTGCTTGTTCTGCTTTTTTCTCTGCCGTCTTATAGGAAACAGCTACCCTTGTTGGGGTTTCATTGTATTCTCTTTCAAATTTCTTAGGTCTAACAGGACCTGGACCTGGTCCTGGTCTTGAACCACTTTCTTCCGCTGGAGAAGAAGGTACATCTTGACTTGGGTGAGTAGGCACGGTAGGAGCTTTTCTCATAATCTCCTCTACCGTTGACAAGGAATCAGCCATGAGTTCTTCAGCTGAAGGTTCATTTGCAGGAGTGCGAACTACTGCCTTATCTTCTTTCAGAACTTCATCATAGCCTTTTACTTTTTCTAAATCTCTCAGAATCTGCTCTTTAAAGCTTAATTTCTCTTCTTCTCTTGACTTTTCACTCAAAAGTTTTTCCTCCTTGTTGACAATCCATAATATTATATCTTAAAAGTCCAAGAAAAGCAACCTATGATACTTTTCCTAGCTTATTTTTTCGTTTCCCAAACCATATCATACCAGGTTTCCCCTGCAAAGGTTGACTGGGACAAGCCTTCATTGACAAATCCGTGCTTTTCATAGTAGGCGATGAGATAGTCATGACAGGTTAGGTTAATGCCATCTCTCTTATCTTCAAGAGCAACTTCTTTCAAGGCTATTAGTAATTTTTGTCCAAGTCCGAGGCCCTGTGCTTCTTTGGCAATAGAAAGACAGGTCACAGAGATATAACCACCAGGCTCATGACTATAGTCTTTTATTTCTTCTGTAAAGGACTGGTCTTGCAGATGGCGGTGTGGTCCAACTGGCCCTTCTATGTACCCCATGATTCTACCTACTTTTTCCGCAACCAGAAAAGAGGTCTGAATTTCTCGCAAATGCGATTCAAAAACAGATCGAGGAATAGCTTCTTCTACCGAGAAATTTTCTAGTTCAATCTCAACAATCCGATCCAAATCTTCTAATTTTGCTTGTCTGATCTTCATTGTGCCTCCAGATAAAAGGGATTAAACCAAATCATACTAAAACCCTGGTTAGTTGCATAAAGGGAAGTTTCTTCATCAATAAAACCGTTCATTTCAAAATAGGAAAGCAGCTCATCAGGACTCTCCAAACGAATCCCCTTGTACTCCAGCTCAACTGCCACCTCTTTCAAGGCTGCAAGAAGAAGTGTTCCCAAGCCCTGTCTCTGATGGTCAGCCTCAATGACTAAAGAATGCACTTTTAGACATTGCGGATTGTCTGACTGGGGACTTGATAGAATATAGCCTAAAAGTTGGTTTTCATTCCTAGCTAGAAGAAAGGTATCCGCACACTTACGGATACTTTCTTCTAAGATATGGGAAGGTTGCTGCTTTTCAGCTGGAAAAGACGAGGCCTGAAGTGCCTCTATCTCAGCCAAATCAGGTATACTTGCCTGAATAATCTTAATTGGAATTTCCATGGGAGCATCCTATTGAACATTGCTTGTCAAGTTGGACAAAAGACGTTCAAATGAATATTCATAGGTTTGGATGTCTCCTGCTCCCATA
This sequence comes from Streptococcus pneumoniae, assembly GCF_001347015.1. Taxonomy (GTDB): domain Bacteria; phylum Bacillota; class Bacilli; order Lactobacillales; family Streptococcaceae; genus Streptococcus; species Streptococcus pneumoniae_E. Next base: position 54,123 of record NZ_CFGI01000001.1, read on the forward strand.
AAGACATAGACTGCATTGTCATGGTCTAGGAGTGGGGAAACATTTTCAACCGTGATCACTTGGTGTTTTTTGTTGATTTTGTTGGCTAGGTCTTCTACCTTGACATCCCCATGGTCTACCTCACGAGCTGACCCATAAATCTGTGCTAGATAAACAGCATCCGCTTGGTTCAAAGCGTGGGCAAATTCGTCCAACAAGGCAATGGTTCTTGTAAAAGTATGAGGTTGGAAGACTGCTACAATTTCCTTGCTTGGGTATTTCTGACGAGCCGCATCCAAGGTCGCAATAATTTCTGTTGGATGGTGGGCAAAGTCATCGATAATAACTGTATCATTGACAATTTTCTCAGTGAAACGACGCTTAACACCGGCAAATGTTTTCAAGTGCTCACGCACCAAGTTCAAATCAAATCCTGCTGTGTAAAGAAGACCAATAACGGCTGTCGCATTCATGATATTGTGACGACCAAAGGTTGGAATGTGGAATTGCCCCAAGTCTTGTCCACGGAAATGAACGGTGAAGGATGAACCAGTTGTTGAACGAAGAAGCTCACTAGCTACAAAGTCATTGCCTTCTGCTTCAAAACCATAATAATAAATCGGAGCATTGGCTGTAATCTTACGCAATTCTGCGTCTTCACCATAGACAAAAAGACCCTTGGTAATTTGTTTGGCATAGTCGTTAAAGGCGTTGAAAACATCCTCGAGACTTGTGAAATAGTCTGGATGGTCAAAGTCAATGTTGGTAATAATAGAGTATTCTGGGTGATAAGGCATGAAGTGACGCTCATATTCGTCAGATTCAAAGACAAAATATTTGGCATTGGCCGAACCACGACCTGTCCCATCTCCAATCAAGAAGCTAGTGTCTGTGATGTGAGACAAAACATGTGACAACATACCTGTCGTTGAAGTTTTTCCATGCGCTCCAGCTACTCCCATGCTAACAAAATCACGCATAAAGCTACCTAGAAATTCATGGTAACGTTTGTAGCTGATACCATTTTGGTCTGCATAGGCAATTTCGACGTTATTATCTGGACGGAAGGCATTTCCAGCGATAATTTCCATATCACCGTCTAAGTTCTTTTCATTAAAAGGAAGAATAGTAATTCCTGCCTGCTCAAGACCACGTTGAGTAAAGTAGTATTTTTCAACATCTGATCCCTGTACCTTATGTCCCATTTGGTGCAACATCAAGGCCAAGGCACTCATCCCTGATCCCTTAATTCCGATAAAATGATATGTCTTTGGCATGTTTTCTCCCCTATTCTGTAATTCTGGTCAGATTCAACTCTTGGGCAACCCGACGTTCTTGTTCTGTTTGTTTACTTTTTTTATTGTAGATTTGGCTCTTCTTTAGAAAATCATAGTTGTTTTTCTTTGGAGCAGGTGCTGACACTTCTTCATTCTTGGTAGGGATAAAATGAACTTCTTCCGCCAAGATGTACTGAGACTGGGTCAATTTTTGGCTATATTTGACAAATTCACCAGGATTTTCCTTTTGGAAAGGCGCTGTCGGTTGGTTGCCCTGTCTAAGAAGGCCTGATTTAGAATGACGTCTCGCACGGCTGAAATCCTGAGTTAGATAGTTAGCAGAGCGTTTCTTTTTCAAGTCTGCACGCGCTTCTTCACGCGCCACCTCAGCATAACTCTTTCCTTCTTTTTTAACCCCTAAAGGAGCCTTTTTAGGTTTCTCTACTTGCTTTTCAATCGGTTTTACTGGCGCCTCTTCAGTAATAGGAGCCCATTCTAAATAATTTTTATCCCGATACTCACCCTTGATATTACTGATCAGATCAGACTCATCGTACAAGTTCATGACTGGCATTTCAGTCAGCATGACCTCGTCATCTGACACCAATGGAAATCGTTCTTGTTTCATTTTCTATTTCCTTTCAACACTTCATTATAGCGTATTGTCTTGATTTTTCAAGTGCTGGCTTCAGAAATTCCCAAAATTTCTCTAATTTCTGCTAGGGTCAGACTGCCACGTGACTCTGTTCCATCCAATACTTGTGACACCAGATGTTTCTTTTGTTTTTGGAGTTCTTGAATTTTTTCTTCAATGGTTCCCTTGGTCACCAAGCGATAGACCTCAACCGTTTCTTCCTGACCCATCCGATGGGCACGGCCAATAGCTTGCGCTTCCACCGCAGGATTCCACCAAAGGTCAACCAAGATAACAGTATCAGCACCTGTTAGGTTCAGACCAACCCCACCCGCCTTGAGGGAAATCAGAAAGGCATCTCTTTCCCCTTGGTTAAAGGCCTTAGTCATTTCTTGTCTTTCCTTGGCTGGGGTTGAACCCGTAATTTTAAAGGAAGTCAAGCCCAAGTCTGGCAATTCTTGTTCAATTTTCTCCAGCATTCCCTTAAACTGCGAGAAAATCAAGACACGGTGTCCGCCGTCTGCCACCTGTAGCAGCAGGTCTCGGAGACTATCCAGTTTGCCACTGGCTCCCTGATAATCTTCTATAAAGAGGGCAGGGGTGTCACAGATTTGGCGTAAGCGCATCAGACCAGACAAGATTTCCACACGACTTCGCTGAAATTCCTGATCTGACACTTGAGTCAATCTATCTCTCATCTGTTGCAACTGGGCTAGGTAGATAGCCTTTTGCTGGTCTTCCAGTTCATTCTTATAAACCACTTCAATCAAGTCTGGTAATTCAGTCAGAACTTCTTCTTTCTTTCGCCTCATCACGAAAGGCTTGATAAACTGAGCCACGCGCTCGGCTGGCAATTTCATAAATTCTTTCTTGCTTGGCAAAAGTCCTGGCATGACGATTTGGAAAATAGACCACAGTTCACCTAGATGGTTTTCAATAGGAGTTCCTGACAAAGCAAAAACTGACGGCACCACAAATTGTCTCAAGGTCTGGGCGATCTTAGTCTGGGCATTTTTCATAACCTGAGCTTCATCTAAGAAAAGGAAGTCAAAGGCCATACCCTGATAAAGCTCACTGTCCTGACGGAAGGTAGCATAGCTCGTCACATAGATTTGATGGCTCTCAGCAAGAATCTCTTCACGACTAGCTTTCAAACCATGCACAACAGCCACATCCAACTGTGGGGCAAATTTCTGAAATTCATCTGCCCAGTTGTAGATTAAACCTGACGGAGCGAGAATCAAAACCCGACTTTCTTTTGTCACTTGGCTGGTCAAAAAAGCAATGGTCTGTAGGGTTTTACCAAGTCCCATATCATCAGCCAAAATCCCACCAAAACCATAATGATGGAGCATTTGCAGCCAGCCGATTCCCTTTTCCTGATAATCTCGCAAGTCAGCCTGAACCTGAGTTGCTTGTCGAGGAAAGTCCTCTGGATGCGTCAAATCATGAGCCAGATTCTGGAATTCTTGTGAAAAAGAAACACGGTCTCGCCCTTCAAAGAGATGAGCTAAACTGTAGGCCAAGGATTTCCGAGCCTGCAAGGCACCATCTTTTAATTCAAACTGCCCCAGTTCCTGTAGATTTTGGCGAATTTTCTTGGTTTCTTCATCGAAAAAGTAGACTCGATTGGACGAATCAATGTAAAAATCTTGATTGGCAACCAAGGCCTGCATGGCTTGATCAATTTCCTCTTGGGCAATATCTTGAAAATCAAATTGGATTTCCAAGAGACCTCCCTTGGAAGCAATCTGCACTTGAGGACTCGCTAGGCTATAAAGCTCTTCTAGCTTGTCTGATAGGTCAACATGACCGAGTTTTCCAAAGACTGGAATGATTTCGTGGAAGAAATGATAGACAGACTCGGCTTTTAAGGCCTGACGCCAAGATTGAAAGTCTGCTTCAAAACCTGCAACCAAACAGACTTGGAAAATTCTTTCTTCTAAGTCCGCGTCACTTGAAAATGGCAATTCTTCTAGCTCTTGTCGGCTTGATACCTGCCTATCCCCATAATCAAACTGAATTTCTAAACGAATCCGATTATCTTCTTCCCTATCAAAGTAAAAAGAGGGCGAAAAAGTTTTGATTTGTAACCGTTCTGAAGCTGAAACGGTCCCCATCTGGTTAAAAAGAGTTAGACAGGAAGCTAACTTATCTCGGTCACTACTATCAAATTGCAGGTATTTTTTTCCATGTTGATCCAAAGGCAGTGCTTTAATTTCCTTTAGAAGTTGTATCTGCTGGTCTGTTAGAAAATAAACCTGTCCTTTATGGAACAGCACAGCTCCCTGATAAAAGACATTGACCCTAGGACTCTCACTGATTTCCATTTCAAAATAGTCCGAGTATTCTGTTACTGTAAAGGCAAATAGATTGGCATCAGCATGCATATCCTGAAAAAGCAGAGTCTGGTAGCTATACACTTGATGGTCAAATTGAAAATGCGGCAAGGTCATCAGTAAATTCACACCCTGCTCAAAAAAGGTCAGAGGAAAAAAGAGGTGCCGACCTTGGTTTTGGAAAAAGAGGTCTGGAGCCAGTCCTTCCTCCATCAGTCCCCGCAAGAAAATCAGAAGTTCTTGGCTGGCATCATCAAAGGATTCCCAAGAAAGAGACTCCTCATAGACCTTGCCAATCATATAAGACTTTCTCTGCTCGACAATCCTTAAAAAAAGTGGAATATCCCGAATGACATAGTATTTTTGGCTATTGATTTGGCCAATTCTCAGGGTCCACAAGATATGATTGGTTCCTGCTTCCACCTGCCCTACAGCCGATAACTCATAGGCGCATTCTGATTTTGGAGATAAAATTCGATCCAAAAATTTGCCACCCAAGGTCACCTTGGTTTCAACAGCCTCTTTTTCTTCATGACCTTCTTCCAGACCCTGCAAGATTTCCTGACCACGCTCATCATTTTTCAGAAAATGCTCTAGCGCTGCCAAATGCACACAGTAGCTCCTCTTTTGGAAAAAATCGCAGGCACAAAAAACCAAATCATCCTCTAAACTATAGCGCAGTTCTTCTTCTGCCACGCGAGCACAGAGCCGATTGTTCTTTTCCTTGATAATGTCAACCTTACCAGTTTCATAAAGGGCAACACCTTCGATACGGACTTTCCCCGGAATCAATTTAGCCATATTTTCACCTTTACCTTATCTTTTTATTATACCATATTTTCCCCTATGAAAATAGCCTTCTAGGGAGACTTTTCTCCTAGAAGGCTGGATTTTTAACGTTTGGCAAAAGTCGTCACAATTCGCTGACAAACTTCTTGCAACAGAGATTTAGGCATGGCTACATTGAGGCGGGCATGAAGATTTCCTTCCTCCCCAAAATCCAAACCACGGTTGAGGATAACCTTGGCTTCATTTTTCAACAGCTCTTGCAATGCTTCATCAGTCAGGTCATAGGCTGAAAAATCAAGCCAAATCAAGTAGGTTCCTTGCGGTTTCATGACCTTGATTTTAGTCTCTTTTCCAAATAGATCCACCACATAATTGATGTGGTCTTCAAAGACTTGCTTGAGTTCCTCTAGCCAATCCTTCCCATAGCGATAAGCAGCTTCTGTCGCCAAATAGCCCAAGCCTGAAATTTCATGCTGATTATTGACCAATTGACGTTTCTGGAAAGCCAGTCGCAACTTAGGATTTTCAATGACTGCATAGGAATTTTTTGTCCCAGCAATGTTAAAGGTTTTAGTGGCACTGGTCAAGACGATAGCAAATTCTTTAAAGTCAGGGTTGACGGTATTGAAAGACTGGTGTTTGTGACCAAAGAGGGCCAAATCTTGGTGAATCTCATCTGAAACCAAGAAAACACCGTGTTTTTGACAGAGTTGGCCAATCTTCTCCAACACTTCCTTTTCCCACACACGTCCACCAGGATTGTGAGGGTTGCAAAGAATATAAAGTTTGACATCCTCTTCCACCAAATCCTTTTCAAGTCGGTCAAAGTCAATCTCAAACAGACCATCCTTTTCCACCAAAGAATTGGTAATCAATCTACGGTTGTTCAACTTGACACTGCGAGCAAAAGGTGGGTAGACAGGTGTGTTAATCAGAACCGCCTCGCCTTCTTTTGTGAAAGCTTGAATAGCTGTTGAGATGGCTGGTACCACACCCTCGATAAAGACAAGAGCTTCTTTGTCAAAGTGGTAACCGTGTTGTGTATCCTCCCACTTTTGAACTTCGTGAATCAACTCTTCACTGGCATAGGTATAGCCATAAACCAATTGATCAGCGTAAGTTTGCACGGCTTGGCGGATTTCAGGCAAGACTACAAAGTCCATATCCGCTATCCAAGCTGGTAGGACTTCACTATCCGTTTCTGCTTCTTTCCATTTATAGGTATGATGCCCTAAACGGTTTGGCAGGCTTGTAAAATCATATTTTCCCATCTTTGTCTTATCCTTCCAAGGCTTGGCGCAAATCTGCAATCAAATCTCTAGCATCCTCAATCCCAATAGACAAACGCAAGAGGTCATCTGTCAAACCATAAGAATGGCGCACTTCTGCTGGAATATCAGCGTGAGTTTGAGTCGTTGGATAAGTAATAAGACTTTCTACCCCACCTAAACTTTCCGCAAAAGAGAAGACCTTAAGACTGTTCAAAATGTGAGGAATGCGTGTTTCATCGGCTACTTTAAAGGAAATCATGCCCCCACGACCAGTGTAGAGAACTTCCTTAACTGCTGGAGAATCCTTCAAAAAGGCAACCACTTCTTGGGCGTTAGCTGTTGAGCGCTCCATACGAAGAGACAAGGTCTTGAGACCACGAATCAATTGATAACTGTCAAATGGAGACAAGACTGCCCCTGTCGTATTGAGATTGTAGAAAAGCTTTTCGTATAGTTCTAAACTATTGGTCACAACCACTCCAGCCAGGACATCATTGTGGCCTGCCAGATACTTGGTTGCTGAATGGAGAACAATATCTGCTCCATCTTCAATCGGACGTTGGTAGATAGGGCTGTAGAAGGTATTGTCCACCACCACTTTAGCACCCTTAGCATGAGCCAATTTGGCTAGTTTTTCGATATCAAATTCCAACATCAAGGGATTGGTTGGTGTTTCGATATAGAGAACATCCACGTCCTTTTCTAACTCGGCAATCAACTCTTCTTCTGTATTGGCATAGGTAAAATGGAAACGGCCTTCCTGCTCCACTTGATTGAACCAGCGGAAAGAACCACCGTAAAGGTCACGGACAGCCAAAACCTTACTTCCTACTGGGAAGACACTAAAGGCCAGTACAATAGCTGACATCCCTGAGCTAGTCGCTAGCGCATAGTCTGCTGACTCAATAGCCGCCAAGACTTCTTCAGCCTTACTGCGAGTTGGGTTTTTAGTACGCGTATAGTCAAAACCAGTAGACTGACCAAACTCTGGATGCTGATAGGTCGTTGAAAAATGAAGCGGTGTCACCAATGCACCTGTCGCTTCATCTGACTTAATACCCGCCTGGGCCAAAATTGTGTTAATGTGTAATTCCTTGCTCATACAATACCTCCAAATCTATAGTAACTATTGTACCACTTATTTTCATCAACTCATTTTCTTCTTTTCAAGAGCTAGTTATAGTTTCAAACTATAGACTTATCGAGTAAAGCTAAAAAGAATCCAGAAAAGCTTCCAGATTCTTTTGTGAAAATGATTGCTAGAGTTTACTTTGACTGAAAGAAATCCTGTTGAACCAAATAGTCATAATGCTCTTTGTTAAATTGATATTGGCCCACATGCTGACCAATCTGACCGACATCCGCGGAAAAAATATAGTCTTCATTTTGATAGTTCCAGTTCAGCCTAACTGTATTCAAGACTGACTTATAAGTAAAATCTTTGACTTGATTCCAAGGCATCTCTACGACGTGATTAGAACGATTTTCTGTTACATCACTGATGTCCATCAAGTAAATCCCCTTGGTTGTGAAGGCCAGAATCTTAGGCTTCACACTCGACTGAACATAGTAGGAACCACCTATAATGAAAAAATCAATAAAGGATTTCAACCATGTCTTTTTCTTGAAAGCCATCAGAAAATTCTTTTGCCCCTCGATATGACAAGTTGAAAGAAATGATGCAATCTGTTTTTCTGTTGCAAACTCCATAATAGCGCCCATGATGATACCTCCATAACGATTAGTAAATAGGCAGATAAGAGCTCTTCACATAAAGAAGAACTTATCATTAGTTACATTTTATCTTACTTTTCCAGTAGACAGCATCCCTCCTATTAAATCATCCTAGCATGTGCACACTTCAATCAACATTGGGTAGATTTTCGAAAATAGTTCCTCATATTTTTGTTATATTCATTATAACATAAATTTAATAAACCAATTAAAAAATGTAAGCACTTTTCTTCCAAATTTACCATCATTCTAGAAAAAACGATAGCTTCTTTCGAAACCATCGTTTTTCTTGAAAAATCCTTATTTGACATGTTTTGCCAATTCTTCTTGGGCTTTTTTATTGGATTCTTCTTTTTCTTTCAACCATTTTTCTCTGGCTTTTGCATACTCGTCTGTTGTGACTATCTTATCTTGTACCTTGAGATATTTATAGGATTCAACCCCTTTATTACCAGCCAATGAATAAGGTGCTGAGAAAGGAACTACTTTTCTCAATCCAGGTGTTCCACCTCGTGAAACGTTTGGAATCGCTAGAGAACTATCTATCAACCAAGCTTGAACATCAGCATATTTTTCATAACGTTTGGCTGGGTCTTGCTCCTTATTAGCTTCTTCCAACATTTGAGTATAAGTGTCGAGTCCAACTGCCTTAGCCTTGTCATTGGCTTCACCAGGCTCGAGTCCAAGATTTTGTAGAACCCCACCATTATTGACACTAAAGATATCAAGATAGGTTGATGGATCTAAGTAGTCAGGACTCCAACCACCATTGTATAGGTCATAATCTTTTTGAGCTGCTGTTGGAGCAAGGTAACTTGAGTTATCATGGTCCTCTGTTGATAACTGCTGGATATCGATAACGACGTTCTCCGTACCTAAAGCTGCTTCAATAGATTGCTTCATAGAGCTTACTTCTTGAATCCCCTGCTTAGAAGCTTGGTCAGTTATCATATCCAAGTGGATAGGGAAGGTTACTCCCTTGGCCTCTAGCTCTTGCTTTGCTTCCGCAAATTTAGCCTTGGCTTTCTCAGGATTGTAATAAGGATCTTGACCATCCGCAAAGTTGATGCCTTGCCATTCCTTACCATAATTGACCATCTTAGAGGCTACTACTTCACCAAAGTCCTTGCCCTTGATACTTACAAAGGTTGGAGGAACAACCAAGTTACGTAAAATCTTAGTCGCTCCGTCTTCTCCCTGAGATTGAGCCCCATAGGCTGTACGGTCGTAGGCAAAGTTAATGGCTTGACGGAAGTTTTTATTAAGAACTGCTTCCTGAGTTGATTTCTTTTCAATGTCGGTCGTCTTAGAAGTAAATTTATAAGCTTGTCTATCCAAGTTAAAATTCCAGTAATAAGACGTAGCATCCTGCATACTGTAGATGATATCATCTTTGTATTTTTCTTTAATCCCTTCAAAACTTGAACTATTTGGATAGAGACGAGCATAGCTGTAGGCTCCGTCTGTAAAGTTACGAACAAGAGCATCTTGGTCACTACCATCATAGTAGGTCAATTTGACATCATCTACAAAGACATTCTTAGCATCCCAGTAGTTAGGATTTTTCTTGTATTCGATGACAGATTTTGAAACAAAAGCTTTCATCAAGAAAGGTCCACTGTACAAAATATTAGCAGGGTCTACCTTCCCAAAATCATCCCCTTTTGATTTTAGGAAATCCGCATTGACTGGGAAAAGAATGGTTGAGGTTGTTTTTGAGTTCCAGTAAGGTTCTGGTCGAGCCAAGGTGTATTGAACGGTTTGGTCATCAAGAGCCTTGACACCGACAGTTGAAAAGTCGCTTGTTTTCCCAGTGATATAGTCATCCAAACCTGCAACAGAGTCCTGCACTAGATACAAGGCTTCTGATTTTTTATCAGCCGCATATTGCAAACCTGTCACAAAATCTTGGGCAGTTACAGGAGCATATTCTTCTCCCTCAGAAGTAAACCACTTAGCATCCTTACGCAGTTTGTAGGTATAGGTCAAACCGTCCTTAGAAACACTCCAATCCTCTGCCAAGGATGGCACATAGTTCCCATACTGGTCATTTTCCATGAGACCATCTACCAGATTGGTCACAATATCATTGGTTGTTGCGCGGTTTTCTGCTAGATAGTTCAAACTAGATGGATCACTAGAATAAACATAGCTATAGGTTTTAGATGCAGTGCTAGAATTTCCACACGCGCTCAATAAAACTCCTGTACCCAGGACAAGACCTGCCAAGGTTAGATATTTGCTCTTAGACTTTTTCATTTCCAGAACCTCCTGCTTTAAATATTTGTTTTATTATACAACGTTTAGTTTGTTTAGTCAATGATTTTTTCCAAAAAAATCGAAAAAGACATCATCTTCTACTTTTAAAAGATAATTTTAGCTATTTTGACGCTAAAAAAGGAATAAGTTTCAAGTTCTCCTAAAAGATTGTTCAACTTATTCCTTTTATTTATAAATGTTATCTTACGAAAGCTTAAATTTTGCTCGCAGGCGATCTGCTTGGGCTTTTCCAATCACCTTATCCAACAAACGGGTACGAAGACTCATGACTCCGTAAACACCTCCACCCATGGCACCGACAAGAGTTACATAAAGGAAACTCCACAAACGCCCACTTGGTTGGAAGAAAAATCCTAACAGCCACTGGATGGTTCCTATTAACAGAAACATAACTAGGGTCAGCAAACTGATTAAAATGGTTCGTTTCACAATCACCTTGCGCTTGACACCTGTTACTTTACAAATGTCCCGATACATCAAGACGTTAGGAATGATAAGAGCGATGGTTGTGGAAATCAAAGGACCATAACTGTGGAAAAGGGCGATGGTTGGAAGTTGCAAGACTAGCTTGGCAATGGAACCATAGACAAAATAGAGAACGGCCTTGCGGTTGCGGAACATGGCCTGAAGCATGGGAGACAAGACCATGTACAAGCCTAAAATAATAGACTGCAAAACTGCAAAGACAAATAAGCCCAGGGCCAAACTGTCTGGCTTACCATAGAAGACTGTATATAGAGGTTCTCCTACCATAACCACTCCAACCGTTGCTGGTAGCAAGAACATAAAGAGTAGGGTGAGACTGTCCTGAACGAGACGAGAAGCTGCCTTCAAGTCCCCCTTGACATAGTTTTCCGTCAAAAGCGGCAAACCGACACTCCCAATCGAAACCCCAACAGAAATCAAAATCATCGTGATTTTATTAGGATTGGCTGAGAAATAAGAAAACATGACAACCAAGTCCTCGTTACTGTAGTTAGTAAACCAGCTCATACTATTGATAAAGGTCAGCTGATCCAAAATCTGGAAAAGCTGGATGGCAGACCCTGTCAGGATAAAAGGAATGGCTTCCTTAATGGTATCGATCAAAAGATGCTTGCTGTTAATCTTATCCCCTGTTTCAAAGACTCTTTTGAGCAATCCTTCTTGAGCAAGGAAATAGACCAAAACTGCAAAACTGGCTACCATACCGACAAAGGCCGCAAAGGTGGATTGGGTAACGGCTGCTAGGTAATCTCCTGAACCGAGCTTCATAATGATAAAGGTTGCTAGAAGCATCCAGATAACACGAATGACCTGCTCAGCGATTTGGCTCATGGCATAAGGTTTGAGGTTATTCATCCCTTGGAAAAATCCTCGGATAACACTCATAGATGGGAAAATCAAGACTCCCCAAGCCAAGCTTTGCATGATCGGTATCAAGTCTTTGCCCACGCCAGACAAGTCTGCTAGCCAAGGAGCAAAGACATACAAGATTAAAGCAAAAACCAAACCTAGCCCCGTCATAAAGCCTAAAAAGCTCCGAATCAGGGCAAAGCTATGCTCCTCTTCTCGCATGGTATTGTACTTGGCAACTTGCTTGGCCACCGCAACTGGAATCCCCGCTGTTGAAATCAGCAAGAACCAAGCATAGATATTGTATCCCATGGTAAAGAGACCATTGGCCGTAGCCGCATAAGACCCCATCCAGATGTACCAAGGGATAATATAGATGGCCCCAAGCAGGCGACTGATAAAGTTACTAGCCGTTAGCCAAGCAGTCCCCCGTAACATCTGGGCCTGCTGGTAATTGTTTTCGTGCGACATAGATTCCTCATTCAATTTTGATAACTAGGAAAAACTCCTTATCTTCCATTATAAACTTTTCCTTGTTACTTGTAAATTTGCGACTTTCGGTTTACAATAGAAAGTATGATTAAGATTGAAACCGTATTAGATATTTTAAAGAAAGATGGTCTCTTCCGCGAGATTATCGACCAAGGACACTACCACTACAACTACAGCCATGTCGTGTTTAACACCATCTGCTATGACAGTCGCAAGGCTAAAGAAAAGAGCCTCTTTTTCGTCAAGGGTGCTGCCTTTAAGAAGGAATTTCTGCTTTCAGCCATCTCTCAAGGGCTCGGTTGGTATATAGCTGAAAAGGACTATGAAATTGGTATTCCTGCCATTATCGTGAACGACATTAAGAAAGCCATGAGTTTGATTGCCATGGAATTTTATGGAAATCCACAGGAAAAACTCAAACTCCTCGCCTTTACTGGAACCAAGGGTAAGACTACGGCAGCCTATTTCGCTTATAACATCTTATCTCAAGGGCACCGACCTGCAATGTTGTCGACCATGAATACAACTTTAGATGGCAAGACTTTCTTTAAGTCTGCATTGACAACCCCTGAGAGTATCGATCTCTTTGACATGATGAATCAGGCTGTGCAAAATGACCGTACCCACCTCATCATGGAAGTATCCAGTCAGGCCTATCTGGTCAAACGTGTCTATGGTCTAACCTTTGATGTGGGAGTTTTCCTCAATATCAGCCCCGACCATATCGGCCCGATTGAACACCCTAGCTTTGAAGACTACTTCTACCACAAGCGTCTCTTGATGGAAAATAGCCGAGCAGTCATCATTAACAGTGATATGGATCACTTTTCTGTCTTGAAAGAACAAGTAGAAGATCAAGACCATGATTTCTATGGTAGTAAGTCTGAAAACCAAATCGAGAATTCCAAAGCCTTTAGCTTCTCAGCTAGAGGTAAACTCGCTGGTGATTATGATATCCAACTCATCGGCCACTTCAATCAAGAAAATGCAGTTGCTGCTGGACTTGCTTGCCTCCGTCTCGGAGCTAGTCTTGAGGACATCAAAAAAGGCATCGCTGCAACCCGCGTTCCTGGTCGTATGGAAGTCCTGACTCAGAAAAATGGAGCCAAGGTCTTCATCGACTATGCCCACAATGGGGATAGTCTGAAAAAACTCATCAATGTGGTTGAAACTCATCAAACTGGAAAAATTGCTCTGGTTCTGGGTTCGACAGGAAATAAGGGAGAAAGTCGTCGTAAAGACTTTGGCCTCCTCCTCAATCAACACCCTGAGATCCAAGTCTTTTTGACTGCTGATGACCCCAACTATGAGGCCCCAATGGCCATTGCAGATGAAATCAGTAGCTACATCAATCATCCTGTTGAAAAAATTGCGGATCGCCAAGAAGCCATCAAGGCAGCTATGGCTATCACAAATCACGAATTAGATGCTGTGATTATTGCTGGTAAGGGAGCCGATTGCTACCAAATCGTCCAAGGAAAGAAAGAAGCCTATCCAGGAGATGCAGCCGTAGCAGAAAATTATTTATAAGGATCGTAAAAAAATCAAGGGAAACGAAACCCTTGATTTTTTCTATTTCTATTTAAAAGCATTTTTCAAACCTTCAACGGCACCTTCTACAGCACCTTTAGCATCTTCAACTACTTCTTTTGCTTTAGCAACTGTCTTTTCTACAGCGCCTTCTGCTTCAGTCTTGCTATCCCCAGTAACTTTACCAAATCCTTCTTTGATAGCGCCTGTTGCTTGTTCCAATTTGTTTTCAAGTGACATATGATTGTCTCCTTTGGGTTTATTCCGATATGTGTTACCGGTTACATATAGTTTATACCGAATACTAAGGAAAGTCAAACAATGTGCTCAGAAACAAGAAATCAGACCAAGTAGAAAGTCAATCTTTCCTTATCAAAATCGATAGCCAACTCATACTTTCCATCTTCATTTTGGACTATATAACCCAGGACAACTAAACTGTCCACAAAGATGTCTCGGCGTTTCTGCATAAGCTGATCTTTTTTGAGAAATTTCAACAAAAAAGTCGTCATATATTTAAGAGCATACTCAGGATTGACATCTCCCAAAATAGCATAGAGTTCCTGCTGTTTTTCTGTCAAAGGATACTGATGTTTGACCTTGTAGAAATAATTAGACAGGGTCATTTTAGTGCGCGCAAAATCTGTCTTTTCAACTAAAATAGCTGCATTGGTTTGATTTCGTAATTCCGTCTCAAAACTCTGCTCTAACAAGGCTGGATAAACCGGACTATCTTCGCTGACAAAAATCTCTTGATCCAGTTCGAGACTATCGAGTGATTCAAGCATAGGAAGATTGAGGTAATAGCGCTTATTTTCCCGTAAAATCAAGCCCACTTTTATATACTCTTCCATGAGTTTGTCAACTGCTACATCTGGAAACTTGGCCTTAATTTCCCGTAAAATCACATCATCATGCTGGTCCAGATAGCGGATCAATTCTCTAAAAAATGGCTGTCTCGTCAAACGAGATGGATTAAAAATCTGAATCATGAAGATTCCTTTCTTTACATTCTAACAGAGGCGATGCTGCCAATTGACTAGGATTGGTCCCCGGCCGGTTCAAAGGAACAGACAGACCCAATTCTCTGTAATACTCTCTCCAAAAATCACTAATCTCCTGCTCCCCATCCCCAAATTTCATAGGAATAGTTTCAAAAATCGGGAGAATTTCTGCCATATACTGGGAACAGTAGAAACCAGCTCCATCTGGATAGAAAGAAGCATTGTAGGATGCCCCTAGATGTTTGCAAGCTTTTTCCTTCACAGACTGGATATCCATTTCTGGGTAAACATAGAGGTCATACAAATGATTGGACTCAAAGAAGTCTGCTGGTTCTTGACAGATCACACCAAATTCTCCACTAGCATGATAAATCATCCCATCCAAATAAATGGCAACATGATTATAGTTGCCTGTGGAAATCTGGATGGCCTGTCCCATATCTGACTCATCTCTCACAAAAATCAAATCGCCATTTTCTAACATGCTTCACTCCTAGAAAAAAAGGAGCCGAAACTCCTTTCGATATAAGGCAAACTAGCCTGTTCTAATTTGAATTAACACTCAAAATCTTAAGCAGTAAAGCTTTCAGTCAATTGAGGTACCACTTGTTTCTTACGTGAAACGGCACCAGCAAGGAAGGCATGATTGTTTTCAAGTTTGAAGTTGAAAGCCGCTTCGACCTTGCCCATATTGGTACCAAGAGCTAAGATTTCTGAGTTTGAGTTGACGATATCTGTAATCATCAAGACAAAGTCAGAGTAGCCGTTTGCTTCGTTCGCAGCTTGCATTGCAGCTTCAATTTCTGCTTGACGTTCCAAGACTTCAGCGATGTCAACTGTGTTCACTTGGGCAACACGGACATTATTTCCATTCAATTCAAAAGTCTTAGCATCGATGTCAATCAATTCTTCAGCAGATTTGCTAGCCAAGTTTGTACCAGCTTTCAACATAGCCAAACCATACTCTTCCAAGTTTACACCAGCTAATTCAGCCAATTCAGGAGCAATAGCCTTATCTGTTGGGTGTGTTGTTGGTGATTTCAAAAGAAGGGTATCTGAAATCAAACCTGAAAGCATCAAACCAGCAATCTCTTTAGGAACAGCTACACCATGTTCTTTGAACATACGGTAAACGATAGAAGATGCTGATCCAACAGGTTCCAAACGCATGTAAAGTGGGCTTGCAGTTTCAAAGTTAGCCACACGGTGGTGGTCCACAACACCATAAACTTCTACTTCAGCGATATCTGATACAGATTGTTGGAATTCATTGTGGTCAGTCAGGATAACTTGCTCTGCTCCTTCCGCTTTGGCAGAAGTGATGACACGCGGTGCTTCCACACCAAAATAGTTCAAGACAAAGGCTGTTTCTTCATTTGGAGTTCCAAGGGCAACAGCTTCCGTATCCAAACCGTAAGCTTCTTTTGCAAGGTAGGCAAAAGCTACAGATGACCCGATGGCATCTGAGTCTGGATTTTGGTGACCAAATACTAGAATCTTAGACATGATAATACCTCATTTTGTTTATTCTCTTTATTGTAGCATTTTTTTCACTTTTTGACAAAAGTAAGAGGAGTCAAAGGGCTCCTCACGATTCTTCAAAATAACTGAGTAAATTTCTATCTTGATTTTCAGATAAAAATATTTCCTTCTGTGGCCTCTTCTTACGCTTGAGAAGGGCTTCTGCCGACATGGCTTCTTCCTTACTGGCAAATCCTTGAGCATAGATAAGTTTGACTGGCAATCGTGCTCGTGTATATTTGGCTCCCTTCCCACTATTGTGGACAGCGAGGCGTTTTCTCACGTCAGTCGTATAACCCGTATAGTAGGAACCATCACGACACTCCAGCACATACATATAAGCCTTATGATCCATAATAAATTTCTTCGAGTTCCGGCGTATAAGAGCCATCATCATTGTGGACAATGAGAGGTGGCAATACCTTAAAGCCACTTGTCGAGCCATCCTTAATGGCCTCAATCAAAAGCATATTGGCTTCCTTTTCCTTTTTGGGATAGACAAATTGCAGGCGCTTAGGTGCTAGATTATGTCGTTGTAACATATCCAATATATCTAAAAGTCGATCAGGACGATGAACCATGGCCAAACGCCCATTAGACTTGAGAATACTTTGAGCACTGCGACAGATTTCCTGCAAGTTGGTCGTGATTTCGTGGCGCGCCAAGAGATAATGTTCACTCTCGTTCAGATTAGAATGAGGATCCACCTTGAAATAAGGCGGATTACACAAAATCATATCCACCTTACTTCCCTGAATGTAAGCAGGCATATTTTTCAAATCATCACAGATGACCTCCATCTGCTCTTCCAAACCATTCAAACGGACAGAGCGTTCAGCCATATCCGCCAAACGCTCCTGAATCTCAACAGCCAAAATCTGTGCCTGAGTCCGAGTACTAGCAAATAGCCCCACTGCTCCATTTCCAGCGCAAAAATCCACAATCAAGCCCTTTTTAGGAAAACGTGGAAAACGTGACAAGAGAACACTATCCACCGAATAGCTAAAAACCTCTCTATTTTGAATAATTTTGATATCTGTTGAGAAGAGCTGGTTAATGCGCTCCCCTGATTTTAATAATTGTTCTTCTTCCATGGTTCTATTATAGCAGTTTTATATTAACATTACAAAAAATATAAAACTCTAAACTACTTCTTCTTTTTTAAATGGTGCAGGGCTTCTCTAGTCCAGATTGGTAGCATTCGTCGAAAGGGCGTAAAGCCGTAGTTAAAGCGGTCGCTTGAAAAGCGTCTCCGTCTCGGAAACTGGTGCTTTTCTTCCTCCAAAGTGCGGATAGAAAGACTAGCTTTCCCTGTAAATTCATCTAAATCCACTACCTGAACCTGAACCTCTTCATCGACTTTCAAGGCGTCATGAATATTTTCAATAAAGCCAGTCCGAATCTCTGAAATGTGAATCAGCCCCGTATCACCTGTCTCTAGCTCAACAAAGGCACCGTAGGGCTGAATCCCTGTAATACGCCCCTTTAGCTTATCACCGATTTTCATCTTAGTCCTCGATTTCAATAGTTTCAATCACAACATCTTCAACTGGCTTGTCCATCGCCCCCGTCTCAACAGCAGCAATGGCATCCAAGACAGCGTAAGAAGCTTCATCAGCAAGCTGACCAAAAACAGTATGACGGCGGTCTAGGTGAGGGGTTCCACCTTGGTTGGCATAGATTTCCGCAATCGGTTCTGGCCAACCACCACGAGTAATTTCTTTCTTAGAATAAGGCAAATGTTGATTTTGCACAATAAAGAACTGGCTGCCATTGGTATTTGGACCAGCATTGGCCATTGAAAGGGCACCACGGATATTGTAAAGTTCTTCTGAGAATTCATCCTCAAATGATTCGCCGTAGATTGACTCGCCACCCATACCAGTTCCAGTTGGGTCTCCACCTTGAATCATAAAGTCCTTGATAATACGGTGGAAAATAACACCATCATAGTAGCCGTCTTTTGAAAGTGCTACAAAGTTAGCCACTGTTTTAGGAGCATGTTCAGGGAAGAGCTTAATACGCAAGTCTCCGTGATTGGTCTTAATGGTCGCGATGGGACCTTCTACTGTTTCAATGTCTACTTGCGGGAAATGCAATTCTTTTTCTACCATACCAAATCCTTCTAAGGCATCAAAAATACCATCTTCTTCTAATGTTTTTGTAATATAATCTGCTTTTTCTTTGATGTTATCATGAGAAATTCCCATGGCAACGCTGATTCCAGCATAATCAAAGAGTTCCAAGTCGTTGAGTCCATCTCCAAAAACCATGACGTTCTCTGGTTTCAAACCAAGGTGTTCCACAACCTTTTCCACACCCGTCGCTTTGGAGCCTGAAATCGGCACAATATCAGACGAATGCTCATGCCAACGAACCATGCGAAGTTTATCTGAGAGACTGTCAGGCAAGTGCAAGTCATCTCCCTTATCTTCAAAAGTCCACATTTGATAGATAGCTTCTTTTTCATGGAAATCAGGATCTACATCTAAGTCGGGATAAATTGGATTGATAGCCTCACTAATCATATCGGTACGAGTCGACAACTTGGCATCATGACTCCCAACCAAACCATACTCTATTTCCTCTTGCTTGGCCCAAGAGATATACTCCTCAACATCTGACTTCTCGATCTGATGTTGATAAATGACCTGACCTTTTTTATCTTCAATATAGGCACCATTTAAGGTTACAAAAAAGTCAGGCTTGAGCTCACGAATCTCTGGAACGACACCAAAAATCCCCCGTCCAGAAGCAATACCTGTCAAAATTCCTTTCTCACGTAATTGCTTAAAAACCGTTGGGATTGAAGCCGGAATAAAACCTGTCTTTGAATTTCGCAATGTATCATCAATATCAAAAAAGACAATCTTGATCTTCTTTGCCTTGTATCTTAATTTGGCATCCATCTCACTACCTCTTTCAATCTAACTCTTTCCATTATACCATAAAGTAGCTAAATCCCCTATTTTCAAAGAAATTCGCTATCTCTTATTCGAACTTCTTGGATAAGTACAGAACTAAATCATCATTATTTTGAATAGTAGCATTCATTTCCAAGGGTTGATTTCGATACCAGACACCTGTCCCATCTGGAATGTAGCCCCGTCTGATATACAATCTCTGGGCAGGGCCATATCCTAAGTGCAAACCTACACCCAACGTCACTTTGTCTGAAAAAAACTTAACTCGATTTTCTGCTTCTTCTAGCAGTTGATTCCCAATCCCTTGATTTCGAAAAGGCTCAAACACATTAAAATCTGATAATTCTGGATAGACTTCTGTAAAAGGACCATGTTTAGCAGAGGGCAAAATGGTAACGTAGCCCGCTACAGCACCATCAATCTCTGCAACTAAGACTTCTCTCTCCCCACTTTCTTGTTCCAGAAAATATCTAGCCAAAATTTCCTCTCTACCAGGCCAACCTTGATTGATAAATCCATGAGATAAGGATTTAATATCAGACTTAATCATATTTCTAATCGTACAATTCATCTTTGACTTACCCACCTTTACTCTTTCTATTACTATTATAGCACGCCAAGGTCAGAAAAAAACTATCTCGTGAAAAAAAGACCCAACCGGGTCTTAATTCGCTTTCTTGTTTTCAAGCTCATAAAAAAGAGGTCCATCCAGACCCAAACTCGCTCTCTCATTTCAAAGCTCATGAAAAAGAGGTCCACTGAACCTCAACTCGCTCTCTCATTTCAAGGCTCGTGAAAAAAAGACCCAACCGGGTCTGAAAAAGAGGTCCCCCGGACCTCTTTTTTAATCTTCGTTTACGAAAGGCATCAAAGCCATTACGCGAGCGCGTTTGATAGCTGTTGTTACTTTACGTTGGTTTTTAGCTGAAGTTCCTGTTACACGACGAGGAAGAATTTTCCCACGTTCTGAAACGAAACGGCTAAGAAGCTCAGTATCTTTGTAATCAACATATTCAATTTTGTTTGCTGCGATGTAATCAACTTTTTTACGGCGTTTGAATCCGCCACGACGTTGTTGAGCCATGTTTTTTCTCCTTTATAATTTTAGTTGTCCATTAGAATGGTAAATCATCATCTGAAATATCCAATGGATTTGTTGCTCCAAATGGATTTTCATCACGTGAAAAGTCTGGTACTGAATTTGTAGGTGCTGAATAGTTTGCAGTTGGGGCAGAGTAAGTTCCACCTGTATGACCCTCACGCACACTACGGCTTTCCAACATTTGGAAATTCTCAGCCACGACCTCTGTCACGTAGACACGTTGTCCTTGCTGGTTATCGTAACTACGAGTCTGGATACGACCTGTCACCCCGATAAGTGAGCCTTTTTTAGCCCAGTTAGCAAGGTTTTCAGCCTGTTGGCGCCACATAACGACATTGATAAAATCAGCCTCACGTTCGCCATTTTGACTCTTAAATGTACGGTTTACTGCAAGAGTAAAAGTCGCAACTGCTACATTTGATGGGGTATAACGCAACTCAGCATCACGTGTCATACGCCCTACAAGTACAACATTGTTAATCATAGTTTACCTTCTTACGCGTCAATTTTGACGATCATGTGACGAAGAATGTCAGCGTTGATTTTTGAAAGACGGTCAAACTCTTTAAGAGCTGCATCGTCGTTTGCTTCAACGTTAACGATGTGGTAAAGTCCTTCACGGAAATCTTGGATTTCGTATGCAAGACGACGTTTTTCCCAAGTTTTTGATTCAACAACAGTTGCACCGTTGTCAGTCAAAATAGAGTCAAAACGTGCTACCAAAGCGTTTTTAGCTTCTTCTTCAATGTTTGGACGAATGATATAAAGAATTTCGTATTTAGCCATTGATATGTTCCTCCTTTTGGTCTAATGACCCCAAGACTTTGCAAGGGGTAAGTGAGGTTCGCTCACAATAAACTATTATACTAGAAAAAAATTTTTTACGCAAGTAAAAACTCTGGAATTCGAAAAAACGCCACATGGGCGTTTTCCTGTTCTTATGGTTTAATACGGTGCAACATACGTGGGAATGGAATGGCTTCACGGATATGTTTTGTTCCTGCTGCGAAGGTTACCATACGCTCGATACCGATACCAAATCCTCCGTGTGGAACTGTACCGTATTTACGAAGGTCAAGGTAGAATTCGTACTCTGTACGATCCATGCCAAGTTCATCCATCTTAGCGACAAGGGCATCGTAGTCTTCCTCACGCATAGACCCACCGATGATTTCTCCATAGCCTTCTGGTGCAAGCAAATCTGCACAAAGCACGCGCTCTGGATTTCCAGGAACTGGTTTCATGTAGAAGGCCTTGATGGCTACTGGATAGTTCATGACAAATGTTGGCACACCAAAGTGGTTTGAAATCCAAGTTTCATGTGGTGAACCAAAGTCATCACCATGCTCAAGATGTTCGTAGTCAGCATCTTCATCATTCTCATGCTCTTGCAAGAGGTCAATGGCTTGATCGTAAGTGATGCGTTTGAATGGCTCTGCAATGTAGCGTTTCAAGAGCTCTGTATCACGTTCCAAGGTTTCCAAGGCTTGAGGCGCACGGTCAAGAACACCTTGAAGAAGAGCTTTTACATAAGCTTCTTGCAAGTCAAGCGACTCATCATGTGTCAAGTAGGAGTACTCTGCGTCCATCATCCAGAACTCAGTCAAGTGACGGCGTGTTTTTGATTTTTCCGCACGGAATACTGGACCAAAGTCAAAGACACGACCAAGGGCCATAGCACCTGCTTCCAAGTAAAGCTGACCTGATTGGCTCAAGTAGGCTGGCGTTCCGAAGTAGTCTGTTTCAAAGAGTTCTGTTGAATCTTCTGCCGCATTTCCTGAAAGAATTGGGCTATCAAACTTCATGAAGCCGTTCTTGTCAAAGAACTCATAAGTCGCATAGATAATCGCGTTACGGATTTGCATCACAGCCACTTGCTTACGAGAGCGGAGCCACAAGTGACGGTTATCCATCAAGAAGTCTGTTCCGTGTTCTTTTGGTGTGATTGGGTAGTCTTGAGATTCACCAATCACTTCGATGTCTGTAATGTCCAACTCATAGCCAAACTTAGAACGTTCGTCTTCTTTGACAATCCCTGTCACATAAACAGAAGTTTCTTGGCTCAAGCGTTTGATAACATCAAACTTCTCAAGTCCCACTTCTTCACCAAATTTTTCGACAAAGTTTGGTTTAAAGGCTACACCTTGGAAGAAGGCTGTTCCGTCACGCAATTGCAAGAAGGCAATTTTCCCTTTTCCTGATTTGTTGGCAACCCAAGCGCCAATCGTCACTTCCTGACCAACATAGTCTTTTACATCAATAATCGTTACACGTTTTGTCATTATTTTTCCTTTTCTTTTTTTATTCTTTATGGCAAACCACTTCTATATTGTTCCCATCTGGGTCAATCACAAAAGCAGCGTAGTAAATCGGATGCTCACTGCGATAACCAGGAGCCCCATTGTCTCGCCCACCTGCCTCTAAGCCAGCCTCATAACAAGCTTGAACCTCTTCCTTATTTTCTGCTAAGAAAGCAAAGTGAATAGGATCTTGTGTCCCCTGAGCCAGCCAAAAATCACCACCAGGATGAGGGCTGTTCGGGGCAAGAAAACTGATTAGAGAAGTAGTCTTAAAAGCCAATTTATAGCCCAAAGGAGCGAGAAAACTCCTATAAAATCCTTCTGAAATTTGTAAATCCTTTACCTTAATCTCAAAATGATCAATCATTCTCACTACCCATAAATGCTTTCAAGCGTTTAACTGCTTCTTTAAGCGTGTCTAGATCCGTCGCATAGCTGAGGCGGACATTTTCTGGCGCTCCAAAGCCTGCTCCTGTTACCAAGGCCACTTCAGCTTCTTCTAGGATAGCGGTTGTAAAGTCTGTCACATCTGTATAGCCTTTCATCTCCATAGCCTTTTTGACATTTGGGAAGAGATAGAAAGCTCCTTGCGGTTTGACCACTTCAAATCCTGGCACCTCAGCAAGAAGGGGAAAGATGGTGTTTAATCGTTCTTCAAAGGCCTGACGCATGTTTTCTACAGTATCTTGCTCACCTGATAGAGCCTCAACTGCTGCATACTGGGCTACTGCTGACGGATTCGAAGTTGTTTGACCTGCAATCTTAGACATGGCAGCGATAATGTCTGCTTCTCCAACGGCATAGCCAATCCGCCAACCAGTCATAGCATAGGTTTTAGACACACCATTGATGACCACTGTTTGCTTGCGAATTGCTTCTGATAGGCTAGAAATCGGTGTGAATTCATGGCCATTATAGACCAAGCGGCCATATATATCGTCTGCTAGGATGAGAATATCCTTTTCTACAGCCCAGTTTCCGATTGCCAAGAGCTCCTCACGGGTGTAAATCATACCTGTCGGATTGGATGGTGAATTCAGCACCAAAACCTTGGTCTTGTCTGTGCGAGCTGCTTCTAACTGATCTACGGTCACCTTAAAATGATTGTCTTCCTTAGCAGGAACAAAGACTGGCACACCCTCTGCCATCTTGACCTGATCTCCATAACTAACCCAGTATGGAGTTGGAATAATAACCTCATCTAAAGGATTGATTACAGTCATAAAGAAAGTATAGAGGGAGAACTTGGCACCTGTAGCAAAGGTAACCTCGTTACTTGCGACAGAATAGCCATAGTAGCGCTCGAAGTAGGTATTCACCGCAGCTTTTAATTCTGGTAGACCAGAAGCTACTGTATAGAAGGAAGCCTGTCCTTCTCGAATAGCTTTAACTGCTGCATCCTGAATATTTTCAGGGGTGTGAAAATCTGGTTGTCCCAAGGTCAAGAAAAGGACATCCTTACCTTGAGCTTTTAATTTTTTTGCTCTCGCATCACTAGCTAAAGTGACACTTTCTTCCATTTCTAAAACACGGTTGGATAGTTTCATAGGCCCTCCTTATTGACCAATGCTCCTGTTTCAAAATCTACTAGATAAAAATCAGAACCTGACTTGACTTCCCAGATTGGTTTGTCTTGATAACGACCAAAGGTAATTTTGTCAATCTCGCCAGCTCCTTTTTCCTTCGAAACAGCTTCTGCTTTTTCTTGTGAAACACCCTGATTTAGCTGATAAACGTAAATCTTATGGTCATCTTTTCCAATCAGGACAGCAAGTGCTTCTTCTTTTTTATTACGACCAAGAACGCTATAATAGGATTCCAAGCCATTGTATAAATCAACCTGATCAGCCTGCTCTAATCCTGCATACTGCTGAGCTAATTTTTCTCCTTCACTTTTAGCTGTTTGATAAGGTTTCATACTCAGAAACACTAGATACAGAAAGGAAGCACTGATAACCACAAATAAAATCGTCATCCCTAGACCATACTGCCACAGTAGATTATTTTTTGCTTTGTTTTGTCTTTTTTTCACTCGTCTATTTTACCATCTATTAGGCTTTATTACAAGTGAATGCAAGAATACTCTTCGAAAACCTCTTCAAACTACGTCAGCTTTATCTGCAACCTCAAAGCCGTGCTTTGAGCAACCTGCGGCTAGCTTCCTAGTTTGCTCTTTGATTTTCATTGAGTATAAGCAACCAATTCTATTTCTTCCTTCAAACAAAACAGATTTTTCTTAGTTAAAATCGAGCAAGAAAAGTAAAGACAGCTCCAAAATCAACCTATTAAAAAACCTGAGCTTGGCACTCAAGTTTTCGTAAGTTTTTTTGATCTATGGAGTCACTTTATCATCCATTCTTTTAACCAATTTTCCTAAAAAGATAGCCAGTAGAAGGCTAATCATGACTAAAAAGAATCCTAGATAAAGAAATGTTACCACAAAGCCTAAATGGTCAATCAACCACCCTGTCAGTGGGAAGAAGACAATCATACTCAGGCTAAACATCATAGAGTAGACACTCAGCATGGTTGCCCTTACTTCACTTGGGAGCCGCTCTTGCAAATCATTGTCAAAAATCGGCTGAAAAAGAGCATATAGAGCATTACTAATCAAATAAATCAAAATATAGATTAGAGGTGTCCCAAAGTAGGACAGCATATAGGTAACTCCAGTCAGCAGCACGAGGATAGGGAAAAGCTTCAAGGCAGCATATTTCTTTCCAATCTTACTCGCTAGATAGACTGCGACGATATTTAAAAGACTCCCAAGTAGCATAACTGCTGAAATTTGCCAACCACTTAAATCTGGTAACTGATTTTGATAGTAAAAATAAAACATGCACATGAGTACTCCGACAATCTGAGACAAAATCATCCAGTTAAAAAGCATGGGATTTCGCTCCAACTCATCCTTAACAGTCCAAATAATCTGTTTCATGGTCACACTATCAGCTTTTTCTAGCTTGACACTGGGTTCTTTCAGCATCCAAATCAGGAAAAGAACTATGATAGAAGTCGCAATCATGATGTAGTAGGTCAGGTGCAATTGGCCATGAACAAAAAATCCTGCCAAAACGGTCCCCAAAGACCGAGTTCCTTCTGCTACTCCTGATAGGAAGCTCGAAATGGATAGATAACGCTCCTTTAGTCCAGCCTCTACAGCCGAGTCATAGACCATTGCTGCGCTTGTTCCTGAATCAAAATTATAAGACAAGGCACTTACCGCCATAGCTAGTGCATAAATCCAAAAGTTTCCCTGCCCAGCCAACATGAGAATAGAAGACACAATCCCTGCTATTCGGCTTAAATAAAGGTTGGTCTTATAGGAATAGCGGTCAGCTAACATTCCAGATGGAATTTCACAGAGAAGACTGGTCGTATGAAAAATACTCTCCAGAAGTCCAATCTGCCAAAGAGACATGCCGTTTTGACTGAGAAAGAGAATCCAAAAACTGGTAATCCCTAAAAAAGCAAAAAACTCAACTCCGGCCATCAGGCCAATATTTCTCCGATAATTTCTTATTAACATCTTTTCTCCTTTAACAAGTGTATTATTATTTCTTTTGTCCGTCACTTGTTAATCTTTGCCTTACATGATCTCCACCCCTTTTTAGAAGCATTCTTCAATGCCATTATTGTTCCTTTAATGATTTATGAAATGATATCAGAAAATAGCTGTTCTGCGGTTTCTATTGCGAGTTTTCTTGTTTATTTTAGCACTTATGTCATCATATTACAAGAGAATGTTAGAATACTCTTCGAAAATCAAATGCATTCCAGTCGCAAGTGACTAGAGTTTCGGCAATTTTATAATTTTCAAATAAACTCTGAGCAAATTTCTTGCAAGTCCTTTTGTTTTGTTGTAATATATTTCATAACAACTAGAGATTTCTCGGAAATTTAAGAAAAAGGAGACACATCATGTCTAAAAAAGTATTATTTATCGTCGGATCACTACGTCAAGGTTCTTTCAACCACCAAATGGCGCTCGAAGCTGAGAAAGCACTTGCTGGCAAAGCGGAAGTTAGCTACCTTGATTATTCAGCCCTTCCTCTCTTCAGCCAAGATTTGGAAGTTCCAACTCACCCAGCTGTAACTGCTGCTCGTGAAGCAGTTCTCGCTGCGGATGCTATCTGGATCTTCTCTCCAGTCTACAACTTCTCTATCCCTGGTACAGTGAAAAACTTGCTTGACTGGCTATCTCGTGCTCTTGACTTATCTGATACACGTAGCGCTTCTGCTCTTCAAGACAAGTTTGTCACCGTATCATCTGTGGCCAATGCAGGTCACGATCAACTTTTCGCTATTTACAAGGACCTCTTGCCATTTATCCGTACACAAATCGTTGGTGATTTCACTGCCGCTCGTGTCAATGACTCTGCCTGGGCAGACGGAAAATTGGTTCTTGAAGAAACAGTCCTAAACTCACTTTACAAACAAGCGGAAGATTTGGTCAATGCTATCAAGTAACTAACATAATAAAAGCGAACAAGACTACTTTTCTGACACTCAGAAGACTAGCTTGTTCGCTTTTTTTCATTTATAAACTAAAATAGCTGATGATACATATTGTCCAATACAAAATATCTGATTTCTATACTTCCTTAACAAAAACC
The DNA here is from genome assembly GCF_001347015.1 of Streptococcus pneumoniae. Classification (GTDB taxonomy): domain Bacteria; phylum Bacillota; class Bacilli; order Lactobacillales; family Streptococcaceae; genus Streptococcus; species Streptococcus pneumoniae_E. The sequence continues at coordinate 81,250 of NZ_CFGI01000001.1, forward strand.
AATTCCTGTGGCTGTGACAGATCTTCTCGGTAGGTAAATCCTGCAAAGCTTAAGCGACGAGCTTCCTCCACCGTCTGCACTTGATTTTCTATCAGAGCTGTTAGGAAAGCTCCACGCGCTTTCTTGGAAATGGTTGAGTGAATTTTCAGCTGTCCGCCTCTATCCTCCATGAATTTGAAGGTCACCATTTTTTCTCTGATTTCTTTAGAAAATACGGTCTCAAACTCGGATGACAAGAGAGAGAAAATCACTTCTTCCTGCGTCACAGCTTCATCATAGACTGCCTTCCAATGGTTCTTCAAAGTCTTACCAGCGACTTTTAATTTCATCAAAAAATCCAAACGGTGAGGTGCCATAGGTGACAAGGCTGGAACAACACCGTACAAAGCCGAAGTAATAAAGACATGATTTTCAAGATAGGCTTGTTCTGCCTCGGTCAATTTATCTCGCTTGATATGGCGATACATAAGCCCATCAAATAGATTCAAGGCTGGGTAGTGTTGAGCAGTTTGCCTTTTCAAAGCTTGGATATGTTGAAATTCTTCCGCCGCCTTTTCAACTGATACCTTGTAAAAACTCTCCAATTGACTAGCAGAATAGAGGGCCAAGGAATAAAGCACAGCCTGACTTTCTGGTTTTAAAGGAGCAGCTTCGATACTTGGCAAGTCTGTGTTCATTTCTTTTGCTGTTGGAATTAAAATTTTCATATTGATAGTGTAGCATATTTTTTAACCACAACCAAGAAATTCATCTGAAAAACCTCGGTTTGACCGAGGCTTCTCTATTTATTTTGGCCATCCTAACCAGACAGCCACGAGAACAAGTGCTAGCCCAGCTAAGCTTGTTAAGATAGATAAGAATTTATCTTTGTTCTCCTTGAACTGAGAAAAACCTATCTTCAAAGCAAGCAGTCCGAGTAGCATTGAAGCAAGCATCAAATAAAAACCCATTTCTTTGTCCTCCATTAGGCTTAATTTATTTTATTATAACATATATTTCTTAAATAAACCTTTTTTACTGTACTTTGAAAGTCTTGAGGTAATTGTCTTTTCCTACTTGACCTTCGAATGCTTTACCATTTTCAAGGTAAGGAAGGTCATCTGATACTGAGGCCTTGACCTTGTATATCTTGCCATCAACTTTAAAGAAGTAGACAGTATCTCCCTTGATAACAGCTGATTTGAGGTCTGCCACCACACCCTTGATACTTTCAGTTGTTGAATTATCAATTTCAAGGTCGTTTTTATTAGCATACTTACTGAGCATCTCTTCCACTGTAGTAGCTACGATGACATTCTGGTACTCGACTGCGTCTACCAGGGCATACTCTTTGACCAAGCCAGCATTGTCCTTCAAGCCCATGATGTAGAGAGGCTTGTCATTGAGGTTGATGAGGATTGGGAAGGTTGCCTTGTAGGATTTCTCCTGAACAGCACCTTCGGCTGATTCACGGGCTGATTCTTCAGTCGCAGAAGCCAAGCTATACTTCGTGATTTCTCCTGTTCGCATATTTTCAAGGATGAAACCAAGATTACTCTCATCCGCATTAGCCGATGTCACACCTGTGTAGAGATAGATGTCATTGCCAATAGACAAGTAATTATAGCCCTTGGTAGTCTGGGTCACGTTTTTCTTGGAAATCATGGCATTCCAGAACCCGTCCTTGTACTTACCATTGTAGTTGATTTGCTCAATGGTTTCCTCAGCTGGATAAACCCTGTCCACCCATTCTGGAACATCTGCCAAACTGTATTCCTTGGTGTCTCCATTTGTGGCATCCAAGATAATGACTGAAACAGGACGAGGAACCGCAAGTCCAAATTGCTTTTGGTAAACCGTTGCTACATAGAAAGGATTGCCCTCATCGTCCACCTCAAAAGATGGAGTTTTAAAGATTTTGGTCGGGTACTTCAAGCGTAGGTGACGTTTGACATCGCGGTTAAAATACTCCGAGTCCGAATACTTGATTGGTGTCTTCAAGTCCACCAAGTCCGCATTACCAGTTACCATGTCCACCTTAATATATTCGCCGATTCCCTTGGCCTGATTGTTAAACCACTTGATAGGGTCTGCGTATTCTAGTGGCGTCACTCGATAAGGTTTCCCATCAATTGTCAATTGGGTATAGGTATCTGCCGCTACGTACTGCGACACTTTATCCGTTAGAGAACCCAAGTAGCGGTCGCCAATTTTTTCAGCAGTACTTCTATCTAGTATAGGAACCTTACTGGTGTCAGTCTTAGGAAATTCAGTAAACTCTTTTTCCGTAACCGTGACTACATTGGCATAATTTTTAGCCTGAAAAATGCTGGAAGTCACCAAGGAAACCAAGGCTGCTAAGAGAAGAATTCCTCCAATAGAAGCTAAAAGGATTTTCCCTAACCGATTGATTTTGAAACCTTCAAGATTTAAGGCAGCTTCCGCCTTGCCGTGGCGCACATGAACCGTTTTGACAAGGTTTATCCCCTTGCCAAAGCCAAATAAGATTGCTACAAGCAGCAAATGCCCACAGAGGAAAAAGAGAAATTCCCAGCTTGTCAGGTTAAGGGGCGGTAAAAAGATATACCAGGTCGTTGCAATAAACATAATTTCAAAAAGTATTCGTTTCATTTGATTTCCTCCTAAATGATTCGTCCTTCCAAGTGATCCAGTTCATGCTGGCAAATCTGAGCTGGGAAGCCTGTCAAGGTCATGGTCTGTTCCTGCCACTTGCTGTCACGATAAGCAACCCTTATGGTTTCATAGCGGGTCGTCGGTCGAACCCCAGCCAAAGACAAACAGCCTTCCTCTGTCTCATAAGGTCCTTCAAATGACAGGAGCACTGGGTTAAACATGACCACAGGAACCAAGCCAAGATTAAAGATAATCACGCGCTTCTGCACCCCAATCATATTGGCAGCTAGACCGACACAAGTCTCACGATTTGCTAAGAGTGTATCCTGCAAATCTCTGGCAAGATAAAGATCATCCTGACTTGCTGGCTGAGACACCTGTGATAAAAACAAGATATCCTTTACAATTTTCTTCTCCACTTCCTCACACTCCTCTTGATGTTTACTATATTATAGCAATTATAGCACAAAAGCCGATAACTGCAAGCCCTTTCCCTCAACTGTAACAAAAAGCCATCCGAAGATGACTTTTTCGCTACTTAATTTCTTTATAAGTTACTTCCATCCCACGCTTAACAGCTGGACGATTGGCAATTTTTTCTGCCCATTTTACTAAATTCTGGTAACTTGAGGCATCTAAGAATTTTGCAGAACCTTGGTAAAGCTTTCCTTGAACTAACTGTCCATACCAAGACCAGATAGCAATATCTGCAATCGTATAGTCATTGCCTGCAATATAAGGCTTCTGAGCCAATTCCTTATCCAACAAATCCAACTGGCGTTTCACTTCCATCGTAAAACGATTAATTGGATATTCCAATTTTTCAGGGGCATAATTAAAGAAATGTCCAAATCCTCCACCTAGAAAAGGTGCTGCACCTGCTTGCCAGAATAGCCAATTCAAAACTTCTACCTTTTCCACAGGATTGCTTGGTAAAAAGGCTCCAAATTTCTCAGCAAGGTATAAAAGAATATGAGCAGACTCAAAGACTCTTACATTTTCAGTCCCTGACTGGTCCAACAAGGCTGGAATCTTTGAATTTGGATTGAGCTTTACAAAGTCTGAACCAAACTGATCCCCATCCATGATAGCAATCTTATACAAGTCGTAGGCAGCTTGCTCAAAACCAGCTTCTAGTAATTCTTCAAATAAGATAGTGACCTTCACACCATTTGGTGTTCCCAGTGAATAAAGCTGAAAAGGTTGTTCTCCTTTTGGCAAGTTTTGTTCGAAACGGGCACCTGCTGTTGGTCTGTTTAGTCCCGTAAAGGCTCCTTGATTACTAGCTTCATCCTGCCATACGGTCGGTAATTGATATGCTGACATCCGAAACCTCCCTTAAATCGCATTCTTGTCAAAACCGAGTTTACGTTGAACAAACTTAACGATTTCGACGATGATAATCATTGAGAAGCTTCCACCCATAACGATTCCCCATTGTGACAAGTCTAGTTTGGTTACGTGGAAGATTCCTTCAAGCGGTTCTACGACGATTGTTGCCATGAGAAGGATGAAGGATACCAAGATAGACCAGTTGAAGGTCTTAGACTTGAATGGACCGACTGTCAAGATGGATTGGTAGACAGACTTGACATTGTAGGCATGGAAGAGCTGAATCAAACCAAGGGTTGCAAAGGCCATAGTAAGGGCGTCTGCATGAATGGCATGATTGTCACCCACATGAACTGGGTAAAGAAGGGCAAGACCATAAACACTCATAACAATAGCTGCTTGGAGTACACCTTGATAGATGATAGAACTCAAAACACCACCTGAGAAGAAGCTTGCCTTGCGTCCACGTGGTTTATGGTTCATGACACCAGGCTCAGCAGGTTCAACACCTAGTGCAATTGCTGGGAAGGTATCTGTTACCAAATTGATCCACAAAAGATGAACTGGCTGTAAGACATCCCAACCAAACAAGGTTGATAGGAAGATGGTTAATACTTCAGCAGTATTGGCAGAAAGCAGATACTGAATAGTCTTTTGAATGTTTGAGAAGACCTTACGTCCTTCTTCAACTGCAACAATGATAGTCGCAAAGTTATCATCTGCAAGAATCATGTCAGAAGCCCCCTTAGAAACCTCTGTACCAGTGATTCCCATACCGATACCGATATCGGCTGTTTTCAGAGCTGGCGCATCATTGACACCGTCACCTGTCATGGCAACGACCTTACCTTGTTTTTGCCAAGCCTTGACGATACGAACCTTGTGCTCTGGAGACACACGGGCATAAACAGAGTATTGACCAACTACTTTTTCAAAGTCTTCATCTGACAGTTCATTGAGTTCAGCACCAGTTAAAACGTGGCCTTCGGTATCATTTGCATCAATGATTCCCAAACGTTTGGCAATAGCTTCTGCAGTATCTTGATGGTCACCCGTAATCATGATTGGACGGATTCCAGCTTCCTTGGCTACACGAACAGCCTCAGCTGCCTCAGGACGTTCAGGGTCAATCATCCCAATCAAACCAGTAAAGATTAAATCATTTTCAAGCTCTTCAGAAGTCAGGTTTTCTGGAATGCTGTCAATAATCTTATAAGCACCTGCAAGGACACGTAAGGCTTGGTGGGCCATTTCAGAATTGTTTGTATGAATGAGGTTTGTAACCTTCTCGTCAATCGGAGCAATATCCCCAGCCTTATCACGAAGAAGACAACGTTTTAAGAGTTGGTCTGGCGCACCCTTGACTGCTACAAGGAAACGACCGTCTGACAATGGGTGAACCGTTGACATGAGCTTACGGTCAGAATCAAATGGCAACTCAGCCACACGTGGATATTTCTCTAAGAAACCTTTAACATCGTAGCCCTTGTCCAAGGCATATTGGATAAAGGCTGTTTCGGTTGGGTCACCAATCAGGTTGCCTTCCACATCGATTTTCGTATCATTAGCCAAGACAACTGAACGAAGAAGGGGCATTTCAAGACCTAGTTCAATGTCGTCAGCTGAGTCATGTAGAACCGCATCATAGAAGACTTTTTCGACTGTCATCTTGTTCATAGTCAGCGTACCAGTCTTATCAGAAGCGATGATTTCAGTTGAACCAAGTGTTTCAACTGCTGGCAATTTACGAACGATGGAATGGCGTTTGGCCAAAACTTGAGTACCAATGGAAAGAACGATGGTAACGATAGCAGGAAGTCCTTCTGGAATGGCTGCAACGGCAAGGGCAACAGAAGTCAACAACTCACCAAGTGGACTTTTCCCTTGGATGAAGACACCAACTACAAACGTAACAAGGGCAATGACCAAGATAGCATAGGTCAAGACCTTAGAAAGGTTATTCAAGTTTTGTTTGAGTGGTGTATCCGTCTCATCCGCATCTTGGAGCATGCCAGCGATATGACCAACTTCCGTGTACATACCTGTATTGACAACAACACCAAGACCACGACCATAAGTCACATTTGAGTTTTGGAAGGCCATATTGACACGGTCACCAATACCAGCATCTGCAGCAAGTTCAACTGTCAAGTCTTTATCGACTGGAACAGACTCACCTGTCAGGGCTGCTTCTTCGATTTTAAGAGAGTTAGCTTCTAGCAAACGTAGGTCTGCTGGCACCACGTCACCTGCTTCGAGGGCAACAATATCGCCTGGTACCAATTCTTTAGAATCAATCTCCGCCATATGCCCATCACGAAGAACGCGAGCAGCTGGACTAGACATGGATTTGAGGGCTTCGATAGCTTCTTCTGCTTTTCCTTCTTGGTAAACACCAAAGGCAGCGTTGATGATAACCACAGCTAGGATGATAATAGCATCTGCGATATCTTCCCCGCCAGAAGTCACAACTGACAAGATAGCCGCCGCAACTAGGATGATAATCATCAAATCCTTAAATTGCTCGATAAACTTGACCAGGATTGATCGTTTCTCGCCTTCTTCGAGTTCATTGTGGCCAAATTCAGCAAGGCGCTTTTCCGCCTCACTTGATGATAAACCTTGCTCGGTCGCATCCACAGCCTTCAAGACCTCTTCAGGACTCTGAGTGTAAAACGCTTGGCGTTTTTGTTCTTTTGACATGTGTCTCCTCCTTGACATTGTGTGCAAAACAGGCTCTCTTTTTCTCATCGTATCTTTTCACGACAAACAAAAAGAGACCTGTTAATCATAACAAGTCTCGCTGTTTAAGATAGTGCCGGAAAGCATACTTTTCAGTATAAAATTCGGAATGACGACACTATCACAGGTTTCTGCCAGCTACTCCCTTGAGTAGTACTATTATACCAAATTTTGAAAAGTTTTCAAAGACTAAAAACTGACTTATTTGAATTTTCCCTTGAAAACCAGTATAATGGTAGAATGCTATATGACTAGAAAGGAAGTTGAATGAAGCAATCTATCTCAAATCTCAAGTTAGCTGAGCGTGGGGCCATTATCAGCATTTCAACCTATTTGATCTTGTCTGCAGCCAAATTAGCAACTGGTCACCTTCTTCATTCATCCAGTTTGGTAGCCGATGGTTTTAACAACGTGTCGGACATCATTGGAAATGTGGCCCTCTTGATAGGGATTCGGATGGCGCGCCAGCCTGCAGACCGGGACCACCGTTTTGGTCATTGGAAGATTGAAGATTTGGCTAGCTTGGTCACTTCCATCATCATGTTCTATGTTGGTTTCGATGTACTAAGAGATACCATTCAAAAGATTCTCAGTCGTGAAGAAACGGTCATTGACCCTCTGGGTGCAACTCTAGGAATCATTTCTGCAGCGATTATGTTTCTAGTTTATCTCTACAATACTCGCCTCAGTAATAAATCCAACTCTAAGGCACTGAAGACCGCAGCAAAGGACAATCTTTCTGATGCTGTTACCTCACTGGGAACTACCATTGCCATCCTAGCTAGCAGTTTCAATTATCCCATTGTGGATAAACTGGTTGCCATCATCATCACTTTCTTTATCTTGAAGACTGCCTATGATATCTTTATCGAGTCTTCCTTTAGTCTTTCAGATGGCTTTGACGACCGTCTGCTTGAGGACTATCAAAAGGCCATTATGGAAATTCCCAAAATTAGCAAGGTTAAATCTCAAAGAGGTCGCACCTACGGCAGCAATATTTACTTGGATATCACGCTGGAGATGAATCCTGACTTGTCGGTTTATGAGAGCCACGAGATTGCGGATCAAGTTGAGTCTATGCTGGAGGAACGTTTTGGCGTCTTTGATACCGATGTCCATATCGAGCCAGCACCTATCCCTGAAGATGAAATTTTAGACAATGTCTATAAAAAATTGCTCATGCGCGAACAATTGATTGACCAAGGAAATCAACTGGAAGAACTATTAGCTGACGATTTTGTCTATATTCGTCAGGATGGAGAACAGATGAATAAAGAGGCCTATAAAGCCGAAAAAGACTTGAATTCTGCTATCAAGGACATCCAGATTACTTCCATCAGTCAGAAGACCAAACTCATCTGCTATGAGTTAGATGGCATCATCCACACCAGTATCTGGCGTCGCCACGAAACTTGGCAAAATATCTTTCATCAAGAAACCAAAAAAGAATAGAGAAATCCTGTCATGAGACGGGATTTTTCTATTCTTCTAGCTATCAAACTCACTGAGATACTCATAGCGTTCGTATTTTTCAAGGAGTGCTTCGTTTTTCTCATCCAGTTCTTTTTGGAGAGTAGCCAACTTACCAAAGTCAGAGCCGTTGACCTGCATTTCCTCTTCAATAGCAGCGATACGATTTTCCAAGGCTTCAATATCACCTTCAATGCTTGCCCACTCCTGCTTTTCTTGGTAGGTCATGCGTTTCTTGTCTTCACGAACCTTGACCACTTTCTCCTTTTCAGCCTTTTGCACTTGATTGGCCATCTCTGTTTCAAAGGCTTTCTCATCAAGATAGTCGGTGTAATGACCAAAGAAAGGACGAATCTTGCCATCTTCAAATGCGAGAATCTTAGTCGCTACCTTATCCAGAAAATAACGGTCGTGACTAACAGTCAAAACGGGACCTGCAAAGCCTTGCAAGAAATTCTCCAAGACTGTCAATGTTGCAATATCCAAATCATTGGTTGGCTCGTCCAAGAGAAGGACATTTGGTTTTTCCAATAGCAATTTGAGGAGATAAAGACGTTTTTTCTCGCCACCTGACAATTTCTCAATCAAGGTTCCATGCGTCGAACGTGGGAAAAGGAACTGCTCTAGCAATTCTGCAATCGAAGTCGTAGTACCACCGCTGGTCTTGACCTCTTCTGCCACTTCCTGTAGGTAATTGATCACTCGCTTGCTTTCATCCAGACCTTCGATTTGTTGAGAGAAATAGGCGATGCGAACCGTTTCCCCAATGATAACTTGACCTGCTATCGGCTCAAGACTTCCTGCAATCAAGTTAAGGAGAGTTGATTTCCCAACACCGTTGTCCCCAACGATTCCGATACGGTCTTTGGGCTGCACCAAGAGATTAAAATCTTGCAAAATAGGCTTCTTCTCATAGGCAAAGGAAACATCCTGAAACTCGATGACTTTTTTACCGATACGACTGGTTTCAAAGTTCATAGTCAAGTCTGTCTCAGCAACGCCACCTGAAACTTCTTTCTTCAAGTCATGGAAACGATTGATACGAGCTTGTTGCTTGGTCGCACGCGCCTGCGGTTGTCTGCGCATCCAGGCCAATTCTTGCTTATAAAGTTGTTCTTTTTTGTGGAGAAGAGCCGCATCACGCTCGTCCTGTTCCGCCTTAAGGCGAACATAGTCCTGATAATTGCCTTGATATTCTGTCAAGCCTGCTCGGTCCAACTCGAAAATCCGTGTTGACAAAGCGTCCAAGAAATAACGATCGTGGGTAATAAAAAGGACGGTCTTCTTGGAATTTTTTAAAAAGAGGGTCAGCCACTCAATAGTCGCAATGTCCAGATGGTTGGTCGGCTCATCCAAAAGCAAAAGGTCGTGATTGCCAAGTAAGACTTGCGCCAACTGGACCCGTCTTCTCAGACCACCTGACAATTCCCCAACAGGAGTAGATAAGTCCTGAATACCCAGCTTGCTAAGGACAGTCTTTACCTGACTCTCAATTTCCCAAGCTTGGAGAGAGTCCATTTCTGCCATGACCCGTTCCAAACGAGCCTGCTTATCCTCACTGTAGTTGAGCATAATCAACTCATACTCACGAATAAGCTGGATTTCCTTGAGGTCGCTGGATAAGACCGTATCCAAGACCGTCTTGCTATCATCAAAATCAGGGTCCTGGGTCAAGTAGCCAATCTGGTAATCGTTCTTTGCTGAAAAAGGACTGACATCCCCATCAAAGCCAGAAACACCAGAAAGGACATCCAAAAGGGTGGTCTTGCCAGTCCCATTGACACCAATCAAACCAATTCTGTCTAGGTCATGGATGATAAAGGAAATATCCTTAAAAACGGTCTTATCACCGACGGATTTACTTAGTTTTTCAACGATAAAATCACTCATTTTTTCTCCCTCAGATAAGCATGGATGGCTTGACGGTCATTTTCCAATTCTCCATCGACAATGGCATATTCAATCTCTGTTAAGATCTCTCCCAAGTCTGGGCCCGGCTGATAACCATATTCCTTGATCAAAATACCACCGTTGATTTGGATTTCTTTCTTGTCATGAATGGTCAAACTCTGGTAAGTTTCTGTGATGACTTGCGAATTGACTGGTTTCCCTTGAGCCCGTCGAAGATTTTCAGCCTGTAAAAGTAAAGCCAAGTCAAAGCGATAACAATCGCGCTTGCTCAATTCTCCCTTTTCACGCAAGGCCAAAATAGTCAGTAAATCCTGAACTTGCTTGGCAAACTGGCGTGAGGTCTTCCATGCCTTCAAAAATGGCTGCGCATTTTCAATCTCCAAAGTCCACAGTAGAGCCGCCCAAGCTTGCTCTGAAGATGCAAAGATGAAATCAGTCTCCAAATCAAACAGTCTGTTAAGCTTGTCTTGGCTAGCTGACATATCAGGGAGATAGTCATAAGCTTGACTCTCAATCATGGAAGCCAAACCTCTTCTCCAAAATGGAGCCAGCAAGAGTTTATCAAACTCGACGAAGGTACGCTCCACAGAAATTTTCTCCAAAAGTGGCGTCAAGGTCTTCATAGCTTTAAATGTTTCTGGCTCAAGTTCAAAACCAAGACTGGCCTGAAAACGGAAGCCACGCATAATCCGCAAAGCATCTTCGTTGAAACGCTCACTTGCCACTCCAACCGCCCTCAAGACTTGATTTTCCAAATCGTCTAAACCATGGAACAAGTCAATGATTTCCCCTGTCTCGTCCAAGGCAAAAGCGTTGACTGTAAAATCACGGCGCTTAAGGTCTTCTTCTAGCGAGCGAACAAAAGAAACCGCACTAGGTCTACGATAGTCCACATAGACATCTTCTGTCCGAAAAGTAGTCACCTCATACTCCTCGTCCCCATCTAAGACCAAGACAGTTCCATGCTCGATTCCGATATCGGCTGTTCGCGGAAAAATCTGCTTGGTCTCTTCTGGATAAGAAGACGTCGCAATATCCACATCATGGATGGGACGATTGAGGAGGGCGTCTCGAACAGAGCCCCCAACAAAATAGGCCTCAAAACCTGCTTCTTTAATTTTTTCTAATACTGGTAAAGCCTTCTGAAATTCAGAAGGCATTTGCGTTAATCTCATAATAAGTGTTCTAATCCATAGACAAGCTCATGACGCTTGACAACTTCTTTAATTCCCAAATTGACCCCTGTCATGAAGGAGCTGCGATCATAGGAGTCATGACGGAGGGTCAATCCTTCTCCTTGATTGCCAAAGATGACTTCCTGATGGGCTACCAAGCCTGGTAAACGAACTGAGTGAATCCGCATGCCATCAAAGTCAGCACCACGGGCACCTGCAATCAATTCTTCCTCATCAGGCGCACCTTGCTGAATAGACTCTCGAACCTCTGCCATCAATTCAGCTGTTTTGATGGCTGTTCCACTCGGAGCATCCTTTTTCTTGTCATGATGAAGCTCGATAATCTCCACATTTGGGAAATATTTGGCAGCCTGCGTCGCAAATTGCATGAGCAAGACAGCACCCAAGGCAAAGTTAGGGGCAATCAGGCCACCCAAGGCTTGGGCACGGGAAAATTCTTTTAACTCTGCAATTTCTTCACTTGTGAAGCCTGTTGTTCCAACTACTGGAGCAAAGCCATTTTCAAGAGCAAAGCGTGTATTTTCATAGGCAACAGCTGGTGTCGTAAAGTCTACCCAGACATCCGCTTCAAAACCGGCCAAATCAGCCTTATACTTGAAAACAGGAATTCCCTGCCATTCTGACTCAGACTCAAAAGGATCCAAAACTGCTACCAAGTCCAAGTCTGGATCAGCCAAGACCATCTGACAAGCAGCTTGGCCCATCTTTCCCTTAAAACCAGCAATAATTACTCGAATACTCATCTCTACTCCTATCTAAGATACAAAGGACGTTAGCTGCCCATGAAAAATAGGGAATGGCGCTGACTTTCCATGAAAGGCAAGACAGACATCTTTTTTCAAGAGGCAGGTAGTCCGTGTTCAATTGCTAAGATACAAAGCCTGTAAGAACACAAAATGAAAATAGGAGTTATGATCAAAGAGTATCTACTCCTTGGAAAAACTATCTTTTTCACACAGGGTTCCAGGCGTGTTCATTTACTAAGATACAAAGGACGTTAGCTACCCATGAAAAATAGGTAATGGCGCTGACTCTCCACGAAAGACAAGACAGGCATCTTTTTTCAAGAGGCAGGTAGTCCATGTTCAATTTCTAAGATACAAAACCTTCTTAACTAGCCTAGAAGCGCAAACTAAATCACTGGAATATAACCTAGAGCAATACTTCCTGCACCTAGGTGTGTTCCAATGACACTACCAAATGTAGCTAGCGAAACATCCGAACCCAAGCCAGAATCAAGCAAGTGCTGACGCAATTCCTCAGCCTTTTCAGGAGCATTCCCATGAATGACAATGACCCGATATTGGCCTGAAGCCGTTGTTTCCTTGATAATTTCAATTAAGCGCTTGGTTGCTTTCTTTTCAGTACGAACTTTTTCGTAAACTTCAATCACACCTTGATCGTTAAAATAAAGGATTGGCTTAATGCTTAGCAGATTACCCAAAATAGCAGCTCCATTTGAAAGGCGCCCACCTTTCACCAAATGATCCAAATCATCTACCATGATAAAAGCTGACGTACGGCTGATTTGAATGGCTAGCTTTTCCTGAATGCTGGTAAAATCATCGCCCTGGTCACGCCAATTAAAGACGCTTTCAACCATGATACCCAGAGGAGCACTTGTAATCAAAGTGTCTGGAAAAGCAATGGTTAAGCCCTCATAGTCATCCACCATATACTGGATATTTTGGTAAAAACCTGAAATTCCAGAAGATAGGAAAAGCCCCAAAGCATGGGTATAGCCTTGTTCTTTGAGCGAAGTTAAAATTTCATCTAACTTGGCAATACTTGGCTGACTAGTCTTAGGCAATTCAGAAGCCTGAGCCATTTTTTGGTAAAATTCCTCAGCAGTCAGATTGATACCTTCGACATACTCCTCACCATCAATATTGACAGGAATATCCAAGACAAATAAATCTTCTCTTTGCAAGATCTCTGCACTGAGATAGGCAGAAGAATCTGTGATAACAGCTAGTTTCATATTAGAACTCCAAATTGATTCCTGGTAAGTCTAATGCAATTTCAGTTACTTCGTAAGTCAAACGGTTGAGCATATTCAAACATGGACGAGCCAAAGTTTCCACTTCTTCTTGGCTCAATTCACTTGGTTCATTGACAATACGGCCATCGATATGATTTACCTGTGAAATGGTTCCACTGATGACAAACTTATCAAATACAATCATAAAGGTCAAGATGACAATCAAGGAAGTCACTTGATTTTCTTGGTCATGTTGGAGCAATTGGAAGTTCACATCCACCTTAGTTTCAGGAGCTCCATTTTCATTTTCCCATTCAAAATTACGCGCATCAAAATGATACTGACTAACAAATTCTTGTTCACGTTTAAGATTCATGTCTTTCTCCCTCGGCTACAATATTATAAGCTATTGTACCATAAATTTTTATTTTCATCTAGTTTTCTAGGATTTAGTCAATCCCGATTTCAGCTCGAACTACATCTGCGATAGTATCAACATAGTAGTCCACTTCTTCTGTTGTAGGCGCTTCTGCCATAACACGCAAGAGGGGCTCTGTTCCACTTGGGCGTACTAGGATACGACCATTCCCTGCCATTTCTTCTTCCATCTTCTCGATGATATCCTTGATAGCTGGTACTTCCATAGCCTTTTCCTTCATGGCATTTTCCACTCGGATATTGACCAATTTTTGTGGATAGATGGTTACTTCTGCTGCCAACTCTGACAAGCTCTTACCAGTTTCCTTCATGATTTTTGTCAATTGGACAGCAGATAATTGACCATCACCTGTGGTATTGTAATCCATCAAGATAACGTGACCAGACTGTTCACCACCAAGGTTGTAGCCTGATTTTCTCATTTCTTCAACAACGTAGCGGTCACCAACTGCAGTGACTGCCTTGTTAATACCTTCGCGGTCCAAGGCCTTGTGGAAACCAAGGTTAGACATAACAGTTGTCACAATTGTATTTTGAGCTAATTGTCCTTTTTCAGAAAGGTATTTCCCGATAATGTACATAATCTTATCACCATCGACGATGTCCCCATTCTCATCGACAGCAATCAAACGGTCACTGTCTCCATCAAAGGCCAAACCAATCGCTGACCCGCTTTCTTTGACCACTTCTTGAAGGGCTTCTGGATGTGTAGAACCAACATTAAGGTTGATGTTAAGACCGTCTGGTGTTTCTCCGATAACAGTTAATTGAGCGCCAAGATCTGCAAAGATTTGACGGGCACTGGTAGAAGCTGCCCCATTAGCTGTATCCAAAGCAACCTTCATTCCATCAAGAGGAGTTCCAGTTGAAACAAGGTAGCCTTCATACTTACGCAAGCCTTCTGGATAGTCTACCAAGGTTCCCAAGCCTTCTGCACTTGGACGAGGAAGAGTATCTTCCGCAGCATCTAGCAAGGCTTCAATTTCTGCTTCTTTTTCATCATCTAGTTTGAAGCCATCACCGCCAAAAAACTTAATTCCGTTATCAAGGGCTGGGTTGTGGCTAGCAGAAATCATGACACCGGCGCTTGCTCCCTCTGTTTTGACCAAGTAAGCTACTGCTGGTGTTGCCAGAACACCTAATTTATATACATGAATACCAACTGAAAGGAGACCTGCTACCAGGGCAGATTCTAGCATTTCCCCTGAAATACGTGTGTCACGTCCTACAAAGACTTTCGGTGCTTCCGTTTCATGTTGACTAAGAACATAGCCTCCAAAACGTCCTAGTTTAAAGGCCAATTCTGGTGTTAGTTCTAGGTTAGCTTCTCCACGGACTCCATCAGTCCCAAAATATTTACCCATTTTTATAAAATCCTTTTTCTATTTTTAATTCGTTTTTGAACTACTTGCTTTCGTTGACGAAGATGTCTCCGATGAACTGCTTGTAGTTGAATTTGATGTGCTTGAACTTGGTGCTACTGGTTTTGTAGTCACCTTCATTGTTGTATCAAAGG
This sequence comes from Streptococcus pneumoniae, assembly GCF_001347015.1. Classification (GTDB taxonomy): domain Bacteria; phylum Bacillota; class Bacilli; order Lactobacillales; family Streptococcaceae; genus Streptococcus; species Streptococcus pneumoniae_E. The sequence goes on from NZ_CFGI01000001.1 coordinate 96,449, forward strand.
GAGTGATAACTGCCGGTAAGACAACACCATTGCGGTCGATTGCCTGTAAAGGTACCGAACCACTGTAATTACCTGTAATCCGTTCGCTAGTTGGCAAGACAGCGATAATCTTATCAATTCTATCCAATGTCTCTTGGTCACTCGTAACCGACACTTCTGCATCTGACACCGTGACATTTTCAATCTGTACCCGACTATCAATTTGACTAGAGTCAATCTCTGGTACAACCTTTACCTTATCCTTCTGAGCCTTCTTACCAACCTTGACTGTAATTTTTTGCGGAGTCGCCACAGCGGTCAGCCCATTGGGTAAATCTTCAATGCTCAAAGGAACTTCAATCGTTCCAACACTAGCATCTGTTAGGTCAGCAGTAACCTTGAATTTACGTGTACTTTCTTGCATTTCACTAGCTAGCGATAGGCGATTTGCACCAGTCAAGACCACTGATACTTCTGAAGCAAAACCGCTAATAAAATACTCATCACTATTATAGCGTATGTCAATAGGGACATTTGTTACTGTATTCGTATAGGTTTCCGTTTTTACCTGCCTAGCACTGGTACTGTTTTGAAAATTCGTCGCCGTAGCATAGACGAATAAGACACAAGCAAAAAAGAGTGAGGATATGATATATAAACTATTTTTTCTCATGTTTCCATCCTCCTAGCAATCGTTCTTTAAAACTAAGACCTGCTTCCTCTTTTGGAAGTAAGATTTCACGTAATTCTGTTTCAAATTCATCAAGTGTTAGGTTGTGCTTAAAGCTTCCATTATAGGTTATCGAAATTCCTCCCGTTTCCTCTGATACGACAAAAGTCAAGGCATCTGAGACTTCTGATAAACCAATAGCCGCCCGGTGTCTGGTCCCAAATTCCTTGGAAATCCCTGTGCTTTCTGTCAAGGGCAGATAGGCAGACGTCACAGCGATACGTTCTTCTCTGATAATCACCGCACCATCATGTAGGGGAGTGTTGGGAATAAAAATGTTAATGAGAAGTTCTGCAGAAATCTTTGCATCTAAGGGAATTCCTGTCGAAATATACTCCTGCAAGGTACGTACACGCTGAATAGCAACCAAGGCCCCGATTTTACGAGGACTCATGTATTCAACAGACTTAACAAAGGCACGAATCATCTGTTCCTCAGCACTAATAGGGGCATTGGAAAAGAAATCTGTCGCTCTTCCCAAACGTTCCAAACCAGTCCGAATCTCTGGAGAGAAGATAACAACCGCCGCAATAACCCCATAAGTAATAATTTGATTGATTAACCAAGAAATCGTAGTCAAGCCAATCATATTTGCAAGGATTTGAGCTAAAATAAACACCAAAACTCCACGTACCAAAATCATAATCTTGGTTCCTGCAATAGCTTTTGTAAAATGATATAAAATATAAGCAACAATCAAAATATCAATCAGATTGATAGCTATCGTCCATGGACTTGCAAACAAACTGGTCCAATATTGCAGATTGGATAATTGTTGAAAATTCATCCCTGATATCCTCCCTATCAAAACACTTTCGTCCTATTATACCATTTTCTGGCATTTTTTTCCCTATCCTAGTCCATTTTACATTGAGCAAAAATATGATACAATAAACTGACTAGAAAAAACAAAGGAGAAACTATGTCTCAACTCTATGATATTACCATTGTAGGTGGTGGTCCTGTCGGGCTTTTTGCAGCCTTTTATGCCCACCTACGCCAAGCCAAGGTCCAAATCATCGACTCTCTTCCCCAACTAGGTGGACAACCTGCTATTCTCTACCCTGAAAAGGAAATCCTAGACGTCCCAGGCTTCCCAAATCTGACTGGAGAAGAGTTGACTAACCGCTTGATTGAACAACTAAACAGCTTTGATACCCCTATTCATCTCAATGAAACGGTGCTTGAGATTGAAAAACAAGAAGAAGGCTTTGTCATCACAACTTCTAAAGGAAGTCACCTGTCTAAAACTGTTATCATTGCTATGGGGGGTGGTGCCTTTAAACCACGTCCGCTGGAACTAGAAGGCGTTGAGGGCTATGAAAATATCCACTACCACGTTTCCAACATCCAGCAATACGCTGGTAAGAAAGTGACGATTCTTGGTGGTGGGGACTCAGCTGTGGATTGGGCTTTGGCTTTTGAAAAAATTGCGCCAACTACCCTCGTTCACCGCAGAGATAATTTCCGCGCCTTGGAACACAGTGTCCAAGCCCTGCAAGAATCATCTGTAAGTATTAAAACACCATTCATCCCTAGCCAACTCCTTGGAGATGGAAAAACGCTCGATAAACTTGAAATCACAAAAGTCAAATCTGATGAAACAGAAACGATTGACCTAGACCACCTCTTTGTCAACTATGGTTTCAAATCTTCTGTCGGGAACCTTAAAAACTGGGGTCTGGACCTCAACCGTCACAAGATTATCGTCAACAGCAAACAGGAATCCAGCAAAGCAGGTATCTATGCTATCGGTGACTGTTGCTACTATGACGGAAAAATTGATCTGATTGCAACAGGTCTAGGGGAAGCACCTACTGCTGTAAACAATGCTATCAACTACATCGACCCTGAGCAAAAAGTGCAGCCAAAACACTCAACCAGTTTATAAAAGAGAACCACGAGTCCAATGCGATTCGTGGTTTTATAGTTCATCGGCTATCTTGTTTATCTTTCTAAGTCTATGGTTGACACCACTTTTTGTAAGGGGATTACTGAGGCTATCTGCTAACTGCTGGATAGAGTAGTCTGGGTGCTGAATCCGCAACTGCGCTACTTCCTGCAAATCTACTGGCAGATTTTCTAAGCCCATAATATCTTTGATTTTGCTGATATTGTTGATAGTCTTCATGCTGGCAGAAACTGTCCGAGCGATATTTGCTGTCTCGGCATTATTGGCCCGATTGAGGTCATTACGAGTTTCCCGCAAAATCTTTACTCTCTCAAAATCATCACGCGCCTTCATGGCTCCGATGACTATCAAGAAGTCCATAATATCTTCGGCACGCTGGAGATAGGTCACAGCTCCCTTCTTGCGCTCAAGCACCTTGGCATCCAGTAAAAACTGCTGGAGAAGGGAGGCAAGCCCTTGCGCATGGTCCAGATAAACAGAACTGATTTCCAACTGGTACTTGCCTGACTCAGGGTCACGGATGCTTCCATTTGCCAAGAAAGCGCCACAAAGATAAGCACGACCTGCTTCCTCGTCTGATAAAATCTCCTCGTCAATACCTGTTTCCAGACCAAAAAAGGAGTCTGCCAAGTGCAAATCACTCAATAAGTCCTGCACCTTTTCATCTGTAAAAACGGTATAGACCCGATTCTTGCGAAGATTGCTCCTCTGGTGGTGACGAATTTCCGATTTGATTTCGTAGAAATGGAGAAAGGACTCATAGAGGTGCCGAGCCAGCTTGGCATTTTCTGTCACGACTGACAAGGTCAAACCCGAAGTCGAGAGGCCGATACTGCCAGACATCTTGATAATGGCAGATAATTCATGCCTGCTTAGATGGTGTTGACCTAGGATTTCTTCTTTTACTGCTACTGTGAAACTCATTTTCTCACCTGTATAATCCGCATCAATTCGTCCACAATCAAATCCCCATCGTGGAAGGCGCCTCCATTTTCCAGACGGAGGAAGTTGGATGAAATCACACGCGGAACTTGCTTACAAAGACCAGCAAAATCATGTTCCACCTGCACCAAATATTCATCAAAACGATTGGAATTCATGTATTCTTGAGGCACTTTTTCGATATTCACCAAGACGGTATCGATAAAAGGTCGACCAAGGTGACGATGCAAGACTTCCACGTGATCACTATCTGTAAAGTGTTCTGTCTCCCCACGTTGGGTCATGATATTACAAACATAGGCGATTTCTGCCTTGGTTTTCAAAAGCGCCTGCCCGATTTCCTTAATCACGATATTGGGCAAAATCGAGGTAAAGAGAGAACCAGGTCCGAGGACAATCATGTCACTTTCAAGAATGGTCTGTACCACTCGACGACTGGCCAGAGGCGTATCATCGTTGAGGGTATTGGTCACATAAACATGGTCAATCATGCCTGGATGGTCTGCAATATGGCTCTCTCCAGCCACTTCTGTCCCATCCTGAAAGACTGCGTGCAGGGTCAAAGGATGGTCACTGGAAGGATAAATCTTTCCAGTGGTATGGAAAAATTTGCTCAGCAACTGCATGGCATTATAGGTCGAACCCTGCATTTCTGACATGCCAGCAATGATGAGATTGCCCAATGGATGGCCCGCAAAGGCTCCCGCATTCTCAGAAAAACGATACTGAAAGACCTTCTCATAAAACTTAGGCATATCTGACATGGCCACAAGGACATTACGAAGATCACCTGGCGGTGTCAATTGTTGCATATTTTTTCGGAGTTCACCTGATGAACCACCGTCATCCGCCACCGTTACGATAGCAGCGATTTCCACATCTTTTTCCCGCAGACTTTTTAGAATGACGGGGATCCCAGTCCCTCCACCAATCACCGTTATCTTTGGTTTTCTCATGAACGGTTTACCGTTTCCTTTCTTCGATCTTTGTCGCGATGCCCTTCATTAACAGGCCAATTCTTGGATAAGTCCTGCGCCAAGCGTTTAGCAAAGGCCACGCTACGGTGTTGTCCACCCGTACAACCCATGGCAATGGTCAAAACAGACTTCCCTTCCTTTTGGTAACTTGGCAAAATCGGCTCAATCAAGGCCAACAAATGTTGATAAAAATCTTCTGACTCAGGATGATTCATGACATAGTCATAAACTGGTTCATCCACACCAGTTTGGTTTCTCAGTTCTGGAAGGTAGTAAGGATTTGGCAAGAAACGGACATCAAAGACCAAATCCGCATCAATCGGGATTCCATATTTAAAGCCAAAAGACATGAGTTCGATACGGAAAGACTGGGCTTGTTCTTGGTCTGAAAACTGCTCTGCAATGGTTTTACGCAGTTCACGAGGAGTAAGTTCAGTTGTATCCACCACATTTTGGCTCATATTTTTCAAAGGCGCCAAGAGTTCACGTTCCAGCTTGATGCCATCCAAAATCCGTCCATCTGCAGCTAGTGGGTGACTCCGTCTGGTTTCCTTGTAACGAGCGACCAATTCCTTATCAGCTGCATCCAAAAAGAGAATTTTAAAGTCCAGTTCTTCCTTGTTTTCCAACTCATCCAAAACAGCTTGAATCTCTGAGAAGAAAGAACGGCTACGCATATCTACTACCAAGGCCAACTTATGGTCGTCTTCCTTTGTTTCCACCAACTGCAAAAACTTAGGCAAGAGAGCTGGCGGCATATTATCAATAGTAAAATAACCCAAATCTTCGAAGGACTGAATGGCAACTGTTTTCCCTGCACCACTCATTCCTGTCACAATCACCAAGTGAAGTTGTTTCTTTGTCATCTTTTTCTCCTTATATCAAAAGAAGTTTGGCAACACCAAACTTCAACTAGCTTATCCAATCTCTGCGATGACTTCAATTTCGACTTTTACATCACGAGGAAGACGAGCTACCTCTACTGCTGAACGAGCTGGAAATTCCTCTTTAAAGGCCGTTTGGTAAACCTCGTTAAAAGGAACAAAGTCGTTCATATCGCTCAAGAAACACGTTGTTTTGACAACATGGTCAAAGTCAGTTCCTGCCTCTGCCAAAATAGCACCGATGTTTTTCAAGACTTGTTCTGTCTGTTCTTGAATCGTTTCTCCAACGATTTCTCCAGTTTCAGGAGAGAGAGGAACTTGACCGCTAGCAAACAAAAGGTTGCCAACGATTTTTCCTTGAACATAGGGTCCGATAGCCTTTGGAGCTTTGTCTGTATGAATTATTTTTGCCATTTTCTTTTCCTCACAATTTTTCTAAGATTGCATCCCAAGCCTCATCCATCCCTGCCTTGCTGACAGATGAAAAGAGGATAAAGTCGTCACTTGGGTCAAAGTTTAATTTCTTTTTGATTGCTGATTCGTGCTTGTTCCATTTACCACGAGGAATCTTGTCCGCCTTGGTCGCAACGATGATGACCGGAATCTCATAATACTTGAGAAATTCGTACATCTGTACATCATCTGCTGACGGGTCATGACGAAGGTCAACTAAACTGACTACCGCACGGAGATTTTCTCGAGTTGTCAGATACTCCTCAATCATGCGTCCCCACTTTTCACGTTCCTTTTTGGAAACACGGGCATAACCATAACCAGGTACATCCACAAAGCGCATCTTGTCGTCAATATTAAAGAAGTTGAGAAGCTGGGTTTTCCCAGGTTTCCCTGACGTACGAGCCAGATTCTTACGGTTCAGCATGGTGTTGATAAAACTAGACTTCCCAACATTTGAACGCCCTGCTAGGGCAATCTCTGGCAGGTCATCCTGTGGGAAGTGGGATTTATTCGCCGCACTGAGCAAGATTTCTGCATTGTGTGTATTCAGTTCCATAGTCACCTCTAGGCTGTTTCTAGGATTGGTTTGTCCGTTCCATCGACAGCTTCTTTAGTGATGCGGACCAATTTCACATTTTCCTGACTCGGTACTTCAAACATGACATCTAGCATGGTTTCTTCGATGATGGAGCGAAGACCACGCGCCCCTGTCTTCCGTTCGATGGCTTTATTAGCAATCTCTTGAAGGGCTTCATCATCAAATTCCAACTCAACATCATCATAAGAAAGCAAGGTTTGGTATTGTTTGACCAAGGCATTTCTTGGCTCTTTCAAGATGCGAACCAAATCATCAACCGTCAATTGCTCAAGAGCTGCAAAAACAGGCAAGCGTCCAATCAACTCAGGAATAATCCCGAATTTTTGAATATCTTCTGCGATGATTTCTTGCATGTAAGAGCTATTTTCATCAATCGCTTTATTGTTTTGACCAAATCCGATGACTTTTTCTCCAAGACGTTGTTTGACAATTTCTTCAATACCATCAAAGGCACCACCCACGATGAAGAGGATGTTTTTTGTATCTACTTGAATCATCTCTTGTTGCGGATGTTTCCGTCCGCCTTGAGGCGGCACGCTAGCAACAGTTCCCTCGATAATCTTGAGAAGGGCTTGTTGCACACCTTCACCAGAAACATCACGTGTGATAGATACGTTCTCACTCTTCTTGGCAATCTTGTCAATTTCATCCACATAGATAATGCCACGCTCTGCACGTTCAATGTTAAAGTCAGCAGCTTGCAGGAGTTTGAGGAGGATATTTTCCACATCCTCACCTACATAACCAGCCTCAGTAAGAGCTGTCGCATCTGCGATTGCAAAAGGCACATTCAAGCTCTTAGCCAAGGTCTGGGCAAGGAAAGTTTTCCCTGAACCAGTTGGGCCAATCATCAAGATGTTTGACTTCTGCAAATCCACATCTTCTGACTCTTCACGCGTATCGTGGAAATTGATGCGTTTGTAGTGGTTGTAAACCGCCACTGCCAAGGCACGCTTGGCACGATCTTGACCAATTACATAGTGGTTCAAGATATGGAGGAGTTCGATTGGTTTTGGTACTTCAGACAAGTCTGCCAAGACTTCCTCAGCCAACTCCTCCCGAATGATTTCCTGAGCCAACTCCACACATTCATTACAGATAAAGGCGTTGTTGCCTGCGATTATTTTTTGTACTTCTTCTTGACTTTTGCCACAAAATGAGCAATAAACCATCATATCATTATTCCTATTTGTAGGCATGATTTCCTTCCGTTCTATTCTATACTGTCATTCTATCTAAAATAAGGTCATGTAAAAAGCATGAATACTATTAACCAAATTGGTAAAGGCATTTAACCAGAGCAGGACAGAAAGTCCATAACGCTTTTTACGAAAAGCCTGTGCTCCTGCAAGCAAGCAGACCAAACACAGCATGGCTGTGAAAAAACCAAATATACTACGTTCCATTAGACTTCCTTTCTCTTGCGGTATTGGATGGTAAAATCATAAGGATTTTTCTCATCTTTGCTATAGAATTTGCTTGAAACTGTCTCAAAAAGAGACAAGTCAAATTCTTCAGGGAAATAGGTATCTCCTTCCACCCGAGCATGAATGTGAGTCACAATCACTTCGTCAAGGTAGGGTTCAAAAGCTTGAAAAATTTGCTTTCCACCTAAAATATAAAGATTCTTATCTTGAGCCTGATACCAGTCCAAGACAGACTGAACATCATAAAAAGTAGCAACTCCATCTATCTTTTCTTCTAGGTTACGTGTCAAAATCAAGGTCTCCCGTTTTGGAAGCAAGCGACGCCCCATCCCATCAAAGGTCACGCGCCCCATCAAGATAGCATGATTCAGAGTTGTTTCCTTGAAATGTTGCAGTTCTGCTGGCAAATGCCAAGGCAGACGATTGTCCTTACCAATCACACCCTCTTCATCCTGGGCCCAAATAGCTACGATTTTCTTAGTCATGCTTCCATCCTTTTCACTGATAGTACTATTTTATCAAAAAACTCAAAAAAAGACTGGTTTGGAATAGCTTACAAAATAGAAAAAATCTGTAAGAAATTTCCTACAGATTTATCTATGTTTCCTTGTTTCTTACAAACCAGGTGCTTGTCCAAGTTCTGCTGCAAGCATCCAGATTGTTTTATCCGTTTCAGTTTTAGCATCTGCAAAGATACCGTTTGTCACATCGTCACCCTCTTCATCAGTAACATCCAAACCTTTTTGGAAAAGTTCTGACAAGTAACGGTAGATAGCAAGAACACGTTCCAAGCTTTCTTCAACATTGCGGTATTCACCAGCTTCTTCTTCGATTTCACTGTTTTGAAGGAATTCTGTCAATGTAGAGAATGGGCTTCCACCAAGTGTGATCAAGCGTTCGCTGATTTCATCCAATTGACCGTCAAGAGCTTCCATATACTCATCCATTTTTGGATGCCATACAAGGAAACCACGACCACGCATATACCAGTGCACTTGGTGCAAAGCAACGTGAGCTACGTACAAATCAGCAACAGCTTGGTTCAAGACTTCCTTTGTTTTTGCCAATGCTACTGGTGCTGCTTTTGTTAATGTTGCGACATCTTTTACTGCTTCTTTTTTCAATTCTACCATTTTATTTTACCTCATTCATTATTTTTATGTAACCACTTCTTAATGATTACTACCTTAGTATACTACTAAGGAAAGACAATAGCAAGCCAAATGACCCACATGAGAAAAGTTGCAATAGACTGATAATTTAAGAATTTTTTAGAAGACGAAAAAGAGGTCTGGATGCTTATAGTCCATGGAAATCCATCAGCAAACTAGGAAGCCAAACCCAGCTTAACCAAAGCACAAGTTTTGAGGTCGCAGGTAGAACTGACCAAGCTGATGTGGTTTGAAGAAATTCCCCAAGACTATAATAGATTGAAATAAGATGGAACCAAGTCGATTAGGAAAGGTAAATGAATTTCTAAAAATGTTTTAGCAACCGCAATGTTCTGGTCTATATTCAATATACTATATAATACTCTTCATAATACTCTTCAAACCACGTCAACGTCGCCTTGCCGTAGATATGGTTACTGACTTCATCAGTCTTATCTACAACCTCAAAACAGTGTTTTGAGCAGCCTGCGGCTAGTTTCCTAGTTTGCTCTTTGATTTTCATTGAGTATAAGATTCATTTCCGAGCAAGTTCTTGGATTTACTCAAGGATGAACTACCATAAAACAAAGAAAAAGAGGGTGCTACTATCACATCCCTCTTTCTAATCAGAGATTAATACCAAACGCTGACATCCACACGCCCTTGGATTCCTTTCATGTATTCAGAAGAGGTATATTGCCAACCTTTTTCTCCTGAATAATGAGGATTTTCCCATTCTAAAGCATTGGTATAGGCCGCTACCCAGTTTACATGTTTTAAAATATCTGGGTGTTTTAAACGCGTCTGTAATAAACTACGATAGCTATAGACATACACATTTTGATAACCCGCCTGCTTCATCGTCTCCATGTACTTGTTAATAATCTTAACCCAAGTACCTGTATCACTCGGAGCACGCTTACTTTTATTCACATACTCCCAGTTCTCAACATCATAGTAGATAGGATAAGACAGGTTCATATTGTATTTCTTCAGAAGTTCAATGGTCTGTTCAGCGTCATTCTCAGCATCAGTCTCATTTTCAGCATAAGTATAGAGATAAACACCATAAGGAATTCCCAGACGGTTTAGCTCCTTAATGTTATGCGCCAATTCCTTGTCTTCTTTACCGCTATAACCTAGACGAACAATGACACCATCTACTTCATTTTCATCAATAACCTTTTTCCAATCATTGATACGACCATTGTGCTCACTAATATCAATGACTTTCTTAGCATGTTCGGTTCCAACTTGCTCTTCTCTATTATTAAAGAAATAGCGTTTACCATCTCTGTGAACCCAGCCGACATTCAAATCTTTCTTTTCTTTGAGCTCACCAGAGGCCGCAAAGATATAGCGAGCACCATCCATAATCACTTCATCAGTCGCCATGGCACCACTTCCAGTCAAATAGTAGTTACCTTGCCACTCATTCCGAGCCATATAGCCCCACTTCTTGAAATAGTACCATTTGCCGCCCACTTTTTGCCACTCTTGGTTGGCATAAGTACCATCTGATTTGAGATAAAAATAAGCAGAATAAGCCGGATCATAGAGCCATTCATTTTGCATCATAGCTCCTTGACCATTCAAGAAATAACTTCCTTGCCATTGGCTTTTAGCCATGTAACCCCACTTCTTGAAGTAGTACCACTTATTTCCAATCAATTGCCATTCTTGATGAGCATAAGCCCCATCTGACTTGAGATAAAACCAACTCTTGTAATTATTATCATAAAGCCACTCGTTTTGGGCCATATAACCACCTGATTTTAGGTAATAGCTGCCCCGCCACTCATTTTGAGCATAACGACCGTCTGATTTGAGATAAAACCAAGCTTTGTAGTTATTATCAAAAATCCATTCACTTTGAGCTTTAGAACCATCAGCCTTTACATAATAATCCCCATCCCAGTGGGCAGAGACACTGTTTCTCTGTTCATTGCTACTAGTTGATGAAGTCCCTGTTGATAGACTAGATTTTTCTGAAACTGTGCTTCCACTTATTTCATCTGCCGCAATTCCTGAAACTCTTGCGCCAAGTAAGCAAAGACTTGCTAGCCCTATACATACAATTTTTGTTTTCAATCTTTCCTCTCCTATAAAAAATGGAACAGACATCTGAATGCTGTTCCACCTAGCTTTTGCTACTTACTGATTATTTTACAAAGTCAAGCAAAGCCAAGAAGCTTTCAGCTTCAAGTGACGCACCACCTACAAGGGCACCGTCAACGTCTGGACAAGCCATGTATGAAGCAACGTTCTCAGGTTTAACAGAACCACCGTATTGAACACGAACTTTGTCCGCAACTTCTTGACCGAAGTCAGCAGCTACAACGTCACGAACAACTTTACACATTTTTTGTGCATCATCTTGTGAAGCTGATTTACCAGTACCGATAGCCCAGATTGGCTCATAAGCGATAACTGATGCAGCAACTTGTTCAGCAGTCAATCCAGCCAGCGCAGCAGATACTTGAGCACCTACGAATTCAGCAGCTTTACCAGCTTCGTAAGTTTCAAGTGACTCACCACAACAGATGATTGGAAGCATACCGTTTGCAAAGATTGCTTTTGCTTTTTTGTTGATATCTTCGTCAGTTTCATGGAAGTAGTCACGGCGTTCTGAGTGACCGATAACAACGTAGTCAGTACCGATTTCTTTCAAAACTTGTGGGCTTGTTTCACCAGTGAAGGCACCTGCATTTTCAAAGTAGCAGTTTTGAGCAGCAACTTTAAGGTTTGAACCTTTAGCAGCAGCAAGAACAGTTGTCAAATCAAGAGCTGGAGCAGCGATACCTGCTTCAACAAGATCTGATGAAGGAAGTTTTGATGCAACTGCTTCAACAAATGCTTTAGCTTCTTCTGGATTTTTGTTCATTTTCCAGTTACCAGCGATAAATGGTTTACGTGACATTTCACATACCTCTTTTTTCAATTTATTTTCTATTTATTTTATCACAATTAGACACAGCTTGCAAATCTTACTCGGATTTCAAGCCTGCTTGCATGGATTAATCCTTCCAGAGATCCATGGCATTTCTAAAATCTGCCGATACCTGTGTCAACTGAGGATTGCTGGCTTCTCTTTCCGCCCGCTTGGCCTCTATTTGGGCCACACTTTTGATGCCTTCATGGCGCCAATTTCTCAAAATCGCCTGAATGTACTTCCAGTTTGCCTTTCCATTCAAAACAGCTTCACGAAGAGCCTCCTTAATCAAGTCAGCACTGGTTCCATCTTCCTTTAGTGTCTTAGTCAAATCTTCAATCTCAAAAGGTGTCAACAAACGTCCCAATTCCTGCTGGAAGGTTTCTACCAAATCCTTGAGCTGATTTTGAGGTGTCAACTTGTCTGAACTTGAATGAGCGACTCCAAGCAAGTCATCCAAACGTTCCAAAGCCAAACTAGCATCAAAAAGCAATTCGATTTCACCATTCAATTCAATGGTTCGATACTGAAGTAGTCCCCTCTCCGTCAGATTAGAAATGGACTGGTTGACATCCGAAATTTCCTTGCCTATCCTTTCAGCAATCTGGCTTGGCGACATTTCTTTCAAACCTGTCGTATTTTGCAAATAGAAAAATTGCCAGACCAGAAAATCGTCGCTGGAAGGAAAGAGTTCCTTAAAATGCAAGAGCAGGGCACTCGGTAAAACCAAGTTCCCTGATTTAAAAGCGTCTAAATATGTCATAATTCCTCTTATAAATACCCAAATGCAGATGCATCATCTTCTATTTTTCTCCAGTCAAAAGGAGTTTCCTGATAGACCGCATAGTTCACCCAGTTACTGAAAAAGAGGGCTGCCGATGAAGACCAACAAAGACAAGGCGTCTGATTAACATCATCATCCTTAAAATAATTTTCTGGAATATGAGGATCTAAACCTGCATCACAATCTCTGAAATACTCTTTTGCCAAGGTATCACGGTCATATTCCAAATGCCCAAAACTATAAATTTCTCGCAAATCACGACTGGCCAAAATCGAAACCCCAACCTGAGGTCCCTCTGATAAAATCTCGAGATTGGTCTTATTCAGAATCTCTTCCTTAGAAATCTCCGTATGCCGAGAATGAGGAGCTACGTAGCTATCGTCAAAGCCTCTAAAAAGAAGATGACCTTCCTTTAAGGTGTCCTGAGGATAGATACCCGATAACTTACTGTTCATCTGGTATTTTTCCACTCCATAGCGCAGATAAAGCCCAGCCTGAGCACCCCAACAGATATGAAGGGTCGAATAGACATGGGTCTTGGACCACTCAAGCACCTGGCTAAATTCTTCCCAATAATCCACTTCCTCAAATGGTAAATGCTCAACTGGAGCACCCGTGATAATCATCCCATCAAAATACTCATCCTTGACTTCAGGAAAGGTTTTATAAAAGGTCTCCATGTGCTCTGAACGAGTTGTTTTAGATCGATGACTTTCCATATAGAGAAAATCAATATCCAGTTGTAGAGGTGTATTGGCCAAATGACGTAACAACTGGGTTTCTGTGACCATTTTCTGTGGCATGAGATTTAAAATTAAAATCTTCAAGGGACGGATATCTTGGTGGGCCGCACGCTGATCATCCATGACAAAGATATTCTCTGTCCGTAAAATCTCAACAGCTGGCAATTTTTTATCAATTCGAATCGGCATAACCCTCTCCTAACTGTATTCTTTCAGGAATAATTGCTTGTGTTTAGAGTTAAAATGCAAACACTTGTTCCTTTTATTATACTGTAAGAAGATATAGTTTTCAATTATAGTTTTTCTCTAACTAGTTATAGTCTATTTTTATATCCTAATGTAGAGAAAACAGCCCTAGGGACTGTTTTTCATTAATAATGCATAAGAACTTTGTAATCGTAGTCACCGATTTTTTCACGGCCGTTCAATTCATCCAATTCAACAAGAAAGGCACAACCTGCTACAACACCACCAAGTTTTTCAATCATCTCGATGGTTGCCTTAACAGTTCCACCTGTTGCCAAGAGATCATCTACGATAAGAACACGTTGACCTGGCTTGATGGCATCCGCGTGCATAGTCAAGGTATCAACACCGTACTCTTTTTCATAGTCAGCAGAAATAACTTCGCGTGGCAATTTTCCTGGCTTACGAACGGGCGCAAAACCAATTCCCAACTCAAAAGCAACTGGACAGCCCACGATAAAACCACGAGCTTCAGGTCCCACGATCATATCAATTTTCTTGTCAGTAGCATATTGAACGATTTCACGAACAGCATAGCTATAAGCATTCCCATCAGCCATCAAAGGACTGATATCACGGAAGGTGATGCCTTCCTTAGGATAATTTTCAATTGTTGCAATGTAATCTTTTAAATTCATATTTTTCTTTCTTTCAAAGTTTTTACTCTCTATTATACCATATTTTCTAGTAAAGAAGAAAGAGAAAACAGTATTTGAATCATTTTCTAACATAACATTCTTTCCAACAAAAAAGACTAGGTTGCCCCAGCCTTTTATACTGCACCCTAAAAGTTAGATATAAAAAATCTAACTTTTGGGGTCACTTCACTCTATTTCCTCTACCAAGATTTCTTCGTTTCAGCTTCATAAGCAATTTTCAATGTATCTTGCTCCGGAAGAGCAATACCTTTGCTTAATGTAATTTTATGCTTGTCTTTTTCTGAAAAACCTAAGGTCTCACCATCCTGCAAATCTACATCCTCAAGGAGTATGTACGATACGATTGAAGATATAAATTTTATTAGATCCCCCGGATTTTCATCTGCATCTATTATCTCAAGTTCATACTTTCCAAATACGTCCATTCCATAAGTGTATGCGGATATTCCCTTGTCAGTTTGATAAAGACCAAACCATATCCAGTTAAAAATAGGTAATTCCTGTTCTTTAATCATTTGAGCGCAGTCAATATAAGAATTTGGTTCAAAGACCACTCCGCTTGTAAATACGCCTATGGCATTTCCCTGCATGCTGCAAGCTGCCATAATCTCAGTATAAATAAGTCCTCTTTCTTTTATATCTTCTCCATCACCTAAAACAGCAACGACAATATGTGCCTTATGGTTTTTGGTAACCTCTACTGCTTCTCTCCACATATAATTATTGGAAGCATTGATTTCCGCCTCTTCGTTTGGAACGGGATTCGAGAATTTACTGATAACCACACGATATCCATTGATATCTGTAAAGATTACATCGTCAGCTTCATCTGTTAAATCTTCATTTGAGATTTCAATACTCCACTCATCTCTAAGGTCTTTTATCAGTTTATCCTTATCCCACCAATCCTCTGAAAGCAAAACACTTCCACAAAATTCTCCTATGTTATCACTGTTCAAAACTTACACCTCAACCTCTACATAAAATTTGTCTAAAATATCTTCCATTAGATTATCATCTTTTTCTCGTGAATTGTCAAGTCAAGTAGATCATTTACGCTGTGTCCTTTTTTAGCGAAAATAGCGATATCATAAATTTTGAAAACAAAAATCTATGCCAAATTTCAAGTTCAAGTTAGCCAGTAAGAAGTCTTCTCTGGGTGACTTGTAGTTCAAGCATTTTTTAGGACAGTTGTTAATCCAATTTTCGATGAATGCGACTTCTTTAGGAGTCGTTTTCTTAGTTCCTTTAGGTAACCATCTACGAATGAGCCTGTTGTGATTCTCATTAGTTCCCCTTTCCCAAGGGGCATAGGGGTGCGCATAATAGATGTGCTCCTCAGAAAATACATCAGACAAGTGGTTAAATTCTGTACCATTATCTGCCGTGATGGAAAGAATTTGATGTTGTTTTAAGATGAGTTTTAAAGCCTGATTGAGCGCCTCAGCACTTTTATTTGGAATCAATCGGATGATCTGATGTCTACTCTTTCGGTCCGTCAAGACAAGCAAACAGTAGTTTTTCGCTCTTGTAAGTAGAACCGTATCAATCTCATAATGCCCATTCTCCAAGCAAAGATTGATAGCTTCAGGACGCTGTTAGATGGATTGACCAGCAGGTTTAAAGTTGATGCTAGCTTGTTTCTTAACATATTTTCCTTTTCTAGGATAAAGCAGATCCTGTTTGCTTAACCCCAATTTTCCATGATGAATCCAATAGTAAATGGTTGAAATCCCCACGTTAACCCCTTTAGCCATCACCATCATTTCAGGCGAAAATTTTTGGTTATGATAGTGGAGAATCTTTTCCTTTAGTTTCTTAGTCAAGCTTGATTTCTTGACCGAGCGCTTGCGATTATTTTCATAAGACTGTTGAGCATAGTCGGCAGAATAAGCCTCTTTAAAGCGCCCTTTTCCAACACATTGTAAGACTGTCCCACGTTTGATTTCAGTATGGATGGTTTGAGGAGCTTTTCCAAGTAGAGAGGCAATTTCTCTATTTGATTTTCCTTCTTTTGCTAGTCACCCTATAAGCCAAATAAGATGATCATTTTTATTCAAGGAGTATCACAAGATAGATGCATAATATGACTTCCCTAACAAAAAGGAGAGAAGCATTTTGTTTCTCTCCCTAGATTAACTGATATCTCTCCACTACAATTGATAAAGAGATATCTTTTCTTGTAGTGCTTTGAATTTTATTTATTTTAATAGACTGTTTTTTCAGTTTCTACATCAAAGAAGTGTGCTTTGTTCAAGTCAAATCCAAGCTCAACTGTTGCGCCTGTCTGCAAGTAGTCACGAGCATCGACTTTGGCAACAAACTCGTCTTTACCAACTTGGCAGTATAGGTGAGATTCTGAACCAAGCAGTTCTGATACAGAGATAGTCGCTTTTACAACACAGTCTGGGAATGTTTCAAGGAAAGCAGGTTCTGCATTCACATCTTCTGGACGAATACCGAAAATCAACTCTTTACCTTCGTAGCCTTTTTCGCGAAGAACTTTCAATGCTCCTTCTGGAACTTTCAAACGGAAACCGTCTGAAATAATTTCGCTTCCAACCAATTTCACGTTGATGAAGTTCATAGCTGGGCTTCCGATGAATCCTGCAACGAATTTGTTAACTGGGTTTTTGTAAACTTCTTGAGGAGTACCGATTTGCTCAACACGTCCGATAGTACCTGTACCAGCAGGGTTCTTAGTTGCTGACATGATAACGATACGGTCTGCAAGTGTCATCGCTTCTGTTTGGTCGTGAGTTACGTAGATAGTTGTAGCTCCGATACGACGGTGGATTTTCGCAATTTCAGCACGCATTGATACACGAAGTTTAGCATCCAAGTTTGACAAAGGTTCGTCCATCAAGAATACTTTTGCATCACGGACGATAGCACGCCCCATGGCAACACGTTGACGTTGACCACCTGAAAGGTCAGCTGGTTTACGTTCCAAAAATTCTTTCAATCCAAGAATTTCAGCTGCTTCTTGCACACGTTTGTCGATGTCTTCTTTGCTGTATTTACGCAATTTCAAACCGAAAGCCATGTTATCGTATACAGTCATATGTGGGTAAAGAGCGTAGTTTTGGAATACCATGGCGATGTCGCGGTCTTTTGGAGCTACGTCGTTGACAACCACGCCATCGATAGATGCAGTACCTTCTGTGATGTCTTCAAGACCAGCAATCATACGGAGTGTAGTTGATTTACCACATCCTGAAGGACCTACGAAAACGATAAATTCTTTATCTTTGATGTTCAAGTTGAAATCTTCAACTGAATAGTGTTCGCTATTTGGATATTTTTTGTAAATATTTTTAAGATTTAATTCTACCATGAGGTGAACTCCTTTTGTCTTTTGATAGTTTCATTATAGATGAAAACGCTTTACATTTCTATGGCAAGGTGACCAAAAAAACAAAAAAGTTCTGTGCAACTTGCACAAAACTTTAGAGAATATCGGAGAATTTGAAGAAGATAATCTTTATTATTCTTCTATACAAAAGCAGAAACAAGGATTAGTTTTCCCATATTTTCACTGATTCTCCACTACATTTGACTGGATTCTAATTTTTTAGAGAAATACAAAAGAGCTAGCCTAAGCTAACTCTTATCCTATGCGGAGAGAGGGACTTGAACCCTCACGACCTAAAGCGGTCACAGGATCCTTAGTCCTGCGCGTCTGCCAATTCCGCCATCCCCGCGTCGATTACTTTACTAGTATATCAACTTTTGGGATGCTTGTCAACACTTTTTTTCAAAATTTTTCATTTCATCAACCAAATTACTCAGAAAGTTCATTTAGATTTTCATCTACTAACTTAGCTCCAAGTGTATTTTTGAAATGACCTAGGGCAAATTGGTGATTTTCAGGCCAGATGGAAGCAACAGCTGGTTTAACAATCTCGATATCATAACCTAGATTATAGGCATCGATAGCTGTATGCAGGACACAAATATCCGTCAAGACTCCTGTTAAGATAACTGTAGAAATTCGACGCTCTCTCAAACGGATATCCAGGTCAGTCCCTGAAAAAGCTGAGTAATGGCGTTTATCCATCCAAAAGACACGACTGTCTGAACCATGCTCTTGATAAAAGGTCCCCAAATCTCCGTATAAATTCCGTCCACTAGTCCCAATCAGATTATGAGGAGGAAATAGTTTACTTTCCGGATGGAAACAATCATTTTCCTCGTGCGCATCAATAGTAAAGAAGATATAATCTCCTCGTTCAAAAGCTAATCGAGTCACCTTGCTAATAGCTTCTGAAATTGCCTGAGCTGGAGCGCCTGCTGTCAATTTACCACTATCAGCAACAAAATCTTCCGTATAGTCAATCGAAATCAAAGCCTTAGTCATTAGTAATCTCTTTTCTTCACTTCTTCAAAAATATCTGAAATCAAGACCTTAAGATAGGTTCCCTTCATTCCAAGCGAGCGACTTTCAATAATCCCAGCGGACTCAAGTTTACGAAGGGCATTGACAATCACAGAGCGGGTAATTCCGATACGGTCTGCGATTACAGACGCAGTTAACTGCCCTTCATTTCCATTTAATTCTCCTAAAATTGCTGAAACAGCACGGAGTTCGGAGTAAGAAAGGGTATTAACCGCCATGGTGACAGCAGTACGGCGACGGATATTTTTCTCATCTTCTTCACGCTGGAAGTTAAGAAGCTGAATTCCAACAACGGTACTGGCAATCTCAACAAGAATCAAGTCCTCATCTTCGAATTTTTTATCATTGCGCCAAATAATCAAAGAACCAAGTCGAATCCCCGATACATGAATTGGAGCAATAGTCGTCAAGCCATCTGGAAAATCGTCTCTACTCTCAACAGGGAAAATACTCATATCATGCTCAACAGGCAAATTTGCTTCTGTTTCGTAAATCATATTAGCCCCTTGAACGTAGTCATCTGGGAAAATCTTAGTTTGGAAGAATTGCTCTACGCGATCTGTATTTGTTTTATAACGCATAAAATAGCCAAGCAGACGTCCCTTACTATTGATAATGCAGGCATTGCAATGAATAATATCCGCTAACTGACGCGTAATAGCGTTGTAAGGAAGCTCATCCTGCAACTGCTCCTCTGAGCGCTTCAAAATTGATGTAATCTTTCTTGTTTTTTCTAATAAATGTGCCATTTTTCACCTCGAATTTAATCGCTATCATTATAACATAAAAACGTCTCTTTTTCAATAATTATCTGAAAATTGCTTATTTAATTGCAATTTGAAAAAACAAGAATATTTTTAACTAAATTGTTCCTTTTCTATTGACAAGTTGCCTGTTTTTGTGTATCATAACATTATAAAAAGATAATACAACAATTTTATTTATCTTTTTTCACATTCGGTCTCCTTATATAAAAAAGCGATTCATTTTGAACCGCTTTTTCTTATTTATCGCCCTTGTTACGAATCACAAAGCCTGTTTGCTTTTCACTTGAAGTATTGCGTGGTTTTTTATTATCCTTACGGTAACGTTTTTCCTTATCAAAACGATCATTGCCACGACTTCCTTTTTTGAACTCATCACGACGACCACCACGACGGTTGTCTCCACGGCGATTATCACGACGGTCATCTCCACGACGACCTCCCTTAGCTTTACCACCGAAGCCATTACCTGATGGTTTAAATGGCAGTGGTTTTTCACGTGCGATCTCCACTTCAGGAAGGCTATCTGGATCTTGAACAGTCAGACTCAAGATATACATTGCCAATTCTTCTGGAGTAAACTCAGCAGCCAATTTGCGGGCATCCTTGCCAAATTTCTCAAAGTTGGCACGAATGGTTTCATCTGCAAAATCACGTTCGATTTTCTTGAGAGCTACCTGTTTTTTAGCTTGGAAGGCTTCTTCTGCACTTGCAGGTTTGAGACCTTTCATACGTTTCTTGGTCAAGTTTTCAATAATTTGTAGATAACCCATTTCATTAGGTGAAACGAAAGTAATCGATTGACCTGACTTACCAGCACGACCTGTACGACCGATACGGTGAACATAACTTTCAGGATCTTGTGGAATATCGTAGTTGTAGACATGGGTCACACCTGAAATATCCAAACCACGCGCTGCAACGTCTGTCGCAACCAAAACATCAAGATTACCGTTTTTAAAGTCACGAAGGACACGAAGACGTTTGTTTTGGTCTAGGTCGCCATGAATTCCTTCTGCACGGAAGCCACGAATTTTCAAACCACGAGTCAATTCATCCACACGGCGCTTGGTACGACCAAATACGATAGCAAGCTCAGGCTGTTCCACATCCATGAGACGAGTCATGGTGTCAAATTTTTCTTGTTCCTTAACACGGATATAGTACTGGTCAACCAATTCTGTGGTCAATTCCTTGGCAGCAATCTTCACATGCTCAGGTTCTTTCATAAACTGAACACCAATACGTTTGATGGCATCTGGCATAGTTGCTGAGAAAAGCAACGTTTGACGGCTTTCAGGGACACGGGAGATAATGGCTTCAATATCTTCAAGGAAGCCCATGTTGAGCATTTCATCGGCTTCGTCAAGGATAAGAGTTTCAATATCTTGTAATTTCAAGGCCTTGCGTTTAATCAAGTCCAAAAGACGTCCAGGTGTTCCCACCACGATATGGGCACCAGATTTAAGAGCCTTAATTTGTTTTTCAATGCTTGATCCGCCATATACTGAACGGACTTTCACTCCCTTACTACGACCAAAGCGGAAGAGTTCTTCTTGACTTTGGACAGCTAGTTCACGAGTTGGAGCGATGACCAAGGCTTGGATAGTCGCTTCTTCTGTACGGATTTTTTCAAGGGTAGGCAAGCCAAAGGCTGCAGTTTTTCCTGTACCAGTCTGAGCTTGACCGATAACGTCCTTGCCTTCAAGGGCCAAGGGAATGGTTTGTTCTTGGATTGGACTGGCTTCTACAAAACCAGCTTTTTCAATCTCTGCTAGCAAATCAGCAGACAAGTTTAATTCATTAAATTTCACGATATTCTTCTTTCTAAAGGTGGTGCGAAGCCACCCTATAGGGCTTAGTTTATACTTTTCTTTTTATGACGTATTTTCATATACTGGATACAAAATCGTGTTGCTTCTTTTCCACAAAAGAAAAGTACTGTTTTCTTTGCAACCTATCTAGTATAACACAAGACTAGAGCAAAAGATAGCCCCATTTCTACAGAAAATCATGTAAGCGGTTTTTGACTTTCCTTTTTGATGGAACGACCTAGATAATAAGACAAAGCCAAGGCGATACTATATAAAATGATAAAAACGAATAAGGTTTGTGTGTAAGAATGAGCCATTTTATAAGTCTCTGCTAATAAAATAGGTCCTGCTAAACCAGCCATTGCCCAAGCTGTTAAAATATAACCATGCAGAGCGGCCAATTCCTTGGTTCCAAAAATATCACTGAGATAAGCTGGAATCAAAGAAAAACCAGCACCGTAACAAGTCATCAAAATAGACATAGCGACTACAAATAAAACAGAATCTGTAAAGAGCCAAAGTGAGAGAGAAAAGAAAAGATTAACAAGCAGTAATATACTAAAGGTTAGGGGGCGACCGATATAGTCAGACAAACTCGCCCAGAGCAAGCGACCAAATCCATTGAAAATCCCTAAAACGCCCACCATTACTGCTGCATGACTTGTAGACAAGCCAGCCATCTCCTGTGCCATTGGCGATGCCGCTGAAATTAAGCCTAAACCACAAGCTATGTTGATAAAGAAAATAATCCAAAGTATATAAAACCGATTGCTTTTTAGAGCCTGATTTGCAGCCATTCCTTGCGTCAAAGAGGCTGTTTTTTCTTTCCCTGAAGCAGATAAACTTGCAAGCTCTTGCTCATTTGGACGCTTAATGAATTGTGAAGCTAGGAGCATGATAATAAAGTAACTTGCACCTAAAATATAAAAAGTTTCTACAAGCCCTACCCCTGCGATGAGATGTTGCGCTATGGGACTAGTCAATAAAGAAGCAAAACCAAACCCCATAATCGCTAAACCTGTTGCGAGACCACGTTTATCAGGAAACCATTTTATAATCGTTGACACAGGGGTAATATAGCCTGCTCCCAAACCAAGCCCACCTAAAATGCCGTAAGCCAGATACAACAACCACAGCTCCTGACGGTCTATTGCAAATCCTGTTAAGATATTTCCACCTGCGTATAGAAAAGCAGATAGACTCCCCATGACTCTCGGACCAAATTTTTCCACCAAACGCCCCATAAATGCAGCCGATAAGCCCAAACAAAAGATTGCTAGACTAAAGGCAAAGGCAACAGAAGCCTGATCCCATCCCGTTTTTTCAATAATAGGGTTACGATAAACACTCCAAGCATAAGTCGAACCCAGCATTAAGTGTAAAATGACCCCAGCAAAGGCAATAATATAACGATTCGATTTCATAAAACCTCCTATTTTCGAACATTTATTCTATCTTATATAAAAATAGATAGGATTTTAGTTTATCAAGCTTGTCAAAAAATTACTAGTTTTTTGTCTGGAAAGCGTTTTTATCTTTTTCTGTCTTTTCCGTAGCAGAATTGTGCAAAAGTTTTTTTCTTGTGCTAGAATGAAATGCGAATAGGAGGAACTCTAAATGTTAACTTATGATTTAATCGTTATCGGATTTGGTAAAGCTGGTAAAACACTAGCTGGTAAATTGGCTTCAGCTGGCAAAAAAGTTGCCCTCATTGAACGTAGCAAAGCTATGTACGGTGGAACTTGTATCAACATTGGTTGTATCCCAACTAAGACTTTGCTAGTTGCTGCTGAGAAAGACTTATCTTTTGAAGAAGTCATTGCTACCAAAAATACTATCACTGGTCGCCTCAACGGTAAAAACTATGCGACTGTTGCTGGTACAGGCGTCGATATCTTTGATGCGGAAGCTCACTTCCTTTCAAATAAAGTCATCGAAATCCAAGCTGGTGATGAAAAGAAAGAACTGACTGCTGAAACAATCGTCATCAACACTGGTGCTGTTTCAAACGTCTTGCCAATCCCAGGACTTGCTACAAGCAAAAACGTCTTTGACTCAACAGGTATCCAAAACTTGGACAAATTGCCTGAAAAACTTGGAGTCCTTGGTGGCGGAAACATCGGTCTTGAATTTGCTGGCCTTTACAACAAACTTGGAAGCAAGGTCACAGTCCTAGATGCCTTGGATACTTTCCTTCCTCGTGCAGAACCTTCCATCGCAGCTCTTGCTAAACAATACATGGAAGAAGACGGTATTGAATTGCTTCAAAATATCCATACTACTGAAATTAAAAACGACGGTGACCAAGTCCTTGTCGTAACTGAAAACGAAACTTACCGTTTCGATGCCCTTCTCTACGCAACTGGACGCAAACCAAATGTAGAACCACTTCAACTTGAAAATACAGATATTGAACTAACTGAACGCGGCGCTATTAAAGTAGACAAACACTGTCAAACAAACGTTCCTGGTGTCTTTGCAGTTGGAGATGTCAACGGTGGCCTTCAATTTACTTACATTTCACTTGATGACTTCCGTGTTGTTTACAGCTACCTTGCTGGAGATGGCAGCTACACACTTGAAGACCGTCTCAATGTTCCAAACACAATGTTTATCACACCTGCACTTTCACAAGTTGGTTTGACTGAAAGCCAAGCAGCTGATTTGAAACTTCCATACGCAGTGAAAGAAATCCCTGTTGCAGCAATGCCTCGTGGCCATGTAAATGGAGACCTTCGCGGAGCTTTCAAAGCTGTTGTTAATACTGAAACAAAAGAAATTCTTGGAGCAAGCATCTTCTCAGAAGGTTCTCAAGAAATCATCAACATCATTACTGTTGCTATGGACAACAAGATTCCTTATACTTACTTCACAAAACAAATCTTCACTCACCCAACCTTGGCTGAGAACTTGAATGACTTGTTTGCGATTTAAGTTGAAATCTCATCTTAACTGACAGCCCTCTTTGGGCTGTTTTTGTTTCTGCGAAACACCAAATCTGTCTTTTCCCTCTTTTGTGATATAATAGAAACATGAACTTAAAAACTACTTTGGGCCTTCTTGCTGGGCGTTCTTCCCACTTCGTTTTAAGCCGTCTTGGCCATGGAAGTACGCTCCCGGGAAAAGTCGCCCTTCAATTTGATAAAGATATTTTACAAAACCTAGCTAAGAACTACGAGATTGTCGTGGTCACTGGAACCAACGGAAAAACCTTGACAACTGCCCTCACTGTCGGTATTTTAAAAGAGGTTTATGGTCAAGTTCTGACCAACCCAAGCGGTGCCAACATGATTACAGGAATTGCGACGACCTTCTTGACTGCCAAATCATCTAAAACTGGAAAAAATATTGCCGTCCTAGAAATCGACGAGGCCAGTCTATCTCGTATCTGTGACTATATCCAGCCAAGTCTCTTCGTCATCACCAATATCTTCCGTGACCAGATGGACCGCTATGGTGAGATTTACACAACTTACAAGATGATTTTGGATGCTATTCGTAAGGTGCCTACTGCCACTGTTCTCCTTAATGGAGACAGTCCACTTTTCTACAAGCCAGCTATTCCAAATCCTGTAAAATATTTTGGTTTTGACTTGGAGAAAGGTCCAGCCCAGCTGGCTCACTATAATACCGAAGGAATTCTCTGTCCTGACTGCCACAGCATCCTTAAGTACGAACACAATACCTATGCAAACTTGGGTGCCTATATCTGTGAAGGCTGTGGATGTAAACGTCCTGATCTCGACTATCGCTTGACAGACTTGGTTGAGTTGACCAACAATCGCTCACGATTTGTCATTGACGGTCAAGAATACGGTATTCAAATCGGTGGTCTCTACAATATCTACAACGCCCTAGCTGCGGTTGCTATCGCCCGTTTCCTCGGCGCAGATTCCCAACTCATCAAGCAGGGATTTGATAAGAGCCGTGCAGTCTTTGGACGCCAAGAAACCTTCCATATCGGTGACAAGGAATGTACCCTCGTCTTGATTAAAAATCCAGTCGGTGCAACTCAAGCTATCGAGATGATTAGACTAGTTCCTTATCCATTTAGCCTATCTGTCCTCCTTAACGCTAACTATGCAGACGGTATTGACACCAGCTGGATCTGGGATGCTGATTTTGAACAAATCACTGACATGGACATTCCTGAAATCAACGCTGGCGGTGTTCGCCATTCTGAAATTGCACGTCGCCTTCGAGTGACCGGCTATCCAGCTGAAAAAATCACTGAAACAAGTAGTCTGGAACAAGTTCTTAAGAGCATTGAAAACCAAGACTGCAAGCATGCCTATATCCTAGCAACTTATACTGCTATGCTTGAATTCCGTGAACTGCTGGCTAGTCGTCAGATTGTTAGAAAGGAGATGAACTAATGGTTTATACTTCACTTTCCTCAAAAGATGGCAATTACCCCTATCAGCTCAACATTGCCCACCTCTACGGTAACCTCATGAATACCTATGGGGACAATGGAAACATCCTCATGCTCAAGTATGTGGCTGAAAAACTGGGAGCCCATGTGACGGTTGACATCGTTTCTCTCCATGATGCCTTTGACGAAAATCACTATGACATCGCCTTTTTCGGTGGTGGTCAAGACTTTGAACAGAGTATCATTGCAGACGACCTACCTGCTAAAAAAGAGAGCATTGACAACTACATCCAAAACGACGGTGTGGTTCTCGCTATCTGCGGTGGTTTCCAACTATTGGGGCAATATTATGTTGAGGCTTCAGGCAAACGCATCGAAGGACTAGGGGTCATGGGCCACTACACCCTCAACCAGACCAATAACCGTTTTATCGGGGACATCAAGATTCACAATGAAGATTTCAATGAAACCTACTATGGTTTTGAAAATCATCAGGGCCGTACCTTCCTCTCAGATGACCAAAAACCACTGGGACAGGTTGTCTATGGAAATGGAAATAACGAAGAAAAGGTCGGCGAAGGGGTTCATTATAAGAATGTCTTTGGTTCCTACTTCCATGGGCCTATCCTCTCTCGCAATGCCAATCTAGCTTATCGCCTAGTCACTACTGCCCTCAAGAAGAAATATGGTCAGGACATCCAACTCCCTGCCTATGAAGATATTCTCAGCCAAGAAATCGCTGAAGAATACAGTGATGTCAAAAGCAAGGCTGACTTTTCTTAAACCAAGGAAAAACATATCAAAGAACTCCATTATCTTATCGGAGTTCTTTTTGTCTTTTCTTTTACCCTTCTCCCTTGCATTTTCTCTCATTTTTTGCCAAAATAGAGGGGTAGAAAGAAGGTAGCATATGTCTAAATTACAACAAATCGTAACATATCTTGAATCAGAAAAACTAGACGTCGCTGTCGTATCTGACCCCGTCACAATCAATTACCTCACTGGCTTTTACAGTGATCCCCATGAACGCCAAATGTTCCTTTTTGTCCTAGCGGATCAAGAACCCCTCCTCTTTGTCCCAGCCCTTGAGGTTGAGCGTGCTACTAGCACTGTTTCCTTCCCAGTTGTGGGCTATGTGGATTCTGAAAATCCATGGCAAAAAATGAAACATGCTCTTCCACAACTTGACTTCAAACGTGTCGCTGTTGAGTTTGATAATCTCATCTTGACCAAATATCATGGCTTGAAAATAGTCTTTGAAACTGCTGAGTTTGAAAACCTCACACCTCGTATCCAACGCATGCGCCTCATCAAATCAGCTGACGAAGTGCAAAAAATGATGGTTGCAGGTCTCTATGCGGACAAGGCTGTTAAGGTTGGTTTTGATAATATTTCTCTTGATAAAACTGAGACAGATATTATTGCCCAAATTGACTTTGCTATGAAGCGTGAAGGTTATGAAATGAGTTTTGATACCATGGTCTTGACTGGTGATAATGCTGCAAATCCACACGGTATTCCAGCAGCTAACAAGGTTGAAAATGATGCTCTTCTCCTCTTTGACCTGGGTGTTCTGGTCAATGGCTATGCGTCAGATATGACTCGTACAGTCGCTGTCGGCAAACCTGACCAATTCAAGAAAGACATTTATAACTTGACTCTTGAAGCCCAACAAGCTGCTCTTGACTTTATCAAGCCAGGTGTGACTGCCCATGAAGTGGACCGTGCTGCCCGTGAGGTCATCGAAAAAGCTGGTTATGGTGAGTACTTCAACCACCGTCTCGGTCATGGTATCGGTATGGATGTCCATGAATTCCCATCTATCATGGAAGGAAACGACATGGTCATCGAAGAAGGCATGTGCTTCTCTGTTGAACCAGGAATCTATATCCCTGGTAAAGTCGGTGTCCGTATCGAAGACTGCGGTGTTGTTACCAAGAATGGCTTCGACCTCTTTACAAGCACCAGCAAAGACCTGCTTTATTTTGATTAAAATTCTTCAAAAATCTTCCCACAATAAAACGCATACTATCAAGGTTCAAACACCTGATACTATGCGTTTTTCTGATTTTTAAGACTTTTATCCAGATTCTTTACTTAATCTTCTTAATACTTTGACTAAGAATAAATCCTACAATCATCCCTACCATATTTTGCATGAAATTTGGTAAGATTTCTGGTAGAGCTGCAGCCCAGCCATTCATCAATGTAGAACCCAAGGCGTAACCCCCTACCATGGCAATCGTTGCTAAGATAAGGCCTAACCACTGAGTTTTGCCTTTAAATCCTGCGAAAAATCCTTGCAAGCCATGGTTGACCAAGCTAAAGAACATCCACTGAGGATAGCCTGATAAGAGGTCAATCAAGAAACCTGCTAGTCCTCCGACTACAGCCCCTTCACGACTACCAAAGTAGAAGGCCGCAAAGAAGACACCTGCATCTAAGAGTGTTAGAATGCCTGTCGGTGTTGGAATTTTTAAGAAATAACCTAGAACCACAGAGAGGGCGGTTAAGAGGGATACAAGGGCGATTTTAGTTGTTTTGGTTTGCTTCATATTGTCTTACTCCATACTGATCTGCTTGTGCAATGGCACGGTAAACGAAAGCCTTAGAGCTTTCTACTGCTGGTAAAAGTTCATCACCTTTAACCAAGTGACTGGCAATGCTAGAGGCAAAGGTACAACCTGCACCAGCATTTTGCCCTTGAATAACGGGATTTTCTAGGACTGTAAAGGTTTGTCCGTCATAAAAGACATCTACAGCCTTGTCCTGACTAAGGCGATTGCCTCCCTTGATAATGACTGCTGGCGCGCCTAAATCATGCAATTTCTGCGCTGCAGTTTTCATGTCTTCCAAGGTTTTAATTTCCTGACCGGATAATAATTCTGCTTCTGGGAGATTAGGCGTAATTACACTGACATAAGGGAAAAAACGAATCAGTTCTTGACAGAGTTCACTTACAGCTACGTCGTGTGTTTCCTTGCAGACCAAGACAGGATCCAGCACCACAGGCACTCCTGTACGCTGCTTGATAAAGTCCAATGCCTTCTCAGCCACACTGACAGTTGGTAGAAGACCAATCTTAATCCCTGCAAGCTCCACATCACGCAAGCTATCTAATTCATGTTGAAAAATGGTATCGTCAGTTGGAAAGACTTCAAAGCCCTTTTCCGTCAAGGCTGTCAAACAAGTCACTGCTACAAAACCATGCAAGCCGTTCAAGGTATAAGTAGCCAAATCAGCTGACAAACCACCACCACTAAAAATATCATTTCCAGAAAGTGCTAAAATACGATTATTCTTCATAACGAATCTCCTTTAAATACAAACCATTTGGTGCTGCAGTGGGACCTGCAAGCTGCCTGTCCTTTTTCTCCAAGATGAGGTCAATCTGCTCTACTGGCATACGCTTGTTGCCGATTTTAAGCAGTGTCCCCACCATATTGCGAATCTGCTTATACAAGAAACCATTTCCTGAAAAGGTAAAGGTCAAAAACTGGCCTGTCTCATCAACTCTAAGACTAGCTTCTGTAATAGTACGAACCTTGTCCTCTACGCTGGTCCCAGATGCTGTAAAGCCAGTGAAATCATGGGTTCCTTCTAGCTTTTTGATTGCAATCTGCATGCGTTCCACATCGAGTGGATAGGGAAAGTGAGTGGCATAGTGACGGCGCATGGGATTTTTAGGGCGGCCTCTATCTACGATAAACTCATAGGTCTTGCTGTGCTTGGCATAACGACAATGAAAATCATCCGCCACAAGCTCAATTGAAATCACATCAATATCTTCAGGAGACTGGGTATCCAGAGCAAATCGAAGTTTCTCCTCATCCATTTGATAGGGCAAGTCAAAATGAATCACCTGTCCCAAAGCATGAACCCCACTATCAGTCCTACCAGCACCGTGAACGGTAATGGCTTGCCCCTTATTCAATCTAGTCAAGGTTTTTTCAATTTCTTCCTGAACACTCCGCGCATGAGGCTGGCGCTGAAAGCCAGCAAAGGCGTAACCATCATAGGAAATAGTCGCTTTATATCTCGTCATAAGCTCTATTTTATCAAGAAATTAGTCTCGTAACAAGCTAGAAAATCCGAAACTGTATGGGTACAATATTCCCAAAAAGAAAAACTTAGGAACCAATCCTAAGCTCTCTTTTGAAGTAGGTACATGACAAAGATAGAGGTTACCATCAACCATGAGCCTAAAATGGCAAAGACCAACATGCCATTGTGAGTTAGTAACCCAATTGCACCTAGAACAAATGGGGTCGTAAAGGCTCCGAAACTACAACCTAATACAGCAAATGAAGTGGCTTGATTGAGGAGTTTAGCTGGAATTCGTTCAGAGACCAGTTGAAAAACCGTCGTCAAGGCTACACTGTAGGCAAACCCAGCCAGAATACTTCCTACCACCACCACCCACAAGGATGGAGACAAGGCAATCACAATTTGACCTAAGCCGAAGGTAATACCAGACCAGAGGAGCAGTTTCTCTTTAAAAATAGAAATCAAAAAAGAAAAACTCACACCAGCCACAATCCCGATTAACTGCATGACACTAAGAACAAAACTAGATAACTGGGCATCTCCAAGTCCTCTTTCCACCATCAAACTTGGAATACGGATGGTAATAGCCGTATTGGTACAAACTACAACTGCTGCTTCTATAGCTAGGGTAAAAATCAAGCCTTTCATTTCTCGAGTTAAACGACTTGCTTCCTTCGCTTTTTTCTTGACTTCTTTCTTTTCTTTTCTATAAGGGACAAAGAGCAGATAGAGGGTCAGCACCAAAAATCCAGCACTATAGGCTAAGAAAGTAGCTGTCCAACCAAAGGCCAACAACTGGCCTACTGCCAAGGTAATGAGAGATGCCCCAACGACCTCTGCAGAACCGCGTAGCCCTAGCATCTGAATTCGCGTTTTTCCTTGATAGCGTTCACTGATAATAGAAATAGCCTTGGCATTGATCATTCCAATACCCAAACCAAAAAGAATCCGTGTTCCAAAGACAAAAGGATAGGCTTGATACCAGAAAGGAGCAGTTCCGCTCAGTGATAAAATCAACAAGCCCAAACTAATCTGTAATCGCTCAGGAAATATTTTTTCTAAGAAACCATTTAGCAGTAATATAATCATGATCCCAAAAGATGGCAAGCTCGCCAAGAGCTCAATTTGTTCCTTAGGATAGCCTTGATAATAGTCAAACATGGCTGGCAGGGCACTCGAGATGGAAAAGGACGTAATCAAAACGAGGGAGAGAGCCAAAATACTGGCCCGTTCTAAAAATTGTTTCATGAAATCTCTTTCTATATTTCTCTTTATCTTCTATTTTTTGATAGTTATCAAACAAGCAAGAAAAGAAGAAGCCTCTTTAGTGTATAGACTCCTTCTTAAACTCGAAAATGAATCCCTTGTGTCTTATACTCAATGAAAATCAAAGAGCAAACTAGGAAGCTAGCCGCAGGCTGTACTTGAGTACGGCAAGGCGAAACTGACGTGGTTTGAATTTGATTTTCGAAGAGTATTAGGATGACTTTCTCTTGATTTGCTTGATAAAGTAGAAGATAAATCCTGCCACCATATAGGCAACAAAGATAATCAGACACCACTTGAACACGACATCCCAACCCTTGTTCACATTCAAAAAGAAGTAAGGGAAAGGATTATCCTTGGCATTTGGAATATTGAGTTTTAAAACCAAACCATTAAAGAGAGCAAACATCATATACAGCAAGGGTAAAATCGTCCACACAATTGGATCCCAAATCTTGTATTGACCCTGTTTGTCAAAAAAGAGGGTATCTGCGAAAAACCAGAGGGGAACGATATAGTGGCAAAGGAAATTTTCTAGGGTATAGAAATTAGTCGCAATAGGCGCTAAGAGGAAATGGTAAATCACACAGGTAATCATGATACTCATGGTGACTCCACCTTTTAAGCGCAAGAGACTTGGTCTTTGCCAGTTTTCACCTAAACGGCTCATAACCTTTAGAAGATAGAGGGTAAAAATGGTTACCAAGAGGTTGGACAGAACCGTGTAATAGAGAAGCATCCCAAAACCACCATGCTTAGTAATTTCAAGATAAACTCCCGTAAAAGCCGCTAGAAACAAGAAGATACGGCTATAAAATACAAGTTTATAGTGTTTTGACATACTTAAATCTTCTTCACAAACTCTGATTTGAGTTTCATGGCACCGAAGCCATCAATTTTACAGTCGATATTGTGGTCGCCTTCTACGATGCGGATATTTTTCACGCGCGTCCCTTGTTTCAAATCTTTTGGCGCACCTTTTACTTTCAAGTCCTTGATGAGAGTTACTGTATCACCGTCAGCCAATTTATTTCCGTTAGCATCGATAGCAACAAGGCCCTCTTCTACATCTGCAACTTCAGCAGGATTCCACTCATGAGCACACTCTGGGCAAACCAGTAGGGCACCGTCTTCGTAGACATACTCTGAGTTACATTGTGGGCAATTTGGTAGGTTGTTCATGGTTTCTCCTTATCATCATTCACTATTCTTTGAAAATCAAAATTTCTCGAACAGCAACTATTATACCTTAAAATCAGCATTTTGACAAATTTAGAAAAAAACCGATATCAATCTATCGGCTTCTCTACATTTACATTCTTTTTTCAGCTTCTGCTTTGATTTTTTCAACTACTTCTTGAATGTTCAAACCAGTTGTATCAAGGTAAACCGCATCCTCTGCTTGTTTGAGAGGTGAAGTCTCACGATGACTATCCTTGTAGTCACGCGCAGCAATTTCCTCTTTTAGGGTTTCAAGGTCTGTTTCAATTCCCTTGGCAATATTTTCCTTATAACGACGCTCTGCTCGTTCATCTACCGAAGCTACTAGGAAAATTTTCAATTCTGCTTGTGGCAATACAACAGTCCCAATATCGCGACCGTCCATGACAATACCGCCTTGTTGGGCAATATCTTGTTGGAGAGAAACTAGTTTCTCACGAATTTCAGGAATTGCCGCAATAGCTGAAACATGATTGGTTACTTCATTTTCGCGGATAGGATGGGTAATATCCACATCTCCTACAAAAACAAGCTGTTCCCCAGTTTCTGAACGCCCAAAACTAATTGGATGCTGGTCCAATAAGGCTAGAAGGGCTTCAACTTCTTCTACTCCTAACTGGTTTTGGAGAGCCATGTAGGTCGCTGCACGATACATGGCACCTGTATCTAGGTAAGTATAACCAAAATCCTTAGCAATAATCTTTGCGACCGTACTCTTACCGCTGGAAGCAGGACCATCAATAGCAATTTGAATTGTTTTCATATCAGCTCCTATTTTATTTTTATAACATCACCTGGATTAGCAAACCAAGACCCTGTAGCCATGTGCCCAGGATTTAAAGCTTCTAACTGAGCAATCGAAATCCCAGCACGAGCTGCAATGGCTGCTTCCCCTTCTCCTGCGAGAACTTTAATCGTTCCTTCAGGATTAGCAGCTTCTTCTGAACTACTAGAAGTAGATTCTGGCTCTGAACTCTGCTCAGGCTGGGAACTGCTTGAAGATGAGACTTGTGCTACACTTGCATCAGAATCGTGAAAATCTTTCAAGGCTGCTGTGCGATTACTCCCCCCCGTTGATAGATAGATGAGAACGATGACCATCACCACCACAATTACAAAGAAAATACTGGCTAGGATCGTCAAAATACGATTAGCCATCCTATCAGCCCCTCCGTGGTTTCGATGCCGACGCTCTGCTCTTGATTCTTCTTGATCATAAATATCTTCTTGCCACGGTTCTTTTTCCATACCCTACTCCTTGTTTTTTTTTACTTTTCTTATTACAATATAAATATGAACATGAAAATCACACTTATACCTGAACGATGTATCGCCTGTGGACTTTGCCAAACTTATTCTGATCTATTTGATTACCACGATAATGGAATCGTGCGTTTTTACGATGACCCTGACCAACTGGAAAAAGAAATTTCTCCTAGTCAGGATGTCTTAGAGGCTGTTAAAAATTGCCCAACTCGCGCCCTGATTGGAAATCAGGAAGCCTAAATCAATGGCGATAATCCACTCCCTCTAGTTTAGCACATTTCCATGTAAAATTATAGTCTTTTCACTTTATTTTTTTCTGTAAAATCAGGAAGGTCACTTTTTTCTTTGATAAGATAAAGTGGTCTTTTTTTGGTCTCCAAATAAATTTTACTGTAACTTAAAATCTAAATTTCTTAATGAGAATAGACTACTACCATTCTATTTCCTTTACTTTCTTTACAAATTCGTCCCACTCTTGTCTACAATCTTTAGATAAACATATATCCGTATAATTGAATGATAAATCTTTAATATTCTTCCACCAATCAAAAGAATTTCCCGCTTCTTCTGTTTCTATTCTTTTGTTAACCACTTCAACAATTGTGTTATCTATCTCTTCCTTATCATCTAAACTTAGAAATCTCCATTCAATTCCATTGGTATAAATTACTTTTTTATACCATAAAAGGTCTCCAATAAGTTGTCCCATCTCTCGAGTTATATGTTCCAAACTGTTCGATATGGTTGATTTAATTTTTTCCTCTGTAATTAAACTATTGTTTAAATTCTTAATTTCCACGCATCCTCGAAGTTTCTTCCATTCTTCAATTTCTATACTTTTTCTGGCTTTATTTTGATAATTCTTATCCAAAATAACTATATCAGGAAAATTACTTAGACCATAATATATTTGCCCCATATTACTCTTTCTTCTTCCGAAGACATATCTTTTTGATAAACTCTCTCTTAAAGTTGGCTTAATTATATCAGCAACTAAAGGATACAGTTCAACCTCTACATAATTTTGTTTCTTTATAAGATCGATTTCTTGGAAATAGTCTTCTTTATTTATCATAAAATAATCCTCCTAATTTTTTATTTCTTAAGTTTCCACTTTTGCAGTAAATCTTCCTACATAAATCCTTGATATCGTATCAAATCCCTAGTTACTTTAAAAACTACCAAAATTCCGGAGTAAAAAAATTATAAAAACAAAAAGTAACTACACTAGATAAATTCTATCTTTGTTTTGACCTACCATCACTTTTTTCTTTGATCAGATAAAGTGGTCTTTTTTTAGTCTCCAAATAAATCTTACTGATGTACTTTCCAAGAATTCCAATGGTCAAGAGTTGAATGCCTCCAAGAAAGAGAATGACAGCCATCAGAGAGGTCCAACCTGATGTCGGATTGCCCAAAATGAGGGTCCGAACCACAACAAAAAAGGTCATCAGCAGAGAAAGAAAACAAGATAGGAGACCAGCTACAAAGGCTATAGTCAAAGGGAAATCTGAAAAATTAACAATCCCTTCAATGGAGTAGAAAAAAAGTTGCCTAAAACTCCAACTGGTCTTGCCAGCCTGCCTTTCGACATTTGGATAGTCCAAATAGTGGGTTTTAAAGCCGACCCAGGCAAAGAGTCCCTTAGAAAAACGATTGGACTCAGTCAAGCTTAAAATGGCATCGACCACAGACCTTCTCATCATGCGAAAATCACGGACACCTGACGGCATGGCTACTGGGCTGATTTTTTGCATGAGGCGGTAAAAGATGTCAGCACAGAAACTGCGAAAGAAGGGTTCTCCCTCCCGACTGATTCTCCGTGTCCCAATACAGTCCAAGTCTGCATTTTGATCTAGTAAGGCTTTCATCTCAAGCAAGATACTAGGAGGATCTTGGAGGTCTGCATCCATCACCACCACCAGGTCTCCTGTCGAATATTGCAAGCCTGCATAGAGGGCTGCTTCTTTGCCAAAATTTCGAGAGAAAGAAATATAATGCACTGCCGGATTTTGTTTCCGATAGGTCTTTAAGAGATCCAAAGTCCCATCACTTGATCCATCATCGACAAAGACATACTCGATTTCTGTTTCCAAATCTGGAAGTAAAGCTTCCAAATCCTGATAAAAAAGAGGAAGTACTTCCTCTTCGTTTAAACAGGGGACTATGATTGACATCACCATCTTAGTCTTCAAATCCATTTGGATGCTTGCTTTGCCAACGCCATGCGTCTTCACACATTTGAGTAATGTCAAGTTCTGCTTCCCAGCCAAGTTCTGCTTTGGCTTTTGCAGGATCTGAATAGCAGGCTGCAATGTCACCTGGGCGACGGTCTACGATACGGTAAGGAATTGGACGTCCCACTGCTTTTTCCATGTTTTGGATAATTTCAAGAACTGAGTAGCCTTTACCTGTACCAAGGTTATAAACGTTTAGACCTGAGCCTTTTTGGATTTTTTTCAGAGCTGCAACGTGACCTTTAGCCAAGTCAACAACGTGGATATAGTCACGAACACCAGTTCCGTCTTCGGTATCGTAATCGTCTCCAAACACTTGCACTTGCTCTAATTTTCCAACGGCTACTTGAGTCACATATGGCAAGAGATTGTTTGGAATTCCGTTTGGATTTTCTCCCAAATCACCACTCTCATGGGCTCCGATTGGGTTAAAGTAACGAAGCAAGACCACATTCCATTCTGAGTCTGCTTTGTAAATATCGGTCAAAATTTCCTCAAGCATGAGCTTGGTACGACCGTATGGGTTAGTCACTGAAAGTGGGAAATCTTCCAAGATGGGTACTGTGTGCGGATCTCCGTAAACTGTCGCAGAAGAACTGAAAATGATGTTCTTACAGTTGGCTTCTTCCATAGCTTTCAAAAGGCTAACAGTTCCTGCTATATTGTTGTCATAATAGGCAAGAGGGATACGGGTAGATTCTCCAACAGCCTTCAAACCAGCAAAGTGAATGACCCCTGTTGGTTCTTCTTGCTTGAAAATATCTCTGAGGGTATCTGTGTCACGGATATCTGCCTCATAAAACGGAATTTCAACTCCTGTAATTCTCTCAACAACTTCTAAACTTTTACGGTTGCTGTTAACAAGGTTATCCACCACAACAACCTGATGACCTGCTTGGATTAACTCGATAACAGTGTGGGTCCCGATAAAACCTGCCCCACCCGTTACCAAAATCTTTTCTTGCATCTTTGTTCCTCGATTCTCGGATTTTTTCTTATTTTACCATTTTTGATAGGGAATGTCATTTACCATCCTAGGGGGCAGGATAAAATTTCAGTAAAATCTTATTCGATTTTTAGTCGTTTGACATAGTTTTCAATTGGGTAGTTTGCTGGGTCCAAGGTCAATTCCCTGCTTTGTACCAGTTGTGCTAGGTGGTAACCAATGATAGGACCCGTTGTGAGGCCTGATGAACCTAGTCCACTGGCTGCATAGACACCTGCTAAGCCAGGTACTTGCCCAAAGAAAGGAGAGAAATCACGGGTGTAGGCACGAATTCCCACACGCTCAGCAGTTCTGGTAGCTTCTACTAAACTAGGATAGCAATGCAGGGCTGCCTCCTCCATTTGTTGGAGTAAGGTTTCATCTACCGTCAAATCAAATCCCATGTCATTTTCATGAGTAGCACCTAAGGACAATTTCCCACCTGCAAAAGGAATCAAATCCCACTCCCCTTCTGGCATAACAACAGTGTAATCTTTTATGTCTTGGGCAAGCTGATAATCTCGGAGTTGTCCTTTCTGAGGACGAACATCTACAGCATAACCCAAGGGTTCTAATATGTGACCCAACCAAGCTCCCGTTGCCAAAATAACCTGATCAAACTCCTCTTCGTCAATCTGGTAACCTGATGCTAAAGGTTTCAGAGTCACTTTTTCTTTGACCAGCTTGACGTGACTGGCTTCCAGCAAACGAGTCACTAAAAGTTGGCCATCTACTCTCGCTCCA
This sequence comes from Streptococcus pneumoniae, assembly GCF_001347015.1. Taxonomy (GTDB): domain Bacteria; phylum Bacillota; class Bacilli; order Lactobacillales; family Streptococcaceae; genus Streptococcus; species Streptococcus pneumoniae_E. The sequence continues at coordinate 133,987 of NZ_CFGI01000001.1, forward strand.
CCAGAAGCGTAGAGCAAGCGATCAAATCCCTGCAAACCAGGAAATAATTCATTTGCTGATGCTTGGTCTAAAATGGCTAATTTCCCTATCAAGGGAGACTCTTTTCTACGCTGGAGGGCTAGTTGATAGAGTTCTTCTAGCTTGGATTCGTCCTTTTTCAAGAGAAAAACTCCCGAACGTTGGTAAAAGTCGATTTCTTGCCCTGAATTCTCTAAATCAGCCAACAAATCCACATAAAAGTCTGCCCCCAAGCGCGCCATCTTGTACCAGGCTTTATTGCGGCGTTTGGAAAACCAAGGACTGATAATTCCTGCTGCCGCCTTGGTAGCCTGACCTTGTCCATGGTCAAAAACGGTCACCTCTAGGTCACTTTCTTTCGAAAGGTAGTAGGCAGCTGTTGCACCTACAATCCCTGCTCCGATAATGGCAACTTTTTTCATTGTTTTCACTTTCTAACTAGATATGGTGGAAAGGATTGGTCGATGCTTGACTAGGTACAATATCGATTGTCCAGCCTTTTTCCTCTTTCCATTGATTAAGAAGCTCTGCAATTTTTTCCACAAAAAGCACTTCAATATAGTGACCTGAGTCCAATGCCAGTAACCCATCAGACAACATATCCTGGGCAGTGTGGTAGTAAATATCACCAGTGATATAGACATCCGCTCTTTTAGCTAAAGCATCCTTATAGAAAGACTGCCCGCTACCACCACAGATAGCCACTCTTGAAATAGACTTCTGCAAATCGCTCTCTTGATAATGCACCATTCGAAGGCTATCTAGGGCAAAGACTTGCTTGACATGCTGGGCCAATTCCCCAAAGGTCTGAGGCTGAACATTTCCAATACGACCAATTCCACGTTCAGGACCTGTCTCCTGTAGATAAGTCGTTTCCTCGATACCTAGCATCTGACAGAACCAATCATTAAGGCCATTTCCAACGATGTCAATATTGGTATGGCTGACATAAACTGCGATGTCATGCTTAATGAGATCAATGTAAATCTGATTTTGCGGACGGCTAGCTACCAAATCCTTGATGGGACGGAAAATCGGCGCATGCTTGACAATAATCAAGTCCACACCCTTTTCAATGGCTTCAGCCACCGTTTCTTCACGAATATCCAGAGCTACCATGACCCTTTGGATATCCTTGTCCAAAGTTCCAATTTGCAGGCCACGACTGTCTCCCTCCATGGAAAATTCCTGAGGGCAAAAGGTTTCATATGCGTTAATGACTTCACTTGCTAGCATGGAGAACCTCCTTGATGGCTTGAATTTTATCTACTAAAACTTGACGTTCCTCCAGATTTTTTTCTGGGATTTGTCCGAGAGCAAACTCTAGCTTAACAGCTTCTTTTTGCCATTTTTGGACAAAGACTGGACTGACCTCTTTGGACAAGAAGGGACCAAAGCGAACATCACTAGCTGATAGATTCATTTGTCCTGCTTCCACCACCAAAATCTCGTAAAACTTGCCAGCTTCTTCTAGGATGCTTTCTGCCACAATCTGAAAACCGTGGTCTTGCAGCCAAATACGCAAGTCGTCTTCACGATTATTGGGCTGGAGAATCAAACGTTCTACATTAGCCAGCTTGTCCAAGCCTTCTTCTAAAATCCTAGCAATCAAACGACCTCCCATGCCAGCAATGGTGATGACCGACACTTGGTCAGTCTCTTCAAAAGCTGCCAAGCCATTGGCTAAACGAACCTGGATTTTCTCCTTTAGGCCGTGAGCCTCAACATTTTTAACCGCGGACTGGTAGGGGCCTTCCACCACTTCCCCTGCAATGGCACCTTCAATTTGTCCTCTTTCGACTAACTCGATAGGCAGATAAGCATGGTCACTCCCCACATCGAGTAAAATGGCTCTCTGTGGCACAAAGGAAGCCACTAATTCTAATCTCTTTGAAATCATCTTCTCTCACTTTCCAAACTCTATTACCTCTTATTATACCACATTTCAACTAGCAATCCTGCACCTAAAAAGACCGCAATCCATAGATTGCAGCCTTTCTTTATTTTCTGGCTTGATAGCGACTAGTCAGGATGAAAATCACGGTAAAGACCAACATCATGACACCATAAACAGGTAATGTTTGTCCTGTTAAGGTCGAAATTTCAAGTAGTTTTTGAATTCTTGGGAAGAGAGCTGTGGCTAGGAAGCCTCCTACTGACCAAACAATCAAGAGGACACGCCAGAGAGTGAATGGCATGCAGGCTCTAAATACGGATAAGAAACCAATTGACCCCAAGAGATAATAGAGTAGAGTTGAGATTTCTATCTCAGACCAACCTTGACTACTTCCAAAAATTTTCACAAACAGGACGCTGAACACAACCATGAGAGCACTTGGTAGAGCACGAAGCATGGATCTTCTGAGGAAGTTCGGTTCGACAGGTTTGATATTTCGCTCAAAAGTCAGAACGAATGGTGGGAAACCTTCCACGAACTGGTCAATCATGGTAATCTGGATTGGAATAAAAGGGAAAATCAAGATCCATTCAGACCGCCCCAGAAGAGCACTGGCAATACAGATGACTGCGAGCAAGAAAGAATAGATGGTCTTTATCAAGAAAATCGGGGCGATATGGGCAATGTTATTGACCACACGACGGCCTTCAAAGAGAATCTCAGGAACATCATTAAAGTCAGAGTTCAAGAGAACCAGATTGGCAATCTGACGTGTTGCCGGGTCTCCCTCCGCCATTACGATAGAACAATCCGCCTCGCGAAGGGCCAGGATATCATTAACTCCATCCCCTGTCATAGCTGTTGTATGCCCCGCTTTTTTCAGTGTTTGGATGATGAGTTTCTTTTGATGAGGGGAAACACGTCCGAAAATAGCTGTCTCCTCAGCCATATCAACCAATTCCTCATCCGTGATTTTTGAGCAATCTACATAACTGTCATAGTCTGCAAAACCAGCCTTTTGGGCAATGCTGGATACCGTAACTGGATTGTCACCAGAAATAATCTTGAGCCCAACTTCCTGAGAACGGAGATAGTCCAGCGTCTCTGCTGCTCCCTCCCGAATAGGGTCCAAGATTTCCAGCAAGGCCAGAGCCTGAATATCAGAAGGTTTCTGTGGTTTATGATGGTCCAGTTTTTCCTGACTGAAAGCTAAGACCAAGACACGAGATCCTCGTTCAAGAGATTCTCTAGCTTCAGGAACTTCAGCATCCAACAACATCTCCGGTGCGCCTAGGAAAACTGTTCCCAAACCTTCTAACTCCATGGCTCCCCACTTGCGATCGCTTGAGAAGGGAAGATTGGAAATCATAGGATAGGCTACTTGGCCTTGGAATCGCTGGCGAATAGCTTGAGCTGTTGGATTCTTATCCTCACTATGGGCCATATAGCTGGTCAGGATGCTGGCAAGCGCTGACTCTCCATACTCTTCAGTCAAAGGAAGAACAGCCTCCACCTGCATCTTTCCTTGGGTGATGGTACCCGTCTTGTCCAGACAGAGCATATCCACGCGCGCCAAGGTCTCAACAGAGTACATCTCCTGCACCAAGACCTTTTTCAGACCCAGCTTAATCACCGCTGTCAAGAGCGAAGTAATGGTCAAAAGGGCAATTCCCTTGGGCAACATTCCCAGAAGGGCTGTCGATGAATTTACAACGGATGACTTGAGAGGTAGGCCTTTCAATATCAAGGCTTCTAGCAAGAGAGCCAGACCAAAAGGAATGATAATCTTCCCAGTAAAACCAGCTAGCTTGTCCAACGATTTCATGATACGAGAGTTGATTGGTTTAACGGTCTTGGCTTCCAGCATGAGTTTGGCAGCATAGTTGTCTGCACCTACATGGTGAACTTGAGCCAAAACTGATCCACTAGCCAAGAAACTTCCTGACAAAAGCAGGGCATCCACTTCCTTTTGCACCAAATCACTTTCCCCCGTCAACATGGCTTCATTGACTTCCGCAAAGCCTTCCAAAACCAAGGCATCACTGGGAATCTGCTCTCCAGCAGACAGACGAATGACATCTCCTAACACCAATTCTTCCGGATTCAGAGCAACTTCCTGGCCATCACGGATGGTTTTGACCTTTTCCTTGGTCATGAGATTGAGCTTATCCACCATGTGTTTGGCTCGTAGCTCGGTCACAATCCCAGAAAAAGCGTTAAAACAGATAACGGCAAAGAAGACCAGATTGCTCCAAGCCTGCACAAAGGCAAGGGCCAAAGCAATGGCAAAGTTCAAAGCGTTAAAAAGGGTAAAGACATTTCGTTTAACGATTTGCCAAGTGCTGGTACTGGCTGATGCGGTAAAATCATTGACCAAGCCCTTAGCCTGTCTTTCCTTGACTTCTCTTTGGGTTAATCCCATAATCTTATTTTTATCCATAAATTCTATCATATCATTTTTTATGATAGAATACTAATCTCATCCTAAATATACTTATTACAAATGGAAAAAGTTTGCCAGCCCTCCTTTGATAAGGTATAATAATAACAAGAAAATAATCGAAGGAGATCGCATGTTTTATACTTATTTACGTGGATTGGTTGTCTTGCTCCTATGGTCCATCAATGGCAATGCCCATTATCATAATACTGATAAAATTCCTAATCAAGATGAAAATTATATTCTGGTTGCACCTCACCGCACCTGGTGGGATCCTGTTTACATGGCCTTTGCGACCAAGCCAAAACAGTTTATCTTTATGGCCAAAAAAGAGCTCTTTACCAACCGTATCTTTGGCTGGTGGATTCGTATGTGTGGTGCCTTTCCTATCGACCGTGAAAATCCTAGCGCCTCAGCCATCAAATACCCTATCAATGTTCTTAAAAAAAGTGACCGCTCTCTCATCATGTTTCCAAGTGGGAGCCGTCACTCAAACGATGTCAAGGGTGGCGTAGCCCTGATTGCCAAAATGGCCAAGGCCCGTATCATGCCGGTTACCTACACAGGTCCCATGACTTTGAAGGGCTTGGTTAGCCGTGAGCGTGTCGATATGAACTTTGGAAATCCAGTCGATATCTCAGATATCAAGAAAATGAATGACGAAGGTATTGAAACAGTCGCCAATCGCATCCAAACAGAATTCCAACGTCTGGACCAAGAAACCAAACAATGGCACAATAATAAAAAACCAAACCCACTCTGGTGGTTTATCCGCATTCCTGCCCTTATCCTTGCGGTTATCCTCGCTATCCTAACCATCATCTTTAGCTTTATCGCAAGCTTCATCTGGAATCCAGATAAAAAGAGAGAGGCTCTTGGTTAAAAAATACAACAATCCCTTGGTAAAAGCCAAGGTTTTTCATTTATATTTATAAGAATCTCCTAATCAAAAGCCACTCTACAATAGAGTAACGTTAAGATTGTCCATTTATACTCAATGAAAAAGCCCTCTAAAATTAGAGAGCTGATTTGAGATTGGGATAAAATCCTAGTGAAAAAAATCTACACGATCAGAAAAGTCTCTATCGTGCCATTTTCATACATGATGTATAGTCCAAGTAGAATGAATACTAAGGGCACAATGATTCGCTCGTATTTTTCAATTGTCTCGAATAGTAACGGAATAGAGGACAACACCCGACTAATCTCGCATAAGATAATTATGCCGATTACAAACACAAGCAAGGCCACGAGGGTCTGTGACCAATCTAACGAAGCAAAATAAGGTATATAGATACCTAAATTATCTCCGCCAGACGCAATTGTCAGCAATGTAACTGTCCAAAACAGTTGATTTGCCTTGCTTTGTTCTAATCTTTCAATAATTTCTTCCTCTTCTTCCTCACCTTCTCCAACAATTGCAAAGCGAATCCCTAAATAGATAGGGATTAAACCAAGCAATCCCACTATCCATTCTTCAGGCACGAAATTAACGACATAAGCAGCAACTAAACTCGCCCCTACAAGTAAGGCTGTGCCTAGATATTGTCCCGCATAAATATGCCATTTTTGTTTATTCTGTGATAGCTGTGCAAATAAAATAAATAAAATAATTAAATAATCGATACTGGTGGAAATATAAACACCAATAGCAGATATGATTGTCTGTCCCATAAAAAACCTCCTGTATTGGTCAGTAATAAATCAGCAGATTTTAGGAGAGCACAGACACATTAATTTAGCTATCGCTAGTGGGTAATTTCGAACATAGGAAAGCATTTTACTCCTCCTCAAAACGTAGTTACAAAGTAATTTCTAACTGGAATTCGGTGACTACTTCCATGTAAAGTATAACATACTATACTTTACTTCGTAAAGTGTGGGCTCTCCGAAGGGGCTTGCAGACAGAGTCTGGGACAAAAAGATTTTGATTTTAGGAATTCTTTATTATAAGTTTTTAAAATCGATAGATTAGACAAAAAAGCGAACAAAACAGAATTCTGAGTGTCAGACAACTTGTTTTGTTCGCTTTTTATATTTAAGGTTAGACTTTTGTCCCAGACTCTACGCACCTTTATGGTGTAATTAGCTGATACCATTTGAGGTTTTTGTAGTCTCCAAAATTGTGACCTATAAAACCTCAATAAAAAAGTCCTCTGAAGTCAGAGAGCTGATTTGAGCCCGGGCTAAAATCCTAGTGAAAAAGATGAAACTCCTTGTGTTCATCGAACACTGTGTCATTTCCCTATTTTCATACGGAATTTTGACGCCCTTAGCATCACGATTCTTGCTAGATAAAACGTTTATAGACTAGTCGGTAAGCCGAAGATTGTACAAAATTTTTAGTGAAACAAAAAAATCTCCCCGAAGGGAGAAAAGCTGGTTTATTTTACCTTACAATGCTAGGAAGCATAAGCAAAGATAGTACTTGAGCATACCAAGGTAAGGTGACAACAAAAAAAGCCCTCTTAAAATCAGAGAGCTCCAGTCTTGCTGGATAAAACGTTTATAGACTAGGCGACGAGGCGAAGGTTGTACAAAATTTTAGTGAAACAAAAAAATCTCCCCGAAGGGAGAATATCTGGTTTATTTTACCTTACAGTGCTAGGAACCGTAACCGAAGATTATACTTGAGTATATCGAGGTAAGGTGACAACGCAATGTAAGTGGAAAATAAAGCAGATTAGCGACGAAGTCCTAGAGAGTTAATCAACTCACGGTAACGGTTAACGTCGTTTTTACGCAAGTATGCAAGCAAGTTACGACGGCGACCGATTTTTTTCATCAATCCACGGTAAGTAGCGTGGTCTTTTTTGTGTTGTTTGATGTGTTCGTTAAGGTGGTTGATTTCCCAAGTAAGGACAGCAACTTGAACCTCTACTGAACCTGTATCACCTTCGTGACGTGCATATTGTGCGATAATTTCATTTTTTTTCTCTTTTGAGATTGCCATGATGTTTCTCCTTTTTATTTGGCTTCATCCGAGTGACAGGTTGGCATGCCTGTAACCAAGAAGAAGTTATTTGTCTTTACGACAATCCTTATTCTACCAATAACTAACTTCTTTGTCAACAGATTTACTTTCTTGTTTTAAATATGCTATAATAATCATAGTAAGAAATCCAAGTTGTCTGTTTTTTAAAACGAGGTGATTATCATGCGTAGATTCTATTCCCATCTCCCCTACTATTTGGTCATCTTTTTCTTTTATTGGCCACTTTATGAGTTGTTACCACTAGTCGTTTCTGACTCCCTTTTGCTCAAGGGTCTCTATGTAAATAATATTCTCTTCTATACACCTCTAGTAATCTTTTTCGCATCGCTATTCTATAGCTACCGTTTCCGTTTTTCACTTTGGTGGTTACTGGGACTTGGGCTACTCTTTTGCTTTACTATCATAACCTTTGGTGAGTTTATACTAATTTACTTGCTAATCTATGAAACCTTGGCTCTGGTGGGCATGGCTTCCGGTATTGGCATCAAGCATATTCTACAAAAATGAAAAACAAAAAACTTTCACAAAATCCTTGAAAAATCTCACAATCATGCTATAATAATCCATAGAGACAAGTCACTTAGTCCCTTTCTACCAGAGAGTGCGTGGTTGCTGGAAACGCATAGAGAGCCTAAACTGACACTACTCTTGAGTTTTTTATGAAAACATAAAACGGTGGCTACGTTAGAGCCAATCAGAGGTGTCCCTCTCTTTTGAGGTACATAAATGAAGGTGGAACCACGTTGCGACGTCCTTTTGGGATGTCGCAATTTTTTATGAGGAGACTAACTATGGAGTTGCAAGAATTAGTGGAGCGCAGTTGGGCAATCCGACAAGCTTATCACGATCTGGAAGTTAAGCATCATGATTCCGAGTGGACGGTAGAAGAAGACCTCTTGGCTTTGTCTAATGATATTGGAAATTTCCAACGACTGGTAATGACAAAGCAAGGGCGCTACTATGATGAAACACCCTACACACTGGAACAAAAACTTTCAGAAAATATCTGGTGGCTAGTAGAACTTTCTCAACGTTTGGATATAGACATTCTGACGGAAATGGAAAACTTCCTCTCTGATAAAGAAAAGCAATTGAACATTAAGACTAGGAAGTAGTCTGCAAAAAAGTCAATGCTTAGAAACTATGAAATAATAAAAAGGAGAACATCATGATTAACATTACTTTCCCAGATGGCGCTGTTCGTGAATTCGAATCTGGCGTTACTACTTTTGAAATTGCTCAATCTATCAGCAATTCTCTAGCTAAAAAAGCCTTGGCTGGTAAATTCAACGGCAAACTCATCGACACTACTCGTGCTATCACTGAAGATGGAAGCATCGAAATTGTGACACCTGATCACGAAGATGCCCTTCCAATCTTGCGTCACTCAGCTGCTCACTTGTTCGCCCAAGCAGCTCGTCGTCTGTTCCCAGACATTCACTTGGGAGTTGGCCCAGCCATCGAAGACGGCTTCTACTACGATACTGACAACACAGCTGGTCAAATCTCTAACGAAGACCTTCCTCGTATCGAAGAAGAAATGCAAAAAATTGTCAAAGAAAACTTCCCATCAATCCGTGAAGAAGTTACTAAAGACGAGGCACGTGAAATCTTCAAAAACGACCCTTACAAGTTGGAATTGATTGAAGAACACTCAGAAGACGAAGGCGGTTTGACTATCTATCGTCAAGGTGAGTATGTAGACCTCTGCCGTGGCCCTCACGTCCCATCAACAGGCCGCATCCAAATCTTCCACCTTCTCCATGTAGCAGGTGCTTACTGGCGTGGAAATAGCGACAACGCTATGATGCAACGTATCTACGGTACAGCTTGGTTTGACAAGAAAGACTTGAAAAACTACCTCCAAATGCGTGAAGAAGCTAAGGAACGTGACCACCGTAAACTTGGTAAAGAGCTTGACCTCTTCATGATTTCTCAAGAGGTTGGTCAAGGACTTCCATTCTGGTTGCCAAATGGTGCGACTATCCGTCGTGAATTGGAACGCTACATCGTAGACAAAGAGCTAGCTTCAGGCTACCAACATGTTTACACTCCACCACTTGCTTCTGTTGAACTCTACAAGACTTCTGGTCACTGGGATCATTACCAAGAAGACATGTTCCCAACTATGGACATGGGTGACGGGGAAGAATTTGTCCTTCGTCCAATGAACTGTCCGCACCACATCCAAGTCTTCAAACACCATGTTCACTCATACCGTGAATTGCCAATCCGTATCGCCGAAATCGGTATGATGCACCGCTATGAAAAATCTGGTGCCCTCACTGGTCTTCAACGTGTACGTGAGATGTCACTCAACGACGGTCACCTCTTCGTTACTCCAGAACAAATCCAAGAAGAATTCCAACGTGCTCTTCAGTTGATTATCGATGTTTATGAAGATTTCAACTTGACTGAATACCGCTTCCGCCTCTCTCTTCGTGACCCTCAAGATACTCATAAGTACTTTAATAACGATGAGATGTGGGAAAATGCCCAAACCATGCTTCGTGCAGCCCTTGATGAAATGGGCGTTGACTACTTTGAAGCCGAAGGTGAAGCGGCCTTCTACGGACCAAAATTGGATATCCAGGTTAAGACTGCCCTTGGTAAAGAAGAGACACTTTCAACTATCCAACTTGACTTCTTGCTTCCAGAACGCTTCGACCTTAAATACATCGGAGCTGATGGCGAAGAGCACCGTCCAGTTATGATTCACCGTGGGGTTATCTCAACTATGGAACGCTTCACAGCTATCTTGATTGAGAACTACAAGGGTGCCTTCCCAACATGGCTTGCACCACACCAAGTAACCCTCATCCCAGTATCTAACGAAAAACACGTGGACTACGCTTGGGAAGTGGCTAAGAAACTCCGTGACCGCGGTGTCCGTGCAGATGTAGATGAGCGCAATGAAAAAATGCAGTTCAAAATCCGTGCGTCACAAACCAGCAAGATTCCTTACCAATTGATCGTTGGGGACAAGGAAATGGAAGACGGAACAGTCAACGTTCGTCGCTACGGCCAAAAAGAAACACAAACTGTCTCAGTAGATGATTTTGTTCAAGCTATCCTAGCTGATATCGCCAACAAATCACGCGTTGAGAAATAAGAACCTAGCACAAAAGCCTCCAGTCCGGAGGCTTTTTCGTCTCTTCTCACTCAAGGACTAAGCTCACTTGAGCAAACTGAATCCGCACTGTCGTTCCTTTTCCAACCTCAGACTCAATACGAATCTGGTGACCCAGTTCTTCAGAAATTTTCTTTGATAGATAAAGTCCAAGTCCAGATGACTGCTGGGTCAGGCGACCATTATATCCTGAAAATCCACGTTCAAAGACTCGGATGACATCACTGTTTTTTATACCGATTCCTGTATCCTTGATACAAAGCTCTTGCCCTTCCATATAAATATCCAGACCACCTTCCTTGGTGTACTTGAGACTGTTTGAGATAATTTGCTCAATGACCACTAGCAGCCACTTCTTATCCGTCACGATTTCTTTATCAAGGTCATGTAGATTGACATTTAAGCCTTTTTGAATAAAGAAAAGAGCGTATTTACGAATTATTTCCTTGACCAAGTCCTCGATTTGAACCTGCTTTAAGACCAAATCATCATGGAAACTTTCTAAACGCAGATACTGTAAGACTAGATTGGTATAGGAATCAATCTTAAAAATTTCCTGTTCTAACTGCTGCTTCAGTTGGCGGTCAGCTACTTCTGCAACTAAGAGTTGACTGGCTGCAATGGGAGTCTTAATCTGATGGACCCATAAGGTATAGTAATCCAGCAAATCCGTCAGTTTTCTTTCTGCATCTGACTTTTGCTGATAGAGTTCCATTTCACGGGCTTCTAATTTTTCAGCCAAGGCTCTTTCCAAAGGAGACTGAGCTTCCCTCTCCCCATAGAGAATTTCCTGGCGATAGACCTGCATTTCCACCAATATGTCCCAAGTAAAAAATAAGATGGTTACAAAGCAACACAAGAGGAAAAAGTAGAGAAAGTAAATTCCCAAACTGGCAAATAAAAACTGAAAGAGCAAAACCAGAAACGTCAAAGAAAGCAGATAAACCAAAAGACGACTACGGGAGCGCAGATAGGCTAGAAAAAATTGTTTCCAATCAAGCATGCTTCAGTCCGTACCCTATCCCTTTCTTGGTCTCGATAAATCCTACCAAGCCCTGCTCTTCCAACTTTTTACGCAAACGAGCTACATTGACAGAGAGGGTATTATCATCAATGAAAAAGTCACTGTTCCAAAGTTCCCGCATGAGGTCATCACGCGCTACGATGTTGCCTGCATGCTCAAACAAAACGCGTAAAATCTGAAACTCATTCTTGGTCAAATTCAAGACTTGCCCTTGATAATGTAAATCCATTGATTTGGTATTGAGGATGACACCTGCATATTCCAATAAGCTCTCATCACGTCCAAACTCATAGGAACGGCGCAACAAACCCTGAACCTTGGCTAGAAGAACCTGCTGGTCAAAGGGCTTGGTCACAAAGTCATCCGCCCCCATATTGATTGCCATGACGATATCCATAGCCTGGTCTCTCGAAGACAGAAACATGATAGGCACCTTAGAAATCTTGCGGATTTCCTGACACCAGTGATAGCCATTAAACAAGGGCAAACCAATATCCATGAGGACCAAATGAGGCTCCGACTGGACAAATAGACTCAACACTTCCATAAAGTCTTCTACCAGAACCACTTCAAATCCCCATTCAGAGAGCATTTTTCCGACCTGTTGACGAATGACCTGATCATCTTCTACTAATAAAATCTTGTGCATGCGCTCCTCCTTTTCTATTATTATAACAGATTTTTCCATGCTAGAAGATCTGAAACTGAATTTGAAATAGCTTGTTTTTAGTCAACAAAGCAAGACAATCCTACTAGCTAATTTGAGGGAAATTTGATAAGATAAATAAAAAGAAAGGAACTCTTATGGTCAATATTTTTGACTATCTGAAAGATGTCGCTTACGATTCCTTTTACGACCTTCCTTTGAATGAGTTAGACATTCTAGCCTTAACAGAAACCACCTACCTCTCCTTTGATAATCTGGTCTCCACAAGTCCTCAGCGACTTTTAGACCTGGCTCCTCAGGTTCCAAGGAATCCTAACATGTTGACCAGCAAAAATCGCCTCCAGCTATTAGATGAACTAGCTCAACACAAGCGCTTCAAAAATTGCAAACTCTCCCATTTTATCAATGACATTGACCCTGAACTGCAAAAACAATTTGCGGCTATGACCTACCGCCTCACTATCGACACCTATCTGATTGTCTTTCGTGGGACAGATGACAGTATCATTGGCTGGAAGGAAGATTTCCACCTAACCTATATGAAGGAAATTCCTGCTCAAAAGCATGCCCTCCGCTATTTAAAGAACTTTTTTGCCCACCATCCTAAGCAAAAGGTCATTCTGGCTGGGCATTCCAAGGGAGGAAATTTAGCCATCTATGCGGCTAGTCAAATTGAGCAAAACTTGCAAAATCAAATTACAGCAGTTTATACCTTTGATGCGCCTGGTATCCACAAAGAACTGACACAAACCGAGGGCTATCAAAGGATGATGGATAGAACCAAGGTCTTCATCCCACAAGGTTCCATCATCGGTATGATGCTGGAAATCCCTGCCCACCAAATCATCGTGCACAGTACTGCCTTTACTGGTATTGCCCAGCACGATACCTTTAGTTGGCAGATTGAGGACAAACACTTCATTCAACTGGACAAGACCATCAGTGATAGTCAACAAGTAAACAAAGCATTCAAAGAATGGGTAGCGACAGTCCCTGACGAAGAACTCCAGCTCTATTTTGACCTCTTCTTCGGCACTATTCTTGATGCTGGTATTAGCTCCATCAATGACCTATCTTCCTTAAAGGCGCTTGAACACATTCATCATCTCTTTGTCCAAGCTCAATCCCTCACTCCAGAAGAAAGAGAAACAATGGGACGCCTTACCCAATTATTGATTGATACCCGTTATCAAGCCTGGAAGAATAGATATAGCAGAATGAAATAAGATACGAACAAATCGATTAGGGGATTTAGATCAATTTCTAAAAATGAATTAGAAGTTTTGTTGTACTGTTCTAACTTCATTCTAATATAAAAAGCTTATGATGAGGTGTACCTTCTCATAAGCTTTTTTGTTTTAAAGAAGAAATCAATCCTTGATCTGACCCTCTGCATCGGCCACGACTTGTTCTAAACTGGTCTGACCAAGTTCAGCCTCCATAGCCAGCTGGATTCTCTCCAATTTTTGATCCAAAACATCATGAATATGAGCTCCAACTGGGCAATTTGGATTTGGATTGTCATGAAAACTAAAGAGTTGACCTGTCTTACCAAGACACTCAACAGCCTGATAAACATCTAATAGACTAATGTCCTTGAGATCCTTGACAATCTCTGTTCCCCCTGTTCCTCGCGCTACTGAAATCAGCTCTGCCTTCTTCAACTGGGACAAGGTCTTTCTGATAATGACAGGATTGACCCCGACACTAGCAGCCAGAAAATCACTGGTCACCTTGCTTTCCTTCCCCTTGAGAGCGATAATAATCAGCATATGAGTCGCAATGGTAAATCTACTTGGAATTTGCATCCTCTTCTCCTTTTTACGAGGCTCCCCTGCCTCTACTCTTCTTTTTCTTTTATTATACCCTTTTAAGTTGTAATGTCAATCGTTACCACTTTTCAACCAAGCATCTAATTCCCTATCATAACCCTCTTTCTGGGCCAATTTACTCAGAAATTCCTGATTGTGAGTATGATGGATCCCATTGACCAGACTTTCATAGTAAACCTCAAAATAAGGGAGTTTCAGGTCTTTAGCCAGTTGCAATTCAGCTGCCACATCGTAGTCCACCCGTCGGAAATCCATATCTACCAAGCCCTTGTCATCAAACTCCAAAATCATGTACTGGGCTCGCAAGTCCTTCCGCAGCTGAGCGTCTAAAAAGAAAGGTTGCCCAATCGAACCCGGATTGACAATCAATTGCCCACCAGTCCCATAACGAAGCAACTGCTGGTGAATATGTCCATAAACAGCAATATCACAAGGCGGATTGGTCACCAAGCGGTCAAAATCCTCTTGCGCTCCAGTATGAATCAACTCTCGCCCCCAGTTCTTATCAGGCAGATGATGGCTAATTCCCACCGTCAAATCCCCAAACTGTCGATGGAGCTGGAGAGGTTGATTGTGGAGCTGTTCAATTTCTTCTAGGGAAATTTCCTCTAAAACATACTGGCACTGACGCAAGAGATAGCGTTGACTGGGGCGAGTACTATCCAATTCCTTGCGGACACCATGCCAGAGACTATCTTCCCAGTTTCCCAAAACTCTAGCTGTAATCGGTAGTTGATCCAACAAGTCCAAAATCCTTCTACGCCCTGTCCCTGGCATGAGAATATCTCCCAAAAGCCAGTATTCATCCACTCCTCGCTGCCGAGCATCTGCCAAAACAGCCTCCAAGGCGGTGGTATTTCCATGAATATCTGAAAGAAGAGCTATTTTCGTCATATCCATCTCCTCGTTTTTTCTCTTGCAATAAGTATAACATAAAAAGTCACAGCTAGAGAAATCTAGCTTTTTTTGATATACTAGATAAAGATATTAGACAAGAGGAAGCGAATGACCCCGAATAAAGAAGACTATCTAAAATGTATTTATGAAATTAGCATAGATTTGCATAAGATTACCAACAAGGAAATTGCTGCCCGCATGCAAGTCTCTCCCCCTGCCGTAACTGAAATGATTAAACGGATGAAGAGCGAAAATCTCATCCTCAAGGACAAGGAATGTGGCTATCTACTGACTGACCTCGGCCTCAAATTGGTCTCTGAGCTCTATCGTAAACACCGCTTGATTGAAGTTTTTCTGGTTCATCATTTAAACTATACGAGTGACCAGATTCACGAGGAAGCTGAGGTATTGGAACATACTGTCTCTGACCTCTTCGTGGAAAGACTGGATAAATTGCTTGGATTTCCCAAGACCTGCCCTCACGGAGGAACCATTCCTGCCAAGGGAGAACTCCTAGTTGAAATCAATAACCTCCCACTAGCTGACATCAAGGAAGCTGGCTCCTACCGCCTGACTCGGGTGCATGATAGTTTTGACATTCTCCATTATCTGGACAAGCACTCACTTCACATCGGTGATCAGCTCCAAGTCAAGCAGTTTGATGGCTTCAGCAACACCTTCACTATCCTTAGTAAAGACGAGGACTTACAAGTAAGTATGGACATTGCAAAACAACTCTATGTCGAGAAAATCAACTAATTTCTCCAATCCCCTACCAACCCTGAAAGTTTGATTTTCAGGGTTTTCTTATCTATTTTTTATATCAAAAACAATAGTAAACGTTTTCACTCTTTAACTAAATATTGTATAATAAATATATAAAATATTACGTCACTAACAGATGAAAAAAGGAGGTTTTATCATGAAAAAAATCATCTTCATCAAAACCACTCAACTCCTTGTCATTGATGGAATCATGCTGGCATTTTTGACATTTAAAGAGGGACTTACTTGGGACTGGATTTTGATTTATAGCGGTTGGCTTATTTTCTTTCATCCTGTGCTATTGACCTATCTTTCTAACCAACTTTGTGACCACTTTAGTCACCTCTATTCCCAGATTAGACCAAAATTCTGGCATTTTGCCTTACAAATCCTTCTATGGGATAGCCTGATGATTCTCTCCTTGATATGTTTAAGTGGTATCCCACTTTTCCTTCAGGGAACTCTCCTCATCCTAGGCCATCTCATCCCTTCCAATCGCATCTGCCAAAGCCTGAAAAGAGACTTCCCAAAAGCCTATCAAGAAACGATTTCTTTTTTGAGTATTTTATGATAGATAAGAAAAACCAAGCCGGCTGGGCTTGGTCTTTCTTATCTATTTTTAGTATCTAGGATAATGGTAACTGGTCCGTCATTGACCAGCTCAACCTGCATATCCGCTCCAAAGACACCTGTCTGAACGGGCACTTCTTGCTCTAATTTTTGATTGAAAGCATCATAGAAATCTGATGCCATATCAGGCTTGGCTGCGCCTGTGAAGGCTGGACGATTGCCTTTCTTGGTATCCGCAAAGAGGGTAAACTGAGAAATGGAGAGGATTTCTCCTTCAATATCTTTGACAGACAGGTTCATCTTGCCTTCTGCGTCTGAAAAAATCCGCATATTGACAAGCTTTCTCACGGCATAGTCCAAATCTTCCTCTTGGTCCTCTGGTCCAACACCAACCAGCAATAAGAGCCCCTGATTGATTTTTCCCTGAACCTGACCTTTAATGCTCACTTGGGCTTTTTTAACCCGTTGGATAATGATTTTCATAATAGCCTTTCTAGTAGAAGCTCGGACAATTAGCCGTTGGTTCGTTTGACAGAGTAAACTTCTGGCACACTCTTAATCTTGTCCACAACCGTAGTCAATGTAGAGAGGTTGGCAATACCGAAGGACACATGGATATTGGCAAACTTCATATCCTTGGTTGGTTGGGCGTTGACTGTTGAGATATTCTTGGTTGTGTTTGAAAGAACTTGCAGTACATCGTTCAACAGTCCTGTACGGTTGAGACCGTAGATGTCGATATGGGCCATATACTCCTTATTTGAGCTGGAGTACTGGTCTTCCCATTCCACATCAAGGAGACGTTGCTCGTAGTTTTCTTGGGCACGCAGGTTCATACAGTCCACACGGTGGATAGCCACACCTCGACCCTTGGTGATATAGCCGACAATATCGTCACCAGGCACTGGATTACAGCACTTGGCAATCCGCACTAGGAGACCAGAAGCACCTTCAATGACCACACCACCCTCATGCTTGACCTTGATGGTTTCTTTATTTTCAACCTTGATTTCGCCACCTTTGACAAGTTCTTCGGCCTCCGCCTTGGCCTTGGCACGTTCTTCTTCACGACGTTCCTTTTCAGTCAGACGGTTAAAGACGGTAATGGCACCGATTTCTCCAAAACCAATAGCCGCAAAGAGAGATTCTTCTGTCTTGTAGCTGGTCTTTTGCAGAACTTGGTCCATGTGGCGCTTGTCCATGAATTTATTGGCCACATAGCCATTTTCTTGGAACTGTGCCATCAGCATCTCACGACCCTTGTTGACAGACAATTCCTTATCTTGATTTTTAAAGAATTGGCGAATCTTGTTACGCGCCTTGCTGGTCTTGACCATATTGAGCCAGTCACGACTAGGTCCAAAGGAGTTGGGGTTAGTGACAATTTCAACCTGATCTCCTGTTTTGAGCTTGGTTGTCAGTGGAACCATGCGACCATTGACCTTGGCACCAGTCGCTTTTTCACCAACTTTAGTATGAATTTCGTAGGCAAAATCAATAGGTCCTGAATCTTTTGGAAGGGAACGAACAGCACCATCTGGAGTAAATACATAAATCTCCTCAGCCAGATAGTTTTCCTTAACAGAGTCCACAAATTCCTTAGCATCATCGGCCTGGTCTTGGAGCTCCATCATCTCCTTAATCCAGTTCATCCCAATAGCTGATTCCTTGCTGTTAACCTGCCCCTTAACGCCTTTCTTATAAGCCCAGTGAGCCGCAACCCCGTACTCAGCAACCTCGTGCATGGCTTTAGTTCGAATCTGGAACTCAATCGGTCCTTTTGGCCCATAGACAGTCGTATGGATAGACTGATAACCATTGGCCTTGCGGTTAGCGATGTAGTCTTTGAAGCGACCAGGCATGGGTTTCCAAAGTTCATGCACATAACCCAACATGGCATAAACATCACTTTGGGTATCCAAAATGCAACGAATGGCAATCAGGTCATAGATTTCCTCAAACCGTTTTCTCTTATCCTGCATTTTGCGGAAAATCGAGTAAATATGTTTGGGACGACCATAGATTTTCCCTTTTAAGTGACGATCTGTCGTATAGTCTTCTAGTTTCGTAACTACCTCATCCACCAAGGCTTCACGCTCTCTGCGCTTTTCCTTCATCATATGGGTAATCTTGTAAAACTCTGTCGGATTGAGATAACGGAAAGACAGGTCTTCCAATTCCCATTTGACACTGGAAATCCCCAGACGGTGGGCAAGTGGGGCATAGATTTCCATAGTTTCTTTGGAAATGCGCTCCTGCTTGTCTTTTCGAAGATGTTTAAGCGTCCGCATATTGTGCAAGCGGTCAGACAGTTTGACCAAGATAACGCGGATGTCCTCAGACATGGCCATGAGCATCTTACGATGATTTTCCGCTAATTGCTCCTCAATTGATTTGTACTCGACCTTACCAAGTTTGGTAACCCCATCCACGATTACCCGCACATCAGAACCAAACTCTCTTTCCAAATCGTCCAAGGTTGCATCTGTATCTTCAACCACATCATGCAAGAAACCACAAGCTACCGTTACAGCATCCAGCTTGAGCTTGGCTAAAATCCCTGCCACTTGGATAGGGTGAATGATATAAGGCTCGCCTGATTTGCGATATTGACCACTGTGGCAATCCACCGCATAGACCAAGGCCTTATGGACAAAATGGACATCCTCTTCTGTTAAATATTCTTTGGTTAAAGCGACAACTTCTTCGCCTGTTAAATTCACTTCTTTTGGCATCTCTACTCTCCAATTCTTCCTACCATTTTATCACTTTTTTAAGAATATGAAAACTAGATTGGAACAGAATAGGAAAAAAATATTTCAGAATTGCTTGACAATTCTGAAATATTTTTTTATAATACATTGTACAGTTAGATTTTCTATTTAGGTGATAGAAGGAGAGATAGAAGAACGGAAACCATATTGTAACCTAAATATAATTTAACTCCCTATCCTTATCACCTTTTCATTCAAGTCAATATAGTTGAATGACGTCGTTTTACAAAGGAGTATTCTATGAAAAAAACTGTACTAACACTATTAGGAGCTACTGCTCTATCTATTACCGTTCCAATCACTGCTGCTGAAACTAGTACAACAAATAACTTTGAAGGTCCTCGTTATGAGCGTATATATTCTCATCGTTATAGTAAAACAGTAACAAAATACTATAACGATGATGGTTACATCCCACCAACTATCTACTATTCAGAATATAATGATAGTTTCCATTCAACCTTCAAAGGAACACTTGAAATAGACAGTGTACGAAGATCAAACGGTGGAACTCGTGTCACATACACTGGTACCTTGACTGGATTTTGGAATTAAAATCCTCAAGATACTTTCTTCTATCCTTTAGTTTATAAGGAGAACACCTATGAAAAAAACTTGTATTTCTATCTTTGCTCTCCTAGTGTTAGGAGTTAGCTGCCTGTTTCTATTCAGCCAGCAAAGCTATAAAAAAACAGTCGTTCAATACTATGCTAAGGACCAGAACCTGCCCAATAGGATAACTTATAGTGAGTATAGCGATAAGCGAGAAGCCAACTACGGTGGCACTCTAAATATCACATCTATCAAACAAGCTAATGACGGAGTTTATGCAACCTATGAAGGGCAATTGACACCTCTCCAATATTGATAAATTGATAACCAGCCTGTCTTCATCTAGTCATGCTGGTTTTTAAGTTCATTTTAAATCCTTACCTATTCTCCCCAACTGTGCTATACTTAATTTATACTCAATGAAAATCAAAGAGCAAACTAGGAAACTAGCCGCAGGCTGTACTTGAGTACGGCAAGGCGACGTTGACGCGGTTTGGATTTGATTTTCGAAGAGTATTAGTGCATTCTTTGAGATTGGAGCTAGTATGAAAATCCATAAAACTGTGAATCCTGTTGCCTATGAAAACACCTATTACCTAGAAGGCGAAAAGCACCTCATTGTGGTAGATCCTGGCAGCCATTGGGAAGCTATTCGTCAGACAATCGAGAACCTCAACAAACCGATCTGCGCTATTCTCCTGACCCACGCCCATTATGACCATATCATGAGTCTGGATTTAGTGCGCGAGACTTTTGGCAATCCTCCTGTCTATATCGCAGATAGCGAAGCCAGCTGGCTCTATACTCCTGTCGATAATCTCTCTGGTCTCCCTCGCCACGATGATATGGCAGATGTGGTCGCAAAACCTGCAGAACACACCTTTGTCTTTCATGAGGAATATCATCTGGAGGAATTTCGTTTCACTGTCTTGCCAACACCAGGTCACTCTATCGGTGGTGTTTCTATCGTCTTTCCGCAAGCTCATTTGGTCTTGACAGGTGATGCCCTGTTCCGTGAAACAATCGGACGGACAGATCTTCCGACTGGTAGTACGGAGCAACTTCTCCATAGTATCCAGACCCAACTCTTCACTCTACCAAACTACGACGTCTATCCAGGACATGGTCCAGCTACGACTATTGCTCACGAAAAGACCTTCAATCCCTTTTTCTAATAAAATGATGACAATCAATTTCGCAATTTAATACTCAATGAAAAACAAAGAGTAAACTAGGAAACTAGCCGCAGGTTACTCAAAGAACCGCTTTGAGGTTGCAGATAAAACTGACGTGGGTGAAGAGATTTTCGAAGAGTATAAGTAAACTATACAGCAAGTCTTTCCACTATAAAAGGCATCCAGTCAAGGTTTTCACACCTAATTGGATGCCTTTTTCTGATGACTAGGTTCTTTGCCTTACCAAATAATCACGCGCTCTTCTGGGGAACGCCACATACCGTCGCCTTCTTTGACATCATAGGTTGTAAAGAAATCATCGAAGTTTGGTACTTGTACATTGACACGGAGTTTGGCTGGTGCGTGCACATCGACGCTAGCCAAAAGTTTCATAAATTCTGGACGACCTTTCATGCGCCAGATGCGACCGAAGTTGTAGAAGAATTCTTCTGCTGAGAAGTCTGGTTCTCTCTTGGCTGCTTCAAGCGCTGCAGCGATTCCTCCCAAGTCCGCCACGTTTTCTGATACAGTCAATTTACCGTTGATGGTTGCTCCATAAGAATCCTGTCCATCAAATTGATCGATAACTTTTTGTGTTTTCTCTTTGAAGGCGGCATAGTCGCTCTCTGTCCACCAATCCTTGAGGCTACCATTTTCATCAAAGGAAGCTCCGTTAGTATCAAAGGCGTGAGAAATTTCATGGGCAATAACTGCCCCAATACCGCCGTAGTTAGCAGAAGATGACTGATGCAAGTCATAGAAAGGTGCCTGTAAAATAGCCGCTGGGAAGACAATCAGGTTCTTCTGTGGATTGTAGTAGGCATTGACCATATGAGCAGGCATGCCCCACTCCTTGTAGTCAACAGGCTGGTTCCACTTGCTCCAACTGTGCTTGATTTCCACACGCGCAAAGGCTAGAGCATTGTCAAAAAGACTAGCCGTTTCATCCACTACCTTGTCCTTATAGCGTGCTGGCAATTCTTCTGGATAACCAATATAAGGCTTGATAACATTGAGTTTGACGATGGCCTTGTCACGAGTTTCAGGAGTCAGCCAGTCATTTTTAGCCAAGCGTTCCTTATAGACATCAATCATAGTTGCCACTTTTTTCTCCACGTCTGCCTTAGCTTCTGGAGAGAATTTTTCATGGGCATACCAGAGACCCAAGGCTTGTTTGAATGGACCTTGTGCTAGCTGGTAGGCAGCTTTAACCTTGTCTTTGGCTTCTGGAACTCCAGATAGCGCACGACTGTAGGCACCTGACAAGACACGGATTTCTTCTGTTAAATAGCTGGTTGAGAGATTCACAACACTTAAAATTAAGGTTGCCTTGAGGAAAGGCCAGGCCTCTTCACTATAGAATTGCTCTGCTGCTTGCCAGAAACGTTCCTCATCTACAATAACCTTGTCTGGCACTTGTCCAAGAACGGCTTGGAAGAAGTCATCCAAAGGTAGGGCAGGCGCAAATTTCTTGAAATCTTCGTAATCATATGGATGGTAAAGTTTAGCATATTCTGAACTTTCTTCATTAGAAAGCACCACTGCTGCAATTCGGCGGTCCAATTCTAGTCTTTTCTCAAGCAAGTCTTCAATTTCTGCATCATAAAAATCATAAGCCTTGAGGAGATTTGCGCTGGTTTCTTTCCAAAGAGTCAAGAGTTCTTCGCGTTGAGGATGGTCTTCTGCATAGTAGGTCGTATCTGGCAGGATAGTGCTTGGAGCGCTAGCCCATAAAACGTTGATTCTGGCATCCATAAAGTCTGGTGATACACCAAAAGGAAGGAAGTTTGGTTTACCTGCAAGCTCAAACTCTGCTAGTCTAGCTGTAAAATCTGCAAAAGTCTCCAATTCTTGAAATTCTTTAAGGAGTGGTAAGACAGGTGTGATACCGTCGGCTTCTCTCTTGTCAAAATCACGAACTAGGCGGTGGTATTTGACAAAGTTTGCCAAGATAGGATCCTCAGGCACCTCTTCTCCTGCCAACCACTTGTCTGTTGTCGCCAACATCAGGTCTTCAATTTCCTGATCTAAATCAACAAAACCTCCTGTTTGAGACTTATCTGCTGGGATTTCAGCTGTCTGTTGCCATTCTCCATTGATTGCATCATAAAAATCATCTTGATAACGTGTCATCTTGTTCTCGCTTTCATTTGTACTTGCTTTTAGCTTAACAAAAATTGCTTGGGAATGCAATTAAAAATAAACGGATGTTTCCTATTGTTTTTCAGTTATTATTTTAATTTTTTCAAAAATTAACTTGACTTAATTTTTTTTTTAAGGTATATTAAGAGACAGGAGGAATACAAGTTTATGATACGTATCGAAAACCTCAGTGTCTCCTACAAAGAAACGTTGGCACTTAAGGATATTTCACTAGTGCTCCAAGGACCAACAATTACCGGTATCATTGGTCCAAACGGTGCTGGGAAATCAACACTATTAAAAGGGATGCTGGGAATTATCCCATATCAAGGTCAGGCATTTCTCGATGACAAGGAAGTTAAAAAATCCTTACATCGAATCGCCTATGTCGAACAAAAAATCAATATCGACTACAACTTTCCCATCAAGGTCAAGGAATGCGTCTCGCTAGGACTCTTTCCCTCTATCCCTCTCTTTCGAAGTTTAAAGGCTAAACATTGGAAGAAAGTGCAAGAGGCCCTTGAAATCGTCGGCCTAGCTGACTACGCTGAACGTCAAATCAGTCAACTGTCTGGAGGTCAGTTCCAGCGGGTCTTGATTGCCAGATGTTTGGTACAGGAAGCCGACTATATCCTCTTGGATGAACCCTTTGTTGGGATTGACTCTGTCAGTGAGGAAATCATCATGAATACGCTGAGAGATCTGAAAAAAGCTGGGAAGACGGTTCTCATCGTCCACCACGACCTCAGCAAGGTTCCCCACTACTTCGATCAAGTCTTGCTTGTCAATCGAGAAGTGATTGCCTTTGGTCCAACCAAAGAAACCTTTACCGAAGCCAATCTCAAAGAAGCTTACGGTAATCGACTCTTTTTCAATGGAGGTGACCTATGATTGCAGAATTTATCGATGGATTGCAAAAATTCCATTTCCTACAAAATGCCTTGATAACAGCTATTGTCGTCGGGGTTGTAGCTGGAGCTGTAGGATGTTTCATCATTCTACGCGGGATGTCACTCATGGGAGATGCCATTTCACATGCTGTCTTACCAGGTGTAGCCCTCTCCTTCATCTTGGGCCTTGACTTCTTTATCGGAGCCATTGTCTTTGGACTGCTAGCTGCCATCATCATTACCTACATCAAGGGAAACTCGATTATCAAAAGCGATACCGCCATCGGCATTACCTTTTCTTCTTTCTTAGCCCTCGGTATCATCTTGATTAGTGTCGCTAAAAGTTCAACTGACCTTTTCCATATCCTTTTTGGTAATATTCTTGCTGTTCAAGATACGGATATGTTTATTACTATGGGTGTGGGGGCAGCCATTCTCTTGTTGATCTGGATTTTCTTCAAGCAACTCTTGATCACTTCCTTTGATGAACTCTTGGCTAAAGCCATGGGAATGCCTGTCAATTTCTATCACTACCTTCTCATGGTACTCCTGACTCTCGTGTCTGTGACAGCCATGCAAAGTGTCGGAACTATCCTGATTGTAGCTATGCTGATTACCCCAGCTGCAACTGCTTATCTGTATGCTAATAGCCTGAAAAGCATGATTTTCCTTTCCTCAACCTTTGGAGCTACTGCTTCAGTTTTGGGGCTCTTTATCGGCTATAGCTTTAACGTTGCGGCAGGTTCTAGTATCGTGCTTACAGCCGCTAGTTTCTTTCTCATTAGCTTCTTTATCGCTCCCAAACAACGATATTTGAAACTAAAAAATAAACATTTGTTAAAATAAGGGGCAAAGCCCTAATAAATTGGAGGATCTAATGAAAAAATTAGGTACATTACTCGTTCTCTTTCTTTCCGTCATTGCTCTTGTAGCATGTGCTAGCGGAAAAAAAGATACAGCTTCTGGTCAAAAACTAAAAGTTGTTGCTACAAACTCAATCATCGCTGATATTACTAAAAATATTGCTGGTGACAAAATTGATCTTCATAGTATCGTTCCGATTGGTCAAGACCCACACGAATACGAACCACTTCCTGAAGATGTTAAGAAAACTTCTGAGGCAGACCTCATTTTCTATAACGGTATCAACCTTGAAACAGGTGGCAATGCTTGGTTTACAAAATTGGTAGAAAATGCCAAGAAAACTGAAAACAAAGACTACTTTGCAGTCAGCGAAGGGGTTGAAGTCATCTACCTTGAAGGAAAAAATGAAAAAGGTAAAGAAGACCCACACGCTTGGCTCAACCTTGAAAATGGGATTATCTTTGCTAAAAATATCGCCAAACAATTGAGCGCCAAAGACCCTAACAATAAAGAATTCTATGAAAAAAATCTCAAAGAATATACTGATAAGTTAGACAAACTTGATAAAGAAAGTAAGGATAAATTTAATAAGATCCCTGCTGAAAAGAAACTCATTGTAACCAGCGAAGGAGCATTCAAATACTTCTCTAAAGCCTATGGTGTTCCAAGTGCCTACATCTGGGAAATCAATACTGAAGAAGAGGGAACTCCTGAACAAATCAAGACCTTGGTTGAAAAACTTCGCCAAACAAAAGTTCCATCACTCTTTGTAGAATCAAGTGTGGATGACCGTCCAATGAAAACTGTTTCTCAAGACACAAACATCCCAATCTACGCACAAATCTTTACTGATTCTATCGCAGAACAAGGTAAAGAAGGCGACAGCTACTACAACATGATGAAATACAACCTTGACAAGATTGCTGAAGGATTGGCAAAATAAGCCTCTGAAAAACGTCACTCTCACATGAGCTGGCGTTTTTTCTATGCCCACATTTCCGGTCAAATCATTGGAAAATTCCGACTGTTTCAGATACAATGGAAGAAAAAAGATTGGAGTATCTTATGGTAACTTTTCTCGGAAATCCTGTGAGCTTTACAGGTAAACAACTACAAGTCGGCGACAAGGCACTTGATTTTTCACTCACTACAACAGACCTTTCTAAAAAATCTCTGGCTGATTTTGATGGCAAGAAAAAAGTCTTGAGTGTCGTGCCTTCTATCGATACAGGTATCTGCTCAACTCAAACGCGTCGCTTTAATGAAGAACTGGCTGGACTAGACAACACAGTCGTATTGACTGTTTCTATGGACCTACCATTTGCCCAAAAACGTTGGTGTGGTGCTGAAGGCATTGAAAATGCTATCATGCTCTCAGACTATTTCGACCAGTCCTTTGGACGTGATTATGCCCTCTTAATCAATGAGTGGCATCTATTGGCACGCGCAGTCTTTGTCCTCGATACTGACAATACTATTCGCTACGTTGAATACGTAGACAATATCAACTCTGAACCAAACTTCGAAGCCGCAATTGCAGCTGCTAAAGCCCTATAGAAAAAATCCTCTGTCACAAAGAGTTCCCTACTCTTTGAAACGGAGGATTTTTGTTTACGAGTAAATATAAGTTCAATCAGATAAAAACAACTACCTTACTCTACAGATTTCAGGGCTTCAAGCATATCAACCTTTCTCAGATGATAATTGACAAAGAAACCAAGCAAGGTCAAAATGATGCTTACTGCTGCCACTGGGATTACATAGACTTCCCAGCCTACCTGTGGATAAAAGAGAATAGTCGCAGGCGAAATCATTTGAATCAAAAATTGGTGTAAATAGAAACCAGCTACCAGACCAAGTACGATTCCCACAAGGGACAGCACAATCGTCTCACGGTAAATGTAGAGAGTGACTTCATTATTATGAAAACCAAGAACCTTGATAGTGGATAGTTCACGGATTCTCTCAGCTACGTTGATATTAGTCAGATTGTAGAGGATAACGATAGCCAACAGAACCGATACGATAACCAAGATGGTCATGGTCTGATTGAGTGAGCTGGCGACGGAGTCAAAGAGTCGAATAGCTGAAGCGTTCTGGACAACGCTAGACACCGCAGATTGATTCATGAGTAAGCCGGCCTGTCTTTCGATACTAGTAGCACTGGTATCCCTTAATGAGACCAAATAAGTGTTGGCTTGGGGTAGCTGTCCGTAAATTTGCTCATAACTAGCCTGACTCATATAAATAAAGTGACCAACGTAGTTCTCAGTAATAGCAGCGACCGTTAGTTCCTTACCTTCAATTTCTAGAGTCTGCCCAACCTTGACACCTGCCAGCTGGGCAAGTTTAGTTGTGATGACAACTCCATCTTTTAATGTCAACTCTTGCTGATGATGTTGCAGATGGATAAAGGGTGTCAAATCTTCCTTCTCTGTCATCATAAGGGTAATGGTCTGAAGACCAGCCTTACCTTTGAAATCCTTGTCTAGCGTGTTAGAATAGATTTTCTGGTAGGCTTTGATGTCTTGCCCTTTCAACACTTCTTCTAGCTCTGCCTTGTCCTGATTGGTCGCACTAGGATTTTCAGAGACAATCATCTGATACTGTTGGATTTGTTGAAACTGTCTAGACGGAACTCCTGCTACAGAGGATTGGATTCCCAAACCTGCAAAGAGCAGAGCGGCTGAACCTGCCACACCAAAGATCGTCATCAACATCCGCTGCTTATAACGGAAAATATTGCGGGCTGTTACCTTATGAGTAAAACTGAGACGACGCCAGATAAAACCGATGCGCTCCAGTAAGATTTTAGCTCCTTTGACAGGTGGTTTAGGCAGTAAAAGCTGGGCTGCTTCGTCATGAAGTTCCCTACGAGCTACCAAGTAGGCTGGTAACACACTCGCCAACCAACTTAAACCAAGAGCTAATAAACTATAGCTCCAATAGAACTGAATCTGGGTTTCTCCCACCACCGTGCCTTTTGTAATGACACTTGAAATCACACCGGCTAGTAAATAATGGCCAAGTATACTACCTAGAGCTGTTCCGACAGTCCCAGCTACTAGACCGTAGAGGAGAAATTTAGCAATAATATCCTTACTACGATAGCCCAAGGCCTTAAAAATCCCTGCATGAGTTCGCTCTTCATCCACAAAACGAGTCATAGTTGTAAAAGTCACCATAGCTGCTACGGCATAAAGCACTACAGGAAAGATATTACCCACTGCCCGAATACTGGCTGAAGCATTACTGTACATGAGGTAGCCTTGACCACCTGGCATGGTTTGCCGGTTATAGACCTGATACTTGGGCTCAGCTAAATCATCCAAGACTTGCTGATGTTTTTCTAATTTTTCCTTTTCTTGGGCTAGATTTTGTTCAGCCTGCTTTAGCCTATCCTCTTCCTTGCTCAATTCCTGCTTGGCTTGGGTAAGTTGCGCACTGGCCTGCTCTCTCTGGGCTTGAGGAAGCAAGGCTAGTTGACTTTCCTGAGCCTGTAAACGAGCTTGAGCAGCTGCTAAACGACGCTTACCTTCCTGCAGATTAGTCTCAGCCTTATCAAGGGTTTCTTGGCCTTTGTCAAGAGATTCTTGCCCTTCTTTTCTCAAGAGTTGCAGACGTGCCTTGCCATTATCTGACAAAGCTTGTTCAAGGTCTTCCTGATGTTGCTTGGATTTTTCTTCATAAGCTGCTGAAAAAGCATTTAATCCTGCTAAATCTTGATATTTCAAGCGTGCTATATTATAGACTTTCTGATCAAACTGACTAGGTAAAATCACCCCATAGGCTGTCAGAGTACCACTTCCACTTGCTGCGTAGCCCATATCTCGCTGGGAGAGGATTTCAGCCGAATCCACAAAACCAGTAATGGTAAAAGTATGGTCTTTTAAAGAGGAATGATTGCCTTCTTTTTCTTTAAAGCTAATCTCTTGTCTTACACGATATTGATCCTGCAAATGACTTGCCAAAGCGATTTCCTTGTCTGACTGAGGAAGTCGTCCCTCTCTTAGCTGAAAGGTTGAAATTCGCTCTGGTTTGGAGTACAGCCGAATGGCATCCTGCCCATTCTCCATAGTCACATCTGTCAAATAGCCAAACTCGACCTCTGCGCCCTGAGTCTGTTCTAGTTCTTCTTGATCTGTTTGATCCAAACCATAATTAGACATGACTGCCAAATCCAAGGTTTTAGCAGTTGTTAAATAAGCATTAGCTGTCGCCTCCATGTTGGGGCTAGTCACTTTGAGACCTACTAGGGCTAGAGAGCCCAACATCATCAAGGTCAAGATAGATAAAAAACGTCCCTTGGAGCCTGTGAAGGACTGAATTAAGTCCTTCCAATAGGTTTTTCGCTTGATCATGCTAGTACTCCAAACTGTCGATATCCTGAGGATGCTGGTTCATCACCACATCCTTGACACTGGCATCGTGCATATGAATCACGCGATCAGCAATGGGCGCCAAAGCTCCATTATGAGTCACGATGATCACCGTCGCTCTCTTTTGACGAGACATATCTTGGAGGATTTTCAAAACCTGCTTGCCCGTCTGATAATCTAAGGCGCCTGTCGGTTCATCACAAAGGAGGATTTTAGGATTTTTGGCTACCGCGCGTGCAATGGAGACTCGCTGTTGCTCCCCTCCAGAAAGCTGGGCTGGAAAGTTATTGAGACGATGAGCCAGACCTACATCTGTCAAGACCTGCTCAGGATTCAAGGCATCTGTCACGATTTCTGAAGCCAACTCCACATTTTCCTTAGCGGTTAGATTGGAAACTAGATTATAAAACTGAAAAATAAAACCGACATCATTTCTACGATAATTGGTTCTCTGGTGGGAACTATAGTCTGCAATATTGGCACCATCAATCCAGATTTCCCCCTCGTCATTGGTATCCATTCCCCCAAGAAGGTTAAGAACCGTTGACTTGCCTGCACCAGATGCACCTAGAATAATAACCAATTCTCCCTTTTCAATCTCAAAATTCACATCGCGATTGGCCACAATCTCCGTATCCCCAACCTGATAACGCTTGTAACAGTGTTTCATCTCAATATAAGCCATAAAACCCACCCTCTCTCAAACAAATTACTTCCTATTACCATTATAACGCTTTTTCAACTAGTTGGAAACTGCTTACATTCTCAAATCCTTATTAAAAGGCAGTTTCAAATTACTGCCTTCTAATACTCAATGAAAATCAAAGAGCAAACTAGGAAGTTAGCCGCAGGTTGCTCAAAGCACCGCTTTGAGGTTGTAGATAAGACTGACAAAGTCAGTCACATATATACGGTAAGGCGACGCTGACGTGGTTTGAAGAGATTTTAGAAGAGTATAACATCTTCTTAAAAATAAAATTGAACAAGATCACCTGCTGCTGTTGCTACCGAAATACAATCTTTCCCCTTGCATTTCACTTCTGCTTTTTCTTGATTCACTTCAATCACACTTTTTTCAATACCTGGATAAGAAACTCGCAAATCTCCTCCACTCCTTGATAAAATGGTCATCTGTAAGAGTTTTTTATCCGCCCACCTCATGCTAACTTCAAAATGTCCACGTGCCATTAAGCCTGAAACTAAACCTGATGACCATGCATCGGGTAGGGCAGCTAGAGGTACCAGATAAGCTGTATGAGACTGGAGTAACATTTCCGCCATACCACTAGTAGCACCAAAATTACCATCTATCTGAAAAGGAGGATGGCTACACCAAAGATTTGGCAAGGTCGATGACTTTAACTGCTCTGCTAATAATTTATGGGCTCGATTGCCATCTCCCAAACGCGCCCAGAGATTGATCTTATTGGCCTTAGACCAACCTGTGCCCCCATCTCCACGATCATTGAGACTAGCACGCGCCGCATCAAGATAGTCTTGTCCCTTATAGCTAAAGAGAGTTCCAGGATAGAGTCCCACCAGATGGGAAACGTGCCGATGCTGGGCCTCCACTTTCTCATTTTGAAAATACTGCTCTTCCTCCTCATACCACTCCCTGATTTGACCAGATTGAGTGATTTGAAGAGGATTAAGCAAGTCAAACTTCTCCTTGACCTCAGTCAACAAAGCCTCATCCAGTCCCAATTCCTGAGCAGCCTGAATAAAATCATGAAATAACTGCCAAATCAGAGATTGGTCATAGGTATTGCCAATCGAAATCGGCCCATGTTCTGGAGAATAAGACGGAGAAGACACCCAACGCTGCGCCTGCTGGTCCTTATGTAAAAAGGCATTCCAAAAACGAACCGTTTCCCTCAACATGGGATAAATTTTATCCCTGAGATAGTCTTGGTCCCTGTAAAATGAATAGGCTTCATAAACAGTTTGCATCATCCACGCATTGGCAGCTGGTGACCAACCCCAATAGTAATCCCAACCAGGTGCCGTCCAGCCAAAAGGAGTAGCTTGAGTATGAACCAACCAACCATTCTCCTCCCCTTCCTGAGAGACGATTCCTGCATACCTTGTAGCCGCTAGACGACCATAGACACGCAAATCATCGATATAGTTGATGACTGGAAAAGCCGTCTCTAGGAGATTGGTAACATAGGCTGGCCAATAATTCATCTGCAGATTGATATTCAGGTGATAGTCCGAATTCCAAGGAGGATTATCGACTGCATTCCAGACCCCTTGTAGGTTAGCTGGTAGAGCATCTGGACAATCTCTGGAAGAACTAATCAATAAATACCGTCCATACTGGAAGAACAGCTCCTCCAAAGCCTGCCCCTCTTGTGGCTTATAATTTTTTAACAAGTCATCTGTAGTGGATGTGTCTACATCAGCTCCCAAATCCAATTGAACACGCTGGAATAAGGCTTGGTAGTCCTCAATATGCCTTGATTTCAATTGGGCATAGCCCTTTTCTTTAGCTATCTCCACTAAGTCCTTTACCTGTTGCTCTAAATCTATTTTCTTGCGATAATTGCTAGCAGGATTTTGGGCAAAATCAGTCTTAGCAGCCAAGAAGAGATTGGCATAACTGGCTCCTGATATCTGAACCTTATCCGACCAGACGCTAATGTCTCCATCCGTTTCCCAAGCTAAACAGCTAGCGAATCGCAGATCATTATCCTTAACTCTTCCCTTCATCAAGATATGAGAATCAGTAATATCCAACTTGCATTCCTTGTAATCCGATTTTTCCTGCTCATACTTTCCATCAGAAGCCAAATCACGACTTAGCGACAGTTCTATAGTAAAATCTAGAGTTTCCAACCCTTCCTTAGTAAAGCGCTGAACCAAGAGATCATCTGGAAAACTCGCAAAGGCTTCACGTTCAAATCGCGTTCCCTTATAGGCATAAGAAGTCGTCACAAGTGCCTTACTAATATTCAGCTGTCTCTGATAGTCCGTCACCTGAGACAAAGTCTTGCCTTGCTTGCTGAACTCAATGTGAATATCCCCAAAGGACAGATAGGTCCCATATTGACTCGTTTTTGGTCCAATCAGATGCTTTTCAGCCAGTTCCTTAGCCCGATTGTAATCTCTCTTCTCCAAAGCCTGCCGAATCTCAGCTAAAAAACTATGCTGATCTTGAAGATTTCCACCCTGATAATCGGAACTATCAGGAAGTGGACCTCCAGACCAGAGACTTTTTTCATTGAATTGAATCCGTTCAGCCCCTATAAGCCCAAATACTTTAGCCCCTAAAGAACCATTGCCTATTGGTAAAGCCTCTTCTTCCCAGCCCTTATATGTTGTTGACGCTGGTTGCTTGTAGGCCAGTACATAATCTTGTTTTTTATTCCTTATCATACTTCCATACTAACATAAAAAGCCTAGAAATCAATTCTAGACTTACAATTTTTTATTTTCCAAGGTAGTATTCAGAAACTACGTTCAATTTTTCGTCGAATTCGAATACCAATGGTGGGAAGTTAGGGATTTCCACGTCCATGATTTCATCATCTGACAAACCTTTGATGTGTTTTACAAGGGCACGGATTGAGTTACCGTGAGCTCCTACGAATACGTTTTTACCATCTTTAAGAGCTGGAGCGATTTTATCTTCCCAGAATGGAAGGGCACGTTCCAAAGTCACTTTCAAGTTTTCAGCATCTGGGATAACTGAGTCGTCAAGTGAAGCATAACGACGGTCTGTGTGAGCTGAGTGCTCATCATCACGGTCCATGTTTGGAGGCAATACATCGTATGAACGACGCCAGATGTGAACTTGCTCATCACCAAATTGTTCAGCAGCTTCAGCTTTGTTTTTACCAGTCAAACCACCGTAGTGACGTTCGTTCAAGCGCCATGATTTTTCAACTGGAACCCACAATTGGTCAGAAGCTTCAAGAGCCAAGTTAGTTGTTTTGATCGCACGTTTCAATACTGAAGTGTAAGCTTGGTCAAATTCGATACCAGCTTCTTTGATCAATTTACCAGCGTCAATCGCTTGTTGTGTACCTTTTTCAGACAAATCAACATCAGCCCAACCAGTGAAAAGGTTAGCTTTGTTCCATTCAGACTCACCGTGGCGAGCAAAAACCAATTTTACCATTAGATGGATTCTCCTTTAAATTTTCCGAGGTTTCCCCTCGTTTATCTATTCTATTTTACACAATTTTTCACAAAAAAGCTAGTCATAACCAAAAAGGAAAGAGTTTCACACATGAAGAAACGAAACCTATCTTCATGTGCTACCCTAATTAGTAAATTTATTTTCCTCATCAAATATTGAAGTTCTAAAATCATCAGTTTGATCTAGATAAGCTTTGAAAATAGCTTTTTTAAGTTTGTAAACTTTACTACTTTCTTTTGGATATAATATTGAAGCATAATTAGTAGCATCTTCTTGCACCGCTTTTTCAATCAATGTTTTTAACTTACTAATATTATCAATAGTTACCGTCTCTTGACGTCTCCAATTAGTTGGATCTATAAAGTTAATATTTGTTAATTTATTAAATTTACTTTCTCGTTCTTTATACATTGCTTTTTTAAAATCAGCCCAAGATGAATACTGGTTATTAAATATCTTATTAAGCACTAATTTATCAGTTACCAATCCTACTTCTTTACCGTATGAATTAATTTTACTTCCATTAGCTTTCGCTTCATTTTCATATTGGTTAGAAATATATGGTACCATACCTTCTTTATATCCTTTTGCAGCTAATAGTTCAAATGCCATACGACGAGCCATTAAATCACCCGGAGTCCCTTTATCACTACTTAAGGCAGAATATATTGGCGAGAAAAGATTGATTGTGTAGTATCCATTTCGTTTATACTCACCTTCATCAATATACCCTCTTCTTGTGATTATATCGTTTTCTATTAAACTATTGAAAGAAGTTAATTTATTAAGCTCATCTAGTTTTAATCTACGAACAACATTTGTTGCGTAAACCTCATTTCCATCAGGATCAGGTTTAAATTTATTCTCAACTTTTCTCAACAGATCATATTTTTGATTGCTATCTAACTTAGCTACTGCTTCTCCTTCTAACATCTCAAGTGTATAAACTAAATCAAATAAATTGTGCATATATTTACGTAAATCTTCTGCATTATTAAATCGTTGAGTTGGATCTTTTACTTGTAGTCTATCAGCATTTTCCGCTTCATTATATTTCAACACAGAGTTTATCGTGATTGTTGCATCATTTGGATGATCAGGAGCTTGCAATAATCCTTTTGCATAAAACTCTGGTCCAAGCCCATTTCTTCTTCCATATCCTCCAAGATAAATCTCTCTATCAGAATTATGTGTCATTTCATGAGTATATGTTACCGCACCAGATTTATCAAGCATACGATAAGCCATATAGTAGAACGCATCTCCCGTAGCATATGCTCCGTGTCCATTATGAACAACATTATTCCCCGCAGGACCGAAGAAATGTTTTATTGCTGGATGATCAGTTTCAAAATCTGCTTGACTAGTATTTTTATCTTTATCATTACCAAATCTAAAAGAATCATATACCAAAATACTTCTAAACAATTTATCTTTTTCTTTCGTATCTAGTATTTTGTACCAATAATCATAATGATCTCTAAATCGTTTAGCCGCTTCTTGTGCATTATCTTCTACAAATTTGTTTAATTTTTCTCCCTCAGGATATTCAGAACTTCTATATCTATCATAAGCACCAAATCCTATAGTTGAAATATTGGCAATCATAAATATCATTTTTTCTTCTGGTAAAGTTAATAACGGTAAGACCATACTTTGATATTTCCATGATGGACTAGTTAATCTATCATAGACACCTATAGAATACTTAGTTCCCTCTTTCCCTTGTTTTTCTCTTACCTCTTCAATTGTAGATTTTTCTTCTACAATATATGCTTTTGTTTGTTTTTTAAACCACTCATTGTTAGAAGTTTTTGGTAAGAATACTTTTCTATATCCTTCTAATGCCTTGAATAAAGTTTCTGTCCCATAATTCTTCGCTAACAATACATTATAAGTAATAACGTTATTTTTTGCTAATAAATTGTTAAATCCAGATTTACCTAATTCAATAACATTATCTAGAGCTGAACTATTTGATTTACCAAAGAAATCTAAATGATATAATACTAAATCTTTTGCACTTGCATTATCATATTTAAAATTATACCAGCGTTCAAGATATGTTAAACCTAGAAGTAACGCCTCTTTATTTTTCTTGATTTTCTCGATTACATAATTATCAATTATCGAATTACTATTCTCAGCGATTGCTGCATCTGCTGACAGAAGTTTCGCTAAACTATCACCTATAGCTTCTTTTGTTTTTTCAAATTGTTCATCTAGATATAATTCTGTTAAACTGATATCCTTAGAAATATCTAATACTTTTCTAATTGCATCTGATTTATATTCTACTTTATTTAATTCTGGTAATACTTCATCTAAAATATTTTTATTATTACGAAGTAATGTATTAGGTGTGTAAATTAATTTTGTACCGTTCACACCATACTCTGCTACATTTGAAAAATCACTTTGGTATTGTACATTTACCGTTTCAGATGTATTATCTGCGTAATATAGTAATAGTTTATTTATACTAGATTTATTTCCATTAATATCACTAATTACTTCTTTATCTTTCATAGGCACTACTGACAATAATTGTTTATTGTAAAGATTACTATTAGTATCTACTAAATTCCCGTACTTAACTATTGTTTCTCTATTATAGAATGGTAATAGTTTTTCTATATTTTTATAAACTTGTTCTTTTGATGAATCAGCATTTTCAAGATTTCTATAGTCAGTTACATATCTAGATGAGAAGTTGAATTCTTCAATCTTAGTATTTTTCTTAGTAACAAGTGCAGCTTTTTTCTCAAGAACTTTATTATTTTCTAATATAGTACCTCTTTGTTTTTCTGAATCTCTACTTAATACTTCATCATCTACTTGCTCTACATTAACTACCTTATTATTTTTATTACTGTATGTGTCTATTGCTTTTATACCTGTAAAATCATACCCCGTAATAGCATTACCGTTCGTAACATTAACGTCACTTAATACGTTTGTAAGATTACCAGAGTTACTTAGTTCTGAAGTATCCCTATCCCAAAGATACCCAGCTATTCCTCCAACATAACCGAAATGTTTTACATTATTAAGATTTCCTTCAGCATAACTATTTCTAATTGTTGCTTTTTTATCTACAGCTCCCGCTATACCACCAACAACCTGGTCTCCTGTATTAGCATTTGTCGCCATATCAATAGAAGAAATTGATTTATCTATTGAAGCACTAGCTCCTGAAAGTTTTCCTACTAAACCACCTATTTGATAAGTAGCTCTTGTATCATAAGTATTAGTTATTCTTCCAGTAAAACTACTATTAGAAATTGTAGAGTTAGTTACTTGTGAAGCTAATCCACCAATGCTACGTTCACCAGCAATTACACCAGATGAGTGAACATTAGTAATGTTAGTACCATTTTTCGCTTCTTTAGCTATTGTAGCAGAGTGATCTTTTGCAGAAATATTTACATCTTTTATTGAAATATCTTTTACTGTAGCACGGTTTAAAGTTCTAAATAATGGTTTTTTCAAGTTATATATAGCATAATACTTACCTTTGTTTTCACCTATTAAATTACCACTAAACTCTTTATCAATATAACTTTCTTGACCATCTTGAAGTTCTACTTCACGAGCATCCATAGTTGCCCCTAAACGAAACTCTCCAGAAGGATTACTATTCATAGCATCTACTAGATTTTTAAACGATGTATAAACTCCATTTTCACTTCTCACCATCTTAGGTAGGTAGTAAGTGTAATTGTCTAAAGTACTATTGTTTTCGTGTTGAATTAAATCGTTAGCTTGTCCTACAATTTTGTAAACATCTTGATTATCTTTTCTAACACTCTCAATACTCTTAACTGGCAACATAACATCTTTAAAGTTCTCTGATTTTATTTTCATAAAGTAATCAGTTGGAGTAGTTGGAACACTCGCAAGTGAAGTTACATGTCGATATTTATTATTTTCTACTGTAAACAATTCCACATTTGAAATATTTCTAAGTTCTAGTTTCTTGTCGACTTGTTTTTCTTCTGCTTTTGGTGCTGATTCTTCTTTTCCTGTAGATGTTCCTTCTGTTGACGCTGTTGGGTCTGATCCTACTTGTACAGCTGGTTCATCACCCTGTGGTTTTTCTGAATCTGAATTAGATGATTCTGAGTTTTCGTTCACAGTCGAAGCTTCAGTATTTTGTGAATTTGTTTCTTCTTTATTGCCTTCTGTTACTGAAGGTGATGACTCTGAATTACCTGAATCATTTGTAGCATCTACAGATGGAATAGTTGAAGTTTCTGACGTTGGTTCGGATTTATTTTCTTCTCCAGCTGGTTGTGTAGCTGGTGCCCCACCTTCAGAGACAGTTTCTGAAGCCGGCTGTTCTTCTGTAACTGTTGTATCCCCTGCAGATGAATCTTCTTCTTTCGACTCTGATTCTGATGGTACTTCTGAAGCTGGGGTTGCCGCCTCTGGCTCTTCCGCTTTTGGTGCTGTTGCTGTTTCCGTAGTTGCAAGTTCTTCAGCTTCCGATGTTGAATCTGTTTCTGCTTCTACAGCTGGCTGCGTAGCTGTTGACTCCCCTTCAGAAGCAGTTGATGAAGATTCAGTTGAAGAAACTGAATCCTCCGCTTTACCTTCTTCTCCTGATTCTTTTGGTGCTGGAGTTGCTTCTGCTATTATTCCTGGTTCTTCAGCTTCTTCCGTTGCTTCGGCTTTACCTTCTTCTCCTGCTGGTGTTGATTCCACAGTTGCAGATGTTCCTGGTTCTGCTGACTCTTCTGCTTTTGCTTCTTTTTCTGTTGCTTCTGGTGTTGTTACCGCTTCTTCTTTAGACTCAGCTGACGGTGTATTTGTTGCGCTATCTTGTTTTCCTGTCTCCTCAACAGAGGTTTCTTCTGCATTGCCTACTTCACTTGAAGTTGTAGCCTCTGTAGCTGCTTCTGTTGAAGCTGGGGTTTCTGGTTTTGATGGTGCTGGAGTTTCTTCTGCTGGTTGACTTTGTTCTCCTGAAGTTGTAGCCTCTGCCACTGGTGCTTCTGAAACTTCTGCTTTTGGTGTTGTTCCTGCTTCTTTTGGAGCTGGTTTCGCTGCCTCGGACTCTGTTACTTTTGGTTCCGGTGCTTCTGTTGCACCTGGTTGTTCTTCTTTATTTTCTGGAGTTGTAGGTGCTTCTGTTTTTGGTTCAGCCAATTCTGCTGACTCTGTTCCTGTTTCTCCTTCTGAAACTGTTCCTTCAGGTGTATCTTCTTTTGGAGTTGTAGGTGCTTCTGTTCCTGATTCTTCAGTTTCTTTTCCTGTTACTCCTGGAGTTACTTCTGAAGCCCCTTCTGTTCTTCCTGAAGCTCCATTTGCCACTAATTCTGTTGAATCTGGTGCTGATTCTGCTGTTCCTGTAAATGTTCCTTCAGGTGTTGATTCTGCTTCTTTAGGCTCAGCTGGT
Source organism: Streptococcus pneumoniae (assembly GCF_001347015.1). Lineage (GTDB taxonomy): Bacteria > Bacillota > Bacilli > Lactobacillales > Streptococcaceae > Streptococcus > Streptococcus pneumoniae_E. The sequence goes on from NZ_CFGI01000001.1 coordinate 172,543, forward strand.
TTTTCTACCTCTGGCGCTGATTCTGTTGGTGCTGGAGACACTGGTTTTTCTGCTTTTGGCGTTGTTACAGTTGGCTCTTCTGCTTTTTGTGCTACTGGAGCTTCTGTTTCTTCTTTAACTTCTGGGCTTGTCTCTGCTGGTGCTTCTGAATCAGGTTCTTCACCCGATTCTTCCGCTCTTTCCACTACTGGTGCTGATACAGGCTGATAAACTGGGCTATAGTTCACAGTCATTTTTTCAACTTTCTCAGTGACATCTGTTAATTCAAAGGTAACAGCTTTTGTTTCCTGATCTTTCTTGAGCAAGACTTCGTAAGTGCGAACTTCGCCACTTGCACCACTTTCTTTGATGACAATCTTGTGTTTTGTGACTGTATCTGAAACCGTTTCAGCTTCAGTAAAGTACAATTCATTGTGTGGTAAGAATAAATTCTTACCTGAAGCTTGATTCATTTCTTGGAGTACATCTACCGGGATATTGCTTGCTTCGCTGATAACACTTAATGTATCTCCCCACTTAATGACATACTTAAATAAATCACCTTCTTTTTGAAGGTCAGCTTTCACTTCCTCAACTGTTCTGGCTACCCAGATACCATCTTGTTCACTGGCTGACACAGTTGGAGCTAAAAAGCCCAGACCCAATAAAATGACACCTGTCGCAACAATTGCACCAGTTCTCAATTTTCTAAAGCCACGGAGGGACAAGCTTCCTCTAACATTTGTTTGTCTCATAATGTTTATTTTTCCTCACTAGTTTAAGAAATCGCAAGAAAAACAATCTTGCGATTTTAGCATACTTACTTTCTCCTAGTATTAGCAAAACCAATTCTCATCAAACTTTAGCATCTCACAAGAGAGATTATAAACTTGGAATAACTGATTTTTATATACTAGACGCATAGAAACTTTTCAACCTTATTTCTCTTCAAATCCTTCTGCGACTGCGTCCGCAAAGTTTTCTTCTACGATGCTTGCACAGTGGTCACAGATGACTGCCTGGTAGCTGCGTTCTGCTGTTGTTGGGTCGATACGACGGCAACGGTCACATACTTGGCCTGCAGCGCGTTCAACAGTGAAGGCTACATCTTCGAAGCTAACGGCAGCTTCTGGAGCAGGTCCTTCTGCGATGGTCAATTCAGACACGATCAAAAGTTGAGCTACATTGCTGTTTACTGCTTCGAGTAGAGTTTTCACCACTTCATTTGGATAAACTGTCAAGTGTGCTTCAAGAGATTTCCCGATAACTTTTGCATTACGCGCTTCTTCCAAGGCTTTTTGAGCTTGTCCACGGAAGTCCATGAAGGCTGCCCATGTATCCAAGATTTCTTCTTGATTAGCAAAAGTTTCTGCTTCTGGCAATTCTGACAATTGAACGAAGTCTTCTGCTTCAAACTCAAGATATGACCAGATTTCTTCCGCAGTGTGAGGAAGGATTGGTGTCAAGAGTTTGGTGATTTTCACAAGAATGTCATAGAAAACAGTCTGCATTTGACGGCGTTCCAATGATTTGGCACCTTCGATGTAAACAACGTCCTTAGCAAAATCAAGGTAGAAGGCTGACAAGTCAACGTTGATAAAGTTCACCAAGGCCTTGTAGATTGTCAAGAATTCAAAGTTAGCATAGGCATCACGAATCGTTTTCACAAGCTGGTTAAAGCGAATCGTCATGTACTTATCAACTGAGCGAAGCTCATCGTAAGCTACTGCGTCTTGAGCTGGGTTAAAGTCAGATGTATTGGCAATCAAGAAACGAAGGGTATTACGAATCTTACGGTAAGTTTCAGAGACTTGGCTCAAGATATCCATAGAAATACGCACGTCATTGCTTGAGTCAACACTTGTTACCCAGAGACGCAAGATTTCAGCACCAAATTGTTTTTCAACATCGCTTGGAGCAATGGTATTTCCAAGAGATTTAGACATCTTCTCACCTTTACCATCAAGGGCAAATCCTTGTGACAAGATTTGTTTGTAAGGTGCTACACCATGGTTGGCAACAGATGTGATGAGTGATGAGTTGAACCAACCACGGTACTGGTCAGAACCTTCTAGGTAAAGGTCTGCTGGGTAAGTCAACTCAGGACGGTTTACCACAACTCCATTCCATGATGAACCTGAGTCAAACCAAACGTCCATGATGTCTGTTTCTTTCTTGAACTCACCATTTGGTGAACCTGGATGAGTAAATCCTTCTGGTAAGAGGTCCTTAGCTTCACGTTCCCACCAAATACTTGAACCGTGTACTTCAAAGAGTTGAGCCACATGTTCAATCGTTTCAGCAGTCATGATAGCTGTACCGTCTTCAGCGTAGAAGATTGGAAGTGGAACACCCCAAGCACGCTGACGAGAGATAACCCAGTCACCACGGTCACGGATCATATTGTACAGACGGACTTTACCCCATTCTGAGTGGAATTTCACTTTTTCAATTTCGTCCAAGATTTCTTGGCGGAATTTAGAAACTGAGGCAAACCATTGTGGTACTGCACGCCAGATGATTGGTTTCTTAGTACGCCAGTCAAATGGATATGAGTGAGAGATTTCTTCTTGGGCAAGAAGGAGGTTACCAAGTTTTTCAATAGCAGTTGGAACTACCTTTTCATAGAATTGACCTTCAAACTCAGGACCAGCATTCTTCATCATGATACCACGTTCGTCAACAGTCACTGCGACTTCAAGACCATTAGCAATACCGACATTGTAGTCGTCCTCACCAAAACCAGGGGCTGTATGGACAATACCTGTACCAGAGTCAGTGGTAACGTGGTCACCAAGGATAACCAACTCATCTACAGCTGTATCCCATGGGTGTTCTGTTACGATGTGGTTGAGTTCTTGACCACGGTAAGTTGCCAAGACTTGAACATCAGCCCAACCAAATTTCTCAGACAAGCTATTTAATAATTCTGCAGCAACCACAAACTTACGAGCTTCACCAGCAGGTTGAACCAAAACATAATCAATATCAGCTCCAACAGTCAAACCACGAGAAGCTGTAATAGTAAATGGAGTAGTTGTCCAAACAACGATATAAGTATCTGTATCTAGAACACCTTTGCCATCTTTTACCTTGTTGGCATAGTAAAGGGAAGTTGAAACCAAGTCATGGTATTCAATCTCTGCTTCAGCTAGAGCTGACTCAGATGACCAAGACCAGTAAACTGGCTTGGCACCACGGTAGATATAACCTTTATTAGCCATTTCACCAAATACACGGATTTGGGCTGCTTCATAATCAGGAGTCAAAGTCACATATGGATTTTCCCAGTCACCAGAAACACCCAAACGTTTAAAGTCTTCACGTTGTTTATCTACTTGAGAAAGAGCGTATTCACGGCAAAGTTTCAAGTACTCAACCAAGTCCATTTCTTTACGTTTGACACCTTGTTTTGCCAAAACTTGCTCGATTGGCAAACCATGAGTATCCCAACCTGGAATAAATGGCGCGTAAAATCCTGACATAGATTTTGAGCGAACAATAATATCTTTTGAAATCTTGTTCATAGCATGTCCAACGTGGATATTTCCGTTCGCGTATGGAGGGCCATCATGTAAGGTGAAATGAGGTTTTCCTTGGTTCAATTCTTGACGACGTTGGTAAAGTTTTGCATCTTCCCATTCCTTTTGCCAAACTGGCTCTTTGGTCGGAAGGCCTGCACGCATTGGGAAAGCTGTTTTCCCAAGATTAAGGGTATCTTTGAGTTTCATGGTATCTCCTTTATAAATAATAACAAATTAAAAACCACGACTGCCAAAAAGGACGAAAATCGTGGTACCACCTTTATTCGGAAAAAGATTTAGTCTTTCTCCCTCTTATCCCGTAACGTGGGGAACGTCAAATCTTACTAGCTTCAGACTTGAGTTTTTGAGAGGATAATCTTATCAATAGGGATTACAGGACTCACACCATCTCCTGCTCGCTGGAAATATAAGGATAAGATCTTGTTCTCACATCGTTTCTTATAAAATTGTAACGGATTCTTGCGGTGCTTCAAATCCTGGTGCTGAATCAAACGTTTCTGTAGCTGGTGTTGGAGCCGAAGGATGTACTGGAGCTACTTCTGGTTCTTCGTACATTGGACCAACTGGATGAGTAGGCTCTTCTTCCATTTGAGGACTCACTACAGGAGTTGGATTTTCCACTTCCTGTTTAGCCTGAGCTTCAAATTCAGCCAATTCTTTATTGGCTGCCTCAATACGAGCTTGTAACTCTGCCATTTCTGCTTGAGAGAACTGACGTGTCATATCAATTGGTTCTTCCTCAATTGGAGCTGGAATCGGTTCTCCAAGTACTTCACTAACCACTTCTTTAAAGGCTTCATCACTGGTTTGAAGATAAGTAGCTGTTGGACGGAGAATATCTTCCCAATCTGAAGATTCAACAATAGCTAACTGGCTCTCAATTGTAGATTTAAGACGTTGGTGGAAGACACGGCTCTTGTTCTTCAATTCTTCGGTTTCAACAGCAACTTTCTTAGCATTGTCTGTTGCTTGACGAAGAATCTCGTTTGCCTTATATTTAGCTTCTTCCAACAAGCGTTGCGCATCTTGCTCTGCTTGATGAATGATATTGTTTGAACGTTCATGCGCCGCCTGTTTCACTCGCTCAGCTGTATCCTGAGCAATCAATACAGACTGGCTCAATGAATCTTTCATTTCGTCAAAGTAAGACAAACGCTCTTCTAAACTCTTAATACGCAAATCTTTATCATGATTCGCACGAACAAGATCTTCGTAATCACGAACCACAATATCTAAAAATTCATCGACTTCTTCTGGATCAAAGCCTCTGAATCGAGTTCCAAAGGTCTTGTCCTTTATTTCTAATGATGTAATTGGCATTCTATTCCTCACTTACTTAATAATAACTGGACGGTTATTTTTTTCTTCTCTTTTTTCGTTTGTCCCTTATCTTGAAGTAATCTCAAGCGACCAAATTTTCTCACACTAATCAAATCTCCAACTTGAACAGTGTAATCTGATTTGTCTACCACATGATAATTTACTTGGACAAGTTTCTTTTCAATCAACTGGTTTGCTTGATTCCTAGATAGTTTCAAAACATTTGATAAAAGAACATCTAATCGAAAACTAGACACAGATAAATCCAGTTCTCGATACTGTTCTAGCTTATCTATTTTCTCGGCGAAAGAACGTTCCTCCAGCGAAACAGGTATACGGCCAATTTTCTTTAATCCATCTTGAAAGAGAAGAAGAAACTGCTGATTAATCATAATCTGCGCCCGTTCTTCATCTACTAGGATATCTCCAAAAAGTTTCCGTTCAATCCCTAATTGATTGATGACTGTCCCTAAAATCTTAGCATGCGTTAAATGTTCAAATTTATTGGAATACACAATTTCCTGAAGAGATATTTCAAAATCTGAAAACTCTGGTTGGAAATAATCTGGGTATAATAAAACTCGAACATACTCACTCGAGACAAATTCCCCACTACTGCTACAAGCAAGACCATAGGTTTTGGCCAAAATCTTTAATAGCTTCTCCTGATGAGGATTGATAAAAGGAGTTAAAAAAGGAGCATAGCTATCTTCTACCTTCTTTATCCATTCCATTCCCTTGTCAAGAAAGGGACGATCTTCTATGGAGAAATGCTGATAAATCCCTTTATTCATCCTATCATCGCCAGAAAACGGACTAGGTTTTCTCCTAAAAATCGAACCAAAACAATCGCAACCCAAACAGATAAATCAAGGCCCACTATCTGTAAAGGCAGGCGTTGCAAGGGAGCAAGCACTGGTTTTACCAACGCTACAATCCAACGACCCAAACTGGATTCGTAGGCGCCTGGAAACCAAGACATGACAGCAAAGGCTACCAAAATCAGGGAGTAAATATCCACTGCATTATAAATCATACGAATTAAAAAAATCATTATCGTACTCTATTTCGTCTCATATCAAAATCAAACTCACCCTGTTGATCTTCATCTGGCAAACGAATATCTTCTACATTCACAATAACATTCACTGGTGTCAACAGATACATGGTAGAAGCTACTTTTTTCAGACTTCCAGCTAGAACATGGCAAGCCCCATCCAGGTAATCCAAACAACGACGAGCCTGCACTTCAGTCATATATTGAAAATCAATCAAGATACTTTCGTTTCCTGCCAATAAATCAACAATTTCTGTTGCGTCTTCATATTTTCTAGGATAACGAACATCTATAATGACCTTATCAGTTGCACGCTGACTCTGATTTGCCAATTCCTGTTGTCTTGCATGAAGTCTGGTGATATTGTTCTCCTTTGTTCCAGCTGATTGTGGAGTTTGAGTGATTGGGAGAGCCGGTTCCTGTGAAGAATTTACTGGAGTAAACACAGGCTCATCTCTTTTTTCATAAGGGAGACTTGAATCCTCATCCTCCGTAAAATAATCTATAAATCTATCGAATCTATCTTTTAAAGACATGGTTCTCTCCTACTTAAAAAATGCTGTACCTATACGAACAAAGGTGGAACCGAATTGAATCGCTTCTTTATAATCACGACTCATTCCCATACTTAACTCGATCATAGGCATATTTGGAATTTGTTTTTCTTGGATTTCTCTTTGTAAATCTTGGGTCGCCTTGAAAATTTCTTTCAACTGCTCACTGCTAGCCTCAAAAGGTGCCATCGTCATTAAACCAACATATTCAATCTTATCTAGTCTGGCTAACTCTGGCAAGATATCCAGCAGTTCCTCTCTCGAAAAACCGTGCTTGCTTTCTTCTTTAGAAATATTTACTTGAAGGAAACACTTGATGACTCGGTCACTTCTTTTTTGGATTTCCTCCGCTAGCTTTACTGAATCCAAGGCATGGAAATAATCAACGTATTGAATGACATCTTTCACCTTACGTCTTTGCAAGGTACCAATCAAATGCCAAGTCACATCTCGATCTTTTAAAGATTCATATTTTTCCAGAAACTTATCGACACGATTTTCACCGATATGATGAACACCTAGCGGAAGCAAGGCTTCCGCTGTCGGTACATCTACATACTTGGTAACTGCAATGACAGAGACTGAACCACTCTCTCGATGAGCACTCAGACTAGCCTCTGCAACTTCTCGAAAAACAAGTTCTGTATTTTCTTTTACATTCATTTACTTAACGATTTTTGAAAAATGGAGGTGTATCCAATTCATCTTCATCTTGTGATGTTGGGGCTTCAAAGCGTTCAACTGGAGAAACGACTGAATCTGTTGTACGAACAATCGATTCACGGCGAAGATCCCAATCACCAAAAGCGGATGCCTGAGTTGGTTCCAAACGACGTGGATTTTGTTTTGGCAATTCAGCTGTTTCTGCCATATCAAAATGACGATCAAAGCCATGTGAATGAGCTGGTTTCACTGTCTCACGGTAGTTAGTAGTCGGTCTAGCTTGTGGAGCAACAACCTTCTCTACGCGGTCTTGACGAACACCTGTTGCGACAACTGTTACACGAATTTCATCACGCATACTTTCATCAATTGAAGTACCGAGCCAGATGTTCACTCCTTGACCTGCTGCCTGGTTCACAATTTGTGAAGCCTCTTCTGCTTCAATCAAGGTTAAGTCAAGACCACCAGTTACGTTGACAATCACATCTTCTGCTCCATCAATTGTTGTTTCAAGAAGTGGAGAGTAAATTGCCTTACGCGCTGCTTCAACAACACGTTCTTCTCCACTACCGATACCAATACCCATAAGAGCATTCCCTTTATTTGCCATTACCGTTTTCACATCGGCAAAGTCAAGGTTAATCAATCCTGGATTGGTAATCAAATCGGTAATTCCTTGAACACCTTGACGAAGAACGTTATCCGCTTCGCTAAGAGCCTCCAAGAGCGGTGTTTTCTTATCAACAATTTCAAGCAAGTTGTTGTTTGAGATAATCAATAGAGTATCTACATGCTCACGTAGTTGATTGATTCCTTCTACAGCAAATTGTCCACGTTTGCTTCCTTCAAAACCGAAAGGACGTGTTACAACACCAACTGTAAGAGCACCTAAATCTTTGGCGATACGAGCAATAACAGGAGCAGCTCCAGTTCCAGAACCTCCTCCCATACCAGCAGTGATGAAGACCATATCTGCACCACTGATAGCTTCCGTCAGTGTTTCTTCGCTTTCTTCAGCAGCTTTACGACCAACCTCAGGTTGACCTCCTGCACCCAAACCGCGAGTCAATTTAGGGCCTAACTGAATAACAGTCTCAGCTTTTGTACTACTCAATGCTTGTACATCTGTGTTTGCTGCGATAAATTCTACGCCTGTAACACCTTCGTCGACCATACGGTTGATGGCATTGCCACCACCTCCACCGACACCAATTACTTTAATCACTGCACCTTGAGCAGCAGCTGTATCAAATGAAAATGTCATAATTTATTTTTCCTCTTTATTCGTCAAACATGCTTCCGATCAAGCCACGGAAACGATCTGCTAATTTCGGTTTATTTTGTGAAGCTTGTTGGAAATCCGCCATTGGTTCTGTAGGCGCCACAGGCTCTACTTCTGGAGCAGGAGCTGGTTGAACAGGCGTTGATTGTACAAACTGAGCTGTTTTCTGAATCATTCCCCCAAAACTAATTGGTTGATGAGTCAGAGCAACTTCACCCTTGACTGCTCGTTGAGCCAAAAGATTGACTTCTGTCAATTGTCCAGCAAATTCTGATAGACTAATCACATGCGCAAAGGCTGGATTGCGAATACCAACTTGGTTTGGAACATAGAGTTTCACACGGACACCAAAGACTTCTTGAGCCAATTCTACCATACCTGGTAAAATAGCATTCCCACCGATCAAAACAATTCCACCAGGAAGATCCAATAAATGTCTTCTTTCTAGGTCTTGTTTGATTTGTTCAAAGATATGCTTGATTCGTGCGAAAATAATCTCTGACAAGTAATCTTCTGTCACTTCAACAGGTTCTACTTCCCCAATAACCTCTACTTGGAAGGTTTCTTTACTTGCAAGAGGAGGATAAGCCTCTCCATAGTTCAATTTCAAACCTTCAGCCAACTTCTGAGAAGTTTTCAAGACTTTAGAGATATCCTTAGTTACATAATCTCCGCCTTCTTGAAGAATATTGGTGAACTGGAGTTCTTGGTTACGGATTGTAGCGACAGTCGTTTGGCCTGCCCCCATATCAATCACTGTAGCACCAAATTCACGTTCACCTTCGTTCAAAACTGATTGAACCATTGCTAGTGGCGAAATGATAATATTTTCAACCTGAACACCTGCACGCTCAACCGTCTTACGCAAATTGTGCAAGATAGTACGAGGACCTGTATAAAGCAAGCCACGCATTTCAAGGCGAACCCCCATCATGCCACGTGGGTCACGAATCCCTTGGAAACCATCCACAATAAATTCTTCAGGAATAAAGGTAATGACTTCACGATCAGGTGTCATACTCTTTGTCAAAGCTGATTTGACAACATTTTCAACATCTTGATCCGTAATTTCTTTTGTATCAGATGTTACTGGAATCATCCCTTGAGTTGGTTCTACCTGCAAAAGATTACCAGGCAAGCCGACATTCACTGATTTAATCGAAATGCCTGCCTTTTCTTCTGCTTGGGAAATAGCTGATTTGATAGCAGTTGCTGCTGCATCAATATCAACAATAATTCCATCCTTTACACCTTTACTTTTGGCATTACTCACACCAATTACATTTAATTCACCATTTCTCTGCTCGGCTACAAGCACCTTGACAGAGCTTGTTCCAATATCTAGACCTGTAAAAAAGCCTTCTCTAGCCATTACATCGCATCCTCTCTATCTTCCAAGTTTCGCACTTCGTATTATTCCATAGCTAAACATAGGCATAGCTATTCACAGAATATTATAACACAAAAAATCTGATTGTGCTTAGTTTTTTCCTAAATTTACTTGCTATTTTTTCACTTTTGCTTATCAGTTTTTTTTATTTTCCAAACAAATTATAAAAAATCAGATTTATGAAAAAAGAAAGCTTGATTTTAAGCTTTCTTTGCAATCATTTTTTCTGCTTCTTGAGCTAAAAAGAATTCTAAGATTTTCTTAGTCAACGTAATCGCCACTGACAAGGCCAGGGAAACGATTAAATAATTAGCTACTAAGCCATGGTCTCCAACCAATGGTGGTTTTGTCAAGAATCCATAATCTCCACCTGTCACCAAATTGACCACAAAAATCAAGGCATTTAGGGCAAAGGTCATGAGAAAAATTCCCTTCACATCCAGCAATCGCGCATTATATTGTCTCAATAGATAAACTAGAGAGTTCCCCAAGAGTGCTAAATGCCCAAAGATAAAGGACAAAATCGCAATATGGGGGAAAGGATAGGCATCTGGCACTGGATAAACAAAGGCCGCTAATGTCCCAAATGTTCCTAGTAATGCAAAATACTGCCTATATTTGGACTGACCAGGAAGCAAAAGTACCACAAACATGGCCATACGACAATGGTAGAAAGGTAGGCTTTCTGACAGGGGCATATGATTGACCCAGTACCAGCCATAAAGAAGGATTAACTGAACGGCCTGCAAGATTTGGAAAAATCGTTGGTAAACCTTCTTTTCACGATAACGATAGGCTGTATAGAAGGTCAAGGCCAAGAGTGTAAATATACTGACATACCAATAAAGATCAAACTTGGGTGGCTCTGTTGCTTGGGTCGTAAAGAAAATATCCCATAAATTCATCTAGTATTCCTCATGATTCAAAATTTTCCTGCATTTTATTATACCATGCTATTTGTCAAAAATGGATTTAGAAATACGTAAATGTTTGAAAAATCACTTGTCTTCAGTTTCTAAACATTCTACCAACTTGGCTAGATTCATAGAATTGGAGCCTTTGAGCAAGATTTGGTCATTAGCTCCTAGACTTTCCTTAACCTGCTTGACTAGGTCTTCAAATTGGTCTTGGTCTTCTGTTTTCTTGAAGTAGTAAACGTGGCCGATTGGGAACATTTGACTGGCCAGTTGAGCCAATTCAGCAATATCTTCTCCGTAGAAAATCACGGTATCAAGTACATCTGGTGAGAGGCTTAAAATCATCTGGTTATGGAGCTGAACGGACTGGTCACCAAGTTCCTTCATGTCCGCCAAGACAGCGATTTTTTTGCCACCTTCATTGGCTGGAATGGCAGAGAAAGTCTCTAAAATCAGCTTCATGGCTGTGGGATTGGCATTATATACGTCAGACAGGATATCTGCTCCATTTTCTGCTTTCTTCCACTCGGTACGATTGCGGGTCAATTCAAGATTTTGGAAAGCCTGATGAATTTGTTCTTCTGAAACCCCTTCTTGTAGGGCAACATAAGACGCAATCATAGCATTGGTGGCATTGTACTTACCAGTCACTGGCAAATCAAGGGCTTGTTCCAAGAAATTAGCTTTAAAGGTCAGACTGTCCTTACGCTCAACCAAGTCTGTGATTTCCAACTCTGCTCCTTGCCCAAAACGAACCACCTTTTTATCAGTTGGCAAGTAGGCCTCTACAATGGAGTCGGCTGGGGCCAAAAGCAAGGAATTCGAAGCCATGCCATCTGCAATTTGCATTTTTCCTTGGGCAATCTCCGAACGGTCTTTGAAAAAGGCCAAATGGGCTTCTCCAACCAAGGTCACGATGGCTATCTTTGGATGAGCCAATTCAGACAAGAGATGAATATCTCCCAAGTGATCCTGTCCCATCTCCAAAACCAACTTTTCTGTTCCTTCAGGCATATGGAGAACTGTGTAAGGAAGACCAATCTCGTTATTGTAGTTTCCTTGAGTTTTGTAGGTTTTGTAGATTGTTGACAGCAAATGTGCCAACATATCCTTGGTCGTTGTCTTACCATTTGAACCCGTAATAGCAAAGACATCAACAGTCGTTTTTTCAAGATAGTAGGCAGCTAGTTTTTGAAATGCAGTCAACACGTCGTCTACTAGAATGTAGGGATGATTTGCGATTTCTTTCTCAGACAGGGTTGCTACCGCACCATTTTCAAAGGCTGTTTCGATAAAGTCATGACCATCACGCGCACCTTTGAGTGGCACAAATAAATCTCCAGTCCCAATCAATCGACTGTCAAACTCAGCCTTTTCTAACTGGGCGTTCGCAAAAAGACTAACATCATTTTTAGCTCCAACAGCTTGGGCAACTTCATGGATTGTTAATTTCATTTCTACTCCTTTAAAAAGGGTCGAAGCCCGAGAACTCTAGTCACCTGGCAGTGATGGTTCTGGCTTCTACCCTCTCTTTCATTTTATAGCAAATGCGCTTCGCGCTTGTTAAAGCTTTCCTTGGCAAGGTCAACCAAACGCTCGATTAGTTCTGCGTAGCTGATTCCCATATTATCCCAAAGTAGTGGATACATTGACCACTGGGTGAAACCTGGCATGGTATTGAGCTCGTTGAGGAAAACCTCTCCCTTGTCTGTATAGAAGAAATCGCAACGAGATAGACCGAGGCATCCAATCGCACGAAAGGCCGTTTCTGCATTTCGACGCATGACAGCTATCACATCATCACTAATCTTGGCTGGGATGTCCATAGTAATCTTGTTATCAATATACTTGGCATCGTAGTCATAAAAGGCAACATCCTTGACTACTTCTCCTGGAAGGGTGCTTTTGACATCGTAGTTGCCCAGTAGACCAACCTCGATTTCACGGGCATTTACCCCTTGCTCAACCAAGACGCGACTGTCATATTGGAAGGCAAGTTCCAAAGCTTGGCGGAGTTCTTCTTGATTTTCAGATTTGGAAATACCAACACTTGAACCCATGTTTGACGGTTTTGTGAAGACTGGATAAGTCAATTTTTCTTCCACTTCAGCAATTTTAGCAGTCACATCATCACCTTCAACGATGGCCACATAAGGAACTTGGGCAATACCAGCAGATTCTAACACACGCTTGGTCGTGATTTTATCCATGGCAAGACTAGATGACAAGATATTACAGCCGACATAAGGCATTTTCAAAACTTCAAGGAATCCTTGAACAGAGCCATCTTCTCCCATCGGACCGTGAAGAACTGGAAAGACAACTGCCCCTTCTTCGTAGATGGCACTTGGTACAACTTTCTTATCCCAATCAATGGTCGCATTGGTCATGAGACGGTCCTCTTGACCTGGAGTCTGACTAAATTCCTGCGTTTTGATAAAGTCACCTGACTGACTGATAAAGAAAGTCTTAACTGTGAAACGGTCGTAATTGACCGCACGCATGACACTTTCCGCTGAAAGGACAGAGACTTCGCGTTCCGCACTCCGTCCACCATATAAAAGAATAATCGTTTGTTTCATATTATTTGTCCTAATTCTACTAGAATACTCGCTCTTTAGTATATCATATTTGCTTGTTTTTTTAAAACTTGAACCTGATCCTACTCATCACACTATACAAAAAGAGGCCGATATGAACGATTTTCAGCCTCCTTGATTTTTTATAAATGAATGGAGTTTGTAAATTTGTCTACACTTACAACTCTGTTCGATTTTCAATAGCCCGTAAGAGGGTCACTTCGTCCGCATACTCGATATCTGCTCCCACAGCAAGGCCTCGTGCCAGGCGCGTAACCTTGATCCCAGCTGGCTTGAGTAAGCGGGAAAGATACATGGAAGTCGCTTCCCCATCTGCCGTGGCATTGGTTGCTACGATTACCTCTGAAACCTCACTATCCATAAGACGAGTCATGAGGCTCTTGAGATTGATATCATCTGGACTGATACCATTCATAGGGGAAATGAGGCCATGCAAGACATGATAGAGCCCGTGGTATTCTTGGATATTTTCCATAGCTGCCACATCACGACTATCCTCTAGCACCAAAATCGTTGTCTGGTCACGAGTCGGATCGGTACAGATAGAGCAAGGGTCGTCGTCTGTCAAACGTCCACAAACGGAACAGTAGGTCAATTCTCTCTTAGCAGAAAGGAGATTTTTTGCAAATTCATTGACATCGTCATCAGACATCCCAATCGTATAAAAGGCCAAACGCGTAGCCGTCTTAATCCCGATACCTGGTAACTTAGAATAGCTGTCAATCAGCTTGGCAATGGGTGTTGGATAAAGCATAATTTCCTTTCTAGTTCATTGGATGGTATTTTTGATACAAATTGATAATATCACGCGCAATGGAAGGTCCTACACCATTTGTTAAATTGGTATTATGAGGAAAGACCACTGCAACAGCGATTTGGGGATTATCAGACGGGGCATAGGCCACCGCATTAGTATTGGTTGCTTGCTGACCATCTGCCACATAGCTTTCGGCTGTACCCGTTTTTCCGCTAATGGATACCAAGGCACCGTTTGAAAAGGCACGTCCAGTTGTCAATCCGCTAGTCCCATGAGCAACCTGATAAAAACCTTGGTGCAAGATGCTCATATCGGAGTCGGATATATTGACCTTATTCATCTCTGTCGGTTGCAGTTGCTGAATCAGGTCACCCAGTCCTCCCTTATCATTATTTCCATAAATACCTTCAACAATACGAGGAGCCACACGAACACCATCATTTGCAATAGTTGCTACATACTGAGCCAACTGCATGGGCGTATAGTTATCAAACTGCCCAAAGGCATTAGTAATGTAATTAGCAAAGCTATACTCTTTGGGAACAAATCCAGTAGATTCATCTGGTAGGTCAATTCCGGTCGCAGCCCCCAAGCCATATTCGCCAAAGGTCGCACGAAGTTTTCCCATAGCTGTTTCCAAATTGCTGGTTCCAACAAACATATTTGGTTGATAGGTCTGGCCCATGATTCCAAGAGCGGTTTGAACCATGTAAGCATTAGATGAATACTCCAAGGCTTCCACAGCTGTAATAGGAAAAGATCCATATGCCAATTTATACCAAGAATAAATTGGAGCTGAACCTTGGAAAACAATAGGCTGATCTGTTAAGGTTTGGTTTCCTGATAAAACACCATTTTCCCAACCTGAGCTGATGGTAGCGGCCTTAACTACTGACCCTGGGACAAAGACATTGGTTACCGTTCCCAAGGAATCAGGCGTCAAGTCTCCCGTTTTCAGGTCATGTTTGAGTCCTGACATAGACAAAACAGCACCTGTTTTGGGGTTAAGGGCGACTGCATACACACCCTCAGAATACTTGGCTCCACCATTTCCTAGCTCGGAATTGAAATAACTTTTCAGCAAAGCATCCACGCTATCTTGGAAGGCCAAATCAATGGTCAGTTTGATATTGTTTCCCTTACTACCTTCCTCAATTGTATCCACGCTTTCCATATTGCCATATTTATCCAGATGGATTTCTTTTACCGAGCGTTTACCTTGCAAGGTTTCCTCGTATTGCTTTTCCAAATAGGAGGTTCCAACCCGATCATTTAGAGAATAGCCTTTTTTAAGATAGGCTTCTGCTTCTTCCGCTGGGAGACCAGCTTTTTCACTGGATACACTCCCTACTATAGAAGAAAGGGAAGTTTCCAAAATCTTTCGATCCCAAGAAGTAGAAATACTAATGCCAGGCATCTCCTTTGAAATAGAGGCAATAACAGCCACCTGAGAATCATTTAGAGGATCTGTCGCAATGGTTCCTGTCGCAAAGTTTCCAACAGCATTTAACTGACTAAAAAGATAGATTTCTTTCTTTTCATCCTCTGTATAGTTTAGTTGACTCGTTTGGACACTATCGACCGCATTGTTATACAGTTCTGATTCGGACAAACGATTGCCATCTGAATCCAAGCGCTTCTCACTTGGGAGAGCCTCTACTGTTTTTTTATAGATCTCAGGATCAGCTAAATAATAATCTGCCAGCTGGCGTTCTGTCAAATTTGGCGAAGTGATGCTCACATATCCCAGTAACTGACTAGCGATTTCTTTCAGATCTTTAGCCGTCATTTTATTGCTACGCGTAAAGGAAACAACCTGCTTTAAAGTATTTTCTACCAAAGGTTTGCCACTAGCATCATAAATCTCCCCACGAGCGGAACTGGTTGTAACCTTGGTCTGACTAGCTGAAGCTAGCTTTTTTTCGTAAAAATCCTTGTTTAAAACCTGCATATACAACAAACGACCAATAATGGTCATAAAGAGTAAAATGATGATTGAAAACAATAAATTAAGCCGAATCGGAATCGAATGGCTGTTAAATTTTCTCATACAAATCAGTCTCATTTCTAATACTCAATGAAAATCAAAGAGCAAACTAGGAAGCTAGCTGCAGGCTGTACTTGAGTACGGCAAGGCAACGATGACGTAGTTTGAAGAGATTTTCGAAGAGTATAATTAAAATCTTACTCTTAATTGTACCACAATTTGAGTAGAAAATTATGGAAAAGTAAGAAGCTTTTTCGACTTTTTCGTTTTTAAAACAGAGATGCGTTTTTATTTATCTATCCTTATATTATGTGTTATAATGAAGTGTGACTATTCCCTGATCTAGTCTTCCAGTATGACTCATGTAAAGGAGCTTTCCCTATGGACAAACCAGATATCGCAACTATCATTGATTCACATTTTGAAGAAATGACAGACCTAGAGCAAGAAATCGCTCGCTATTTTTTGCAAGCTGAAACGATTACAGATGATTTATCTTCTCAACAAGTCACCCAAAAATTACATATTTCTCAAGCTGCTTTGACCCGCTTTGCTAAAAAGTGTGGCTTTACTGGCTACCGAGAATTTATTTTCCAATACCAACATCAGGCAGAAAATCAAGCCAACCAAGTCTCCAAGCACAGTCCACTGACCAAACGAGTCCTCAGAAGTTATAGCAATATGAGGGAACAAACACAAGACTTGATTGACGAAATCCAACTAGAACGAATTGCCCAGCTAATCGAAGATGCTGAGCGTGTCTACTTCTTCGGAACAGGGAGTTCTGGCCTCGTCGCCCGTGAAATGAAATTGCGGTTCATGCGTCTGGGTGTGGTCTGCGAAGCCTTGACCGATCAAGATGGCTTTGCATGGACAACCAGCATTATGGAGGAAAATTGTCTCGTACTGGGCTTCTCACTTTCTGGTACAACACCTTCTATTTTAGATAGTCTATTAGATGCCAAGGAGATGGGGGCAAAGACTGTACTCTTTTCAAGTGTTCCCAATAAAGATAGCCAGGCCTACACAGAGACTGTTCTTGTAGCCACCCACAGCCAGCCTTCCTATATCCAACGAATATCCGCTCAACTTCCTATGCTCTTCTTTATCGATTTGATTTATGCCTACTTTTTGGAAATCAATCGCGAAAGCAAGGAAAAAATCTTTAATAGCTACTGGGAAAATAAGAAACTCAACGGCTATCGTAGACAAAAACGTGTCAGAAAATCCTAGTTTGGCTAAGCCAAACTAGGATTTTTATTCATCACCAAACATACCTCTTCAAGATTATGAATTAGTCATATCTTGACTTAGTCTTGAATAATTTCATGTAATCACTTTTTGAAGGGAGTAAATAAGCAAGTCTGACGGTATCCTCAACAATTGTATACAATACAATGTAATCCTTACTCAAGGTCCATCCTCGCGTTTGGTAGCGAGGGTCTAATTTCTTACCAAATTTTTCATCAGCATCAAATCCAGCTTGGGGGAAAATTTCTAGCCGATTAATATCTTTTCTAATATTGGCTACTTTTCGTCTCGCAGCCTCTACAGAACCGATTTCCTCCGCTATATACTGATATATTTTATCCAGACTATCAATCACTCTAGGAGAATACAAAATCCTATATCTTTTATAATCCATAGCGTGTCACGACATCCTCATCTGTCAAGTAATTTCCAGCCTCAATCTTGGCATAACTTTCTTGAACTTCTGCTTGTAATTGTCTAAACAAATACTCCTTCTCTAATTCCTCTTCACTCAGTAAATCTACTTCATTTGTTACGGCAACATTCTTTAAAAATAATCTGAGTGCTGATGAAAGAGAGAGATTTTTTTCTTTTAACACTTCCATGGCATCATTTACTAATTCTCTATTAGCTTGGAAGGTCACAATCTTACTTGAATTCGCTATAGTCATTTTATATAATTCCTTTATATATTTTATTTATTATCTCACAATTATAAAGAAAGTCAAGGGAATTTGATTAGAAAATCCTAGTTTGGCTGAGCCAAACTAGGATTGTTTTGTCTTAAAATGATAATATGCACCAAGCATACCTGCTGTATTCTGGTGATGGGCAAATTCTAATCGTGTTTTTTCTGCTAAACTTGGTACCAAAGCCTCTTTCAAGGCTGTGCGGATCTTAGGTTTGAGGATAGCCTCTTGCCCCATGATACCACCACCAAGAATAACCACTTCTGGATTGGCAACGTAGCAAATATTTGCCAGACCTTTTCCTAGATAGTCTACCATGCGGTCAATACCTTCCATGCAGAGTTTATTGCCTTCAGTGGCTTCCTTGAAAATGCGTCGGCCATTCCACTGATCAACATCTTCTCCATGAGATGTTGCTACATACTCCACCAAGGCTGTGGTAGAAGCGAAATCCTGAAAAGCTCCATCTTGCATATGCATATACCCGACTTCACAGGCCGAATTGCTAAAACCATGGAAGACTTTCCCATCCATAATCAAGCAACCACCGATACCTGTTCCAATGGTCAAGCAAAGGGTGACACTTGCTCCCTTACCTGAACCAGATACTGCCTCAGCCAGACCTGCACAGTTGACATCATTTTCAATCTCACAAGGAATAGCAAAGCTTTCTTCGATTTCCTTCTTGAACTGGGTTCCTGCATAATTTGGAATCTGAGGTCCAGCGTAGAAAATTTCCCCCTTATCAGGATCCACCATTCCTGCAGAAGAAATGGCAACACCTGCTACTGGGCCTTTTTCTAAATAGCTGGCTACAATATCTTTGGTTTTTTGTAAGATATGAGGTCCACCCTTATACGCTTCAGTTGGCATTTCATGCGATTCAAGAAGTTGCCCCTCTTGATCAACCAAACCATACTTGATGTTGGTTCCACCTATATCAATTGCAACGTAGTGTGTCATAAATACCTCCTTATGGATTAGAGGAAGCGCTCCTTGGTTTCACGAATCAAGGCTGCAGCTGCTTCTACAACTGGACGATCTTCTTCCGTTACTGGCGTCAATGGTGAACGAACAGAACCAATATTCAATCCTTCATTGATCTTCAAGACTTCTTTAATGACACCGTACATATTTCCATGTGCAGAAGTCAATTTACCAATGATAGCGTTGATAGCATACTGCAATTCACGAGCTGTTTCCAAGTCTTTGTCAGCAATCAATTGGTTGAGTTTCAAGAAGAGTTCTGGCATAGCACCATATGTACCACCGATACCAGCTTTGGCACCCATGAGACGACCACCTAGGAACTGTTCATCTGGACCATTAAAGACGATATGATCTTCCCCACCAAGGCTCACAAAGGTTTGGATATCTTGAACTGGCATTGAAGAGTTCTTAACACCGATAACACGAGGATTTTTCAACATTTCTGTGTAAAGGCTTGGAGTCAAAGCAACCCCTGCCAATTGAGGAATGTTATAAATCACGTAGTCTGTGTTTGGAGCTGCAGAGCTAATATCATTCCAGTATTTGGCAACTGAGTATTCTGGCAAGCGGAAGTAAATTGGTGGAATTGTTGCAATGGCATCTACACCCAAGCTTTCTGCGTGGCGAGCTAGTTCCATACTATCTTTGGTATTGTTGCAAGCCACGTGAGCAATGATGGTTAATTTCCCTTTGGCAACTGCCATCACTTCTTCCAAAATCAACTTGCGGTCTTCAACGCTTTGGTAGATACATTCACCAGAAGAACCATTGACATAAAGACCTTGAACACCTTTATCAATGAAGTATTGAACCAAGGCACGCGTACGCTCTGGACTTACTTCTCCTTGATCATCATAACATGCGTAGAAGGCTGGAATGACACCTTCGTATTTTTTCAAATCTGACATAGATTTTCTCCTATTATTTTTATTTTCTGCTAAAGCAGATTCTTTCTTTACTTCTTTAGTATACACTTTACCGAAAAGGCTTTCAATATCTTGTAGACACTTAGATTTTAGTTTCTTGCTTATAGAATAGTGTTTGGGACGTTTGAAAGTAGTTTCAGAAATAATTGCACCCCTTACTCATACTTAGCAAATAGCTTTTCCATCACTCCTACTTGTAAAAAAGCAAGAAATCCAAAACCAAAGAGAATAAAAGCTGATCCTCCCAATAGAAGGGTAAAGTCTGATAGATATAGAATCATCAAAATCAAAAAGATAATTGCAATCATCAAGATAAACCAAGGAGCATTAAAACTAGCTAACAGCAATCCTTTTTGAAGAATTTCTTTCCAAGATAGGTCATAACGTGCCGCGATAGGGTAACTAGCCAGCATCACAATGGTAAGGAAAATCAAAATGCCTAGACAAATAGCTTTAACCAATTGGAAGGGCAGAGCTGTTTGACCCCAGAAAAGATAGAGATCTGAAAGAGTTAGAAATACAATTCCTAATTCTAACATCCCCAACTGAAAACCTAGTTTCAGATTTTGCTTGAAAGATCTTAGATAGATTTTAAAAACAGGCACCCGTCTGCTCTTCTTAACTTCGAACATGGTCTCGTAGAGGCTGATTTTAGCCACTCCAATCGTCACGATGGGCAAACAAGAGACGACAAAAAGAAGATTGGCTGTCACGATGTCCAAGACTTTCTCACTAAAACGCATGAGAAAGTTGTCTGTATCAAATGCTGCCTTGATAAGGCTTACTCCTTTTTGTGCCATGTTTGCTCCTCCATCATTTTTCTTTGTAAACTGTTTTCTTTTTTGTCAGTAAAGCTTTCATAAGTCCCTACCATGAACAAATCTATTTTTTCTTTTTTCTTTTGGACTTTTTTCTACTTTTATCTATGGACATATAATCTATATATATCCCGGACAGCGAAGCAATTAAAATAGTACTCCAAGTATGCTCATTAAATCCATCTAGCCCTCCACGGATTATCATTGCAAGCACTGTCCAAGCTAACATATTCAATAAAAAAATACAAAGTGCTTTCAATAAAAAAATACAAAGTGCTTTCATTCTCGCATTTTAAAAGTTTATACGACCATTGTTAGGGATTTTATCATGTGCATCCCAAGCTGCAGCAATATTGTAGGCAAAATTACCATATACATCAGCTACATTCACAGCTATTTGTAAAATCCATCCAGAAATCTTGGTCAATAATCCTACTCTTGCTGCTGCAGTTGCAGCTGCCCTACTTAAGATCGAGCGCGCCATACTAATACCATACTTAGCCGCATAAGTACCTAATTTTATGTATTTACCAATCAATCCAGTCACAATGCCCTTAATTATCCAAGCCATCTCATTAACTGTAATTCCCTTTCCATCTAAGAAACTAGCTCTTGCAGCATACTTAGAAGATACCATTTCTAGCAATTCAATTTTACGTTCATCTGATATGTCTGGATAGACTCCTTTGCTATCTTCCACCAAATCCTTAATTTCTTGTTCAGTTAGCAAGTAATTTTGAGATAATTTTGCATCTATTCGATCCATTTCTGACTGTATAGTTTGGATATGCGAGACTTCATTCGCATACACAATTGAAGGTAAAATATTACTCATTAGCAATAAACAGACTGACAAGAAGATACCAATTTTTAAATATTTTATTCTCATTTCTCTACCTCACAAAGATCAATTTCATGGTAGAGTATTATCAAAGCTTTACAAAAAAACAATTCATCCTATTTTTAATCAATTAAAATTTTAAACAAATACTTGCGAACTTGATCTTCCATACCTGCATAACCATTTGGTTGATGTGGCTCTCCTGGGAAGAAAATCGCAAAATTGTGATAACCCAATAAGAGTGGGTAGTGTTCATGACAATGGACAAAACCAATGTCACTTGCTTCGTCAAATGCTACTGCCTCGTCTTTGATACGTGAACCGTAGCTCGAATATTCATGCCCTTCTACCAACAAATGCAAGTCTGCATAGTTCTTGTGATGTTCAAACTGGTCATTTTCAGCTTTATTTAGGACATTTTCTTGAACAACTAGAAAGACCTTGTCACCATAAATATCATATTTTCCTAACTCGAATGAATCTTTACGATGTTCATAAAGATAATCAATTGCCTTGTCAAGATTGGGATGAATCCCTTTATAGAAGCTAATATTTTTCAAATCGTCAAAAATCATACTCTTTCCTTCGTTTCTGATAGTTAACTAAAACCATTCTTAAGTTGATAAGTGTCTGACAAAATCTCTAAGGTAAGCAAATACCCAACATTTTGTAGACACTTATAACCTCTATATTCTCTTATACTCAATGAAAATTGAAGAACAAACTAGGAAGCTAACCGCAGGCAATACTTAAGTATGGCAAGGTGACGCTGACCTAGTTTGCATTCGATTTTCGCAGAGTATTATCCTTTGACCGCTCCCATAGTAATCCCTTGTGTGAAGGATTTCTGGAAGACTAGGAAGACTGTTACAATTGGCACGGCAGCAAGGGCAGCTCCTGCCATAATCAAACCATAGTTGGTTGCCATTTCAGCCTGCATGGTCGCAACCCCAAGTGAGATGGTCAAATTGTTACGTGAAGTCAACATTACCAATTGCATGAAGTAGTCATTCCAAGTATTGATGAAGGTAAAGATTGCAAGGGCTGCAAACCCTGGTTTCACAATCGGGAAGGCTACGCTCCAGAAGGTACGAATCTCACCACAGCCATCAATCTTAGCTGATTCGAGCAATTCTGTAGGGATATTTTCACTGAATTGTTTCATGAGGAAGACCCCAAATGGCCATCCAATCAAAGGCAAAATAACTGCCCAAAGAGTGTCATGAATTCCCATGAAGTTGACGATACGTACCAATGGTACAAGGACAACTTGTTTTGGAAGCGCCATAGCAGCTATAAAGATAGCAAATAGAATGCGTTGACCATAGAAACGTTTTTTAGCCAATACATAACCTGCTAGAGATGAGGTTGCACAGACTAAGAACATGGTTACCAATGAGATAAATACTGAGTTCCACATCCATTGCAAGGCAGGGTTCTGCACCATAAGTTGTTGGAAGTTTTCCATGGTTGGCATTTTAGGGAACCATTGTGGCGGAATCATAATGGTATCAGGCTGTGACTTGAATGCCCCTGTCAAAATCCAGTAGAATGGAAAGATGAACAGCACAGTCAACAAGAGCAAAATGATTGTTGAAATAACAGTAAAGGCTGTTAATGGTTTTTTTTCTGTAGATTGCATAACTGTCTCCTTTCTTTAGTATTCTACGTCGTTTCCAAGTACTTTAAATTGAACAAAGCTTACGATAGCAATCATGACTGCCAAGAAGACACCAATGGTGTTGGCATAGCCGTATTCTGTCAATTGGAAGGCTTTTTCGTACAGGTAGTACATCAAGGTACTTGTTGAGTAGTTTGGACCACCAGATGTCAAAAGCTGAATCAAGGCGAAACACTGGAAGGAGTTAATTGTTGTGATGATTGCAATATAAAGAGTTGTTGGAAGAAGGCTTGGCCATTTAATCTTCCAGAAAACTTGAAACTCAGTTGCACCATCAACACGCGCCGCTTCAACCAGTGAATTGTCAATATTCCCCATAGCAGCGATATAAAGGATGATGGGCTGACCAACTGAAGTGGTCAAGAGAATAATCATAATCGCCATCAATGCCCAGTGCTTATCACCAAGCCATGAAATGTTTTGAGTAATGATATGACTTGATTTAAGCACAAAGTTGAGAATCCCTGATAATGGATCATAAATCCATTTCCATACAACCGTTACGGCAACACTACCTGTTACAACAGGAAGGAAGAAGACAAAACGGTAGAAGGATCTGGCAATGGCATTTTGGTGATAGGTTTGCGATGCTACAAAGAGTGAGAACAGAACAACAACTGGCACAGATCCAATAACCAAAATAACTGTGTTAATCAGAGATTTTGCAAAGACAGGATCTTTAAACATACGGACATAGTTATCTAAGCCCACAAATTGGAAACTAGTCATAGAATAGTTAAAGAAACTTGTGATGAAGCCCATAATCATTGGTGCTAAAACAAAGATAATAAAGAAGAACAACACTGGTGCTAGGAAAGCATAGGAAATCACTGTTTCCCGCATACGAATTTTATTGACTTTCACAGTCGGCACCTCTCTTTCAAATAGAATAATTTTTTGACTTTCTTGAACTGTTTTAAAATCAAAATGAAATTTTTTATGGTTCGCTTATGTAAGAACTTCATTTTAATTTCGTGACAGTTTCTTACATTTTAAACAAAAGCCCCCTTTTCTTACACTATCTGTGTAGAGGGAAAAGGGGGTATACACTCTTAGCTTCTTTAAAAAACTACTTTTTATAGAATAACTAAGGACTATTGTTTCATAGCTTTTTTAATTGTTTCGTTCGCTTTTTCAGTGAAGGCTTTCAAAGCGTCCGCTGGTTTTTCGTCACCATTTGATACAGATTGCAACATTGGGAACCAAAGTGTTCTCATTTCAGCAAATCCATCAATAGTGTTGTAGTATGGTGAGTAGTATTGAGTCCAGCCGCTGATTGTTTCCATGCGTTTGTCTTCATAAAGTTTTCCAAATGAAGTACGGACTGGGAAAGCACCTGTACGAACTACGTCTTTAGGTCCCCACTCTTTGTCATCTGCGATAAACTGGATGAATTTCTTAGATGCAGCGACTTTCTTGTCGTCTTTATTGTTGAATACTGCAAATCCGTTTACAAGGTATTCAAGAGCTGGTTTACCTTCGTCTGATGGGAATGGTACTTCTACTACTTCTACCTTACTTGCTTCTAACAGTTTAGCTTGGATACCATTTTGAGCTGGTGCCCAAAGGGTTGTGTAAGATGTTTGACCGTTGGCAAAGTTTTGGATATCTGCCCCACCGTCAAATTGTGAACCATTATTGAGCAAATTGTCTTTAATCCAGCCAGTTGCTTTTTCAAGACCTTTGACGAATTTAGGATCATCAGTTGTATATTTGCTAACTTTTTCATCTGTTACAGAACCGCTATAAAGGTTAGAGATAAAGGCACGTGTTCCTTGGTCTCCCCCTTGACCAGAACTGAACAATGAACCTGGTGTGTAGCCCTTGTCTTTGAGTGCTTTCAATACTTTTTCAAAATCATCAGTTGTCCAACCTTCTTTTACAAGGTTTTCCACTCCAGCATCTTCTAGCATTTTCTTGTTCATTGCCATGTAGAATGGGGCAGAACTAATTGGATACATGTAAGCCTTGTCTCCAGCTTTACTTGCTTGTATGATGTTTTCGTTATTGACATCTTTAACAAATTCATCTGTGAAAAGGTCGTTCAACTCAGCCAATTTACCATTTTTACCGTATTGGATGATACGTCCTGGTGCGTCAAAGAGTACGTCCGGAGCTGTTCCTGCTTCGATGGCTGTTGTGATTTTTTCAGGGCCTGACTTGAAGTCGATGGTTTCCAATTTCACTTTTACATCTGGATTTGCTTTTTCAAACGCTTCGATGATTGATTTTTCATAAGTTCCAACACCGTCACCAGCTTTTTCTTGGGTAAATACTGGGAATGCCCACCAAGTGATTTCTGTTTTGGCACCGTCACCACCTGATTTACCAGCATCTTTACTTCCGCCAGAATTGCCACAAGCAGCAAGACCAAGAACCGCAGCACCCGCAAGTACTGTACAAGCTAATTTTCTAAATTTCATTTGTATTCTCCTATTTTATAAGCGTATCCAACTTGGATAATGAGTTCTTTGCATTTATATACGTTTTCATTTTTTCCTACTCATCAATCACTCTCCTCTATTTTTTATTAAGTCAGTAAGTACTTAATCATCTACACCTAAAATTTCATTAATACTATTTTTATATAAGATTGCTTTTGCTCCATAGATTGCTTGAATGCCACCCTTCACTTCTAAGACATCAACTGCACCAATTTGTTTTAAAAGTGCTTTATCAACTTGATTAACTTCTTTTACAGCTACACGTAAACGTGTCACACAAGCATCTACATCTTCTATATTATTTGATCCACCCAAGGCTCTGATAATTTGTAGGCTATCCTGTTTTAAATGATCCGCAGTATTTGAAGTTGAATCTGCGGATTCAGAAATTTCTTTAGAATCTACTTCTTCTCCTCTTCCTGGCGTTAGAACGTTGAATTGAGTAATGAACCATCTAAAAATAATATAATACAAAACACTCCAAATAAGTCCAAATGGAATCTGAAGAACCCAATTCGTCTTAGCGTTCCCCTGCAAAATTCCAAATAAAGTAAAATCGATTACACCTCCTGAAAATGTGTTTCCTATTGAAATATTTAAGATGTCTGCAATAAAGAAGCTGACACCATCAAGGAATGCGTGAACAACATATAGAACCGGACTGACGAATAGAAACATAAATTCAATTGGTTCTGTAATACCGGTAATAAAAGATGTTAAAGCAACTCCAAAAAACAAACCCGCGTATTTTTTACGACGATTCTTAGGAACACTATGGTACATCGCTAAACAGGCAGCCGGTAAACCGAACATCATTGTTGAGAAACGACCTGCAAAAAACCTTGTTCCTTCTGTAAATAATCCAGAATGAGCCGGATCGGCTAATTGAGCAAAAAATATTTTTTGAGCTCCAACCACTGTTTGTCCTGAAACAGTTTCAACACCACCAAGTTCAGTATACCAAAACATAGGGTAAATTATATGATGTAAGCCTACTGCTCCAGAAAGTCTCATTAAAAATCCATATAGAAAAGTTCCAATTGAACCTGCCTGAGAAATATATCCACCTGTAGAAACAAGAAGTTGTTGGAAAGGTGGCCAAATAACAAAGAAGACAAAGCCAATTAAGATAGAAGAGAACGATGTAACAATAGGAACGAAGCGTGAACCTCCAAAGAATCCTAAAGCGGAAGGTAATTGAATATTGCTATATCGGTTGTGCAAATATACGGCAACTATTCCGACAACTAATGCTCCAATAACTCCAGTATCAATTGCAGATCCTTCTGCCATAAAAAGTTTTACCAGAGCTTTGATCGTTGCAGTCATAACTAAGTAACCAGTTACTCCTGCTAACGCAGCGGTTCCTTTATCTCGTTTCGCTAAGCCAATACATAATCCCACACAGAGAAGTAGTGACAAGTTACTGAATACAACCTCTCCTGCAGAGCTCATTACTTGGAATATCGATTGAAAAATACTATTGTCTAGTATTGGATAAGTTGCTATCGTGGTTGGGTTTGAAAGTGCACCACCAATCCCCAAAAGTAGACCTGCTGCAGGAAGTATAGCTATAGGTAACATAAAAGCTTTTCCAACTTTTTGTAAAACTTTAAATATAAAACTCCCCCCTCACATCTTATTTAAGACCAGCAACGAAGCGTTCTGTAATCTCTTTTGGTCTAGTAATAGCGCCACCAACAACGATGCCTCGCACTCCGTATTCAAGGATTTGTTTGGCTTGTTCTGGTGTATGAATTTTTCCTTCTGCAATGACATCTACACCGGCATCACAGAGTTTTTTGATGAGTTCAAAATCTGGACCATCCACTTTTGGACTGTAGGATGTGTAGCCTGATAAGGTTGTTCCGACAAAGTCAATTCCTGCTTCGACCGCTGCCAATCCTTCTTCAAAAGTACTGGTGTCCGCCATCAAGAGCTGGTTAGGATATTTCTCCTTGACCTGACGAATGAACTCTTGAATTTCCAAACCATCGTAGCGTTCACGCTTGGTACAATCCAGAGCAATCACCTCGATGTCCAGTTCTGCCAATTCATCAACTTCTTTCATAGTAGCCGTGATGAAGGGTTCTTGTGGCGGATAATCTCGTTTGATTATCCCAATAATCGGAAGTTTGGTGACTTCCTTAATTTCCTTGATATCGCGAACACTATTGGCTCGGATACCGACTGCTCCACCTTGCTCAGCCGCTTTGACCAGCAAGGGAATCACCCCTCCCGCTTCTGTATAAAGCGGTTCATGAGGAAGAGCCTGACAAGAAACGATGATTCCATCTTTGATTTGTTCAATCAAGGCTTCTTTACTAATCTGTGACATCTTCTTTCCTCCCTTTCTTTTTTCTTTATTTCTATGAGATTATTATACCTTAAAATTAAAACGCTTTCAAGAGTTTGTAGTATAATAGATTTCAGTTTCAAAAACTAGCCAAGTCAAACAGCTCCTCTAAAAGTACTTTCAGAGGAGCAAGTCGACCTATAATAGGAGAATACCAAAATTTAGTTTACAATTTCTGACAATTTTACTTTGCGATCTTCAAACATAGACTGGGTACAAGCATCTGCAGTAGCAATTGCTTCTAGGGCAGCTTCACCTGTCAAAAGTTTTGCAAATTCTTCTGATACTGGAGCTCCTTCCATAATCTCATGCAGATAGCGCATTTCTTTATCAATGACAGATGATAGCCATAATGGAGTACGTTTACCTGGTTTACCATAAGCAATTGCTCCATCCATCTCTGTACTATGATAGATACGAGTCCGATCATCATCTTCTTCTTGCGATTCGTGAATCAAGAAATAGCTTTCTTGCCCATCTAGCTTAAGAGTTCCTTTACAGTTGAATAAGTCTAAGCGGATGGCACCTTTGCTTCCTTGGATTAAGACATAATGTTCACCCCAACGATAAGCTGAACCCCATTCTAACAAAGCAAAACGCTTATTAGAAAATTCCATATTGACAAAAATCATATCATCTTCATCACCGAAATGTTCACCTTCATGGGCCACATTTCCACCTGTCATGGTTACAGTTTCAGGCATGCTCCCCATAAGGAATTGAACGCAATCCAACTCATGGATGTGGTGATACAAGTGACCACCTGATTTTTCACGAATTTTTTTCCATGATACTGACGGTTGTTGTTCTTCCCAACCATTACGAGCTGTGTGACAATATAGAACGTCTCCGATAACTCCTTGATTAATGAGTTCTTTTGCATGATGGACACCATTAAAGAAGTTCATAATATGTCCTGCCATAAAGGTCACATTGTTTTCTTTACATGCATCTACCATCTCGCGACAATCTTGATAAGAAAGCGCAATTGGTTTTTCACAGAAAACATTTTTACCATGTTGTGCGGCCTTGATAACTGGTTCTTTATGAAGATTATTTGGAGTTGCGACGATAACACAATCTACTTCATCGCTAGAAACCAACTCATCTAGGGAACTTGCTACTTTTGCTCCCAATTCTTCTGCAATTACTTCTGCATTATCTGGATCATAGAGAAGAGTAATCTCTGCTCCATCATTCTTTTGCATATAACGAGCCAATTCAGCTCCAAAATCCCCTGTTCCAACAACACCGTATTTAACCATGTTTTTTCTCCTTTATTATTGAATAAACTTTCTAATTTTAACTTATACTCTTCAAAAATCTCTTCAAACCGAGTCAACGTCGCCTTACTGTGCGTATGGTTACTGACTTCGTCAGCTTCATCTACAACCTCAAAAACGTGTTCTGAGCTGACTTCGTCAGTTTTATTTGCAACCTCAAAGCTGTACTTTGAGCAGCCTGCGGCTAGTTTGCTCTTTGATTTTCATTGAGTATTACTTCACAGATCCTTCTGACAATCCACTTGCAATCTTATTTTGGATGACAGAGAAGAAAATGATTGATGGAAGAACTACAATAACAGACGCTGCCATCATATCTCCCCAGTCTAGTATTTCTGAACCATTAAGTGAACGAAGGGCTACTGCTACTGTCATCTTTCCTGTATTGTTAATCAAAATCAAGGCATACAGGAATTCATTCCAAGCATTGATAAATGTATAAATAGCTGTTGCTACAATACCTGGTGCTACAATCGGTAGCACAACTTTATAAAACGTTACAAATTTATTTGCACCATCAATTCGAGCTGCTTCTTCAATTCCAATTGGAACTGTTTGGAAAAATCCAACTAAGAGCCAAACTGCATATGGAACACTAAAAGATAGATAAACCATCATCAAGCCAAATAAACTATTTGTTAACCCAACTTTAGCAATGGCAATTGAATAGGGAATTTCTAACAAAATTGGTGGGAAAATATAGGTAATGACGAGTAGTCTCGACATGATTGCTCCCAATTTAGGGAAGAATCGAACAATACC
This sequence comes from Streptococcus pneumoniae, assembly GCF_001347015.1. Lineage (GTDB taxonomy): Bacteria > Bacillota > Bacilli > Lactobacillales > Streptococcaceae > Streptococcus > Streptococcus pneumoniae_E. The sequence goes on from NZ_CFGI01000001.1 coordinate 202,635, forward strand.
GTAGGCTGCCATAGCAGAAATAATAATCGCAATAAGGGTTGTAGCTAAGGCAATGATTAAACTATTTCGAATGTTATCAATAAAGTGCAAATCGTTGATAACATGTATAAAATAATCTAATGTAAACTGTTCAGGCCAAAATCGTGTTGGATACTGAGTCAATTCCCCTTTCCCCTTGACAGACGATATGATAATCCATACCAATGGGAAAATTGCAACAATAGTCGCACCAATCAAGAGTGCATGTGAGAGAATATCTAAATAAATACTGGATTTCTTCTTCATTATTTTCTACCCTCCTTTTCCCACTTACTGATGATAGCAAAGTAGATAAAGCAAATCGCCATCAAGAAGATAAAGAGCAACACTGTAACTGCTGAAGCACGACCCAACAATTTAGTGCCCCAACCCAGGTTGTAAGCAAAAATTGGAAGCGTCGTTGTAGCATTAGCCGGTCCACCACCCGTAATAAGGTAGATAATGTCAAAGTTATTAAAGATCCATACAGTTCTCAAAACAACTAGAAGCCCTACAACTACTTTAATATGTGGAAAGACGATAAACTTGAACACCTGCCAACTTGAAGCACCATCTATCTTAGCAGCCTCAAATTGTTCTTCTGGTACTGTTTGCAAAGCTGAAAGCACATTAACCATAATCATTGGTGCTCCAAACCAAATGTTGATAAACACCAAACATAGGAATGCCCATGTACTATCTGTCAAAAATGCAGGTGTATGTTCCATTAAACCTAATTTTACGATTAGATTAGGTAAGTAGCCATAAACCCCGTTTAGAATCCACTGCCAAGAGAAGGCAATAACGATGGTAGGAAATGCCCAAGGAACAATCAATAAGGTCCTATATAATTTCTTGAAGTGGCGTACTCTGTGAAGAGCTAAAGCCAATACAAACCCTACTAAAACTTGACCAACTAATGAGAAAATGGTCCACTTAATTGAATTAAAAAACGCATTAAAGAAGTTGGGATCTGATAGCACAGCTTTATAGTTAGCTAAACCAACAAATTTATAATTGGGCATAATCAAATGCTTATTGGTAAAGCTATAAAAAATACTCGAGAAAAACGGATAAACAAAGAGTAATCCTACGATAATCATAGCTGGCAAAACAAATATCCAGCGAGTTAAATTACGTTCTTTAACCATTCTCCTTCTCCCTTCTTTTACAAGATTGGGCTAGGGCTTTTCAGCTCACTAGCCCACCTATTTTCTAGTCTTTTACATCTACTGAACAGCCTCAAATAAATCGTTTAATTGTTTTTCTGCTTCTTTTGCAGCTTTCATAGGATCTGTTCCATTTGTAATGATATCTTGGAACATTTGTTCAATAATGTGTTGGTTAGTCAACATACCAGCTTGTACACTTGGTCCATTTTCATAACCAATAGCAGTACCTTTTTTAACAGCTTCAGTAATCACTTCTTCAGCATGTTTAAATTTCTTACGAGTTTCATTTTCTTTATAGGCTGCAGAATCGCTAATCCCCTTAATAGTTGGCAACATACCTACTGGAGTTGAATCAAGGAATTTAACGTAGTCTTCTTCATTATAAAGTGATTCTAAGAATGCTTTAGCAACTTCTGGGTGTTTTGAATTTTTCCAAACAACCATTGGAATGTTTGAAGTTTCAATTCCTTGGTCCTTATCAGATTCTTTGATTTTTGGAATAGGATAAGCATCAATTGAATCAATCAATTGAGGACTGTTGGCATTGATTCCTCCAATATGGAAGCCAGAGTTAAAGTCAAATGCTGTTTTTCCTTGATAGAACAAGGTAGCTTGTTGAAGGACATTAAAGTTCAAAGAATCTTGAGGTGAAATTTCTTTATACATTTTAACCCAGTATTTAATACCATCTTGAGCAAGTTGGCTTGTCAAATCTGCTTTAAGATCTTTTGTTAAGAGGCTTCCTCCACCACTACGTACGTAGAAGTTCAAGAAACGTGTTGCCATTAAGTCATTTGTTCCGAACGGAACAGACAAGCCATAAACTCCAGCTTCTTTCAATTTTTTAGAAGCTTCATAGAGCTGGTCCCAAGTTTTAGGAACCTCAATATTATATTCTTTTAACAAATCAGTTCTAACCCACATAACTTGTGCATGTGAATAAAGAGGAACAGAATAATAATCATCTCCGATTTTTGCCTCATTTAAGGCAGTTTCGTTAAATTTATCCTGTCCAATACGCTTGATAGAATCATTTAACGGAACCAAAGCATCTGAGTTGACCATTTCCATTACTTGGTTAGGAAGAGCTGTACTAATATCTGGCACATTTCCATTTGCTAAACCTGTAGTCCATTTAGTATAGAAGTCATTCCAAGAAAATGTTTCAATCTTGATTTTCGTTTTTGGATGCTTTTGCATGAAAGCATCTGCTGATTTTTGAATACTTTCTAAACGTGGTCCTTGAGTAAAGGAGTGCCACATTGTAATCTCACCAGATAATTCTGTCGGTGGTTCAGTGTCAGCTGTAGTTTCTTTCTTTCCTGAACAAGCTACCAAGGCAACGGCTGCTAGCGCAACTCCAGCTAGACATAAAAACTTTCTCATTTTTTTCATTGTTCTTCCCTTTCTACATTAAGAAATCGCAACTTTAAAGACAACTTTTTTCACAGGTTCATCATTTATACGAACCTTGGGTTGATGTAAATCTTCTGGAAAAGTGATGAGGCATTCGCCAGCTCTCAAATGAACCAACTGTTCCACTTTCCCTGTGTATAATTCAATATCCTTCTCTTCATCATACTCTTAGGTAACGCTTACATTTTTCGGCGACGTAACAGCCATGGCTTCTTCGTTTTCCAAAACTAAATGAATATCCAAATATTTTTGGTGTGTTTCAAAGAAAGCCCCTGCTTGACCATCTGCTAGATAAGTAAAGCAATTCCCAAACAATCGATCACCATCGATAGCAATCGAACCTTCTGTTAAATTTTCTAGTCCTGTTTTTTCTAGAAAATCTATTAATGTTGCAAAATGTGGATTTACTCCCACATAAGTTCCTAAACGGCTAATTTTTGTAATAATCATCTCTTCTAACCTCCTTTCTCAATCTATTTTTCCTATCCAAGTTCCCCATTCTTCTGTCTAGCATTTTCTACTAGAAGGACATAAAAACACTACACTCTCTAACCTATACTCTTTGAAAATCTCTTCAAACCACAGTCGCTTCACCTTGGATTATATAGGTCAGTCTTATCTACAACCTCAAAGCGGTGTTTTGGGCAATCTACTGCTAGCTTGCTAGTTTCTTCTTTGATTTTCATTCAGTATCTCCTCAATCTTCACAAGGAGGTCTGATTTTTCTAGCGACAAACAGAATAAATAAGTTAGTTCAATGAGCTACCTTCCTTATAGATGAAATTGATATTCATGAAGGAAGTCCGCCCTTTATTTTTTGCAAAAGATACTAGTATGAATCTATTTGGGGACTTGAATTTATAAGCTGCTCACTTCGTTTTTCTAAAATAATTCTAATCTATTATTCTAGCACTAATAGACTCTTTGGCTAAATCTCCTTTCTACATCTCGTTTCACCAAGAACTTTTAAGAGAGAAATACTCTAAATTAGTTTTGTTACCGTTTTCAATTAGAGTATACTTTTTTTTTTTAGCATTTCAAGTCTTTTTCTAATTTGGAATTTAGTTTCAAATCTTTTTAACTATATCAACTACATTAAAAGTACTTTCAAAAATAAGTAGACTCTTGCAAGACTTGTTTTGAGTGGACAAGATAAAAAAACAAGAAAGTCAATTTTAGGAGAAAACAAGCTTAATAGTCGCATGATATAATGCAATGATGTAAAAATCGAATAAATTGATTGGAAAATTCAAACTAATTTCTAACAATGATTTAAGAATTGTAGTGTCCTAATATAGATTCAATGCACTATAAAACGCATAGTATCAAGCTTGTTCAACACCTGATACTATGCGTGTTTGTATTTTTAAGATTTTGTGCTTAGAGTTTTTTAATTCCAAGAATGCCATCTTAACCAGATGGTTTTCTTGTCTATTATTGCTGATCTTACAACAACGCCTCAAACTCAGATACTGACATACCCAACTGCTGACTGGCAACCTCGGAAGTCAGAAGTCCTTGGCGAACCATATCCAGAAAGGCAAAAAGTTTTCCACGTTCAAGTCCTTCTGCCCGACCTCTCTCCAACCCTTTTTCTTCAGCTTGTTCCAAGGCATAGTCCTGTGCTAACAAGGCTTGTTCTTCTCGCATACGTAGTTGACTAAACATTTTCCTGTCCTCCTCGGACCAGCTCTTGTAGTCCAGCAGTTGATCTGCTTGGCTGATGGCTCGCTCGGGGCGCTGGGTAAAGGGTTTGTTCCCAAAAAACTCCAACCACGGTTTGCGAATGCTATCTTTGCTGGTTTCTCTGTATTTTCTTAATTCCAAGAACGCCATCTTGACTAGATGGTTTGCTTGACCGTTATTTGTGATGGTTAAGACCTCACCTGTCGTATCCTCGCGCATGCTAAAGCTATGAAAAGCTAAGTCATCTTGGAAATAATTACTATCCACAATGGCGATAGCGTAAACAGGTGCGATATGCTTGTAACTTTGATGAGTATTGCCTTCTTGCTGGCGAATTTTTTCAAGATTTTGATTGACCTGACTGCAAAGGTAAGCCCACAGGCGATTGATGAAAAAATTCTGATGATGTACTTGTATCTCAATGATTACTTGAGTGCCATTATCTAGTTCAGCTAAAACATCTATACTGGTATAGAAATCCTGCGCTGAATAGGGCATGGAAGGCAAAACATGAATATTGCTCCCCTCCAAAATCGTTACATTTTTGGCTGGCAAGTCCAGCATATCGCGGATAAATTGACAAGTGATTTCTGGATTGCTAAAGATTTTCTTAGCAACCAAATCATTAGTCGGGCTGATTCCCGGATGACGTAATGTCATATTCTTTCTCCTTTCATTATAGCACATTTTTAATCTAGGTTTGCTAGATTCAATGCTTCTATCTATTTATTCGTAAAAGAAAGACAAAAGAAGCGAGAAACTTCAAAACTATTACCCCTAATCACTTTCAAAGAGATGAATTTTACTCATATTATTTATTAAAGACTATATTTTACAAAAAAGATTACAAAATCAACCATTTTAGAGAACTCTTATCACTTCCTAGACTATTAATTCTAATGTTTTTTTATACTACTAGCTTGCTCGTCAATAGGTCGTAAAGCAAAATCAGTTGATCCATTCCCCGTACTCGTTCACTCTATAGCCGTCTGGTGTTAGCGATACGAAATTTTCCTAAACCTTTTAAATATAAAAACATCTTTTTCCTCACTTTAGTTTCTAATACTTATTTATCCAGATATAATAGCTTACAATCTTTTAAAATCTTCAAATAAGTTATGATTATTCCATACTCTTCAAACCATGTCAACCTTGCCGTGTATAGTTACTGACTTCGTCAGTTTCATCTACAACCTCAAAACGGTGTTTTGAGCAGGCTACGGCTAACTTCCTAATTTGCTCTTTGATTTTTTGAGTATAAGGACATGTTGGATTCTATGTGCTGTATTGTCAACAATACACTCCTCTTTCTGTGTATCTACCAACATGATCTACAGAATTTTATTTTACTATAATTTTACCTATATTCCAAGACAAGAAATAAAATAATCAAGAACAAAAACGCATATAACCAATAACTAGCTATATGCATTTTAACACTTAAAGCGAACTGTTAAGTTGCGACTATTAGTATCCAGTCAGAAATATACAGTTTATTTACGACTAGCAAGTCTTTTACCCGGCAATAAGAGCTCATCTAAATTGATTTTTTCTTAAAGTAGAAATTTCTACGAAAACTATCTAAATAAACTTTTAATCTCTATGACGGACAAAACGTGTCTCAGTTATTCATCAACATCCAAGGTTCTAGTAGTTGATCCACTCCCCATTGGAGTTAACTTTATAACCATCTACTATAGTATTAACCGCTAATCTTCCGCTTTCATTGACATAGTACCATTTGTCTCCAACTTGGAACCATTGATTTACCTTCATTGCACCAGATGATTCCTGATAGTACCAATGGTCTCCATCTTTTATCCAACCAGTTGCCATTGAACCGTTAGCATTGAGATAGTACCACACACCACTGGATTCAACCCAGCCAGTAGACATTGCTCCACTCTCACTCAAATAATACCATTGGTTACCATCTTTCACCCAACCAGTTGCCATCGCACCAGTAGAACTCAAGTAGTACCATTTACCCGCTTCCTGATGCCAGCCTTTCACCACTTCACCAGCAGATGTATAAAAATACCACGCACCATTTTCTTGCTTCCAACCAGTCGTTACTGGAACTTTAGTCTCAGTTTTAAGAGGAGTTAAAGTAACATCTCTTACATAAGATTGGAGGTAACGAGGAGCAAGAGAAGTGAGAGGAGTGAGAGGAGAGTTTGCTACCATTCTGCCTGAAGGCTCCATAGACACTTGATTCTTCTCTGACTTCCTTTCTGTCATCTCCTCAGATACATTTTCTCTTACTGTATTTATGGTCTCGACAGGATTTTCTTTCGCATCTTCAGGAATTCTACTACCAGCTAGTGTAACTGGTAAATCATGCATACTGTCAATTCTACCGGCCAGTAGACCTGTAATTTCTTGACCTGCATCTTCTTTATTAAAGGTGAAAAGTAGAGTTTTTTGATCTGCTTGTGTCAAGAAGGTAGCTTTGTGTCCATTCGCTAAAGTCAAAGTCGGAATAGAATTCACTAGTACCTCAGAATCAAATTGCATAGCTAAGATGCCTTGTTCTGCATCCTCTTCTTCTGTTTCCAATTTACGAACTTCCCTGATAGTTACACTTGTTGGATATACCGGATCTTTTGTTAAAAAGTCCCAATTAAATTTTCTAAATGATAGGGTATAGGCATTTTGTCCTTTTTCAGTATGTTCATACAAGATACCATATTCACCATTTCCTAATTCTTGAAGCGAATTATAGGCAAACTCTCCTTTTTGAATTGGTCTATGATGTAACCAAGTCAAGTCTCCGTTGTCCTCTACACGAGCCAAATGAGCCATTCCATTCGTCCGTTTAGGTCCTCCTGAATTGGTTAAAATGATGTATTCTTTTCCTTTATGCATGGTGTGAATAGCAGCCATTTGGACATAAACATCTTTAACCTGATTGTATCTCTTGATTTCCTTGTCCCAAGTTTGCCCACCATCTTTACTTGTGGCAACCTGTAAATCACCCGTTAACCCTCTCATAAAGAGTTTCACATCACCATTATTTAACTGTACAGCAACTGACTCTGTATTTTGGGCAGGACTATTATTCATCGTTGAGGAATGAATTTTCCTTCTACCTACCGTCCTATCATCATTAACAGCAGCTCCAGCCTGCCATGTTTCTCCATGATCATCTGAATAAATCAAACGAGAAGACTGGGATCCGCTTAGATGGGAGATAGCGTTAGTGGTATAAGTAGGAACTAGAATACGGCCCTTGTGTTCTCCTGTTCTAAGCACAATTCCTGTACCTGGACCTGTTCCTAAAAATTTCATCCAATCTTGGCGAATTGATAGTGTAATATCTCTTGGTTTCGACCAAGTTTTCCCATCATCATCACTATAGGAAAGCCACAAATAGCTCGTATAGGCTACACGAAATGGATTTTTAGCAGATTGAGCAAAGTAGATATTCCCAAGAAGCTCTTCTCCTTTATAGAGGTCGCCCTTATCTCTGTAGGCTTCTTCTTTTGGATCCACTACAACGCGATAATCTGTTTTTTGATTATTTGCATCATATACTTCTCCGTTTTCTCGGACAGTATATGCTTGATTTTCCCCTTGTTTATATAGTAATTGATAGTGCTTGTCTCCAACTTGTTGATAAGCTTTTTGAGGTTTGTTTGGCATTCCAAAGACAGCTCGACCCTCTGGAAACATATCGTAGATTGAAAAAATTCTCTTTGTGGTAGGATCTTGAACCAAGACCATATCGATATTAAGTGGAGATGGTGCCTGCGGATCTTTTGCTTCTGGATTGTCTCGCAGATTGGTCAAGGTTAAGGTTGGCTGCCAAGTAGTTCCCCCATCCTCACTTCTCCTAACGACCATAGCAATATCTCCCCAATCAGAATGGTGGAGACGACGCTGATCTGCTCCTGCTAGTAATGTTCCTTTATCCGTACGTAGCAAAGCTGGAATCCGATAACTCTTAATTCCTTCACTATTTGGCTTATCATTGACACCACTCATAAACAACTCTTGCTTTTCTGTCAAGACAGCTCCTTCAGGAAGTGACGGCTCAATATCTGTTACATCAAATAACTGGCTACGTTTTTTGACTTCCTCTGGAGTTAGAGCACGATTGTATACAGTCAGATTACGAATAGAGAGATTTGAGCCCCACTTCAGTTCTCCTGCCCTATTAGTTGCACCTAACTGGAGTTTATCCACGTCCGGCATGTCTGCCAGGAATTTCCCTGACTTTTTATTCGTACGAGATAATACACCATTCACATAAAGACGAACCTGACCATTTGGACTATCCTTTCTTGGTCTTTCAACAGTAAAAGTAACCGAATTATACTTGCCTGGTCTAATCTTCAAAGGCGCATCTGTATAACTTCCATAAAATTGGCTACCATCAGCTCCACGTCCCTCTATCAAAGCTGTCCCATTATTGATTGCCATTGTAAAGTACTCATTTACTTTAGTTGTACTGGAAGCAGAAAAGAGATTGTAAAAACTAGGACCATCAGCAGCCGGTTTGAACTCCACATGAACAGTTGCATTTTGGAGTCCCTTCACTTTCTCCAATTCATCAGACAAGTCTACTCTTTTTTCGTTTGAATCATTCGTCTCTAAGTCATCTTTTTCTATCACTGTTTCGACATTTTCTAAATCTCGTGCATAGTAATCTCTTGGAATTTTTTCTTCTTGCTTGTCTTCATGTGCTTGCTCATTGCCAGAAAGTTCAGTCTCTGAAACAGACTCTACATGCTCTGCAGGAAGAGTTATATTTTCTCCTTCCTCAGAAGGCTGGCTCTTTTCTGTATCAGTTAGGGTTGAGCTCCCCCCCCCCCCGAAAGTTGAGTTTCATTTGCCAGAGGTTGCTCACTTGCCCCTTCTTGAGCTAAAACAGGAGACGTTCCAAATACCACTGCTCCTACAATCATAGAAACCGCTCCTACCGATAGTTTCCTAATGCTATAACGACACTTACGTTCTTGAACACTCCGATTCATACTGATCCTCTCTATATCTATATCCCGATTTCTGAAATAAGACATTTACTCCAGAAAATGCACTTAGTTTGTCTTCTCTTAACTTTCTTTTACTACAGTTCATTTAAATGACAAAAATGAACTAAACAAACTATCTCAGATCGGTGTCAATTTTCCCCTCTCCTTTCTCCAATCAGACTCCTGCCAATCTAGTTTATCTACCAGGACACCGCTGCAATTAAACTAAAATATCTCTTTATAAGCAAATTATTGGACATCGGCTTATGCTATTTACACCATACTTTCTGCTCAATTCTTATCGAACACTTTTTCAAATAGCTTTTCGTAGGCATAAATACTTGTAGAAATAATGGGAAATATAATCAAGCTTACAATCAGAATCTTATCCAGCTTAAAGGGGACAATCCCAAATAAGTGAAGAAATAAATCAATCAGAAAACTGTCGAAAAAAACTGTCAAAAGTAGTTCAACTTGTCTTTTTCTCTGCTTTTTTGTCTTGAATGCCTTAAATATCATATTATTCCCCTTTTCTAAGCTTCAATCCCTTCTCTCTATCTGTCATTTCGCATAGCTGCTACTATTTTTACAGCAATCTATCTTTAAATATACATAAAGATAAGATTCTATCACTTTTTATAAGTGTTAGCAAATTTATTATACCTCATTTTTAAAACGCTTTCAATACAGTGTGATATAATAGATTTTAGTTTCAAGAAACTCTTTTATATAATAATGTCCTTGAAAGTAGTTTCAGCTGAACATTTATAGTCCATAAAAAGAAAACAGAGACTCATCTGTTTTTATACTCAATGAAAATCAAAGAGCAAACTAAGAAGCTAGCCGCATGATGCTCAAAATACTGTTTTGAGGTTGCAGATGAAAGCTGACGTGGTTTGAAGAGATATTTGGAAAGTATTAACACCTACAGACAAGCCTGACGATAGCAAGAACTCCCCTACTCGATAGGTATCGACTTTTACTTTCTGAAAAAAATTATTTTAAGCAATTTGACAAAGCTAGCAACAAAAAATTCTATAAATATTTCCATGATAAAACGCATAGTATCAAGTTTTTTAATTACCTGATACTATGCGTGTTTATGTTTTTTAAGATTTTGCGCCTAGAGTCGACTCCTTATTTTAGATATTTAAAAGGAATTTCACTACCACATAGCCAGTTGTAGACCTGGTCATTGACAAAAACATTCATGGCTTCGTGGGCATACTCAGGCATGATGCGATAGGCCTTATCGCAGGTCAGACGATTATAAATCGCAAACTGGGTAATAGGGTAGCAAACATCGTCATCCAAGCCCGTAATCATCTTAACCTCACCCTTGATACGATGGGCAAGATTTTTCACATCAATATAGGCAAGGGTCGCCATGATTTCCTCCTCTGTTTCATGAAAAGGATCGTGGAACTTGAAATAACGGAACAGTTCATCATAAGCCTCACTGGTATTACCAATCTCAAGCACTCGTCTGAAATCTGATAAGAAGGGATAGATGGCAACTGTTTTCTGAATTCGAGGATTGAGCGCCGCCGCAACCAAGGCTAGAGCCCCTCCTTGCGAGGCACCATAGCTGGAAAGTCGCTTCTCATCCACCTGAGGCAGACTAGCAATAATTTCAACCAACTGGTAAATGTCCAGATAAACATCCTTATAAAAGAGGTGCTCCCGACCTTCCACAGCCCCACGGATGATATGTCCTTTAACTGTATTTCCTAGAGGAGAACGCAAGCCGTCTTGTGAATAGCCCGACTGACCTCGAACGTCCATGGAAACAACACCGTAACCAGCCACGGTGAAGGCTAGCATGTCGGCCCAGTCCCAACCACGTCCCATATAACCATGGAAATGGAAGATTAGTGGAACCTTCTCCTCACTCTTTGGAAGAACAACGCGCGCATAGACCTTTCCTTCCTTGGTTCCTTCAAATGTTAACTCATAGCACTTGACTTGAGGAATGTGGAAATCTCTTTCCTCCAACTGGTAGGCTGGAAGTGTTGAAACTTTTTTCACTTCCTCATCCCAGAAAGCATCAAAGTCTTCTGGAACCTCATCCCTTCCTAGATAAGTCTTAATCTCTTCTAACAAAGCTGGATTTTTCATAGCATGCTCCTTATATTTTGTAATCGCTATCACAACTGTAGCACATCTAAGAAAGCAATGCAAGAAAGAAGGGTAATACTCTTCGAAAATCTCTTCAAACCACGTCAACGTCGTCTTGGATTATATATGTAACTGACTTCGTCAGTCTTATCTACAACCTCAAAGCAGTGCTTTGAGCAACCTACGGCTAGTTTCCTAGTTTGCTCTTTGATTTTCATTGAGTATAAATAGAAAGTGAATTTAGCCTTTCTTTCTTCAAAGCTACAGACCGAAAGTAGTTTTAGAAACAAAAAAGAGCAGTTACGCTCTTCTTCCTTTATTCAATCTTAGTTTGTTGCTTCTTTCTTTTGAAAAGTGCTTGGGTAATTTACTTTAATTGTTACTGTCATATGAGAGTCCTCGTTTCTTTTTGATGACTCTAGTATAAGGGGCAAACCTGAAAGCTAGCTTAAGTTTTCCTTAGAGAAAGCTTAATCTAAATGTTCTTTCTTTTCCAGATGAAGGGCAATCAGGCGCCATTCTGGATCCTTTTGCCAGCCTTCAATAGAACTAATGTAACTAGCAACTTTTCTGGCTTCTTCTAAAATCGGAAAATCCTCGATAATATCAGCCACTTGGAACTCTGGAAGTCCTGACTGTCTGGTTCCAAAAATCTCGCCAGAACCACGCATTTTTAAATCTTCTTCGGCCAGAACAAATCCATTGGTGGTTTCTGTCATGATGCGCATGCGGTCTTTCCCAGAATCCGTCTTGGGATTGGCAACGAGAACTGCATAAGACTGCTTATCTCCCCGACCCACACGACCTCTAAGCTGGTGAAGCTGGCTTAGACCGAAGCGATCGGCATCCATGATAATCATGACGGTCGCATTTGGAACGTTAACCCCGACCTCGATAACCGTTGTCGAAACCAGAATATCCGTTTTTTGCTCTTTGAACTCCTGCATAATCTGGTCTTTTTCATCACTCTTCATCTTACCATGTAGAAGAGCCACCTCTGCCTTGCCTGCAAAATGAGCCGTCAACTCCTCTGATAAGGCAATGGCATTTTTCAAATCCAGAGCCTCTGATTCTTCAATCAAGGGAGAGATGACATAGGCTTGAGAACCTTTTTGGATTTCCCCCTCTAACCAAGTCAAGACCTGTGGTAGTTGCTCATGCTTGATCCAGCGTGTCACAATAGGCTTCCGCCCTGCTGGCATCTGGTCGATAATGGAAACATCCATATCTCCGAAGGCTGTGATGGCCAGCGTCCGTGGAATGGGAGTCGCCGTCATCATGAGGACATCTGGATTGTCGCCTTTTTCTCGTAAAATACGCCTTTGTCCCACACCAAAACGGTGCTGCTCATCAATAATAATCAAGCCAAGACGAGCATACTCCACCCCATCCTGAATCAGAGCGTGGGTTCCAATAATCAAATCAGCCTCACCCTTGGCAATAGTCTCCAAGACTTCTCTCTTTTCTGCAGCTTTCAAGGAACCTGTCAAAAGAGCTAGTTTCAAGTCTGGAAAGAGGTTCTGTAAACTCTCAAAATGTTGCTCTGCGAGGATTTCTGTTGGTACCATTAGGGCAGCCTGATAACCAGCTGTCACTGCCGCAAACATGGCCAAGCCAGCGACTACCGTTTTTCCGCTCCCCACATCTCCTTGCAAGAGACGATTCATGTGGTGGTCCGACTTCATGTCAGTTAAAATTTCCTGCAAACTCTTTTCCTGAGCTTGGGTCAGGGCAAAAGGTAGATTTTCTTTAACTGCTGTCACCTTTTCCTGAGACCAATTCAGAACCAGACCGCTTCCTTGAACTCTATTTTCAGACTTGAGCGTCTGCAACTGCATTTGGAAATAAAAGAGTTCCTCAAACTTGATACGGCGAAGGGCCTGCTTGTATTCTGCCAAATCCTTTGGAAAATGCATGGCACGGACTGCCTGACAACGGGACATGAGTTTGTATTTGTCCAGCAAGGACTGGGGAAGATTTTCCTCTATCAAGAGGTCCAACCCCTGATCAAAAGCCGTCTTGATGACCTTGACCAGACTGGCCTGACTGATTCCCTGAGCCAAGCGATAGACAGGCTGGAGGTCATCTTCCACCTGAGCCAGGACCTTCATCCCAGTCAGACTAGCCTTAGCACGGTCCCATTTTCCAAAAACAGCAAGGGTAGCTCCCAATTCTATCTTATCTGCTAGATAAGGCTGATTAAAAAAATTGACCGCAAAAACGACTTCTCCTTGCTTGAGGCTAAAACGCAGACGATTGCGCTTGAAACCATAATACTGGACACTAGCAGGAGTCACGACTTGACCAGACAGAACCGCCTTTTCACCGTCTTCCAGCTCCAACACCTGCTTGGTTTTGAAATCTTCATAACGGAAAGGAAAGTAGAGCAAGAGGTCTTGCAAGTTTTCAATTCCTAGTTTGGCGTATTTTTCTGCTGACTTTGGTCCCACACCAGGCAAGACATGCAAGGGTTGATGTAGATTCATGCTCCACTCCTTTCTTTTCTAATCATATTCTCTCGGAATACGGTCACTGAGGAGACAAACCACCTCATAGTTAATAGTCCCACGGTAGGTCGCTACCTGAGTAGCTGTAATTTCCTTGCCCCCGTTAGAACCAATCAAAGTTACCTTGGTTCCGAGTGGGTAAGGCTTAGGCAGACGAATGGTGATTTGGTCCATCGAAACCCTGCCGACGATTGGGCAAGCTTGCCCATCTACCAAGACGGAGAAATTCTGCATGTCACGTGTCCAACCATCCGCATAGCCGATTGGCACAGTCGCGATGACTTGCTCGCTATCTGTCTGATAAGTTGCTCCGTAGCCCATATAAGCTCCAGCTGAAACTGTCTTGACATGGATCAGAGCAGACTCCAAGAACAAGGCTGGTGTCAAGTCATAGGGTAAATCCAAGGCATCTCCACTTGGATTGAGACCATACATGGCGTCTCCCATACGAACCGCATTGAAAATAGTCTCTGCATGCCAAAGAGTCGTTGCCGAGTTGCTGGCATGAACCAGCTCTGGCACTTCCTTCATACTAGCCAAAATAGATTTAAACCGTTCCAACTGCTCATTAAAATAGTCATCTGATTCCTCATCAGCAGTCGCAAAATGGGTAAAAATCCCCTCAACATGAGCACCATGTTGTTGGAGCAAGTCTTGAGCCTGATCAGCCTCACAAGCCTCTCGAAAACCAATCCGTCCCATGCCTGAGTCAATCTTGAGGTGAACTATCAAACCAGATAAATCTACTTCCTTATCTAAGAGTGCTTGAATCCACTCCAGTCCAGCCACTGTCAAGGTGATGTCATATTCTTTAGCTAGAGTAACAGCTTCGATTTCAGACACTCCTAAAATAAGGATTGGCTTGCTGAGTCCAGCCTGTCTGAGTTCAATGGCTTCATCGATATTGGAAACGCAAAAGCCATCGACATCATCTTGAATCGCCTTGGCAACGGCAACAGCCCCATGTCCATAGGCATTGGCCTTGACCACAGCCCACTTGAGCGTTCCTTGAGGGATATGAGCCCCCATTTGCTGAATATTGTGTCGAATAGCTCCCAGATGAATCAGAGCCTTGGTTGGTCTATGCGGACTAGCTTTCATGATTTTCCTCCAAAATGACACTGGCTGTCACAAACTGATCTGTATGGCTGATAGACAGCCAAATCTTTCCTGAAAATGGTGCCTGACTAAAATAAGGTGCTCCGCGTTCATTGTTTAAGACTTCCAAATCCTGAAAACCGAGCCTGCCAATTCCCGTTCCTATGGCCTTAGAAAATGCTTCTTTAGCCGACCAGCGACCAGCTAAATATTCAATCTGCCTGCGTCCTTTGAGACTGGTGAAGCGCTCCATTTCCTTAGCGGTCAGCACGCGCTTAGCAAATCCTTCATGTCGTGTAACTGCACTTTCTATCGAAGCCAATTCTTCGATGTCAATTCCGTGTCCAACTATCATTCTCATCAAAAGGAGTTGAGATTCCCCAACTCCATCCTTTTCACTTATTTTGTCAAGGTAGTATAGATTTCTTCTACCAAAGCCTCTGTATTTTCCCAACCTAGGCAAGGGTCAGTAATAGAGCAACCAAAAACCTCTGGTTGATTTTGACGACCATCTGCTAGGTAAGATTCAATCATAAAGCCTCGAACCGTCTTTTTGATTTTCTCATTCCAATCACGATTTTGCAAGGTCTGGCGAACAATTCGAATCTGCTCCATATATTGCTTGCCTGAGTTATCATGGTTGGTGTCAATGAGGATAAAAGGATTTTCAAGTCCCATAGTTTCATAGCGTTCAATGGCTTGGAGTAGGTTTTCATAGTAGTAATTCGGCATATAATTGCCATACTCGTTAACTGCTCCACGGAGGATGACATGGGACAAAGGATTACCTGAAGTCTCAACTTCCTGCCCATGATAAAGGAAGGTTTGCTTGTTTTGAGCAGCATAGATGGCGTTAAACATAACACCCAAATTTCCTGAGGTTGGATTTTTCATCCCTACTGGTGCATCAATCCCAGAAGCCACAAAGCGGTGCTCTTGGTCTTCCACAGAACGAGCTCCAACGGCATGGTAGCTGACCAAGTCATCCACCAAGATTAGATTTGACGGATAAAGCATCTCATCTGCCGTCGTCAAACCAGTCTCTGTAATCACGCGGTAGTGCAACTGGCGCACAGCCTGCAAACCGTTAATCAGGCTTGGAGCCTTAGAAGTATCTGGCTGGTGAACCAACCCTTTATAGCCGTCTCCGTTAGTACGAGGCTTAGCAGTATACACGCGCATAACCATGAAAATCTTGTCCGCTACCCTCTTTTGCAAGGCGGATAAACGTCGAGCATATTCCAAGACAGCCTCTTCATTATCAGAAGAGCAAGGACCAATCACCAAGAGAATACGGTCATCTTCCCCTGAAATAATGTCTGCCAATTCTCTATCACGGCTTTCCTTGAGTCTCAAGGCTTCCGCAGACAATTGGGTTTCAGCCTTGATGACTTCCATATCGATTTCTTGACCTTTTTCAATAAATGCCATCTTATTCTCCTAACGTTTTGTAAATTTCTCTGACAAGGGCTTCTGTGTTATCCCAACCCAGGCAAGGGTCTGTGATAGACTTGCCAAATACTTCTGGCTCATTTTGTCGACCATCTTCCAGATAAGACTCAATCATAAAACCACGAACGAACTGCTTGATTTTTTCATTCCAAGCACGGTTAATCAAGGTCTGGCGGACAATTCGGATCTGTTCCATATACTGCTTGCCAGAATTGTCATGATTGGTATCAATGATGATAAAAGGATTTTCCAAGCCCATTTTCTCATATTGGGCAATGGTATCAATTAAATTGTCATAATAGTAGTTGGGAATATTTTTTCCATATTCATTAAGAGCACCACGAAGAATGGCGTGCGAAAGCGGGTTCCCAGTTGTTTCCACTTCTTTTCCTAGAAAAAGGAAGCTTTGTTTGTTTTGAGCAGCATAAATCCCATTAAACATGACATTGAGATTTCCAGAGGTTGGATTTTTAAAACCAGTAGAAAATCCTGCCCCACTTGCCACAAAGCGGTGTTGCTGATCTTCAACTGAACGAGCACCAACCGCCATATAAGAAATCAAATCATCTACAAGCGGCAGATTTTCAGGATAAAGCATTTCATCAGCAGTTGTCATACCTGTTTCCGTGATGACACGATAGTGAAGATGGCGAACGGCTTTGATTCCGTTGATGAGGCTTGGCGCTTCTGTCGCGTTAGGCTGGTGAATCAAGCCCTTATAGCCATCTCCGTTGGTACGAGGTTTGGCAGTGTAAACACGCATCACCATAAAGATACGATCTGCTACTTCTTCTTGTAGGACTGCCAAACGCTTAGCGTACTCAAGAACAGCTTCTTCATTGTCAGATGAGCATGGCCCGATTACCAAGAGAATTCGTTGGTCTTCTCCACGTATAATGGCTTCTAGCTCTTGATCACGCTGTGATTTTCTCTCCAAAGCCCGACCTTCTAATTTTGACAAGGCACGAACTTCTTCAATATTTATTTTAGGACTTTTTGCTGTAAATACCATAACTCATCTCCTTATAAAGCAAACGGATACCAAGTAAAAATTTACTTTTCACAAGGTATCCGCCTCTAAACTATCTCATTTTATTGTCTTTTACCGTGACAGTTTTTAAACTTCTTACCAGAACCACATGGGCAAAGTTCATTCCGTCCAATCTGGCTCAAATCCAAATCTTCTGGTATATTTGCTTGGTGGGCAGCGATATTACGAGTCGCTGTTGTACTGATATGGCGTTCTGCCTGTGGTCTTTCTTGTTCATGAATTTGTGCTTTCATCATCAAGCGTGTCACATCAAACTCAATCGAACCAATCATGTCATTAAACATACGGAAACCTTCTGCCTGATACTCAACAACAGGATTGTTCTGAGCATAGCCACGAAGTCCAACCGCGTTACGCAATTGATCAAGGGCATCGATATGATCTGTCCACTTGTTATCTACCACTCGTAGAATCAAGACTTTTTGGAATTCTTTGACTGCTTCTTCATCACGTAGTTTTGAAACCTGACTATCGTAAACTTGCAAGGCACGTTGGAAAAGCTCTTCCTTAATAGCCTTATCAGACAAACCTGACAAGTCTTCCATCGTAATAGAATCTTCAGGAAGCAAGTTGTACTTAGCAAAGTTCAAAATCGCTTCTAGTTTTTCATCTTGTTTGGCACGCGCATGACCATCAACGACACGTTCAATCGTGCGTTTGATCATAGACTGAATTTCAGGTGCCAAGTCACGGTCTGCAGTGATGACATCATAACGTTGAGCATAGATAATCTCACGTTGTTCACGCATGACATCGTCGTATTGAAGGACTTGTTTACGGGTATCATAGTTATTTCCTTCAACACGCTTTTGCGCTGCCTCAACCTGACGCGTCAACATACGAGACTCAATCGCTTCTTCAGACATATTCAAGCGTTCAAAGATGCCTTTCAAGCGTTCAGAACCAAAACGTTTCATCAAGTCATCTTCAAGAGAGAGGTAGAATTGTGACTCACCTGGGTCTCCTTGACGACCTGAACGTCCACGAAGCTGGTTATCGATACGACGGCTTTCATGGCGCTCTGTACCAATCACACAAAGTCCTCCAAGTTCACGAACCCCTTCACCAAGCTTGATGTCGGTACCACGACCGGCCATGTTGGTTGCGATGGTAACGGCACCTCGTTGCCCAGCATTCATGATAATTTGGGCTTCTCTATAATGGTTTTTGGCATTCAAGACTTCGTGAGGAACACCAGCTGCGACCAATTTCTTAGAAATATAGTCACTTGTTTCAACCGCTACTGTACCAACCAAGACAGGCTGACCTTTTTGGTAACGAGCCTTAACGTCTTCGACAACCGCTTTAAACTTAGCCTCGATACTTGAATAAAGAAGGTCTGAGTGGTCAATACGTTGAACAGGACGGTTGGTTGGGATTGGAATAACACGAATGTTGTAGATTTCACGGAATTCTTCTTCCTCAGTCTTACCTGTACCCGTCATACCAGACAATTTCTTGTACATACGGAAAAGGTTTTGGTAGGTGATTGAGGCAGATGTCTTGGTTTCATCCTGGATTGGCACACCTTCTTTAGCTTCAATAGCTTGGTGCAATCCATCAGAATAACGACGACCTTCCATGGTACGACCTGTAAACTGGTCGACAATCAAGATTTCTTGCTCTTCGCTCACCACATAGTCAATATCGAGAAGCATGATGTAGTTAGCACGAAGGGCGTTATCGATAAAGTGAGTCAGAGCTACGTTTTCGATGTCATAGAGGTTTTCAAGTTTGAAGTAGCTTTCAGCCTTGTCAATCCCTGAATCAGACAAACCAATAGTTTTAGACTGTACATCGATGATATAGTCGTCTTTGTCCAAAGATTTTACATAGTGGTCTGCCATGTGGTAGAGCTGACTGGTTTCAACTGCATTAGCACCTGATACGATCAAAGGTGTACGAGCCTCATCAATCAAGATAGAGTCAACCTCATCGACCAAGGCATAGTTAAGCGGACGTTGTACCATGTTTTCAGCGCGAACGACCATGTTATCACGAAGGTAGTCAAATCCGATTTCTGAGTTAGTTGAGTAAGTAATATCACACTCATAGGCTTCTTTTTTCTCCATTGGAGATTTGGCAGCCAAGTTAATCCCTACTGACAAGCCAAGCCATGAGTACAATTCACCCATTTCAGTCGCGTCACGTTCTGACAGATATTCATTGACCGTAACTACGTGAACCCCTTTACCTGAAAGGGCATTGAGGTATACTGGCATGGTTGCAGTCAAGGTTTTCCCTTCCCCTGTACGCATCTCTGGCACGTCACCATGGTGAAGGACAATCCCCCCCATGACCTGAACCTTATAAGGGAAGAGACCTAGGACACGTTTGGCACCCTCACGGACAACCGCAAATGCTTCATAAAGCAACGAATCCAGTGATTCTCCATTTTGATAACGTTCTTTAAATTCAACTGTTTTTGCTTTTAGTTGGTCATCTGTCAAAGCAGCCATTTGGTCTTCGTATTTGAAAACCTTGTCAGCCATCTTTTCCAGACGACGGATTTCTCCTTTATCATTTTCGATAATTGTTTTTAAAATATTAGCCATGTTTTTCCTTACTTTAAATTCCGAATATTTTAGAATGTTCTTTTAATTTTAGCACAATTACTGATTATTTTCAAGGAAGAATCCCCATTTTGAAAAGGAAAAAGAGGCTAGTTTCCAAGCTAACCTCTCTGACTTTTATGATGCTTTAATTGCCAACAAAAATCGGCAAAATCGCAAATAGGATAAATAGATTTATCCAAAGAGAAAAACAGCAGATCAATCCAAAAACAAAGAGACTGACTTTCTTGGACAGCAAGGCCATCAAAATCGACAGAATTCCAAAAACTAGCAAGACTTTCTGTATGCTGAAGAGGTCAATCTTCCCCCCCAGAATCGGACTGCCCCAAGGAAGAAAGAAGAAAGCAATCCAGATCAACAGAACTAAACCAATATAGACCTTAGAATAGCGTGTAATAAATGATTTTAGATGTGCCATAAGCTACCTCCTAGGATTGTATATCCTTTATATATTGTATATGTCCGTTTTCGACAACTAATACATCTGTACAAAGATCTGAAATATCTTCCGATATGTGTGACGTCAGGATAACCAGACTATTTTCTTTTTTCAGGTAAGATAAAATGACCTGTTTGGTTAACCTCACACTCTTCTCATCTAAAGCATTCATAGGTTCATCGAGAAAGAGTATAGATGGTTCGGCAATAAAGGCTTGAATCAAGGCCATTTTTTGTTTCGTTCCTAAGGATAAATGACGGTACTCAACGTCTTCAAATTCCTGTAAATCATAATATTGGATCCAATCGGCAATTCTTTTTTCCGTAACTTTAGATGAAAAACACCTTAACAATTCCAAATTTTCTCTAAGGGATAAATGAGATAAAAACTCGACTTTTTCAATTAAAACCCCTGCATCCTGAATATAATGATTTTTTATCCCATAGACTTCCCCATCTTGAAGAACTTTTCCTTTATCAAGCTTAATATAACCAGCAAGTATCTTTAAAAGAACTGTCTTACCAGATCCATTATCACCTTTAAGACCATAAATATTTCCTGATTGAAAGACCAGATTCAACTCATTTAAAATAGGTCTTTTCCCATAAATTTTCTGTCCATTTATAATTTCAAGTCTCATCGTTTATCCTTTCTTAAATTTCTCTTCCAAGCGACTAACAATCAACATAACTAATAAACTTAAGAGTACTAAATACACTGTTACAATATGATCCATCATCCATTCTTGTCCCACAAATGCTAAAAAATAGAGAAAAAAGGAAAAACCAGCGCCCGCACTAATAAGTGCTATCAGATAAGACAGTAGTAAGTACAAGATCATTAACTGAGCAAGTAAAAAGAAAAGTGCGACTGTTTTGAAATGAATTCCTAGAGGAAGTAAACCAAGGAACCAGACAAATAAATCTTGAATAAAAAATTTAGAGATGACAACCAATCGTTTCCTTGTATAATCGAAAAAGGAGGTTGATTGATAGCGGATCAAGTGATGGTAATGGTCTGCCAAATCAGTTTCAAGTAAAATGACAGAGAGCCATCCTACCATGAAAAGCGAAAGATTTAACAAGAGTTTGGGGATTTCTAAATTCGCTTCAGAATAGTCATTATAGGAAAAGATTGAAATCAATTCCCTCTTGAAAAAGAGAAAAACATCCTGCTTTTGAACCGCTATTGACAATAGATAGTTAATCAAAATCATCATCAGAACTATACGAAGTAGTAAAACGATCTTTCTCTTTAGCCAAATATTGTTAAAGTTCTTAAACATTATCTTCATATTTTTTAAGTACCATATAGGGGACAATATAAAGGATATAAGGAGTAAAGAGTCTCATCAAACTTACATCCCCATAGCTAGCTTGCATCAAACTCGTCATAGGAACCATATAGTATGGCAAGATACTATAGAGCATCATAGAACCAAGCCAAAGAAACATCAAATAGGCAATTGCCGAACGAGTCACATTCCCTAAATAATCAACTATTTTAAAAAAATAGACTGCATTGATGAAAATACCGATTAGTAGGACACAAGTAAAGAACAAATAGCTTGTTATCTCTCCATCTAGGAGCCTTTGTAAACTACTCCCATCAGAAAATAGAGAATTCCATTCAAGAGGAGAAAAAGTCCCAAAGAAATAAGTTAAAATTGCAATTATCAGCACAGTCACTAAATATATCACACAAGGGATACTTGCAAGTTGAAAAGTCAACTTTCTTTTTAACCCTTGATAACTCACTTCTCTTCCAATACTCAATCGTAAAACTTTATTTTTCAGCTCAATATATTGAAAACCTAGCAAAACAATGATGATTGGAATAATAAATGATTGATAAAAACCTAGATTGAACTGGAGAATACGAAAATCTAATGCTGATTTTAATAAGTCATTTTTAATTGCTTGTCCATCGAATTTAGCTAGATCGGGCGCATGAATATCAAAAAAGAAATAAGTCATCAAAACATCACGATAAACCAAAGCAAGAAAAAGCAAAGTAAGCAAGACATAAACAAATTTATGCCTTGCCAAAGTTAAGAGAGGAATCTTCATAAATTATACCTACTTTACGAATTAATTTGGTGACCAACTACCTGAAATGGCAGCTGATAAATCCCACCAATTTTGTCTTGCCATATCTGCTGCATAAACATAGCCAACCGTTGCCCAATTACCATGAGTTGAACGAGTACCACAGGTTGTTAACGATTCTCCACTACGAGCTTCTCCATTAGAATTTACTATACGATGCTTAACAGTCATGGGATGTAAATTTCTACAAGGATTTAAGTTCATGATATATTCCGCACCTTCATTTTCTTTGGTCAAATAACCTGTTCTCTTATAACTGGTAGTAATAACAAAATTACTAAAAGCACCTATCTGATTTGCTTCTACGAAAGTAGTTCCAACAGCACTTATCATTAAAACAGGAATAACCATTTTCAATAATTTTTTAGTTTTCATTTTTTCTGTTTCCTTTCATTTTTTATTCAAGAAGATTCCTTATAACTTCTATTTTAAATATAGACTTATTCTAAACGATGGTATATCATACAAATTCCTCCTTTACTTAATTATGTATGGACTCTAATTTCTTTATCCCCAAAACCACGTTTCAAACCAGATAAGTTGAATCCAACTCCAAATCAAAGATATAATAAATCCAGAGTTTTTCGGTAAATTCTTCAAATATTTTTTAAAGCCCATGACTTTTTCCCTCCTTTTTGATATAATAATACCACCTTTTTCTACGTTTTTTATAAATGTAGAAAATATTCACATTTACCTAGGAGGAACAATATGAGATGGGATTATGGACAAATTTTTAAAGAAATTCGAAAGTCAAAAGGATTGACCCAACAAGATGTATGTGGACAAGTCATACATCGAACAACTCTAACAAATATTGAACACGGTAAAGTTATTCCCAGTTTTGAAAACATGGTATTTCTTCTTGAACAAATTGATATGAGCTTAGCAGAATTCAAGTATATATGCAACGAATACCATCCTAGTGAAAGGCGAGATATTATTGTAGAGAGCCAAAATCCGTCTACTTTTCAAGATACTAGAAAAATGGTTGAACTCACTGAGAAGTGTCAAAAATATCTTAAGACACATCACGATGTTCCTATTCAAAATATCTATCGTCATACAAAAATTGTCACAGAGTTACGAACTAAAGGATTCAAAAACAACCACGTCTTGAAAGATTTGTATGAAGAAATTTGGGACTATCTTGAACCTATGGATACATGGTACATTAGTGATTTGAAATTACTTGGAACCATTCTCTTTTTCTTTCCTTCTGAAAATCTTCCCCTTCTTATTGATAGAATTATGAAAACCATCGAGAAATATAAATACTTCCGAGAAACAAAAGTATTTTTATCATCTTTTTTAGCCAATCTCTCCACTGTATATTTTCAACATCATTTATTCAAAGAATGTGAAACAATCACCCTACAACTTTTGGTATTAGCAGAAGAATTAAAAATATACGATATTCTTGGATTTTCTCAAGTACGCTTGGGAATACTACAACATAACTCCGATTTGATTGATAAAGGAATAACCTTATTACGACTAACCAAAGAAGAGTCATTAGTTAAAATACTCGAAAAAGAAATTAATGATTTTTCAAACCTATAATTTATAATAATTCTTATCGTTTTATTGTAGTAGATTGGAATAGAATGTGAACGAATCAATCAGGGGATCTAAAGCATTTTATACCAATGTTTTATAAGTTGTATTGTATTATTCCATATTCAATCCACTATACAAGACGAACACTTCTCTCAGGTTTCACGATTAAAATAAAAACGACTGTATCTATAGCTCCATAAACAAATCATAGATACAGTCATTTTTTAGTTCCTACACCTTCCTTTATTCACGCCTTTAGACTTCCCTAGCTCCCGTCTCAAGCGAAGCATTTTTTTGAAACAGAAATAAGTTAACCTATTCAGACCAATAGCTAGCAGAATAAAAAGAAACCAAATGCCCCATAACTTGATATCTGTCAAATTTCTCAAGACGATATTGAAAAACAGAACTGAAACAACTGTCCAAGCAAGGCTAAAAAGAGCATAGAGGGGGATGTAAAACCAGTAAAAATAGTAAAAAATTGGGAAAAATTTACTTTCTCTATTATCCTTTTCAATCCAGCTGAAAAAGTAAAACCAGGGAAATAAGATTATAAATTTAAACAAATGTTTCATCGACACCTCCTTTTTGATAGCGTTTTCTATTATTTTATTATATCAAAAAAATCTGGAAATGTCATTCCAGATTCTACTTCTTTATTTACGCTTTCTTGCGATGAGATGGATTGGTGTTCCTTCAAAGACAAAGGCCTTGCGGATTTGATTTTCCAAGAAACGTAGGTAAGAAAAGTGCATGAGTTCTTCTTCGTTGACAAAGATAACAAAGGTTGGTGGTTTGGTTGCCACTTGGGTCGCGTAGAAAATCTTAAGGCGTTTTCCTTTGTCTGTCGGTGTTGGGTTGATAGCAATAGCATCCATAATGACATCGTTCAAGACAGCTGATGGAATACGTGTGTTTTGACTTTCACTGATTTGCTTAATCATCTCAGGTAGTTTATGGAGACGTTGTTTGGTCAAGGCTGATACAAAGATAATCGGTGCGTAAGGCAAGTATTGGAACTGCTCACGGATATCTTCTTCCCAGTTTTTCATAGTGTGGTTGTCTTTTTCAAGTGTATCCCACTTGTTGACCACGATAATCATTCCTTTACCAGCTTCATGGGCAAATCCTGCGATACGCTTGTCGTATTCACGGATGCCCTCTTCCGCATTGATGACCATCAAGACCACATCTGAACGATCAATAGCTCTCATGGCGCGCATGACAGAGTATTTCTCAGTATTTTCATAAACCTTACCAGACTTACGCATACCAGCCGTATCAATCATAGTAAACTCTTGACCATCTGCATCTGTAAAGTGGGTATCAATGGCGTCACGAGTTGTTCCAGCAACTGGACTGGCAATGACACGGTCTTCTCCCAAGATAGCATTGATCAAGCTTGATTTTCCAACGTTGGGACGACCAATCAAGCTAAACTTAATCACATCTGGGTTTTCTTCTTCATATTCATTTGGAAGATTTTCTACGATAGCATCTAGCACATCCCCTGTACCAATCCCATGGACAGATGAGATAGGCAGTGGTTCACCTAAACCGAGGGCATAGAAATCATAGATATCATTTCGCATCTCAGGATTGTCCACTTTGTTAACTGCGAGGATAACTGGTTTGTGGGTCTTATAAAGCTTACGGGCTACGTATTCGTCTGCATCAGTAATTCCTTCCTTACCAGACACGACAAAGACAATAACATCTGCTTCTTCCATGGCAATTTCTGCCTGGTGCTTGATTTGTTCCATGAAAGGAGCATCGACATCATCGATTCCTCCTGTATCAATCATGCTAAAAGAACGATTGAGCCACTCACCCGTCGCATAGATACGGTCACGTGTCACTCCTTCGACATCTTCTACAATGGAGATTCGCTCACCAGCGATCCGATTAAATAGGGTTGATTTCCCAACATTGGGACGTCCTACAATGGCAATAGTTGGTAGGGCCATAATTTCTCACTTTCTACAATAACTTCTTCTGTTCAAGATTTTTCCTAGTTGAGTTTGGTTCTGCTTGACCAAACTGTTCTGCTAGACGCTGACTCCAGCTTGTGGTTGCACGCGCCCCAGCATAGTCAGCCTGTACACGGTCATAAGCCTCAATCACATCAACTGTTTGTTCCTGATATTCTTCCTCAAAAACCACCTGATGCAATGGCAAGCGAGGTTTGACTTCATGTTCTTCATTTGGTAAACCTAGTGCCATCCCAAAGACAGGATAGGTGTAGTCAGGCAGGTTAAAAAGCTCTGCCACTTCTTCTGACTTGTATCAAACCAAGCCAATAATCACACCACCATAGCCCAAACTTTCAGCTGCCAGCAGGGCATTTTGTCCAGCAAGAGCTGCATCGACCGAACTAATCAAGAGACCTTCTACACCTTGAGGTTGGAATGAATCAGTATGAAGCTGGGCTCCCTTTTCTGCTCGGTTCAAATCTCCGACAAAGAGAAGGAAAACAGCTGACTGGCGAATGGCTTCTTGAGGCACCAATTCATACAAAGCATCCTTCTTTTCTTGACTTCGTACCACAATCACAGAGTAGGATTGGAAATTCTTCCAAGACGAGGCCATCTGGGCTGCTGTCAGGATTTCAGTCAATTCTTCCTGAGGAAGGGCTTGCTCCTTAAATCTTCGAACAGACTTATGAACTTTCATCAGTTTAATCGTTTCTGTCATCGACGGTTTACTCCTTCTAAACGAGTCTCCTCAGCCAAATAACGGATGCGTTCCATGACCCGTCTAGCTTCCCAGGTTTCGTCATTTCCATGTTTCCCTTTAGCGAAATGCTGCTCCAATTCTTCAAAGTTGAAGTTGGAGGTAAAAAAGGTCGGTAAATCTTCCTGCATCCGATATTGGAGAATGACCTGCAGGATTTCATCCCGCACCCAAGCGGTGGATTGCTCGGCACCAATATCATCTAAAATCAGGACTTCAGAAAGCTTAATCTCATCCACTAAGGTCTTAACATTGCCATCACCGATAGCATTTTTGACATCAATGACAAAGCTAGGATAGTGGAGGAGAGTTGATGAAACACCACGTTTTTCTGATAAATCATGGGCCAAGGCAGCCACCATGAAACTTTTGCCAACACCAAAGTCTCCATATAGGTAAAGACCTTTTCGAATAGCTGGATATTGCTCCACGAAGGCTAATAGCTTTTCAAAAACTGGCAAGCGCCCCAAATCATCCAAGTCTACTTGAGCCAAGCTAGCTTGCTTGAGACTGGCTGGCAGATTGATTAACTTGAGACGATTCTTAATAGCCGCTTCTTTTTCAGCCGCAATTAGTTCAGGAGTTTCTTCGTAAGAAACATCCGCATAACCATGATTCATAACCAAAATCGGCTTGTAGCCTTTGGCAATATAATCCGTATCACCACGAAGAAACTTGTCACGCTCGGTGATGTACTGATTAAACTTGGAGATACTGCGATTTAATTCCTCTGGAGTCAAGGATTCTTGCTGGATAAAGGCCGCAACATCAGGGTCCTTCATGATTTTCTGGACCAAGTCTTGATAGTGAAAACGGCTAGGTTGACGTTTGAGTACGTCTCCGACACTTTCCATCTAATCTCCTCCTTTTTCTAATCGAGCTAATAGTTCTTGTTTCTTACGTTCTAGTTCCAGACGAGTTTCCTCGCTGGTTTCATTTTTATAATCTGGGTTGCTCCACTTGGGTACATTGGACTTGGTAGGACTGGATTTACTAGTCTTTTGAGCCTGGCTCTTCTGCCCTCTCTCACGGATGCGCAAGACTGCCTCTTCTGCCGAATGAATCTTTTGATAGGCGTAATCATTGGCTACCTTCATGGCATATTTCTCATTGATATTTGCCGAATCCACCTTATTAAAGGTCAATAAGAGAATGATATTGATGACTTCGTCCAGCAAGCCCAAGCCAGCCATCTGTTGCAAGAGTTCTCTTTCTGTTTGGGTAATGGTTCCCTTGCGTGTCTGCTTGATTTCTGCCAAGAACTGCATGGCAGTTTTACTTTTTGCTTCCTTGATAATGGTTGCTTCCTTAGGACTAAAGTCAGAGGAAACAGGTTTTTGAGCGATTTTCTCCCGCATGCGTTTGGTTGAAATAACCCGGGAAACAGCTGTTGACTTGGCCAATTGATAAGTTTCAAACCAAGTCCATTTCTTCTCCTCGGCGATGGTAAAGAGGTTTAAGACATCGGACTGCTCATCCGCAAAACGAAGCCCATCTCGAGCCATAAGCCGACGAAAATGGTCCAAGTCAAAATCGTTGGCCACTTTCTTCTTGAGACCAAGGTCTTCTTGACTTCCTAGTTCTGCCAAATCTGGAAAGACTTGATTGAGCGAGACAGGTATTTCTTCTCCCTCAGCATTTTCAAGTTTCAAATCCTCCACAGCTGCATCGCCAATCTTTTTCTCCAAAAGTCTGCGATAAACAGGATGTTCCAAGAAATCTTGACTTGAAAGAGGAGCATGGATAACTATCTGATAGGTATCACCCTTTTGATAGAGAGTCAAGAGATTAAAAGCAGATAGGATTTTCAGGGATTTTATCAATCTATCCATTCCAAAGTTAAGATGGTTAAGAATGCTTGAAAAAAGATATTCCTTTCTGCCATTATCCCAAAAACTAATCGTATAAAGATAAAGGCTCAGCGCCTCCTGACCGATAATCGGGAGGTAGCACTGTACCAAAGATGAGGTATCTTGCGACACCCGATTATTCTTTAGATAAGAAAAACGGTCAATTGGCTTCATTTATCTTTCCTTTTTCTTTTTAGAGGACTGGGTGATTTGTTGGAGCAAGCTCTCTAACTCACTGACATCCTTAAAACTACGGTAAACACTGGCAAAACGTACATAGGTAATCTCGTCCAGTTCAGCCAACTCCTCCATGACGAGTGAACCAATGTCCTCACTTTGAATTTCATTTTCATTTCGACCACGGAGTTTCTGTTCGATACGATTGACTACCATGTTGATTTCATCACTTGACACAGGACGTTTCTGGGCTGAGCGGATAATCCCATTAAAGATTTTATCTCTGGAGAATTGTTCCCGTGTGCCATCTTTTTTAACAACCACTAAGGTTCTTTCTTCTACTCGTTCGTAGGTTGTAAAACGGTGCTGGCATTCGTCGCACTCACGTCTTCTACGAATGGTGTTCCCTTCTTCTGCTTGGCGACTATCGATAACACTTGACTTGGTAGCCCCACATTTTGGACAACGCATCCTTTCCCTCCTTGTCGTTTTCTTTTCATTATACCATTTTTTAAACAATTCCCAAAACAATTCTTCTTTTTGCTTGACAAGTTTTTTGTTTTGTTGTATTATTTAATTAAGACAAATAGATAAAAAGAAAGGAGACCAAGATGTCTTGGACATTTGACAACAAAAAACCCATCTATTTACAGATTATGGAGAAAATCAAGCTTCAGATTGTTTCCCATACACTGGAAGCCAATCAACAACTTCCAACCGTGAGAGAGCTAGCGAGCGAGGCCGGTGTCAATCCCAACACCATCCAAAGAGCCTTGTCAGACCTCGAACGAGAAGGATTTGTTTACAGCAAGCGCACAACTGGACGATTTGTGACTGAGGATAAGGAGCTAATCGCCCAATCACGCAAACAATTATCCGAAGAAGAATTGGAACACTTCGTTTCCTCCATGACCCATTTTGGCTATGAAAAAGAAGAACTACCAGGCGTAGTCGGCGATTATATTAAAGGAGTTTAAGCCTATGTCATTACTAGCATTTGAAAATGTATCCAAATCATATGGAGCAACACCAGCCCTTGAAAATGTTTCTCTTGACATCCCAGCTGGAAAAATTGTTGGTCTCCTTGGGCCAAACGGCTCAGGGAAAACAACATTGATTAAACTAATCAATGGCCTCTTACAACCAGATCAAGGACGTGTCCTTATCAACGATATGGACCCAAGCCCAGCAACCAAGGCCATCGTAGCTTATTTGCCGGATACCACCTATCTCAATGAGCAAATGAAAGTCAAAGAAGCCCTAACCTACTTCAAGACCTTCTATAAAGATTTCAATCTTGAACGCGCCCATCATCTACTTGCAGACCTCGGTATTGATGAAAATAGTCGTCTCAAGAAACTATCAAAAGGAAACAAGGAAAAAGTCCAATTGATTTTGGTTATGAGCCGTGATGCCCGTCTCTACGTTTTAGATGAACCCATTGGTGGGGTGGATCCAGCAGCCCGTGATTATATCCTCAATACCATCATCAACAACTACTCCCCAACTTCTACCGTTTTGATTTCTACCCACTTGATTTCTGATATCGAGCCAATCTTGGATGAAATTGTCTTCCTCAAAGATGGAAAAGTCGTCCGTCAAGGCAATGTAGATGATATTCGCTATGAATCTGGTGAATCCATTGACCAACTCTTCCGTCAGGAATTTAAGGCCTAAGCAAAGGAGATTATTTATGTTTTGGAATTTAATTCGCTACGAATTTAAAAATGTTAACAAGTGGTATTTAGCCCTCTATGCAGCCGTGCTAGTCCTTTCTGCTCTTATCGGACTACAGACACAAACTTATAACAATCTACCTGTCAAAGAAAGTCAACCTACTATGCTACTTTTTCTAGCTACAGTCTTTGGTGGCTTGATGATTACACTTGGGATTTCAACTCTTTTCTTAATCATTAAACGCTTTAAAGGTAGTGTCTATGACCGACAAGGCTATCTGACTTTGACCTTGCCAGTTTCTGAGCACTATATCATCACAGCCAAATTAGTCGGAGCCTTCATCTGGTCTATACTTAGCTCGGCTATACTGGCTCTAAGTGCTTTTGTTATTTTGACCTTAACAGCTCCAAATTGGTTTGCAACTTCTGACTTGATTCCACTTGCAGGAACATACCTTCCTCAACTCTCTCTTATGGGGGTATCCTTCCTACTAAATACCATTTCAGAAATCCTCTGCATCTACTTAGCCATTTCCATTGGACAACTTTTCAACGAATACCGTACTGCACTTGCTGTTGTAGCCTACATTGGTATCAAAATCGTCATTGGATTTATTGAACTTTTCTTCAATACCAGTGCTAACTTCTATGTCAATTCACTTGCAGGATTTAATGATAATTTCTATATGGGAGCAAGCGTAGGCATTGTTGAAGAACTCATTTTCATAGCTATCTTTTACCTCGGAACCTACTATATTTTGAGAAACAAGGTTAATTTGCAATAATTTTAAAATCAAAAAGGATAACATCTCATCGCAGAGAGGCTATCCTTTTTTCTTTGATCTCATTTTCCGTCTAACTTTATTTTACAAACGAATCCTTCTAACCAATTAAATGACAAAATCTGATTTAAAGGTCTTGTTTAATTTCTCTATTGTATCACTATCATTATATTCCTTACATATTTTCATAGCTTTGGAACATTCTTTTTTACCTAACTCTACTTGATTCGTTTTTATAAGATAAATACCTTTTAAAAAAAGCAAATAATTCTTTTCAAAATAATATCCTTGTCTGGTCAGTAAATTTTCTAAATCATCTATAAAAAATTGAGCGCTATCTAACAAATTATTTTTTAATAATAATTCTAAATTAAATAAATATAAAGGAATTACTCTATGTGTTCCCATATCTGTTTTTAAAAAATGTCGTGTTTTCTTGATTACCGCTCTATATAGTAAGCTTATGGTTTTAGTGTTCATAAAAAACACCGAATTATAGAAAATTTTCAGTTCATACTCCATCCAATTATCTACAGAAAGCAAATACTTGATTAGCTCATTACATTTAGAGGCATTGTAAGGAAGGTTTGCAAGGCGATTAATCTGTTGTTCAGCAATCAATTTTATGTGACAATTGCATAGACTTTTTTCCTGCTTTTGTTTTAGTTCTATTTTCTTTATTAGTTCTTGTAACAAAATGATATCTGAAGAGTTTACAGCATGTTCTAATTCTTCAAAAAAGCATTCTTTTTTGGAATAATAGCAATGAACTAATTCTTCAAATTCCGAAAATGATATCCCCAGGCGATTTAACAACATGTAAAAATGATCAATAGATAATTTTGTAATCCCATTTTCGAAACGAGAAATAGTTGACTCACTAATCTTATCACAAGCCAAATCTTTAAGACGAAAATTTTTTGAAATACGAATATCCTTTAAAACTGCTCCAAAATTTTCCATAGTATTCCTCTTCCATTTCTGCAAAAAATTAAACCTGTTTTTTTATTTGTGATATGATTATACAAAAATAAAACAGAAAGGACAATATGATTATGAAAAAAATTTTATTGTCATCAGTTGCTTTACTGAGCCTAGTGACATCACTATCAGTAAATAGTCCAGTTTCTGCACAAGAATCTATTTCTCCCAAGTCTTATAGTCACTCTAATGGCAGTTGGATTCAATCGAATGGTCGTTGGTGGTATAAACATTCTGACGGTTCTTACACTAAAAACGGGTGGGAAAAGATTAATGAAACCTGGTACTATTTTGATAGTGAAGGTTGGATGAAAACCGGTTGATTCAATGAGTATGGAAATTGGTATTATCTAGATGATAGTGGTGCTATGAAAACAGGCTGGGGTTTGATTTCTGGTAGTTGGTACTATTTAAATACTAGCGGTGTCATGCAAACTGGCCTACAGACTATCGAAGGAAAACAATATTATTTAGCTGACAGCGGTGCTATGCAGACAGGTTGGCACAATATTGGAGATGATACTTATTTCTTTGCTAGTAGTGGGGCAAGACAAACGATTAATCGCCGTGCTTTAGTTCTTGGTGAAACATCAACGAGAGCAGTACCTATCGAAGACGTTAATGCTATGGAAAAGGTATTTAGTAACCAAAACTTTAGCGAAGTTGTTCGTTTCCCAGATAAAACCAAGTCCGAGATTATTGCAAAAATGGAAGAACTTTTCAAATCTTCTAGCGAAAGCGATGTGAACTATCTTTACCTTACTTGTCATGGAGGAAGAGACGGAAGAATCTATCTTGGTAGCGATGGTCTAACATTTTCAGGTTGGGAATTGGCATCTATACTGAAACAATATAAAGGTAAGTTTGTGGTTATGCTGGATTGTTGTCACGCTGGGACAATTATTTCTAAAGATAATACAGGTGAAGCCAATGAAGAAGCCTCTACGAAATATTTTGATTTAGATGAATTTGTATCAGGTTTTTCTAATATGAATGGTGACGAAAAAGCAGGTGAGATGATTGACTCTAAATTTTTAGTACTCTGCTCATCAAGTTCGTCAGAATACTCTAGCGGCGGAGCTTTAAGTTTGGCAACTAAATATTGGTCTTTAGGTTCAGGATGGAACCCTGTACAGCAATCTCAAGGTTCTTTAATTGCTGATCAAAATTATAACAATAGAATCACGTTAAACGAATTGTATTCTTACTCACGTGAACAAGTCTTAAAACAAAATCATAAACAACATATTGAAGTTTATCCAAAAAACAGTCAATTTGTTTTATTCCAAAAATAAGGAGTTAAGAAAATGAAAGTATCAAAAAAAATCACACTATTTAGTTTGGCTCTAGCAGGTCTAGCTTTATTAGCTTTCCCTCATTCAGGTCAAGCCTTTGAGTTGGAAGAAGAATGGGTTATTAAGGGTGGGGTTAAGTATCAAGATGGCAAAATTCTTCGATTTAACAATGGCCATGAAGTGGATATCAAAGTCTTGGATTTGCCAAAAACTGAGAAAATCGAGTGGACGGTTAGTCTCAATGGTCAAGATCAGACTATCAATTTCCTAGGTCAAGAAAAGGACAAATCTATGGTCGGTACAGAGGGCCGTTACCTGAATTTCTATGTACCTTATGGCTATAGAGGAGATATCAAGGTAGAAGCCAAGAGCGGAAATGAAGTAAAGACCTGGTCCACTAAAGTGGTAGATGACGTATATAATGGTGGAAAGAGTGGCTACTACCAGATTAAAGAATCAAATGATCAATACACCTACCTTGATACTAAATGGGACTATCAAACCAAGACCTACACTGCTACCTTACCAGAGACTCTCAATGGTCAAAAAGTCTATGCTTGGGCAGAGGAGTATGGTAGTATTAAACTTGTAAAACCAGGTGCTATCAGTCATAAATATGATGATGGAGGAGTCTTCAGAGAACTTTATCCGATTGTAAAATCAGAAAGCTGGCTAAATCTAAAAAATAATCAAGGTGAAAAGTGGTACTATCAAAAACAAGGTCAATTGGTTCAAAATGCTTGGGTTAAGGACAAGGGAACTTGGTACTTTATGAATGATAAAGGGGTCATGTTCAATCAAACTTGGCTCTATCAGGGTGGCAACTGGTATGCCTTTAAATCATCAGGAGCTATGATTGCTAGTGACTGGCTATATGATAATCACTCTTGGTATTACCTAAAAGACTCAGGTTCTATGGCGACAGGTTGGATCAAAGATAGTGGATCTTGGTATTATCTAAACAACTCAGGTTCTATGGCAACAGGCTGGGTGAAAGATAGCGGCTCTTGGTACTACCTAAAAGACTCAGGTGCTATGGCAACAGGCTGGGTAAAAGATAGTGGATCTTGGTACTACCTCGCTTCATCAGGTAAGATGCTTCACAATACCTACACACCAGATGGCTACTATGTAGATGCCAGTGGCGCTTGGAAATAATCTAAAGTACACATTTTATTCCATCAGCTATTAGTGTACATACTCAGACTAAATGTTATCAGATATGCAAGAAAAATCTAGATAATAATACAAAAAGCGAATCGAAACAATGAACTCTGTTTTGTTCGCTTTTTGTTTCAATCTGTGTCATTACGATATTTTCATTTAATTGTATATCCCCAAAAAATTTACATTTTTATATGAAGTATTTAATAAAAAGGAGTATAATGACTTTAAAACTAATTACATGTATATCGATAGGGAGGTCAACTCTTTATGCTGAGAAGATTTGTTACTAAGAAGCACCTCGTACTTTACTTCTTTTCTATTGCCATTACTTGGCTGGAAGCGATTATCACGCCAGCCCTTGTTCAGAATATTGTTGCCAGTTTTACCAATCAAGAGCTAGGCCTTCTTTGGAAAGTTTTGATTTTGGGAATCCTTGGAAACCTCATCCTCTTACTAGGCTTAGCTGGGAAACGCTATTACTACGCTCGTTTGATTACTGACTTCAAATATGGAATCAAGAGTGCTATTTTCAAGCGATTTTTAAACAGTTATGAGATTGATGAAAAGGATATTTTGTCCGACCTAGAAAATGACGTCAAGCAAGTAGAAGAAAGCTATATTGAGCCAACGGTCATCATCATTTCTTCTCTTGGCTTCACAACTGTGTCCATTCTCTATGCCCTATGGACTAATTTTTACCTAGGCTTGATTTTCATCCTCTTCTACTCCTTTCCTGTACTCTGCAGTGCTATCGGATCAAAGCGTTTGGACTCACTTTCTGAAAAGCGGTCCACTGTTAACCAGAGCTACTTAGCAAGCTTGACAAATTTTATTGGTGGTAGCCAACAAATTCGCCATTATCAGGGACAAGACTACTTTTTTACTCGCTACCAAAAACAATTACAAACCAGTCTAGATGCCGAAATCAACTATGAAAAACAACGCACTTTAAACAGTCTCTTGATCAATAGCATCGATGCCTTTTGTTCTGTCACACCAATCGTCATCGGTGGCTTTATGACCTACTATAATTATTTAGATGCGGCGAGTTTTGTGGCTATCTATCTAGTTTCCCATAATATCGGCTATCAATTCCAAGAGTTGGCTTACTTTACCAACACCCGAAAAGCGACTCGAACTCTTCTCAACAAATACCAAAAACTTTTGAACCAGTCTGATCCCATCTCGCCTAGAAGCATAGAAAATATTTTCCCTATCCAACTTGACACCATCTCCCTTGAAAAAGAGGGGAATAGCCTCTTGTCTCCGATTTCCATACACATCAAGCAAGGAGAAAAAATTGCCATTATCGGGGAAAGTGGCTCTGGTAAAACAACCCTGCTCAATATCATTCATGGAGAAGAGACACCAACAAGTGGTCAGATTAGCTTTGCTGGTCAGAACCTGTCACGTCAAGAAATCACAAGTATTAGTTCCTATATTCTCCAAGATAGCCATTGCTTTGACACGCTATCTCTGGAAGACAATATCCTTCTAGGACTGGATAAAAATCCAGAGACTTTAAATCTTATCCTCAAAAAAACGGGATTAGATCATTTGAAAAATCGAACCCTCAGCAATGATAGTCTGTCTGGTGGCGAGAAACAACGCCTAGAACTCGCCCGCGCCCTCTACCATGATAGCCAACTCATCTTAGCAGACGAGATTAAGGCCAATCTTGACTCGGAAAATAGCAGAAAAATTAGCGACTTGCTCTTCTCCCTACCTCAAACAGTCATAGAAGTCATTCACCACTACACAGAAGAGGACTTAAAAAACTACGACCAAGTCATTCACTTAAGCAAAGAAAAGTAATATTCTTCGAAAATCGCTTCAAACTATGTCAGTTTGACCTACAACCCCAACACTTTACTTTGAGTAACATGCAGCTGACTTCCTAGTTTGTTCTTTAATTTTCATTATCCCTTATGCATTTCCTTGAAATTTTCTGAAAAAAGAGTAAACTGGTATTCAAGAAGTCTATTTCGTGGAGTTTAGGATGAAATTATATGTTCAATTAATGATTCTCTTTGTGATTTCTCTAATCGGAGAGGGGATTTCCAGTTTCTTTCATTTGCCCATCCCAGGCAGTATTATCGGCTTGATTATTCTCTTTCTATCCCTACAATTCAAATGGTTGAGAACTAGGCATGTCAACATGGTGGGGAATTTCTTGCTGGCCAATATGACCATTCTCTTTTTGCCGCCAGCAGTAGGAATCATGGAAAAGTTTGATGTGATTGCTCCCTATCTCCTACCCATTGTTTTGATTGTCTTTTTTGCAGCAGTTGTCAATATTATCCTCATAGCCTTGGTAGTTCAGTTTATCAAACGACGGTTTGAGGGAGATTATGAGAAAGGAGATGCCAAATGAGTGAATTTGTTTCCAATCCCCTATTTGGGCTTGCCCTGTCTATCCTAGCTTATCTAGTGGGGATGTTGATTTACAGACGTTTTCCTCATCCATTGACAACGCCCCTGCTTTTGTCGGCTATTTTTATCATTATTTTTCTTAAGGTGACGGGTATTTCTTATCAAGATTACTACCAAGGTGGGGTTTATCTGAACAACTTGATTGTCCCGTCGACAGTGGCTTTGGGGATTCCGCTTTACAAGAGTTTTCATTTGATGAAGCACCATGCTCGGAGTATTCTCTTTGGTAGTCTGCTAGCAGTAGTTGTCAATACCTCTTTCACAGCCCTTGTGGCCAAAATCTTTGGTATGGACTTTTTCCTAGCCATTTCTCTCTTTCCCAAGTCAGTAACAACCGCCATGGCAGTGGGAATCACAGAAAAATTGCAAGGTCTGACGACCGTGACCTTGGTGGTAGTCGTGGCAACTGGGATTTTAACCAGTGTCATCGGACCAACCCTTTTGAAGTGGTTGAAAATTGACGACCCAGTAGCTGTTGGTCTTTCCCTTGGAGGAACAGGCCATGCAGTTGGAACAGGAACAGCCTTCCGATACGGCTCTGTAGCAGGAGCCATGGGTGGTTTGGCTATCGGTGTCACTGGTATTCTCTATGTCTTTGTCAGCCCCATCGTAGCTAGTTTGATATTGAGTTAATACTCTTCGAAAATCTCTTCAAACCGCGTCAACGTCGCCTTGCCGTAGGTATAGGTAACTGACTTCGTCAGTCTTATCCACAACCTCAAAACACTGTTTTGAGCAGCCTGCGGCTAGTTTGCTCTTTGATTTTCATTGAGTATAAAAAGCAAGGAATTCGAGCAATCTCATTATGGTAGTGACATGGGGGTCTAACTTCTCATATTTATACATTTCTCCAATCAGTTAGTTGATTACAACCGAGATTTTCTATACTCTCCTTATAAGATTTTCGCATAAGATGAGACAGCACACGCTGAAGACGTCTATGTTATTTAGATTTAATGCAATCTTTTAAAAGAGTTTTGATAATCTATATTTCTTATTTAGTTTAGTTGATTTCATATCACTATACTATAATGCTTATCCAAATGATTACACTATCAAAACACCCTATTATTAGATGCTTACGAAACAGATTTTTATACTCTTCAAACCACGTCAGCTTGTCCTTAGTGTGTATATGTTACTGACTTGGTCAGTTCCTCAACCTCAAAACTATGTTTCGAGGAGCCTTCCACTGACTTCCCAGTCTGATTTTCATTGAATATTAACGATACTTTATCACATAAAGAGGCTGGATGAAAAGTCTTCACAATCTACTATCAGGTCTTGAAAAATCCTGGTAGTATGCGTTTTTTGTGAGCTGACTTATTTCCTTTCACTATATCGCAAAATGAAATAAGAACGGAACGATGAGATTTTGGAATTCAAATCAATTTATAAGAATGTTTTAGAAGCAATATTATCCTATTCCAGATTCAGTTCACTATACAATTGAGTTTTCAAGCAACCTGTTTACACAATGTGTGAATAATTAGGTTCGTGATTCCACTCTTTTTATCTCTAAAAAACCTCGCTTTCGCGAGGCTCTTCTATTTATAAGATAAGGCACGTTTAAAGGTTTTCCAAATCCCTAAATCATCCGTTTGAAGAACGAGACTAGCATACATGCGTCCGATAAATCCTGTTGCTACCACTGCAAAAATCACTGTAATAGCAAGTGAAATCCATGCTTCTACTCCCCCTGCATAGCCATTAATGGTTCTAAATGGCATGAAGAAGGTCGAAATAAAGGGAATATAAGAACCAATCTTCAAGATGAGATTGTCACCAGCTGCACCCAGAGCTGTCACTCCAAAAAAACCACCCATAATCAAAATCATCAAAGGCGACAAGGCTTTTCCTGCGTCCTCAGGACGAGAAACCATAGAACCTAGAAAGGCCGCCAAGACGACGTACATAAAGAGACTAACCAAAATAAAGAGCAAGGTATTCAGTGAGAAAGCATCTCCCAAGTGATCTAAAACACCAGACTGAGCCAAGAATGGCAAATCTTTAAAGAACAGAATGGCAGCCAGACCACCTACAACATAAATCCCAATATGCGTTAAAATCACCAGAAATAGAGCCATCATCCGCGCATAGAAATAGTGACTTGCCCTTATGCTAGAAAAAACGACTTCCATAATTTTGGTGCCTTTTTCACTGGCAACTTCCTGAGCCGTCACACCCGCATAGGTAATCAGAATCATATAAAGAAAGAATCCTAAGGCGCCTGCTGCAATTGTTTGAACAAACTTTTTATTTTCCTTGGCTTCATCAATCTTTTCTGTGAATTGAACTGTCTGCGCTAAGCGTTTTTCCTGCTCTTGAGACAAGGAGGCCGTTGAACGATTAAGCTGATTTTGCAGTTCATTGAGTGTACCTGTAACTGCAAATTTAATTCCATTTTCAAGCGATGTTTCGCCATGATAAACTGCCTTTAGAACACTATCTTCTTGATCAATGGTCAGATAGCCTTTTAATTTTTCATCTTTAACCGCTTCTTTGGCACTTGCTTCGTCTTTATAGTCAAAGTTAACACCATTTACATTCTTCAGTCCTTCTGCTACAGACGGCACTGTTGTCACTACTGCCACTTTATCATTTTTAGCCATTGAAGAGCCTTGAAGATGCCCAATTCCTACAGAGATTCCTAAAAAGAGGAACGGTGAAATCACCATAAAGAAGAAACTCCACGATTTGACATGTCGAAGATAGGTTTCCTTGATTACAACCCACATATTTCTCATACTTCCACCCCTGATTCTAGTTTAAAGATTTCATCGATTGTTGGCGCTTGCTGGTCAAAGGTTGCGATGTATTGCCCCTGAGTCAAGATTGGGAAGAGTTCCCTTCCAGCGCTCTCATCCTCCAAAATCAATTTCCAACTGCCTTGTTTGGTCAAGCTCACCTGTTTAACATGAGGAAGGTTTTCCAATTCTTCCTTGCTTCGTTCACTTGAAACAAAGAGACGCGTTTTCCCGTATTGATTGCGGACATCCTGGACTGGTCCATGCAAGACCACACGGCCATCTCGGATCATGAGAATATCGTCACAAAGCTCCTCGACGTTGGTCATGACATGGTCAGAAAAGATAATGGTTGCCCCACGTTCTTTTTCTTGAAAAATGACTTGCTTGAGCAATTCTGTATTGACTGGGTCCAAGCCACTGAAAGGCTCATCTAGGATAATCAAGTCTGGTTCATGAATCAGAGTAATGATGAGCTGAATCTTCTGCTGATTTCCTTTTGACAGACTCTTAATTTTATCTGTCAGCTTTCCTTTCACTTCCAACCTCTTCATCCATTGAGGGAGTTTTTCCTTGACCTCCTTGGCATCCATACCTTTTAGAGTCGCCAAGTAGCGAACTTGTTCAAGAACTGTCAATTTAGGCATGAGACTGCGTTCTTCAGGCAGATAGCCAATCCGAGTGTAGGTCTCCTGACGAATATTCTGACTATCTAGACTGATTTCTCCTTGATATTCTAAAAACTTCAAAATACTGTGGAAAATTGTTGTCTTCCCAGCACCGTTTTTCCCGACTAAACCCAAAATACGACCTGGTCGCGCTTGAAAGTCAATACCAAACAAAACTTGCTTGGATCCAAAACTTTTCTCTAGACTTCTTACTTCTAGCATCTTTAACCTCCGAAATTTCTTTCACTCATTATACTCCTTTTTGATAGCCTTTACAATGACTTCTGTCCATTTTTAGAAGACTAATGCTATGTAAAATATGGCATGGAGCGTTTTTAGTGATAAATCCATTATACAGTAGCAAACTTAATTTATCCACTCTGCTCCTCAACTGTCTGTTTTTGATCCTGAATTGTTATTTGAGTAGTTCCTTTTTCCTCATAAAATTTTCTTCCTCTAAAACTTCTGGAAAAAAACAGATAATTTCTTGACAACATTTTTTATAAGAAACAAGTTCATCTGTCATTTCAAGAAGGAGTAATCCTTTATCCACTAATGGACGGAACGGAATTCAATCGCTTGTCTGATGTGTTTTCTAAGGAACATATCTACTATGCACATCCCTATGCATCTTGAGAAAGGGGAACTAATGAGAATCACAACAGGCTCATTCGTAGATGGTTACCTAAGGGAACTAAGAAAACGACTCCCAAAGAAGTCACATTCATCGAAAATTGGATTAACAACTATCCTAAAAAATGCTTGAACTACAAGTCGCCTAGAGAAGACTTCTGGATGGCTAACTTGAACTTGAAATTTAGCAATAATTCATTCACCATCTAACTATATTTAGTAATTATTTTAGAACTGATTAATATTAAAATTAACTAACAATTCAAAGGGTTCATACTAGACATAAATTACGTCCATCAGATAGACTCTTATTATTTTTAGATTTTAACTTTTCTAGCTTCAGAATACATCTAAACTTTAGAGAAGATGACTATTCGAACTTAGAATACTTGTAAATTTATGGAATTGCGATTGTTCTAAACTTAGAATACATGTAAACTTTAGGAAGTAGACCTATTTACTTTCTATTCCTCATCAAAAACACTCATTCCCCCTTTCTTCTCCAAAATATGGTATAGTAGAGTTATACTATCTATGAGGAGTTCACATGTCACAGGATAAACAAATGAAAGCTGTTTCTCCCCTTCTGCAGCAAATTATCAATATCTCATCGATCGTCGGTGGGGTTGGGAGTTTGATTTTCTGTATTTGGGCTTATCAGGCTGGGATTTTACAGTCTAAGGAAACCCTCTCTGCCTTTATCCAGCAGGCAGGTATCTGGGGACCACCTCTCTTTATCTTTTTACAGATTTTACAGACTGTCGTCCCTATCATTCCTGGGGCCTTGACCTCTGTGGCTGGGGTCTTTATCTACGGGCACATCATCGGGACTATCTACAACTATATCGGCATCGTGATTGGCTGTTCCATTATCTTTTATCTGGTGCGACTCTATGGAGCTGCCTTTGTCCAATCTGTCGTCAGCAAGCGCACCTATGACAAGTATATCGGTTGGTTGGATAAGGGCAATCGTTTTGACCGTTTCTTTATCTTTATGATGATTTGGCCCATTAGTCCAGCTGACTTTCTCTGTATGCTGGCTGCCCTGACCAAGATGAGCTTCAAGCGCTATATGACCATCATCATTCTGACCAAGCCCTTTACCCTCGTGGTTTATACCTACGGTCTGACCTATATTATTGACTTTTTCTGGCAAATGCTTTGACACATAAAAAATCCGTTTGGTTTCCCAAGCGGATTTTGTGTTTTATTTTGAAACTTCTTTTGCAAGGACAAAGTTTCCAAGAGTAGCAGAACCATTTTCTGCGACTGCTGGTGTTACGATGTAATCACGCACGTCTGGAACTGGTAGGTAACCGTTGAGCAAGGATATGAATTTCTCACGGACACGGTCCAACATGTGCTGTTGAGCCATGACCCCTCCACCAAAGACAATCACGTCTGGGCGGAAAGTCACTGTCGCATTGACCGCAGCTTGAGCGATATAGTAGGCTTGGACATCCCAAACAGGGTTGTTGAGTTCAATGTTTTCCCCACGTACACCCGTACGAGCTTCCAAACTTGGACCAGCTGCATAGCCTTCCAGACATCCCTTATGGAAAGGACAAACACCCTTAAACTCTTTTTCAATATCCATTGGGTGTCTAGCAACATAATAATGACCCATCTCAGGGTGACCCACACCACCGATAAACTCGCCACGTTGGATGACACCTGCACCAATACCTGTACCGATTGTGTAGTAAACCAAGTTTTCGATACGACCACCAGCATTGTTACGGGCAACCACTTCACCATAAGCAGAGCTATTTACGTCTGTAGTGAAGTACATTGGCACGTTGAGGGCGCGACGAAGGGCACCAAGCAAGTCCACATTTGCCCAGTTTGGTTTTGGAGTCGTTGTGATAAAGCCATAGGTTTTTGAGTTTTTATCAATATCAATCGGACCAAATGAACCAACTGCAAGACCAGCAAGATTATCGAATTTCGAAAAGAACTCAATGGTTTTATCGATTGTTTCGATTGGAGTTGTTGTTGGAAATTGTGTTTTTTCTACAACGTTAAAATTTTCATCACCGACAGCACAGACAAACTTTGTACCGCCCGCTTCCAAGCTTCCATATAATTTTGTCATGATAAACCTCTTGTTTTTATTTTCTTTATTATAGCATATTTCGAAAGTCTAAATTTCTCTATTTTTTAGATTTTCCTCTGTAAATCTTACCATTCAAGCAAAAACGAACAAACATGTCATTTGTTCGTTTTCACATTAGAGAGGATTGATTAGATTTTCACTTCGATCACAGCATCCCCCTTCGCAACTGAACCTGTTGCGACTGGAGCTACTGAAGCGTAGTCAGCTGTATTTGTAACGATAACCATTGTTGTATCATCAAGTCCAGCTGCAGCAATTTTGTTTGAGTCAAATGTTCCAAGAACATCGCCCACTTTAACCTTGTCACCTTGAGCAACTTTTGCTTCAAAACCTTCACCATTCATAGATACAGTGTCAATACCAACGTGGATCAAAACTTCAGCACCA
Organism: Streptococcus pneumoniae; assembly: GCF_001347015.1. Taxonomy (GTDB): domain Bacteria; phylum Bacillota; class Bacilli; order Lactobacillales; family Streptococcaceae; genus Streptococcus; species Streptococcus pneumoniae_E. The sequence goes on from NZ_CFGI01000001.1 coordinate 246,454, forward strand.
TCAGTTGTTTTCAAACCAAAAGCGTGCCCTGTTGGAAATGCGATTGAAACTTCAGCATCAGCTGGTGCATAAACCACACCTTGACTTGGTTTCACAGCGATACCTTGTCCCATAGCTCCACTTGAGAAGACTGGGTCATTGACATCAGCAAGAGCGACAACATCACCAACGATAGGAGTTACAAGTGTTTCATTTCGAAGAGCTGCTGGAATGTTACCAGTTGTTTCTTCTTGGACCAAACGTTCTGTCTCTACTTCAGTAGCAACTTCTTTTTCATCCTCATAACCAAACATATAAGTAAGAGCGAAACCAAGAACGAATGATACAGCTACCATAAGAATGTATTGTACAAGTTGTCCGTTACCAACATAAAGCATTGTACCAGGGATGATGGTAATACCACTACCATTACCTGCAAGTCCAAGGATAGAAGCCAATCCACCACCGATTGCACCAGCAATCAATGAAAGGAAGAATGGTTTACGGAAGCGCAAGTTCACCCCGAAGATAGCAGGCTCTGTAATACCGAGGAAGGCAGAAAGAGCAGCTGGGAAAGCAAGTGTTTTCAGTTTTGGATTTTTAGTTTTAACACCAACCGCAACAGTCGCAGCACCTTGGGCTGTCATAGCAGCTGTGATGATCGCGTTGAATGGGTTAGCATGGTCAGCAGCAAGCAATTGCACTTCAAGCAAGTTGAAGATGTGGTGCACACCTGACACGACGATCAATTGGTGAACCCCACCAATCAAGAAACCACCAAGACCAAATGGCATGTTAAGGATCGCTTTTGTAGCGATAAGGATGTAGTTTTCAACGACGTGGAAAACTGGTCCAATGACAAAGAGTCCAAGGATAGACATGACCAAAAGTGTCACGAATGGTGTTACCAAGAGGTCAATGACATCTGGAACAATCTTGCGGACAGCTTTTTCAAATTTAGCTCCGACAACCCCGATGATGAAGGCTGGAAGAACGGAACCTTGCAAACCAACAACAGGGATGAAACCAAAGAAGTTCATAGCAGTTACTTCACCACCTTGAGCAACTGCCCAAGCGTTTGGAAGCGAGCCAGAAACAAGCATCATACCTAAAACGATACCAACGGCAGGATTTCCACCGAATACACGGAAGGTTGACCACACAACCAAACCTGGCAAGATAATGAAGGCTGTATCTGTCAAGATTTGTGTGTAAGTTGCAAAGTCGCCTGGAAGTGGCATTTCAAGAGCGTTGAAAAGACCACGCACACCCATGAAGAGACCTGTTGCTACGATAACTGGGATGATTGGAACGAAAACGTCACCGAAAGTACGGATAGCACGTTGGAACCAGTTCCCTTGTTTGGCAGCTTCTGCTTTCATGTCATCTTTAGATGATGTTGGCAAACCAAGTGCAACAACTTCATCGTACATTTTGTTAACTGTACCTGTACCAAAGATGATTTGGTATTGACCTGAGTTAAAGAAAGCACCTTGAACTTTTTCCAAGTTCTCAATCACTTCTTTATTGATTTTCTCTTCATCTTTGACCATGACACGTAGACGAGTCGCACAGTGGGCAACACTGTTGACATTTTCACGTCCGCCCAAGGCATCGATGACTTTTTTTGCAATTTCCTGATTGTTCATTTGCAAAAATCTCCTTATATAAAATTTTGTTATTGTTTGAAAGCGATTTTATCCGCCCTACGACTATTATTTTATCATGTTTTAAAAATATGTCAAGCGTTTTGCAGAAAAAATATCATTTCCACTTAGTAGCCTTGCGTTAGATTGATTGTTTTTGACGGTTTTAGCAGATAACACTTAAAAAAATAAGTTTAAAATCTTTGTTATCAGGATTCTATTTCATTATCTTTCATCTTTTCTTGAAAAGTTGATTGATTTTCTGGTTTTGATTTATGATAAACGTTTGACAGTTTTTTCTCTTTTTTAACATAAAAGGCTTGCATTTTTTATCGAAAACGGTTACTATTAAAAGTGATAAGATTTTTGGAGGAATGAATGAATGAAATGGACAACTGAGCGTCGTTACAGACTTTATCAAGATTGGACGCAAGAAGAAATTCAAAATATTAAGGAAAATATGGCACAATCTCCATGGCATACTCATTACCATGTTGAGCCAAAAACAGGACTTCTCAACGACCCAAATGGCTTTTCTTACTTTGATGGGAAGTGGGTTGTTTTTTATCAGAACTTTCCTTTCGGTGCAGCCCACGGTTTAAAATCTTGGGTGCAATTGGAAAGCGAGGACTTGGTTCACTTCACAGAAACCGGAGTCAAAGTTTTGCCTGATACTCCATTAGATAGCCACGGTGCCTACTCTGGTTCTGCTATGCAATTTGGCGATAACTTGTTCCTATTTTATACAGGAAATGTTCGTGATGAAAACTGGATCCGTCACCCATACCAGATTGGGGCTTTGATGGACAAGGATGGCAAGATTACCAAGATTGATAAGATTTTGATCGACCAGCCAGCTGACTCTACTGATCACTTCCGTGATCCGCAAATTTTTAACTTCAAGGGCCAATACTATGCTATCGTCGGTGGACAGGACTTGGAGAAAAAAGGCTTCGTTCGTCTCTACAAGGCTGTAGACAACGACTATACAAACTGGCAAGCCGTTGGCAACCTTGACTTTGCTAACGACCGTACTGCCTACATGATGGAATGTCCAAATCTGGTCTTTGTAGAGGAACAACCTGTCCTTCTCTACTGCCCACAAGGATTGGATAAGAAAGTTCTAGACTACGACAATATCTATCCAAATATGTATAAGATTGGGGCTTCCTTTGACCCTGAAAATGCCAAAATGGCAGATGTGTCTCAACTTCAAAACATGGACTATGGTTTCGAAGCCTATGCAACTCAAGCCTTTAACGCTCCTGATGGACGTACTCTAGCTGTTAGCTGGCTTGGCTTGCCTGATGTTTCATATCCATCTGATCGTTTTGACTACCAAGGAACCTTCTCTTTGGTCAAGGAACTCACTATCAAAGACGGTAAACTCTACCAATACCCAGTCGCAGCTATCAAAGACCTTCGTGCTTCTGAAGAAGCCTTCTCAAATCGTGCTCAAACCAATAACACGTACGAACTCGAACTCAACTTGGAAGCTAATAGCCAGAGCGAGATTGTCTTACTTGCTGATAAAGAAGGCAAGGGACTTTCCATCAACTTTGACCTTGTAAATGGTCAAGTAACAGTGGATCGTAGCCAGGCTGGTGAACAGTATGCCCAAGAATTTGGAACTACACGTTCTTGCCCTATCAAGAATCAGGCTACTACTGCTACGATTTTCATCGATAATTCTGTCTTTGAAATTTTCATCAATAAAGGAGAAAAAGTATTTTCTGGTCGTGTCTTCCCACATGCGGACCAAAATGGTATCCTCATCAAATCTGGAAACCCAACTGGAACTTACTATGAATTAGATTATGGTCGCAAAACTAACTGATGTCGCCAAACTTGCAGGCGTCAGTCCTACTACCGTTTCTCGGGTTATCAATAAAAAAGGGTATCTATCTGAGAAAACCATTCAAAAAGTCAATGAAGCCATGCGAGAATTGGGCTACAAACCCAACAACCTAGCTCGCAGTCTACAAGGAAAATCAGCTAAGTTAATCGGCTTGATTTTCCCCAATATTTCCAACGTTTTCTATGCAGAATTGATTGATAAGTTGGAACACCAACTCTTCAAAAATGGCTACAAGACCATCATCTGCAACAGTGAGCACGATTCTGAAAAAGAACGTGAATACATCGAAATGTTGGAAGCCAATCAGGTGGACGGCATCATTTCGGGTAGTCACAACTTGGGAATCGAAGACTACAATCGTGTGACAGCGCCGATTATTTCCTTTGACCGAAACCTATCGCCAGACATCCCTGTCGTCTCCTCTGACAACTATGCTGGTGGAGTTCTTGCTGCCCAGACCTTGGTTAAGACAGGTGCCCAATCTATCATCATGATTACAGGGAATGACAATTCCAATTCACCAACTGGACTACGCCACGCTGGTTTTGCATCTGTACTCCCCCAAGCTCCTATTATCAATGTTTCCAGTGACTTTTCTCCCGTCAGAAAAGAAATGGAAATCAAGAATATCTTAACTCGACAAGAGCCAGATGCCATCTTTGCTTCAGATGATTTGACAGCTATTCTGGTCATTAAAATCGCTCAAGAATTGGGCATTTCTGTCCCAGAAGAGCTCAAGGTCATCGGCTATGATGGGACCTACTTTATCGAAAATTACTACCCTCAACTGGCTACTATCAAGCAACCCTTGGAAGAAATTGCCTGCCTCACTGTTGACCTCCTCTTGCAGAAGATCGAAGGCAAGGAAGTCGCCACAACTGGTTACTTCTTACCAGTTACACTATTACCAGGAAAAAGTATTTAATACTCAATGAAAATCAAAGAGCAAACTAGGAAGCTAGCCACAGGCTGTACTTGAGTACGGCAAGGCGAAGCTGACGTGGTTTGAAGAGATTTTCGAAGAGTATAAGCACAAGAAAACTCAGACCAATTCGTCTGAGTTTTTTATGATCTTAAATTTTCTAAATAACGCTGGGCTGTCTCTAGGTTAAAGGTTTTATCTACGATGAGGCGCTCGACTAGGGGAGCTACCTCGGATTCACTGGCACCTGCTAGGAGAGCTAAGGATTTGGCCTGCAATTTCATGTGGCCTTGCTGAATTCCTGTGCTGACTAAAGCTTTCAGGGCTGCAAAATTTTGTGCAAGACCGATAGACACGATAATCTGGGCCAATTCTTTGGCAGAAGGATTTCCCAGTAGCTCATGACTGAGGGCTACACGAGGGTTAAGGCCGATAGAGCCACCCTTGGTCGCCACAGGCATGGGCAGGGTCATCTCACCAACCAATTCTTCTCTTTCAAGATCCAGCGTCCATTGACTAAGACCTTGGTAATGTCCATTTCGACTGGCAAAAGCATGAGCTCCCGCCTCAATGGCACGCCAGTCATTACCAGTGGCAATCAAAATGGCATCAATACCATTAAAAATCCCTTTATTGTGAGTAGCGGCTCGATAAGGATCAGCCTGCGCAAACTGACTAGCCAAAGCAATTTTCTCCGCAATGTCTCGTCCTTGATCTCTTTGAGGGGTCAAGTAGCGAAAGGCAATACGACAGCTTGCAGTCACCAGAGAATCGGTCGCGTAGTTGGACAAAATTCCCATAAGGCTCTGTCCCTGACTAAGTTCTTCCAAGACTGGTTTCAAGGCTTCCAGCATGGTGTTGAGCATATTGGCTCCCATGGCTTCTTGAGTATCAACATGAAGATAGACGACGAGGAAGTCTGTTTCACCTTTGATCTGCTCTACATGCAAATCACGCGCCCCGCCCCCACGTTTAACAATGGAAGGATAGGCTTGATTGGCAAGCTCCAAGAGCTCAGTCTTTTTGTTTGCAATCTTCTCTTGGGCTTGTTCAGGATTAGCAACTTGATAAAGGGCTACCTGCCCAATCATCTGACGCTGATGGACTTGCGCAGTAAAACCGCCTGTACGCTTAATGATTTTGCTGGCATAGCTGGCCGCAGCAACCACGGACGGTTCTTCTGTCACATAGGGAACTGTGTATTCCTGACCGTTAACGAGAACCTCTGGGACCAGCGAATAAGGCAGAGAAAAAGTTCCCACTACATTCTCACTCAGCTGGTCTGCCACAGTCACACTCATCTGTTCATCCTGCTCCAAACTCTCTTGTCTCTCAGGACTAAGGAGCGCCTGAGCTTTTAACTGCTCGAGGCGCTCTTGGTATGATTTTTTAGAAAATCCATTCCAACTTATCTTCATTATTTTTCAACCTTGCTATAACGGCGTTGGTGGTCAACAATTTCAACCAAGGCAAAATCTTGATTTTCATAGCCAGCAAACTGGGCAGAGTTTGTTTCATCCAAGTCTACTTCCTCAAAGAAGACCTTTTCATAGTCTGCAACAGACAGGGCAGTTCGTTGGTTGAGCTTGTTCAAACGGTCTTTATCCAGATAAGCTTCATATCCTTCAACCAATTCACCACTGAAGAACTCAGCCACAGCACCACTTCCGTAACTATAAAGGGCAATTTTATCCCCAGCCTTCAAGCTATCTGTATTTTCCAAGAGAGACAAAAGTCCAAGGAAGAGGGAACCTGTATAGATATTCCCCACCTTTTGACTGTAGAGAATAGACTGGTCAAAATGGTTTTGCAAGAGGTCTTTTTTCTCTTGAGGCAGGCTCTTATCCATGATTTTTTTCAAGCCTTTTAGCGCTAATTTAGGGTAAGGCAAGTGGAAACAAACAGCCGCAAAATCATCTAAAGTAAGCTGGTAGCGTTTTTGGTATTCAAGCCAAGTCGTTTTCAAACTATCCAAGTATTGCTGGGTAGAATAAACACCATTTACATAAGGTGTTGTTGAGTAATTTGGACGCCAGAAATCCATGATGTCACGAGTCTGAGCCACATTGTCGTTATTAAAGGCCATCATGCGCGGATTTTGTGTAATCAACATGGCCACACTGCCGGCACCCTGAGTGGGTTCTCCTGGAGTTTCAATACCATATTTGGCAATATCACTGGCAATGACCAAGACCTTGGACTGTGGAGAATTTTCCACATGCAGTTTTGCATAATGAAGGGCAGCTGTCGCTCCATAACAGGCTTCTTTAATCTCGAAACTACGAGCAAAGGGCTGGATGCCCAGCAAACCATGCACAAAGACGGCCGCAGCCTTACTCTGGTCAACTCCTGACTCAGTCGCCACAATGACCATATCGATTTCTTGTCTTTCTTGCTCAGTTAAAATAGAGTCACTAGCACTGGCCGCCAAGGTCACGATATCCTCAGTTAGGGGCGCAATACTCAATTCCTCGAGCAAGAGTCCTTTGCTTAATTTTTCAGGGTCAATTCCCCTCGCTTCTGCTAAGTCTTGTAATTTCAAGACATATTGACTGGTCGCAAAACCAATCTTATCAATACCGATTGTCATATTTACCTCTGTTTTATCATTCATGTAAAAAATCGTTCAGTACTATTTTATCACAAATGGCAGTAAAAGAGAGAAAAAAGACTTGATTCACCAAATCAAGCCTCTTATTGGTCATAATTTTAAAGAATGATTAGTTGCTATAGAGTTCACCGATATAAGTAGCTTTATAAGCCCCATTCACAGTTCTCAGCTCCTGGAGGATTAAATCTCCTGAGTAAGTCCTTCCCATCTCATCTACAAATTCTTGATAAAACTGACTGGTCGGAATTTCTCTGACATCCTTATCAAATGTCTTGTCAAGTGTTTTACTAACCTTTTCGGCAATCAACTGATGCTCTTGCCATCCACTTTGAAATTCTGAGCCTGAATTAGAAACCATGACTGGGAAAAATAACAAGGTCAGTAGACTTACAAACAATAAGGAAAATAGTGATTTTTTCATGATTTTTCCTCCTATATATAGAGAATGGCATACATAGAAAGCCTTGTCACTATATTTATCTCCTTTTTCAGAAAATTCTTTTATTTCTGTAAAGTCTACGATACTCGATGTGTTTTTATATAATGATACAGTCTGAGAATCACTGTTCCGCTAGCCATTCCAATGGAAATGACCAGAGCCAGCATGACAACCAAGGTCGCACTTGCCAGCGCTTTATTATAGTCCCCTGTCACAAAAAAGGCAGTTGTCCGATAAGAAAGATAACCCGGAACCAGAGGTGCCAAGATGGCCAAGATAAAGACCACAGCAGGTGTCTTATAAAGAATACTTAAAATCTGGCTGACACAAGAACCAATAATAGCTGCAATAAAAGTAGCCACAATAACATTGGTCGGTTCCTTGAGCAAGAGATAAATTAGCCAGACAGCCATGCCCAAAATCCCTCCAGGTAAGAGCATAGAGCGTTGCACATTGAGTACGATTAAAAAAGTGATAATGGCAAGAAGACTTGCTACTGCTTGTAATAAAAAGGTTGTTAGTGTCATATTAGTTCATCAATACCAAGGCGACAGAAGTTCCTGCCCCTAAAGCAAGGGTAATGAGCAGGGATTCAAACATCTTGCTCATACCAGAGTTTATGTGGTTGGTCATAATATCACGGACCGCATTGGTCAAGGCAATACCTGGTACAAAAGGCATGACTGCACCAGCTATAATCAAATCTGCTGTTGAAGGAAAACCTGTGTAGCGAGCCCAAAACTGGGCAATCATTCCAAAGACGAAGGCCCCAGCAAAGGCTGTTACAAAAGGAATTCGGATAAACTTCTCCACATAAAGGGAAAAGGCAAAACCAAATAAGGTCGCCACTCCTGCCCCAAGTGCGTCGTAGATATTTCCACTAAACATAACCGAAAAGAAAGGAGCACTTAAGGTCGCAGCCAGAGTTACCTGCAACTTAGTATAGGGAAGGGGTTGGGCTTGCAAAGCCGTCAATTGCTTGAAGGCTGTCTCTAAATCAATCCGCCCCCCAACCAGTTGACGAGAAATCTGGTTGACATCGCAGACTTTTTCGATGTTATAAGAAGAGGAGGTCACGCGCTTCATGCGCGAAATATTGGTGTTTTCAATGGAGAAAAAGATAGCAGCAGGCATGGCAAGAACATTGCAATCCACAATCCCCTGCGAATGCGCAATACGGATCATGGTATCTTCTACACGATGAATCTCTGAGCCACTTTTGAGAAGAATGGTTCCAGCTAACATAATCACATCGATGACGGCATTTAATTCTCTTGATTCTTCCATGCGTTCCTCCTTTTATCAACTCCTTCTATTCTATCACAAATCTGGACTCAAAAAAAATCTTTGCCATGAAATCATGACAAAGATTCATTTAATCACGAGAATTTTCGTGGTTGCCTTCACTACTTGATTGAGTAGGACCAGGTGCATTCTCTCGTTGATTTCCTTGTTGGTTCCCCTGACTTGGTGTTGTAGTAGAACCTTGGTTTCCACGTTGGGCTGGTGCTGATGATGACGTTGACGGCGGTGTTTTTGGTTTGTAGATTGAAATCTTGACACGCGTCTTAGTCAAATCAACCTTTTCACCTGCTTTTGGACTCTGTTCAACGACTGTACCTTCAGCAGTTCCAGCGGGAGCTGTCGACACTTCTACAACTTCAATATTGGCTTCTTTAATACCGACAATTTGAACGAGATTATTTTTAGTAAATTCGAGACTAGATCCTATATAACTTGGCATAGCAACGCTGGTTACTTTCTTAGCAACGGTTAAGGTAATCGTTGAGGCCTTGCTCAAATCATAGGTTGTTCCAGCAGCTGGACTCTGTCTGAGAACAGTTCCTGCTTCGCTCTCACTTGATTCTTCTTCCTCAATTTTGATGAGATTTTCAGGAACCTTCTTCTGCTTGAGTTCTGCTATAACATCTGTCGATTTCCGGCCGACATAATTACTAATTTGGAAAGATTGTTTGCCTGATGAGACAATCAAATTGATTTTCGTTCCTTCTTTTCGACCAGTTCCAGCGTCAGGATCTGTACGAATAATCCGCCCTTCTTCCACCTTTTCACTAGCCTCTGATTTCTCCTCGCCAATCTCAAAATTGGCTTTCTTGAGGGTTTCCTTGGCCTCTGCAACTGTCTGACCTGCCACATTTGGAATGGCAATAGTTGCAGGAGTTCTGGATAATATCCAAATCAGAGAAGCTGCCACCAATACAAGGCTGGCCAAAAAAATCAGGTAACGCATCTTAAATCTACGTTTTTTCGGTGCTTGTGGTTGGTAAGTTTCCTCTGTCACAGCCTGACTTGTTTTTTTGATTGGTTTGTGTTCTGTCTGCGCTTGAACCTTAGGAATCGAAGTCAAGGTACTCTGGGATACCTTTGGTAGAGTCTTGGTGTCCGCCTTAGTCGCATCGTCAAAGACCAGCTTTGGTTCATTACGACGATTATAAGACAAACTACTAGACAAATCCACATACATTTCAGCAACTGATTTATAGCGATCTGTCAATTTCTTAGCAGTTGCCTTGATAACAACATTCTCCAAAGCCTGAGGCACAGATGGATTCTCAGCAATAACGGACGGCAGTGGTTTTTGGAAATGCTGGAGGGCGATGGTCACCGCACTATCTCCATCGTAAGGAATATGGCCTGTCAGCATCTCATAGAAAATAATCCCCATGGCATAGATATCACTTTGTACAGTCGCCTTCGAACCACGCGCCTGCTCTGGTGACAAGTAATGCACCGAACCCAGCATCGAGTTAGTCTGAGTCAGACTCGTCTCAGCAAAGGCTACTGCAATCCCAAAGTCTGTAACCTTGACAGTCCCATCTGGTGTCAAGAGGATGTTCTGAGGTTTCAAGTCCCGGTGAACAATTCCTCTGGTATGGGCCAAACGCATAGCCAAGAGAATTTGTCCCATTATACGGACGGCTTCTTCATTAGAAAGGGGATAGTGTTCCTTGATATAGCGTTTAAGGTCAAGTCCAGCCACATACTCCATAGCGAGGTACTGTTGACCGTCTTCCTCGCCAATATCTGTTATCCGAACGATATGAGGATGGTCTAAATCTGCCATAGCTCTCGCTTCACGCTGAAAACGAGCTACAGCTATCGGGTCCGTCTGGTAGTTGGTCCTCAGAACCTTCACTGCCACTTCTTCCCCATCTAAGATTAAGTCTTTGGCCAGGTAGACATCCGCCATACCTCCTCGACCAATCTGTTTGACAATCCGATAGCGTCCGGCAAAAATCTTGCCGATTTGGATCATTCTGCATCCTCCTCGTTCATAGAAACAAGGGCAACCGTAATGTTGTCTAAACCTCCTGCATTGTTAGCAAAACGAACAAGTGTCTCCGTTTTATCTGCTAAAGGAATATCACTGGTTACAATATCACGAATCTCACTGCCTGAAATCATGTTGGTCAAGCCGTCACTATTGAGCAAGAGATAGTCACCTGACTCAAGAATAACTGTTCCAAAATCAGGCTGAATTTCATCTTTTTGCCCGATAGACTGGGTGATAATATTTTTTTGAGGATGAGCTTCTGCCTCTTCTGGTGTCAATTGACCAGCTTTAAGCAATTCATTGACCAAAGAATGGTCGCTCGTCAACTGATGGTATTCTTCTCCACGAATCAAGCCGATACGCGAATCACCAATATGAGCATAGATAGCCTGATTATCGATAATAGCAAGGACTTCCAAAGTAGTTCCCATGCCTCTGTAAGCTTCATCCTGACCAAGCTGGTGAATCTTTTGATTTTCAATTTCTAGGTAATGGGCGAACCATTCACGCACTTCATTGACTGTATCGATTTGGGTATCGACCCAAGCTATACCTAGGTCTGTGACCGCCATTTCACTAGCGATATTCCCTGCGCGATGACCTCCCATCCCATCAGCTAAAATAATCATGGTACGCCCAGCTCTATTGACATAGTGGTTGACATAGTCTTGGTTATTTGTCCGTTTCTGACCAACATCTGTTAATAATGAAATTTCCATGTGTCAGTTCCTTCCTAATCCGATATCTTGCGAAATTGACTGATGAAGAATCCATCACTTCCATACAATTCAGGTGTAATGAGGATACAGCCGTCTTTCATGATATCCTTACATTCATGTTCTAGTCTTACCTGCTCGAACTCAGGATGACTTTCTAAAAACGCCTCAACGACTTGAAAATTCTCCTCTGAGACAATAGTACAGGTACTATAAGTTATTATACCACCTTTGCCTAGTGTTTGACAAACACTACCTAATATTTCTAGCTGAATTTCCTTTAAGGACGCGAAATCTGCCGTTTCCTTATTGTATTTAATATCTGGTTTGCGACGCAAAAGACCGATACCTGAACAGGGAGCATCCACCAAAATCTTATCAAAAGAAGCCTGACCAAAAAACTCATGCACCTTTCTGGCATCTAATTTTTGCCTTTGAACCCGATCTGCAACTCCCAGACGTTGGGCATTTTCTTGAATCAAGTCCAACTTGTGGTCATACAAGTCCAGAGCAGTAACCTGACCTGTCGTAAGATAAGAGGCTATATGGGCTGTTTTCCCACCCGGAGCCGCACAGGCATCTAGTACTCGTTCATCTCCCTGCAAATTCAAAGTTGGCGCAACCAATTGACTGGATTCGTCTTGAATGGTTATAGCCCCTTCTGCAAACAAATTATGGCCTGCAAAATGCCCTTGCTCCTTAACAAGACCAGAGGGAGACAAGGATGAATTACTAGCCTCTAACAAGGCTTGAATTTCCTCTTTTCGGCTTAAGTCAGTCACACGAATACTGGCCTTGTTGCGCACCAAAAGACTTTCAAAAATAGCTTGCGCTCGCTCCTCTCCGTATTCTTCCTTAAGTTTAGACACAAGCCAAACTGGGAGAGAATAGGCAATGGAATCACACTTGTTTTTTCGTTTGATGCTAGCAATATCTGGCCAGCCTTCACGCAAGATACGGCGAAGGACAGCGTTGACCAATTTTTCACTGCCCTTTTTTCGGACTTTGGCTAGCTCTACTGCTTCATTGACCACAGCATGGTCTGGAATCTTATCCAGATAGCGGAGCTGGTAGGCACTCATGAGGAGAAGGACGTAGAGCCAGCTGTCTAACTGATCTCTGTCCTCGATAAAGTGGGATAGGTACCATTCCAAAGTCAGTTTACGGGCTACCGTTCCATAGACCAGCTCGGTCACCAAGCCCTTGTCTGCTGCCGAAAGTTGACTCCCCTTGAGATGCTTATTTAAGGCGATATTTGAGTATGCTTGATTGATAAAAACATCCTCTAATACTGCTAGAGCTAAACTTCTAGCCGTTTCTACTTTAGTCACCAAATCGTTCTCCTACAGTCAATGTACGTCCAACACCGTTGAGGAAGGAAGCGATGTCCATCTTAGGTTTGCCCGCTGGCTGCACTTGTTTGAGAGACAAAGCTCCTTCTGCCGTTGCGACAATCAATTCTTTCTTGCCGATAGAGAGGATTTCTCCTGGAGCTCCCTGACCTTCTACAGCTAGAGCTTCATAAATCTTAAAGCGGTCGCCCTTAAGGAAAGTATGGGAAACAGGCCAGGGGTTCATGCCACGGATTTGGTTGAAGAGTTGGCGATTGCTTTTAGTCCAATCCAGTTTTTCTTCCTCTGGCTTGATATTTGGCGAGAAAGTGACCTGACTTGGATCCTGCGGTTCAGGTTGGATTTCCCCAGCAATGTAGGCAGGCAAAGTGTCCAAAAGCAAATCACGACCAACAAGAGCTAATTTCTCAAACAAGGTACCAACATTGTCCTCATCTGTGATCGGAATACTGCGACGAGAAATCATGTCTCCTGCATCCATTTCCTTAACCATTTCCATAATGGTCACACCAGCTTCCTCATCCCCTTGAATCAAGGCATAATGGATAGGCGCACCACCACGGTGTTTAGGAAGAAGGGAGGCGTGAACATTGACCGCAAAGTCCATGCTATCAAGGAGTTTACTTGGGAGAAACTGCCCAAAAGCAGCAGTCACAATCCCATCCGCTCCTAGCTTCATAAGATCTTCCATCTCTGGACTTCCAGATAATTTTTCAGGTTGGTAGATTGGAAGACCCGCTTCCTTGGCAGCCTGCTTGACTGGGGTTTCTTGGATCACTTTTTTACGACCAACAGCACGGTCTGGCTGGGTTACAACTGCTAGAATTTCGTAACGATCATCTGTCAAAAGCCCTTTTAAAACTGTTGCTGAAAAGTCGGGTGTCCCCATAAAGATTAGTTTTGTCATATCTTCTCCTTCTTATAAAAATTGCTGTGGCTCATGGTCAATGCTGAGACGGAGCACACTATTTTCCCGTTCTTGAGTCAAGGCCAAAACCTGATTTAGAGTCGGCCCCAGCTCATCTTCTAAACGGTATTTAATCAAAATCTGGTAATGATAGAGGTTGTGGGTACGGGCAATGGGTTTGGGCGTTGGCCCAAGAATGTTACTGGTCTCTGACAATCCTGACCGCAAAATGTTCATCACTTCATAGGCACGTTTGACCACTTCTCCTTCTTTCTTGTGAGAAAGGGTAATACCAATGGTGAAATAGTAAGGCGGATAACCAAGTTGTCGTCTGATTCCCATTTCATAGACATAAAAGCCTTCGTAGTCCTGATCCTTGGCAAATCGAATAGCATAGTGCTGCGGATTGTAGGACTGAATTAAGACCTGACCAGATTTTTCAGCCCGACCTGCTCGACCTGCCACCTGAGTCAAGAGCTGGAAGGTTCTCTCAGAAGAACGAAAATCAGGTAGATTCAAGGCTGTATCCGCATTGAGTACTCCAACTAGGGTCACATTGGGGAAATCCAATCCCTTAGCAATCATCTGTGTGCCAAGTAAAATATCCGCTTCTCCTCGCCCAAACTGGTCAAGTAGAGCTTGATGACTGCCTTTCTTACGAGTCGTGTCCACATCCATGCGCAAAATGCGGGCCTGGGGAAAGAGTTCTGCTAGCTCGTCATAAGCCTTCTGTGTCCCTGTTCCATAGTAACGAATGCTGTGGCTCTTACAGTTAGGACAGACCTGAGGAATGTCTTTCGAAAAACCACAATAATGGCAGTTCATGTTCTTGGTATCCATGTGCAAGGTCAGGGAAATGTCACAGTTAGGACAAGTATCCACCGTTCCACACTCCCGACACATAACAAAGCTAGAATAACCACGGCGATTGAGCATGAGAACCACCTGCTCTTTTTTAGCCAGACGATCTTGGATGGCTTCTAGCAAAGGTGGCGTAAAGTTTGACGTCTCATTCTGTCCGATATAGTCTCGAAAGTCAATCACTTGAACCTCAGGGATCCTAGCCAAAGGATTGGCTCGCTGGGTCAGACGTAAGTGTTGATAGACGCCTTTACCAGCGCGAGCACGGCTTTCCAGACTAGGAGTTGCTGAACCAAGTACCAGAGCTGCTTGATTATACTGGGCCCTTAGAATAGCAACCTCTCTGGCATGGTAACGGGGATTGCTGTCCTGCTTATAAGTCGCTTCATGTTCCTCATCGATTATCATGACACCCAGATTTTTCAGCGGAGCAAAGATGGCCGATCTGGCACCAACAACAACTTGAGCGTCTCCACGCTCGACCTTGCGCCATTCATCATACTTTTCACCATTGGAAAGGCCTGAGTGAAGAATGGCCACTTTCTCACCAAATCGAGCAATAAAACGCTCCGTCATCTGTGGAGTCAAGGAAATCTCAGGCACCAGCAAAATAGCTGTCTTACCCTTGTCCAAGGCTCCTTGGATAATCTGCAAATAAACCTCTGTCTTCCCACTTCCTGTAATCCCTTGAAGGAGGAAGGGGGGCTGATGACTGCCAATCGCACTCACAACCGCATCACGCGCCTGTCTTTGCTCTGGATTCAACTCCAAAGGCCGACTTGCCTCAATGCCTTCAAAATAAGCAGCCGAGCGTTGCACTTCCTTTTGGACTATGGTCACAGCACCTTGTTCGACAAAGAAGTTGACTTGCTCCCGCGAGTAGGACTCTAACAAACTAGCCAAAGAAGCGCTCTCTGGATGAGACAGCAGATAGTCTCTCAGTTCTAACTTTTTCTTGGCACGTGTAGAAATCTCTACACCTTCTAACTGAACAAGGTCTACCTCATACCAAGACTGGGTCTTGACCTTCTTTTGATCAATCGCCTGATATTCTAGACCAAGCAAGCCTTTTCTAGTCAAACGCATCATTTCAGCTTGCTTAGCTAAATCCAGAGAAGAGAAGGCAAGTGAATCCTCTGAACCAAATAAGCGCTCCCGGTCTTCCCGACTCAGACCTTCCAGAGGATAGAGAATCTTGTCATAGCTAGAATTTAGAAATCCTGGTAGCATAGCCTTTAGGATGGAGATTTTGTAAGAAAAGACAGATTTGCGTAACTCCTCAGCCAGCCAGAGTTGTTCGTGCGTAAGAACAGGGGAAAAATCCAGCACCTCTGCAATATCTTTTAAATCTTGATTTGCCTCTTCTTCATCTGGTTGGGACTCCAAACCAAGAACAATTCCTTGAATCAGGCGATTGCCCTTACCAAAAGGCACATGAACCCGCATCCCAACTTCTAGCATTCCCTCGAATTCCTTAGGGATCCTGTAACTATAGGGCTGGTCCGTCTGCATCAAGGGCACATCTACGATAATCTTGGCTATGGCCATCTTCTCACCTCCTCCTTGTCAGTACATTCTTGCAATAGAAAAAATAAGATTGAGTCCCCCCAACCTTAAATTTTTTCACCATCTTCTTTTTCTTTAGCGATTTGCTCTTTGATTTTCTTTTCTTCTTCTTCTTTGCGGCGTTTTTCTTCTTCGATACGGCGACGCACTGCTTCACGTTTACCTTCTGGATCTGGGTGAATTGTAACGTTTCCTGATTCGATTTCTTCTAAAGCGCGAAGAGTTGATTTTTCAGACTTGAAACCTTGAGTTGCTGGCGCACCTGCTTCTAATTCGTGGGCACGTTTTGCTTCCAAGATTACGAGTGAATATTTTGAAGGAACCTTGTCAAGCAAGGTATCAATAGAGGGTTTTAACATCATTTGCTTGTACCTATTTTCTAAATTTTATCGAGTAGTTGGAGATTTTGGTAACATCTCCTGATAGTGACCAATGACACGATCCACACGGAAGTGCTCTGCTTCGATCACACGTTTGACACGCTCAGCAGCTAGGGACACCTGATCGTTGACAATCGCATAATCATACTCACGCATGAGGGCAATTTCTTCCTTGGCCTTTTCGATTCGTTGGGCAATCACTTCTGCACTGTCTGTTCCACGTCCTACCAAACGATCTTGTAATTCATCCAAATCTGGTGGTGTCAGGAAGATAAAGACAGCATCTGGAACCTTTTTCTTGACCTGAAGGGCACCCTGAACCTCAATTTCAAGGAAAACATCAATTCCCTTGTCCAAGGTTTCATTGACATAGGTCAGGGGAGTTCCATAGTAGTTGCCGACGTATTCTGCGTATTCCAACATCTGTCCTTGACGAATCAGCTCTTCAAACTCTTCACGAGTACGGAAGAAATAGTCAACACCGTCCACTTCTCCAGGACGTTGTGCACGTGTCGTCATCGATACAGAGTATTGAAATTGGTTTTCAGAACTCTCAAAAATCTCTCTTCTAACCGTTCCTTTTCCAACCCCTGAAGGACCAGAAAAAACGATTAGTAAGCCTCGGTCTGCCATTGTGTCTCCTTTTAGTCAGTCTGTAAAAATAAAATAAGATTTCCCTTCAGATAGTAGCATTTTGCGCAAACTATCCTTCTACAGTCTTTCTATCTAGTGTAACAAAAAAGCAGTAATTTTTCAACTGCTCTTTCTTATTTATTTAGCATAATCTATGATTGCTAACTTCTCAAAGTAACTTCCACTTGCCTGACCAAAGTGGAAATTAGTCTAAAACGGATTTTTATGGTGGAATTAAGT
>NZ_CFGI01000002.1 GCF_001347015.1 Streptococcus pneumoniae
AAAAAGAAAGGACGAATTTCGTCCTTTCTAGATCTTAGCTTTTCTTCAACCCACTACAGTTGACAAAGAGCCTTTTTTTATAAATTCATCTTCAAAGTTCTTGATTTTCGAATAGTATCAAAGTCCTTGATTTTGAGTAAACCTAAAATCAAATTTTACCCAACTGATCCTTCCATCTCATAGCTAATCAAACGGTTCAACTCAACTGCATATTCCATTGGAAGCTCTTTTGTAAAGGGCTCCACAAATCCCATAACAATCATCTCAGTTGCTTCAGATTCTGACAATCCACGGCTCATGAGGTAATAGAGTTGTTCTTCTGAAATCTTAGATACCTTTGCTTCGTGTTCCAAAGCAACTTGCGAGTTATGAATTTCATTAAATGGAATAGTATCTGATGCTGATAAGTCATCCATGATAATAGTATCACACTCGATGTGAGAAACAGATTTCTTAGAGTTTTTGTTAAAGGTTACTTGTCCACGGTAGTCAACCTTTCCTCCACCTTTAGCGATGGATTTAGACACGATAGACGAGCTGGTATGTGGAGCGTTGTGGATCATCTTAGCTCCAGTATCCTGGTGTTGCCCTGCATTGGCAAAGGCAATCGAAAGCATGGTACCACGCGCTCCTTCTCCATCTAGGTAAACAGATGGGTATTTCATAGTTGTCTTGGCACCCAAGTTTCCATCAATCCACTCAACAGTAGCATCTTTTTGAGCCTTAGCACGCTTTGTTACCAAGTTATAGACGTTATCAGACCAGTTTTGGATAGTCGTATAACGCATATAAGCTCCATCCAAGGCAAAGATTTCTACGATGGCAGCGTGCAAGCTGTTGCTTGAATAAGTTGGCGCTGTACATCCTTCTACGTAATGGACACTTGCTCCCTCATCAACGATAATCAAGGTACGTTCAAACTGACCTGTATTCTCGTTGTTTATACGGAAGTAAGTTTGAAGTGGAATATCTACCTTGACCCCTTTTGGTACGTAGATAAAGGTTCCACCAGACCATACTGCTGAGTTGAGGGCAGCCAACTTGTTATCTGTCGGCGGTACCAACTTAGCGAAGTATTGTTTAAACAAGTCTGGGTATTCTTTAAGGGCAGAATCCGTATCTGTAAAGATGATACCTAACTTCTCAAATTCTTCCTTCATGTTGTGGTAAACTACTTCTGACTCGTACTGGGCAGAGGCACCGGCTAGATAAGCACGCTCAGCTTCCGGAATCCCGATACGTTCAAAGGTTTCCTTGATTTTTTCAGGAACCTCATCCCATGAACGAGCTGGTTTATCAGATGGTTTTTGGTAGTATATTAAGTCATCAAAGTCAATCTCTGACAAATCTGCTCCCCAAGTTTGCATGGGCATTTTTTTGAAAGTTTCATAAGACTTCAAACGGAATTCTAACATCCACTCAGGTTCTCCCTTTGCAGCTGATAGTTCACGAATGACATCTTCATTCAATCCTTTTCCTGTCGATAGGACAGGCTCTACATCATCATGGAAACCAAATTTATATTCACCAAGGTCAATTGGTTTTGGTTCTACTCTTTCTTCAGCCATAATATCCTTTCTTTCATTCTTCATTTCTACTGATTCATAAGACAAAAGAAGCTTGCCTTACTGATTTTCTTGATTTTCAATTGTTTTCTTCAGGGCGTTCCAAGCTAGGGTTGCACACTTGATTCGTTGAGGAAATTTGGCAACGCCTGACAAGAAGGCTGCATCGCCTAGTTGGTCTTGACGCTCATCTTTTTGCCCTTGAACCATTTCAGAAAAAATAGTTGCAAGTTCTAAAATTTCTTGCTTGGTTTTTCCTAAAACTGCATCTGTCATCATGCTAGCAGAGGCAGTCGAGATGGTACAACCTGAGTTTAGAAAAGCAATATCTTCCAAACGGTCCTCTGCATCAAACTTGACAGAGAGGTTGATGACATCTCCACAGGTTGGATTGTTAAGACTGATTTGTTCCGCATCTTCTAACTTCCCTTGGTGATGTGGATTTTTCGAATGGTCCGCTACCACTGCCATATAGAGGCTATCTAGTTTAGAAAGTGCCATTGAAAAACTCCTTTGTTTTTTGTAAGGCATCGACTAGCTTGTCGCAATCTGCCTTGGTATTGTAGATATAAAAACTTGCACGAGCTGTTGCTGGGACATCCAAATACTGGAGCAAGGGTTGAGCACAGTGGTGACCCGCACGAACTGCTACTCCTTCATAATCCAAAGCAGTCGCAAGGTCGTGAGGATGAAGGTCGCCTAGATTAAAGGCAATGACACCTGAACGTTGAGCCAAGTCCTGTGAACCATAAATGGTCAGTCCTTCAATCGCCTGCAATTTTGGATAGACGTATGCGATCAATTCCTGTTCATGGGCTTCAATGGCATCCATACCAATCGTTTCCAGATAATCCACTGCAGCAGCAAGTCCGATTGCACCAGCCATGTTAGGAGTTCCAGCCTCGAATTTCCAAGGCAATTCCTTCCAACTAGCCGATTGCTCATAGACAAAATCAATCATCTCACCACCAAATTCAAGGGGTGACATTTGTTCCAGATACTTTTCTTTACCATAAAGGACACCGATACCAGTCGGACCAGCCATCTTGTGACCCGAAAAGGCAAAGAAGTCCACATCCAAATCCTGGACATCAATCTTCATATGAGGTGTAGATTGAGCACCATCCACCACCATGATGGCTCCAACTTGGTGGGCCATTTGAGTGATTTCTTTGATTGGATTGACCACACCAAGAACATTTGAAGCGTGAGCTAACGAAACAAACTTGACTTTATCAGTCAATTTAGCTCGCAAATCATCCATATCCAGAGCTCCATCCTTGAGATAAACATAGACAAGCTCAGCCCCAGTCTTACGACAGGCTTCCTGCCAAGGAATGATATTGGAATGGTGTTCCATGACAGAAATCAAAACCTGGTCTCCCTCAGTCAAGACTTCCTCAGCATAACGCGCTACCCAGTTAAGACTGGTTGTCGTTCCTCGAGTAAAGAGTACTTCCTTTGTTGAGCCTGCATTGATAAACTTACGAATGGTTTCACGAGCGGCTTCATAGGATGCTGTCGCACGCTCTGCCAAAGTATGAACCCCACGATGAACATTGGCGTTGTCCTGCTCATAATAGCGGTTAATCGTTTCCAGTACTGCTAGTGGTTTTTGTGTCGTCGCAGCATTGTCCAAATAGACCAACGGTTCATCGTTGACAATCTGGTCTAAAATTGGAAAATCCTTGCGAATCGCTTCTACATCTAACATAGGCTACCCCTTAGCGTTTTGACAATTTCTCTTCGATCGTTGCAATCATTTCATCACGAACTTCTTTGACTGGAATCTCAACGATAACGGATCCAAGGAAACCACGAACAACCAAGCGCTCTGCAGTTGCCTTGTCCAAACCACGACTCATGAGGTAGTACATATCTTCTGGGTCTACCTGACCGATAGAAGCCGCGTGTCCTGCAGTTACGTCATTTTCATCAATCAAAAGAATTGGATTAGCATCTGAACGCGCTTGGTCTGAAAGCATGAGAACACGACTTTCTTGTTGGGCATCTGCTCCCTTAGCACCCTTGATGATGTGACCGATACCATTGAAGGTCAAGGTTGCTTTTTCAAGAATAACCCCATGTTGGAGGATATTTCCGATTGAATTACAACCATAGTTAGTTACTCGGGTATCAATTCCTTGTACCTGACGACCACTTGAAAGAGCTACAACCTTGAGATCTGCATGGCTACCGTTACCAATCAAATCGCTATCAAAGTCAGCAACAACATTTCCTTCGTTCATAACACCAATCGCCCAGTCAATGCTTGCATCGTTGCCTAATTTACCACGACGGCTAATGTAAGCAGTGACGTTTTCACCTAGACGGTCGATAGCCGCAAACTTGACTTGAGCTCCAGAACGAGCAATCACTTCAACAGTAATGTTTGCAGTCGCTTTGGTACTTCCTTCACCACGTGACTCTAAACGCTCCAGATAACTAATCTTAGAATTTTTACCAGCAATAATCATAATATGCTTGTTAAACGGCACATCGCTATCGCTATCTTGGTAGAAAATACCCTCGATTGGTTCTTTAATCTCAACATTATCAGGAATATAGAGAACAGCACCACTATTGAAATAAGCTGTGTGGTAGGCTGCCAACTTATCATCGTCATACTTAACAGATGACATGAAGAATTCTTCGATCAGTTCTGGAATTTCTTCTAAAGCTGAATGGAAGTCTGTAAAGACAACACCCTGTTGAGCCAACTCAACTGGAATTTGCTCAAAAACAGTTTGAGTTCCTACTTGCACCAACTTCAAGTGGTTATCTAGTGCAGTGAAATCTGGAACATTTGCTGATGGCTCACTTTCTGTAATCGTTCCATCACCCAGATTCCAACGGTGAAATTTGACACGCTCAATAACTGGTAATTCCAAACTCTCGATTTTATCAAAAGCTTTTTGACGGAGATCAGCCAACCAGCTTGGTTCAGCGTGCATTTCTGAAAAAAGTTTAATATTTTCTTTAGTCATTTACTTCTCCTAAAAGATACGAGGGAATTACAATTCTTCCTTGTAGTCGTAGCCAAGTTCTTCAGCTAGTTTTGCGTATCCTTCACGTTCCAAACGCGCAGCCAATTCTGGACCACCAGAAAGGACAACACGACCTTCCATCATCACATGTACCACGTCTGGTGTGATGTAGTTCAAAAGACGTTGGTAGTGAGTGATGATCATAGCACCAAAACCTTCACCACGCATGGCATTGACACCTTTAGACACAACCTTAAGAGCGTCAATATCGAGACCAGAGTCAATCTCATCCAAAAGGGCAAAAGTTGGTTCCAACATCAAGAGTTGAAGAATTTCATTACGTTTTTTCTCACCACCAGAGAAACCTTCGTTGAGGTAACGCTCAGCCATTTCTTCTTTCATGTTGAGCAATTCCATCTTCTCGTCTAGTTTAGTGATGAACTCGCGAACTGAAATCTTTTCATCATCTTCTTTACCAGCATTCATAGCTGCACGAAGAAATTCAGCGTTGGTAATTCCAGGAATTTCTGATGGGTATTGCATAGCAAGGAAAAGTCCCATACGCGCACGCTCGTCAACTTCCAACTCAAGGATGTTTACGCCATCAAACAAGACCTCACCTTTGGTCACTTCATAGTTTGGATTTCCCATGATAGCGGCAGAAAGAGTCGATTTACCAGTACCATTTGGTCCCATGATAGCGGCGATTTCTCCTGTTTTCAGGGTCAGGTTAACCCCTTTTAAAATTTCTTTTCCTTCAATCTCAACGTGAAGATCTTTGATCTCTAATACTGACATGATAGTTCCTTTCTTTTTCAAGACTTTTACAGTACTTACTAGAAAAACGTCTGATTTCCCCAGAAATAGAGTAAAAGGTCTATAAATATACTTTTCTAGTATAACAAAAAAAAGCCTAAAAGGCTTTGATTTTGTCTGGAAGCTGGGGGCTAGTCTTTCCTATTAAAATGCTGATCGATGACATCAACGATTTTGCCCATCACATAACTGACTCGAAAATTTCTGAAGAGCAAAATGGCCCAAAAGGCTGCCATAATATAGCGACCAGTCATCCAGGCTTCATTGAAAAAATAGGTCTCAGCAGCTGTAAACAGCGCCATGATAATAAATTGTTGTCTATTCATAAACTTATTGTATCATGAAATCTTTCTTTAGTCTTCCTCTACCTTCACTTTATCAGCCAAAAATTCAAATCCTTCTGGAATCAGGCTTTCTTCTGCTTCTTTTTCAGTTTGAGAAGATTTAGCTTTTGCTGAAAAGGCTGCGCGAACTTCTTTCCATTCCTCCATGGAAATAGCTAAAATCTCAGGTGAAAAACCTGCTGCCTGACTGAGGATGTTGCCAAACATGGTGTTGAGATTGTCCCGTTTCATGGTTTGACCAGCATTGAAGTTAGATTCAAAAGCAAGAATGGCATGGTGTTCATTGGCTGCAACCGGTTGAGAACCAACTAGTAGAGCCTTATCAGGACCACCTAGACTTTCAATTACCTCTCCCCATGCATTCTGCAAGCGAATCAGATTTTGACGTGCTAAATCAGGATTTTCAACGGCCTCTTGTAAGATAGACTGAACTTTATTGCGATCCACACGATAGACGGTCTTGCTCGCTGCTGGTCGACTAGGAGCTGGATTGGTTGGCTTGGGCACAGTTCCCACATTAGCGAGTTCTTGTTTGAGACGTGTCACTTCCTGTCTCAGTGCAGAAATTTCATGTTCAACTGCACCAGAAAGAGCTGGTTCGGGCTTGATTTCCGCCAAACGGATGGTCATCATTTCAGCATAAATCTTGGGCTGCAAACTAGACTTAATATCTGCTAAACTCACTGTCGCTAAGCGAATCATTTCAAACAGATTTTCTTGAGGAAGTGCCAAATTTTCTACAAAGACTGGACTATGATGAGTGTTTTCTCCTCCTGTTTGAACAATTAACAAGTCTCTTAAATAGTGCAAAAGGTCGGTCACAAAACGGGTCATGCTCTTACCATTGTCAAAAAGAAGATTTAAGCAAGCTAAGGCTTTGGGAACATCCTGTTGAGACAAGGCAGCCACATAATCATCCAAGGCTGATAGGCTAATGGTGCCAGTAATTTCTTCAGAGATGGCAGTCGTCAATTCATTTCCCTGTGTCAAACTCAGGGCTTGATCCAAAATAGACAAGGCGTCCCGCATTCCACCTTCCGCCCGCCTGGCAATGATCTCCACAGCCTCTGGTTCAGAACTAATATTTTCTTTTTCTAAGATATAGTGGATATGTTCCTTAATATCCTGTGTCTTAATTGATTTAAATTCAAAACGTTGCACACGGGATAGAATAGTTGCAGGAATCTTGTGCAATTCAGTAGTGGCCAAAATAAAGACTACATTCTGTGTTGGCTCTTCCAGCGTCTTTAGGAGGGCATTAAAAGCCCCTGTAGACAGCATGTGAACCTCATCTATGATATAAACCTTATAACGAGCAAGGCTAGGCGCATAGGTAGATTTATCGCGAATTTCACGGATTTCATCCACCCCATTATTAGAGGCTGCATCCATTTCAATGACATCTTCTAAACTACCGTCCGTCACTGCCTGACAAATATAGCAGTTATTGCAAGGTTCGCCACCCACTTGATTGGGACAGTTCATAGCCTTAGCAAAAATCTTAGCTACACTGGTTTTTCCCGTTCCCCGTGGACCAGAAAAAAGATAGGCATGACTTATTTTCTCTTGCTCTACTGCTTGTTTAAGAGTCTTAGCCACAACTTCTTGACCAACCAACTGGGAGAAGTTTTGACTTCTATATTTTCGATAAAGTGCTTGATACATTAAGATTTTTCCTCAAACATTGTAAAGTTCCATTCTGTCTTTTCAAGCAAAATCGCGACAAATTGTTCCAAATAATCTCGATCCATAGCATCGTAATCCTCAATCTCTGAAGAATCCAGATCCAGAACTCCAAGTAACTGACCATTCTTCATCATCGGCACCACAATTTCACTTTTAGCTAGACTGTCACAAGAAATATAGTTGGGATAGGTCATCACATCTCCAACAATAACAGTTTCCTGAAAGTGAGCTGCCTCACCACAAACACCTTTCCCAAGTGCAATACGGATGCAGGAAACACCTCCTTGGAAGGGACCTAAAACCAATTCCTTTCCATCGAACAAATAAAAGCCTGCAAATACAGTATTAGGAAAACGTGATTTTATGAGAGCACTGGCGTTGGAAAGATTAGCCAAAACATTGGTTTCTCCTTCCAATAGGAAGGACAATTCTTCATTTAACATTTGATAACGTGATTGTTTTTCTGATTTTAACATAGAACTATTATATCAAAAAAAGAAGCAGAGACAAAAGAAAAATCCCTTGTTTAGTAAACAAAGGATTTTGTGAATTTTCAATTTGATTAAAGTTCGATATCACCAAACAAATCAGCCATTGAGAATCCTGTTTGTGTTTCTGGAAGTTCAAAATCACGTTTTTCTTGACGTTTTGGACGACGTGGACGAGCAGCACGTTTTTCTTCTTTTTGTCCTTCTTCTTGAGCTGGACGCTCTTCAAGAGCTTTGATAGAAAGTGATACGCGCTCTGCATCTGCGTTAACTTCAAGAACTTTAACTTGAACTTCTTGACCAACTTTAAGAGCTTCTTTTGGATTTTCAATACGTTTGTATGAAATTTGTGATACGTGAACAAGTCCATCGATACCTGGCAATACTTCAACAAATGCACCGAAGTCAGTCAAACGTTTAACTGTTCCTTCTACTACATCACCTTTAGCCAATTTTTGCTCAACACCATCCCATGGTCCAGGTGTTGTTGCTTTAAGTGAAAGTGACACACGTCCTTCTTCTTCGTTAAGATCAAGGATTTTCACTTCAATTTCTTCACCAACAGTTACAACTGATTTTGGTGATACGTTACGTTCGTGTGACAATTCAGTCAAGTGAACCAATCCGTCAACACCACCAAGGTCGATGAAAGCACCGAAGCTTGTGATACGAGCAACTTTACCAGTTACAACATCACCAACAGCCAATTTACCGAATACTTCAGCACGAGCTGCTGCTGTAGCTGCTTCAACAACTTCACGACGTGAAAGGATGAAGCGGTTTTCTTTAGCGTCAACTTCTTTGATTTTAGCCTCAAATTCTTGACCTACAAAACGCTCAGTGTTACGTACGAAACGAGTATCCAACATTGAAGCTGGGATAAATCCACGAACACCTTCAAATTCTACTGAAAGTCCACCTTTAACGGCACGAGTTCCTTTAACAGTAACAACTTCTTCTTCGCGACCAACAAGTTTGTCCCATGCTTTGCGAGCTTCAAGGCGTTTTTTAGATACAAGGTATGTAACTGTATCAGTATCTTTACCAACTACTTGACGAAGTACAAGAACATCCAATACTTCTCCTACTTTAACAAAGTCATTGATATCTGCATCGCGATCATTTGTCAATTCGCGAAGAGTCAAGACACCTTCAACACCAGTTCCAGAGATTGCAACGTTAGCTTGAGTCGCATCAACTGTCAATACTTCAGCACTAACAACATCACCAGTCTCAACTTGGCTAACGCTATTTAGCAAATCTTCAAATTCGTTCATCTAAAAAATCCTCCAACAATCAAGTTTTTCTTAAACTTGACATACTTATAATTTTTTTCCTAAGCACCCGCAAGGACATGTTCATATCATTCACGTCTTTCAATTATAAAAATAAAATACCCTAAGATATTTTGCTTTTTATCTTGATTATTACCTAAGAACTGGGGTAGCTGGATTCGAACCAACGCATGAGGGAGTCAAAGTCCCTTGCCTTACCGCTTGGCTATACCCCATTGATGAAATGGAGAGAGAGGGATTCGAACCCCCGAACCCGAAGGAGCGGATTTACAGTCCGCCGCGTTTAGCCTCTTCGCTATCTCTCCTACAATCAACATGGACTATTATATCATGAAAATTTCAAAAAAACAAGACTTATTTTGCTAAATTATAATTTTCAATCAAAATTTCCACAGCTTTTTCCAATTTTTTATAAAAACTATCGACATTCCCATTCTTTATGATGGCAAATTGTCCGTCTAATTCGGCAATTTCTCCGATAACTTTTTTACCAATGGTCAAGGTATAACCTTCAAAACTGTCTTTTCCTACATTAACTTTAGCATCTGCTACTTGAATTTCAATTTTTTTATCTTTCTTACTCATTTCATACCTCTCTTCACTTTTTCTATTTTACAAGAAAATCCTAAAACTAGCAAGAAAAAACTCTATATCAGACTTGTCTGATATAGAGTTTTATGTAAACAACCTCAATCGATTTAGCATAGCTAATAGTTAGTAAACAAGCATAATTGACTATCCTTTTTAGGTTATCAGTGAGTCTCACCACCTACTAACTGCAAATCCTTATCTTTGTAGTCTACAATAGCTTCAATAGCTACCTCTATACCTCTTACAATATCACATAGACTCATTCCTGCAGTATTCGGCTTATTTACTACTTGTTCCATCATATATGGAATATGCATGAAACCTGCTCTCATATTAGGGAATTTTTTATCCACTAAATAAAGAGCTTGGTACATCAAATGATTGCAAACAAAGGTTCCTGCACTATTGGATACAACTGCCGGAAGTCCCTGTTTTTTGATAGCTTGTACCATCGCTTTGATAGGTAAACTACTAAAATAGGCCGATGCTCCATCAATACGAATCGGTGTATCAATTGGTTGATTGCCTTCGTTATCAGGTATGCGAGCATCATCTTGATTAATAGCCACTCGTTCAGGTGTTAAAGCTGTCCTGCCGCCTGCTTGTCCAATACAAAGTACAGCATCTGGTTGATATCGTAATATTTCTGCCTCTAAAACTTCTGACGACTTATAAAAAACCGTTGGAATTTCTACCCAGCGAACTTCAGCCCCATTAATCTCAGATGGTAATAATTTTACAGCCTCCAAAGCTGGATTAATCTTTTCACCTCCAAAAGGATTAAAACCTGTAACCAATATTTTCATTTTATTTTCCTTTACTAAAATGCGAGAAAGTACATTAAGAATATGTGAATAACAATCATTACTAGCGCAACACCTGCTTGAGCCTTTATAACGCCATTCTGATCTTTCATATCCATCAATGCTGCTGGTAGAGCGTTAAAATTAGCAGCCATTGGGGTCAATAGGGTCCCACAATAACCTGCTGTCATGGCAAGAGCACCAGCCACAATGGGATTAGCTCCCAGAGCAAATACAAAGGGAACTCCAACACCTGCTGTAATAACGGTGAATGCTGCAAAAGCATTTCCCATAATCATTGTGAATAGAACCATTCCAAGAACATAGGCCAAAACTCCTATAAAGCGACTATCTGAAGGAACAATACCGCTAATCAGATGAGAGATAACATCACCAACACCTGCTACAGTAAAAATAGCCCCCAAAGCCCCTAATAATTGGGGAACAATCCCACTTGTTGAAACTTGCTGAGTCATTCGATTATTTTCTGATAACAGACTCTTAGGGTGACTATTGGTAATCACAAGAACAGAAATTGTAGCAAACAAGGCGGCAAGGCTAATCGAAATCTTGCTAAATTCTGGAATCATTTGCGCTAAGACCAACGCAAGTATTGCCATCAGCATAACTGGAATAAAAATTTTATTTTTCAATCTGTTAGATTCAATATTGGCTTTCATTTCATCTAAGGACGGCAAGGTTCCGATACGGACTTGCTTAAACAATGTTAACAGCGATAATAGGATTACAATAATACCAATACTCATATTTGGCATATAGGAACCACCTATAAACGTAATAGACAATAGAGTCCAAAATGCAGATGTTCCAAATCGAACTGGGTTTGTTTTATCTTTATAACTACAATAGGCTGTGTGGAGAAATTGACAACCAATCACAATATAGGTCAACTCTAATAGTTGCTTTGCCAACTCTGTCATTTTTGTTCTCCTCCCCTAGTCTTTTCTGATGTCAATTTTTTATCAAATAAATAATTGTAAATCCCCACTACAATAAGTGTTATAACAGCAACAATAATAGATGCAGAAGCAATCCCTGCATAATTGCTTTCATAGCCTAACTGATCTAATGTTCCCCCTATCAAGAGGACTCCCCCAGCACCTACAAACGTATTTTGAGCAAAGAAATTTCCAAAATTTTCATTCGCAGCCGCACGCGCTTTTATTGCCTCATCTTCAACCTCTGTTAACTTTCTACCTAATTGAGACTCTGCTGCTGCTTCTCCCATAGGTTGAACCAAAGGTCTGACAAACTGAGGGTGTCCTCCTAGACGAATTGAAAAGAAACCAGCTAACTCTCGAATAAAGAAATAAACTGTATAGAAGTTTCCAACTGTCAGACCTTTAATCTTTCGAATCAAATCAATTGATCGTTGCTTGAGTCCAAAGGTTTCTGACAGCCCCACAAGAGGCAAGGTAACCATAAAAATCGTGAGCACTCGCTGATTGCTAAATTCTTTTCCCAAAATCTCCAAAAATTCAACGAGAGAAACACCTGAAACTAAAGCTGTAACCAAACC
Source organism: Streptococcus pneumoniae (assembly GCF_001347015.1). GTDB lineage: Bacteria > Bacillota > Bacilli > Lactobacillales > Streptococcaceae > Streptococcus > Streptococcus pneumoniae_E. The sequence goes on from NZ_CFGI01000002.1 coordinate 12,116, forward strand.
AGCTAAGACTACTGTTGCAATTGTATCAAATTTTAAAATAAAACCCACAACAATGATTGCTATTCCTATTAGTTTAATCCACTCCATATCAAACTCCTCTATATTCAAAATGACAGTATTTTTTAAATTTTCTCAAGAGCAATACCATTCCTTATTTAATATGCTTTTCTAGTTCTTTTTGGTATTTGCTATTGGATTCCAATTTTTCTTTTTGCCATTTTTTAAGAGCTTCGTCATATTCTTTTGTTGTAACAATATCTTTTTGCAATTTCATTCCTTTAAAGATATATGGATCCCCCTTAATACCAACTTGTGAGTATGGTTTTGAGAATGGCACGACATTACTTACAACTGGAGAACCACCAGATGAGGCTGTAGGCATCAATAATGAACTATCTGTCAACCAGGCTTGAGCTTTGGCATATTTTTCATATCTCTTCTCTAGGTCAGTGGTCTCAGAAACAGCATCTTCTAACAACTTCTTATATTGATCCAAACCAAGTTTAGCGACAACATCCTTATCTTTTCCTTTCGTAATACCAAGGTGTTTCATGGCAGAACCAGATTTTGGATCCATAATATTCAAGTAAGACGCTGGATCTTGATAGCTTGGAGCCCATCCTGTACTGTTCAAATCATAGTCTTTTTGAGAAGGAACACGCGCTTGTGATGTAATCGTTTCTTTTTCATTATCTGTCATTTGAAGTACATCGATGACAACATTTTCAGCACCAAGAGTTGATTCAATAGACTGTTTGAAAGAGTTGCTTTGTTGCACGGCGATAGTATCTGTTTGTTCAACCGGGACATCCAAGTGAATTGGGAAGGTTACTCCTTTAGATTCCAAGTCTTTCTTAGCTTTTTCGAACGCAGCTTTAGCCTTGTCAGGGTTGTAGATAGAATCCTTACCGTCAACTAGCTCAACACCTTTCCATTGGTCACCATAGTTCACCAACTCTGCTTGAGCGATTTGACCAAAGTTCTTACCACCTGCTTGTACGAAGTTATCTGGAACAAGGCTGTTACGAATAATCTTGTCCGCACCATCTTCACCGTTTAGCTGGGCAGCATACGAATGACGGTTGAAGGCAAAGTTGATAGCCTGACGGAAGTCCTTATTAAGCATAGCTTCTTTTGTAGAAGTCTTTTGCTCTTCGCTTGTTTTCGCAGTTTTATTGTATGACTGACGATTTACGTTAAAAGTAAAGTAATAACTACTTGAATCCTGTGGGCTATAAGTGATTTTATCTCCGTATTCTTCCAAAGTTGAAGCAAAGTTTGAGCTGCTTGGGAAGAGACGGGCTGTCGTATAAGCACCAGAGGAGAAGCTACGAATCAAAGACTCCTGATCTGAACCATCGTAGTAGGTCAACTTAATCTTCTCAATTTTAACATTTTCTTTATCCCAGTAATTTGGATTTTTTTCATATTCAATCAAAGATTTAGAAGTCAATGTTTTTAAGAAATAAGGGCCATTGTAGAGAATACCTGCTGGGCTAACCTCTCCGTAATTCTTTCCAGATGCCTTTAAAAACTCTTCATTTACAGGTAACATCGTCGCTGTAGTCACTTTTGAATTCCAGAAACTTTCTGGCGCATTCAATGTATACTCAACTGTATAGTCATCCAAAGCTTTAACACCAACTGTAGAGAAATCATTGGTTTCACCAGTCATATAGGCGTCCAAGCCTTTGATTGAATTTTGGATGAGAGAGACACCGTCTGACTTACCATCAGCGACGTGTTTTAGTCCTGTCACAAAGTCATGGGCTGTTACTTCTGCGTATTCTTCGCCTTCTGATGTGTACCATTTCACTCCTTTACGAAGTTTATAGGTATAAGTCAATCCATCTTTTGAGACAGACCAATCCTCAGCCAAAGAAGGAATAACATTACCATATTTATCATTTTCCATCAAACCATCAACGACATTCCCGATAATATCTGTTGTGGATGTACGCGTTGCTATACTGTAGTCCAAGGATGCTGGATCCACTGCATATACATAAGAAAATGTTGTCGGAGCATCTGCTTCTTTATCAGCTTTTCCACAGGCTGCTAAAAGAGCTGTTGTGCTTAGGATAAGTCCTGTTGTTAAAATCCACTTTTTCGATTTCATAAAAATCTCCTTTAATATATTTTTTTAATCTACTTTTACAATCCAACCTTCTGGCGCTTCAATATCACCAAACTGAATACCAGTCAATTCATCATAGAGTTTACGAGTCACAGGGCCAACTTCTGTTTCACTATAAAATACATGGAAATCATCACCGTGCTGAATACCTCCAATTGGAGAAATAACCGCTGCTGTACCACAGGCACCTGCCTCTACAAAACGGTCAAGGTTGTCAATTGGAACATCACCCTCAATAGGAGTTAATCCCAAACGATGTTCTGCCAAATAAAGCAAGGAATACTTGGTAATAGATGGCAAGATAGATGGACTCAATGGTGTTACAAATTCATTATCAGCTGTAATTCCAAAGAAGTTAGCTGATCCGACTTCTTCAATCTTTGTATGAGTTGAAGGGTCTAGGTAAATAACATCTGAGAAATGACGTGATTTAGCCAATTTCCCTGGCAAGAGACTGGCAGCATAATTCCCACCAACCTTAGCCGCACCTGTACCATTTGGAGCGGCACGGTCGTATTCATCCTGAATCAAGAAGTTGGTTGGGACCAAACCACCCTTAAAGTAATTTCCAACTGGCATAGCAAAGATGGTGAAAATATATTCTTCTGCTGGTTTTACCCCGATAATATCTCCGACACCAATCAAAAGAGGGCGAAGATAGAGGGTTCCACCTGTTCCGTATGGTGGTACGTATTCTTCATTCGCACGGACAACTGCTTTACAAGCTTCTACAAACATGTCTGTCGGAACTTGTGGCATCAAGAGACGGTCACATGTACGTTGCAGGCGTTTGGCATTTTCATCAGGACGGAACAGTTGAACACTGCCATCCTTAGTACGATAAGCTTTCAAACCTTCAAATGCTTGTTGTCCATAGTGGAGACTTGGAGAAGACTCTGAAATATGCAAAGTTGCATCCTCTGTAAGCTCTCCTTGATTCCATTGTCCATTTTTAAAATGAGCAATATAGCGATAAGGTAATTTCATATAGGAGAAACCAAGGTTTTCCCAATCAATCGTTACTGTCATATTCCACTCCTTATTCTAAAAACCTATTTCTTATATTCTACACTATTTTTCTAAAATAGCAAGTATATTTTGTAATTTTCAGAAAATTTCTTCAATAAAAAGAACCAGCTCTTAGAACTGATTCTTCATTTCACTTATTTAGTTTCAGTAAATACTTCTTTAAGATAAGCGTCAAAAACTTCTTCATCAGAAATCGTGTCAGAGATGAAGCTACCGTTACTTGTGCGTTCTGACAGACTCAAGTCTTGCAATCGGCTTTCATAGATTGTTCCTTTATTGGATTGAACAAGTAGAATTTGGTCGTTCACGTCCACTTCTGTACTAAATAGGTCACCAACGAAGCCTTGTTCTGCAACTGCTCCTGCCAAGAAGACACGGTGCGGTTTGTTTTTCAACTCACGCAAGACTTGTAGTCCGCGTTTGGCACGGCTGGTTGCTGGAATTTCCTCAATAGAAACACGTTTTAAACTTCCACGTTGGGTCAAGAGATAGAAGGACGGGGTGTTACAGATAAAGGCGGATTGGAGAACATCATTTTCTTTCAAGTTCATAGCCTTGACACCTGCAGCCTTGGCACCGACAACAGGAACCTCTTCGATATTGAAGCGCAGAGCATAACCGTTTTGGCTAATCAAGAGAACATCATCCAGTTTAATCGGAGCTACTGCTACAATCTGGTCTGTCTCGTCTTTAAGCTTAGCATACTTGACAGACTTAGACTTGTAGGTTCGCCATGGAGAGAATTCTTTGCGTTCTACGCGTTTGATTTGACCAAGACGAGTCGCTACAAAATAAGTTGTCGCATCATCAAACTGATCCACGACTTCCACATAAAGGATTTCTTCATTCGTTTCGAAGTTTGTAATAGTCTGGCTCAGATGCTCTCCGATATCCTTCCAGCGAATATCTGCTAATTCATGGATTGGTCTGTAGATGACATTTCCAAGACTTGTGAACATCAAGATATGCTGGGTTGTCTTGGCAGATTGAACAAAAATCAAACGGTCGTCATCACGTTTGCCAATTTCTTCCAAGGTGGAAGCCGAAAAGGAACGTGGGCTGGTACGCTTGATATAACCTGCCTTAGTCACGCTGACGTAGGTATCTTCCTCGGCGATAAGACTTGCTGTATCAATCTCAATTGCTTTCGCAGTGTCTTCTAAGCTACTCAAACGAGAAGTCGCAAATTTCTTCTTGACCTCACGAAGCTCTTTCTTCATGAGATTGTACATAGTCCGTTCGTCACCAATGATCGCTGCAAGCATGGCAATCTTTTCACGAAGTTCTGCTTCTTCCTCCTGCAAGACAACCACGTCTGTATTGGTCAAACGGTACAGTTGCAAGGTAACGATGGCCTCGGCCTGCTCTTCTGTAAAATCATAGCTGACCTTAAGGTTTTCCTTGGCGTCCGCCTTATTCTCAGAAGCACGGATAAGAGCAATGACTTCGTCCAAAATCGAAATCACGCGAATCAAACCTTCAACGATATGGAGACGTTTCTCAGCCTTTTCCTTGTCAAAGCGTGAACGCGCCAAAATTACTTCACGACGGTGGGCAATGTAGCTAGATAAAATTGGGACAATCCCAACCTGACGAGGTGTGAAATTGTCAATCGCCACCATGTTGAAGTTGTAGTTGATTTGTAGGTCAGTGTACTTAAATAGATAATTGAGAACAAGCTCCGTATTGGCGTCTTTTTTGAGCTCAATCGCAATACGAAGACCGTCACGGTCAGACTCATCACGAACCTCAGCAATACCTGCTACCTTGTTATTGACACGAACATCATCAATCTTCTTGACTAGATTAGCCTTGTTGATTTCATAAGGAATCTCAGTAATAACGATTTGTTCCTTACCACCTTTTAACTTCTCAATTTCAGTCTTAGAACGAACAACCACGCGCCCTTTTCCAGTTTCGTAGGCTTTCTTAATTTCATCGCGGCCCTGAATAATTCCTCCTGTAGGGAAGTCTGGCCCAGGCAAAAATTCCATTAGTTTGTCAACTTTGGCAGTCGGATGATCAATCATGTAAACCGCCGCATCAATGACCTCAGCCAAATTATGGGGAGGAATGTCTGTGGCATATCCAGCTGAAATCCCAGTCGAACCATTAACCAAGAGGTTTGGAAAGGCTGCTGGCAAGACTGTCGGCTCTTTCTCTGTATCGTCAAAGTTCCAAGCAAAAGGAACTGTCTTTTTCTCGATATCTTGAAGAAGGTAGCCAGCAATTTCAGACAAACGCGCCTCTGTATAACGCATTGCGGCAGGCGGATCACCGTCCATTGAACCGTTGTTACCGTGCATTTCGACCAAAATCTCACGGTTTTTCCAGTCCTGTGACATACGAACCATGGCATCATAGATAGAACTATCACCGTGTGGGTGAAAATTCCCCATGATATTCCCGACAGACTTGGCCGACTTGCGGTAGCTCTTTTCAAAAGTATTGCCATCCTTATTCATAGAATAAAGAATGCGACGCTGAACCGGCTTCAATCCATCACGAATATCTGGCAACGCCCGGTCTTGAATAATGTACTTGGAGTAGCGACCAAAGCGCTCTCCCATGATGTCCTCTAGGGACATATTTTGAATGTTACTCATATAGGATACAAAGCCCGTAAAATACCAAGTGAAAATAGAAAATTCTTGAAGTAAGAAAGCTAACAAGAGAATTTATCTTTTTCACACAGCATCTAGGGCGTGTTCAACTCCTTTCAAAGAATGTAGAGTATGTGTAATGATAAAAGGATTAGTCCAATGTTCAGTTACCGTAAATAACCAAACTATCCTTTCTGTAATTTAAGATGTTGCTTCAGTTAATAAGGAATTTTCACACAGCATTTAGGGCGTGTTCAACTCCTCTCGAAGAATGGAGAGTAAATATTATGAAAAAAATATAGAGTAAGTGAGTTTCATCCAATTTCTGTATCGTCGTTTCCACTTGAAAAGTCTACTCCACAAATCCTCGTTTATACTTGATATGACTGGCGATATTGCTATCTACATCTTTCTTATCCCAAAGTTGGAGTTCCCATGGGTAGTAAAAATTACTTTTATTTTTAAAATAGATATGAATACCGACATAGCCATCTTTATCTCGTAAATACCAGTTTTTTAGTCCGTACAGCTCTTGCCAATCATCTAATTTATCCATGACTTGAGCTATCTCTTTGGAACTTAAAATCATACGAGCACCAAAAATATCATTAAGAATGGAATTCACAGGATAGCCCTCTTGACGCTCTGAAAAACGTGTAATTTTATCTAAAATAGACTCAGAAGTTTTGACACGATAAACATAGGCAATATCTTGGACATCCGCTTTCATCAGATAATCATTAATTGACTCATGTAAATTCAGACGGTAGGCCAAAATCGCTTTAGTCGGAACTTTTGAAAAGGTATGCTTGAGATTGATTTTTTCTACCTTACCCGTTTCAAAATAATCTTTAGAATATTCTCGATGAATACGATTAATCTCTGTAATGAGGCGTTCCACTTTTTCAATCATGAGACTTCTCCCCTCGCTTTTTCATTTTTCTAATTGTTTCCAAACTTCTCCACTCTCTCCTTAGCATACTCAATCATCTTCTCAGCCACTTCTTTATCGTAGTCAAAGCCCAGCTTTTGAGCAAGTCTTTGAGCTTCTCTATGGAAAAGTTGCATCGTAGCAAACAAAGACTGAGTAAGTTTCTCTACACTTGAAAAATCAAGCAGATTCGAGAATTCCTTCTTTTGCTCAGCAGGTAAATAGTTGAAGAGATACTTGTAGTTCTTGCCGATATCAACTGCTCCCCTATCACTTGCTACCTGCCAAGCTAAGACTTTTAAGAGTTCTTGTTGGCAAATACTGTAGAGATGGTCAGTGGCATAGATGACTTGCTTACGACAGATTCCTTTAACCACGTAGGCTGACACCCACCAAAATTCATTGCAGGCTTTTTCAAAATCAATCGGGCTAGCTGGATTCGTACAGTAACGTTGAGGACTTGCAGTATAAGACTCAAACAAGCCTTTCTCATCTTTCAATACTGTATAATCAGCTTCACTATCCACCCACTCCTTGATATGCTCTTTGGGGCAGAGGGTCAAATCAATGCGGTTACCATCCTCAAAGAGCATGAGATAAAGATGTCGCTGGTCAAGTAGGACATGCTGTTCAATCAGGCGCTTCCCAAACAGGTCTAGCCAAGAAAGATCACTCGTCAGATTATCTAAATCATCCACGACATAGACCACGTCATAGTCTTGGAACTCGTCCTTGGGAGCATTTGGGTTTGTCCGTGAACCAGACATGGCGATAGCTTTAACTTGTAGAGTTTTGGCAGTTTGTAAAATCAGATCTAGAATTTTTGTTTCTGTTCTCATATCAACACCTGATAATTTTTCTTAGTTTAGTTTTGAAAAGAACATGTCAACTAAAATTTTATATTGGATTGCGCACATTGCTCCTCTTTCTTTTAATTCAGTCTATCAGAATCAGTTTATATTATAATTGTACAGTCAGTCTTCCGTAGATAGATAATCTAAAATATATTTTTGGACTTTTTCAAACATTTGTAAATTTTTCCACTGTAATACCAGTGTATCTCTTGAAGTGTAATGATTTAATGTTATACCTGAAAATTTCAGTTGCTCACCATCTTGGATATCTTTAATTTCTGTAATTTTCCAATCATTTTTCAGATTTTTAATTAGCCTACTTGTAGTTGTCATAGATAACTTCCGAATCGTAAAATTACCATTTTTTAGCTCTACAGTACAAGCCTTATTCTCGCTAATCTGCCAATTTTCCTCTCTATAGCTGTCAACAAAAAACTTTCTATGTGTTCGAAACTTATAACCATTCTTATAAAAATCTGTATAATCATTTTTAGATTTTTCTAAATCAAAACCAAAATCAAAATTTGGAATAAAATAGTGAGCAAACCCATCTTGTGACGAAATTGGCACATAAAATATCTCAGTTCCAATAGGATATTTGTCATCTGAATTTCTAAAGACGACTTTTACTTCATAATAGACTGACTCACCAATTTCCAATAGCTGATATACTTTTTCTTCAACTTCTGCTTGCGCCTTATTTGCCATCGAAAATTGTGTAAAAAGATTATTATCACAAGAATCTATAGAAGATTTAGACCATTTTTCTTGGGTATCCTGATGCTCAGTATCTAAAATTTTATATCCAAGAACAAATTTATGAAATTGCCTTGCAAAGATATGTCCTCTATGAAAATACCAATTATCACCGCTACCTTTAGGGACATTTCCTTTCGGAAAACCCTCTGGAGTTTTATTTAATTTGCCTAAATCTTCACTCTCAATGCTCTTCGATGTGGACCTTAAAATCGTTTCCCATCCCCTCCTAAAAGAATTAGTCTCACTATTTTTTTTATTATCGGTTCCAATTAGTTTAAAATAGCCTGTATTTTCCAATGTCATTTCAATCAAATTATTTGAATCGAACTGAAATTCTGGATAGAAAAATTTAATCTTATCAAGTCTATTGCTAAGATCTAGAAGATTGAGTAATTCTTCATCATTTTCTAATCCCAATCTGCCTAATATTTTCTGTTTGACATTCATCATATTCTCCTTGCAAATATATCACTGACAGTTTCTTAATCTCATCCACTAATTCTTCTAACAGATTTTCGTTATATTTTTTTCCAACTATAGAAACAATTACTATAATCATATAAATTACTTAACGTCTCATATTTAGATATTCATAGAAATTTATTGTAGTATAATTTACAATAAAACATACACTATTAAAAGTACACCTGTCAATTTTTTCTCTATACATTCCGAGGCAGTCTTTGTAATTTTTTAATAAATTATTATTTAAGTATTGAATAGTAACAATTACCATTATTATCCAATTTTATTTTTTATCAAAAACCATTATATGTAATTTCTAGTTTATCTATTATCTCTAAATCTTCATCTTCCTTAACATTAAAAATGGCATAATTTATATACTCTCCACTTTTAACTGATTTATAAACTATGCCATCATATCCAATTTTGGAACAGATTGCTGACACTATATTACAAATAATGTAATGTTTTTTATCACAGTTTCAGAAAAATCGTTGTCTTTTTCACTGATTAATCCATTAAATCCCTCGTCTTTCCCAAATATATAGTTTATTGGAAATAGATTCAGTATTCTATTGCTAATGATTTTAACTAATATTCGCTTCTTTTTATCTGTATCATCTTCCTTTATCGGAACCTCCTTTTCTAGTATACTCTTATCATTCGAACAATATAGAACACTTGTTCCGATATCATTAAATCTCCCTTGGTTTGCAAATGTCGCAGGTGGTGCCCATAAATCTTTTTTGTCTACTATTTTGTCTATATCTACTACTCTTGTTCTATATAGAATCCGATTTTTATTCATCTTATATATAAATTTACCATCTTTAAACCACTTCTTTATCCTATTTTCTAGTTTACAAAAATGAGGATTTCTCGAAATATAAATTTTATTTTTTATATAATCATTTTTTAAATCATTTAATTCCTCAAGAGAAAAGTTAAGTGCCATCAAACTAATTTCTTTCTGCAATTTCTCTCCATAAAACTTTTCTTCAAACTCATCTAATTCATAATTTGTGTAAACTTCAGTATCCCAATTCAATACACCATAATCTTTTTTATCTTCGAAATTATTACCAGTTCCGTTTTTACAATTTCCGCAATGAATATTTTCAATAATTGACTCAAAATATTTAGACTCACTATCAATATTGAATTGCTCATTCAATAACTCTGACAATGTTATTGCAGAATCGACTTCAGTATCTATAGTTTCATCATCTTCAAAGTACTGCTTCATACTATAAGAAATATCTTTAATCTCTGAACATATTTCACATTGAATTACCATTGAATTTATTTCAGAAATTACATATTTCTGTACCTCATTTATGACATCCACTTTGTTAGGAAAATAACTTTCTCCACTAACTAAGTTTGTTCCACAACTTTCACAAGTAATATCCTGAAAACATTTTTGTGAATACTCATCAAATAAAAAATTAATGATATTTTCTTTGGGACGCTCTCTTACAACATATTCTTCAATAGAAAGAATAAAATTATACTCATCACAATTACAACATAACATTTTAATTCTCCCAAATTTGCAAATACTAGAATTTTCTAATATTGAATTTGTTCATATCAAAACACCATCTCCCCACTCTCCTCAAGCGTAAACTTGACATTATCCTCAATCCACTTACGTCGTGGTTCGACCTTGTCCCCCATGAGGACATTGACGCGGCGTTCGGCGCGAGCCAGATCTTCAATAGTGACACGGATAAGAGTACGAGTTTCTGGATTCATGGTTGTTTCCCAGAGTTGGTCCGCATTCATCTCACCAAGACCTTTGTAGCGTTGGAGGGTAGCGCCTTTACCGAAGTGCTTGCGGAGTTCTTCTAGCTCTCCATCTGTCCATGCATAGGCTACTTCTTCTTTCTTTCCTTTTCCTTTGGACATCTTGTAAAGAGGCGGAAGGGCGATATAGACATGTCCTGCCTCGACTAGTGGACGCATGTAGCGATAAAAGAAGGTTAAGAGAAGAGTTTGAATGTGGGCACCGTCGGTATCCGCATCGGTCATGATAATGATCTTGTCATAGTTGGCATCTTCAAGGGAGAAGTCTGCCCCAACACCCGCACCGATAGTATAAATCATGGTGTTGATTTCTTCATTTTTGAGGATATCCGCCATCTTGGCCTTGGCTGTGTTGATAACCTTACCACGAAGGGGCAAGATAGCCTGGAACTTACGGTCACGGCCTTGCTTGGCAGAGCCACCGGCAGAGTCCCCCTCGACTAGATAGAGTTCATTTTTGGCAGGATTCTTAGACTGGGCTGGGGTCAATTTCCCAGACAACAAGCCCTTGTCTTTTTTATTTTTCTTACCATTTCGGCTCTCATCACGCGCCTTGCGGGCCGCCTCACGGGCATCACGAGCCTTGATAGCCTTGCGAATGAGATTGGAAGCCAATTCCCCATTTTCCATAAGGAAGAAGGTTAACTTATCCGCCACAATTCCATCCACAACTGGGCGAGCTAGTGGACTTCCTAGTTTGTCCTTAGTCTGGCCTTCAAACTGAAGGTGTTCTTCAGGAACCAAGATAGAAAGAACGGCTGCTAGTCCCTCACGATAGTCTGAACCTTCAAGGTTTTTATCTTTTTCCTTAAGAAGACCTGTCTTACGCGCGTAGTCGTTCATAACCTTGGTAATGGCAGACTTGAGACCTGTCTCGTGCGTTCCACCGTCCTTGGTGCGAACGTTATTGACAAAGGACAGAATATTATCTGCAAATCCGTCATTATACTGAAGCGCAACTTCCACTTGAAAACCATTGTCTTCCCCTTCAAAGTAAAGAACTGGCGTCAAGGTTTCCTTGTCTTCGTTCAGATAAGAAACAAAGTCTTGTACCCCATTCTCATAGTGGAATTCAATCGCTTCATCTGTTCGCTTATCTGTCAGAGACAAGGTCACATTTTTCAAGAGAAAGGCTGATTCATTGAGACGTTCTGAAATGGTATTGTACTTGAAGTCTGTCGTAGAAAAGATAGTCGCATCCGGCATGAAGGTAACCTTGGTACCTGTTTTAGACTTGGGTGCTGTACCGATTTTCTTCAAAGTCGTAACAGGTTTGCCACCATTTTCAAAACGTTGCTTGTAGACTGCACCATCACGGGTAATATCAACTTCCAACCAGCTAGAAAGGGCATTAACAACGGAAGAACCCACCCCGTGGAGACCACCAGAAGTCTTGTAGCCTCCTTGACCGAATTTCCCTCCGGCGTGGAGAATAGTGAAGATCACCTCAACGGTTGGAATACCCATAGCGTGCATACCTGTCGGCATCCCACGTCCATGGTCTTGAACCGTTAAACTGCCATCTTTATTGATGGTCACATCAATACGGTCACCAAATCCAGACAAGGCTTCATCGACAGCATTGTCGACGATTTCCCAGACTAGGTGGTGGAGACCAGCACCATCGGTCGATCCGATATACATCCCTGGACGTTTACGGACGGCATCCAACCCTTCTAGCACCTGTATGGCATCATCATTATAATTGTTAATATTGATTTCCTTTTTTGACACAAGGAACCTCCTATTCGTTCATCTTTACTATTCTACAGGTTTTCCAAGGATTTTGCAAAATTTTTCTTTCTCCGGTGTAACAATTTCAGCAGAGATTCTCTGCCTTTCTTTCCCAATTCATGATATAATAGGAGTATGATTACAATAGTTTTATTAATCCTAGCCTATCTGCTGGGTTCGATTCCGTCTGGTCTCTGGATTGGACAAGTATTCTTTCAAATCAATCTGCGCGAGCATGGTTCTGGAAATACTGGAACAACCAATACTTTCCGCATTTTAGGTAAGAAGGCTGGTATGGCGACCTTTGTCATTGACTTTTTCAAAGGAACCCTAGCAACACTTCTTCCAATTATGTTTCATCTACAAGGCGTTTCGCCTCTCGTCTTTGGACTTTTGGCTGTTATTGGCCATACCTTCCCTATCTTTGCAGGATTTAAAGGTGGTAAGGCTGTCGCAACCAGTGCAGGTGTGATTTTCGGATTTGCGCCTGTCTTCTGTTTCTACCTTGCAGTTGTTTTTTTTGGAACCCTCTATCTTGGTAGTATGATTTCACTATCTAGTGTCACAGCATCTATCGCGGCTGTCATCGGAGTTCTACTCTTTCCACTTTTTGGTTTTATCCTGAGTCACTATGACCCTCTCTTCATCGCTATTATCCTAGCACTTGCTAGTTTAATCATCGTTCGACATAAGGACAATATCACACGCATCAAAAATAAGACTGAAAATCTTGTCCCTTGGGGATTGAACCTAACCCATCAACATCCTAAAAAATAAAACGCCAGTTCTGAACTGACGTTTTTTTGTATGCTTATTTTGATTTGATGTAGTTGATACCATCTGCTTTTGGTGCGACTGCTTTTCCAAAGAAGGCTGCTAAGACAAGAATTGTCAAAATATAAGGTGCAATTTGAAGATAAACCGCTGGCACTCCTTGTAGGAACGGCAATTGAGAACCGATAACAGCCAAACTTTGTGAAAGTCCAAAGAAGAGACTAGAAAGCATAGCACCGATTGGATTCCATTTCCCAAAGATCATCGCAGCAAGGGCGATAAATCCAGGTCCAACAATAGTTGTCACTGAGAAGTTAACTGAGATTGATTGCGCATAAATCGCTCCGCCAATTCCACCTAGAAAACCTGAAATAATAATCCCTAAATATCTCATCTTGTAGACGTTGATTCCCAAGGTATCCGCTGCTTGAGGATGTTCACCGACAGAGCGGAGACGAAGACCAAATTGAGTCTTAAAGAGAATAAACCAAGCAAGGAATGAGAAGGCAATCGCCAGATAACCAAGTAGACTAGTTGACTTGAAGAAGATATCACCAATCACTGGGATATTTGCCAAGACTGGGAAATCAAAGCGTCCAAAAGTTTGACTTAGGTTGTCGGTTTGTCCTTTGTTATAAAGAACTTTAACTAAGAAAACAGCCAAGGCAGGCGCCATCAAGTTCAATACCGTACCGCTGACAACATGGTCTGCACGGAAATGAACCGTCGCTGCTGCGTGGATGATAGAGAAAACACTACCAACCAATCCTGCTACAAGCAAGGATAGCCATGGAGTTGCTGCTCCAAATTGTTCTGCAAATTCAAGGTTAAAGACAACTCCAGAAAAGGCACCCATAACCATAATTCCTTCAAGGCCAACGTTTACCACACCACCACGTTCAGAGAAAACACCACCGATACTTGTAAAGATGAGAGGTGCTGAGTAAATCAGCATAGAAGACACCAAGAGGGGGAGCAAGGTTATAATAGACATCTTTACTTACCTCCTTTAACTTGTTTTTTCGGTTTGACAAAGCGTTCGATAAGGTAATGAACACTGACAAAGAAGATAATAGACGCTGTTACAATGCTGACAAGCTCAGATGGTACCTGCGCCGCATTCATACCAGGAGCCCCAACTTGGAGAACGCCAAATAGGAAGGCTGCAAAAAGTATACCAATTGGTGAGTTGGCCGCAAGCAAACTAACCGCCATTCCGTTAAATCCGATAGCTAATGACGAACCTTGAACATAGACGTTCTGGAAGGTTCCCAAACCTTCAACAGCTCCACCAAGACCTGCCAAGGCACCTGAAATAATCATAGATAGGATAATAGTCCGCTTGGCAGAAATACCAGCATATTCTGAAGCATGTGGATTAAGACCAACTGCACGGATTTCAAAACCAAGAGTTGTTTTCTTGAGCATGAACCAAATAACTGCAACGGCAATGATGGCAAAGAAAATACCAATATTCATCCGTGAGTTACCAGTCAACTCAGCCAACCAAGGTGTCTGATAGGTTGCATTAGCCCCAACACGAATGGTCGAATCTGTACTTTGCATGAAGTCTTTAGGGAAAGCATGGATAAAGGCATTCCCTACATACAAGACAATGTAGTTCATCATGATGGTTACAATAACCTCTGACGTCCCTAGATAGGCCCTAAGAATACCTGGAATCGCTCCGACAATCCCACCAGCAATCAAGGCAATCACGATGGTTGCTAGAATCATCAAGGGACGGGGCATATCTGGATGCGACAGGGCAAACCAACCACTGAGAATCCAACCTGCCAAAGCCTGACCAGGAAGTCCGACGTTAAAGAAACCAGCTCGACTGGCAACGGCAAAACCAAGACCAATCAAGACCAGAGGACCCATAGCACGGAAGATTTCTCCAATCCCACGCAGACTGCCAAAGGCTGTATAGAACAATTCTTCGTAGCCCCAAATAGCATCATAACCGAAGATCCACATGACAATGGCTCCGAGTAAAATTCCTAGGAATACAGAAATCAAGGGAACCGAAATTTGTTGTAATTTTTTAGACATCACTCTTCTCCTTTCCCAAGTTTCCACCAGCCATCAAGACACCAAGTTCTTGTTTATTGGTTGTTTCTGGTGATACAATACCTTGAATCTTACCATCGTGGATAACGGCAATACGGTCTGAGACGTTTAAAATCTCATCCAATTCAAAGCTGACAACAAGGACAGCCTTGCCATTATCACGCTCTTCAATCAAGCGTTTGTGGATATACTCAATGGCACCGACATCCAACCCACGAGTTGGCTGGCTAACGATAAGGAGATCAGGATCTCGATCAATTTCACGAGCAATAATTGCTTTTTGTTGATTTCCTCCTGAGAGTGCAGCTGCAGGAACTAATTCACTGGCAGCGCGAACATCAAACTCTTCCATCAGCTTTTTAGCATAAGAAGTAATATTTGAATAATTCAAAATTCCATTTTTACTATGTGGTTCTTTATAGTAGGTTTGAAGGGCAATATTTTCAGATATCATCATTTCCAAAATCAAGCCATCACGGTGACGGTCTTCTGGAACGTGCCCAACACTTAGTTCTGTAATCTGACGTGGGTGCAAGCCTACAATTGAATCTCCTTTTAGCTCAATGCTACCAGATTCAACCTTACGAAGACCTGTAATGGCTTGAATCAGTTCAGACTGACCATTTCCATCAATCCCCGCAATACCAACAATCTCTCCAGCACGAACATCCAAGGACAGATTTTTAACAGCTGGAACACCACGGTTTTCATTGACCACCAAATCTTTGATAGACAAAACCACTTCTTTTGGTTTAGAGGCTTGCTTCTCTGTTTTAAAGGAAACAGAACGTCCTACCATCATTTCCGCCAAATCAGCATTGGTAGCCCCTGCAATTTCAACGGTTTCAATTGATTTCCCACGACGGATAACTGTAACACGGTCAGAAACTGCTCGAATTTCATCCAATTTGTGGGTAATCAAGATAATTGATTTTCCTTCTTTGACAAGATTTTTCATAATAGCCATCAACTCATCAATTTCTGATGGAGTCAAAACAGCCGTTGGTTCGTCAAAGATAAGGATATCAGCCCCCCGATAAAGTGTTTTTAAAATTTCTACACGTTGTTGGGCTCCAACTGAGATATCTGCTACCTTGGCAGAAGGGTCAACAGCTAAGCCATAACGTTCAGAAAGAGCCTTGATTTCTTTGCTAGCTCCAGCGATATCTAGCACACCATTTTTAGTCAATTCACTACCTAAAATGATGTTTTCAGCCACTGTGAAGGCTTCAACCAACATAAAGTGCTGGTGAACCATCCCGATTCCCAAGCTAGCTGCTTTAGATGGGGAGTCGAGATTGACAACTTGACCGTTGACCGCAATTTCACCACTAGTTGGTTCAAGAAGGCCTGCTAACATGTTCATTAGCGTGGACTTACCAGCCCCATTTTCTCCTAAAAGTGCATGAATTTCACCTTTTCGTAGGTGCAAGTTGATTTTGTCGTTGGCAACAAATCCACCAAACACCTTGGTAATATCACGCATCTCAATGACATTTTCGTGTGCCATGTGCTCTTCCTTTCAGAGTCTTATTTTATTTCAATAAAACTTGCTAGTTTGTCTAGTAGCAAGCTTTACTGAGACAAAATGACTTTGTCTCAACTCTTAAAAAAGCGGCCCTTGGCCGCTTCCTAAGAAATGACTTCCATCCATTATTTTTCAGGAACTTTTACGCTTCCATCAAGGATTTTAGCTTTTGCATCTTCGACAGCTTTTTTACCTTCTTCTGAAAGGTTTGTTACTGCCAAGTCAACCCCTTTATCCTTCAATGAGTAAACGATCACTTGACCGCCAGGGAATTCTCCTTTTTCTGCCTTGTTAGCAATATCTTTTACAGTTGTACCAACTTGTTTCAAAGTAGATACAAGAACAAAGTTTGATTCTTTGCCATCTTTAGAAGTGTATTTACCTTCTGCTTCTTGGTCACGGTCAACACCGATAACCCAAACTTTTTCATTTTCAGGACGGCTTTCGTTGAGAGATTTTGCCTCTGCAAAGACACCTGCACCTGTACCACCAGCTACTTGGTAAACAATATCTGCACCGGCTGCGTATTGTGCGGCTGCAATTGTTTTACCTTTAGCCGCATCACCAAATGAACCAGCGTAGTCAACTTGGACTTTGATAGATGGGTCTACTGACGCAACACCAGCCTTGAATCCTGCTTCAAAACGAGAGATAACTTCAGATTCGATACCACCTACAAAACCAACTTGTTTTGTCTTAGTTGTTTTTGCTGCAGCCACACCTGCAAGGTAACCTGACTCATTATCAGCGAAAGTTACGCTCGCAACATTCTTTTGGTCTTTAATCACATCATCAATCAAGACATAGTTCAAGTCAGTGTGTTCTTTAGCTGCTTCTTCAACTGCATTGTGAAGGGCAAAACCAACACCAAAGATTAGGTTGTAACTTCCAGCCGCTTGTTGCAAGTTGTTAGCGTAGTCAGCTTCACTTGTTGATTGGAAGTAAGTGAAACCGTTATCTTTTGAAAGATTGTGTTCTTTACCCCAAGCCTGCAAACCTTCCCAAGCTGATTGGTTGAATGATTTGTCATCAACACCACCAGTATCAGTGACGATTGCTGCTTTTGTCTTCACATCAGAAGATGAAGCTGCGTTACGAGAAGAGCGGTTACCACATGCAGCAAGTCCAACTGCTGCCACTGCAACTAGGCCAAGACCTAGCCATTGTTTCTTGTTCATTACTGAACCTCCTAAATAAGATGTGCAACGATGTTGCAAGTATGGATTGGTTGGCCACAAGGACCGTGCCACTCAGAGAGCGACTCAGACTAGTTTAAGTCTGTAAAAGAGTATGGAAGTAATTCCCCGACCGTCATCTCGACCGTCGATTTATCTTTTGCGACTAAGGTCACTTTTAGATCTTGTTCAAAAAATTCGACCATTACTTGGCGACAAGCACCACATGGTGAAATCGGTTTTTCAGTTTGACCATAAACAATCAGCTCTGAAAATTCTCTTTGCCCTTCAGATACAGCCTTAAAAATGGCTGTTCTCTCACCGCAATTGGTCAAAGGATAGCTAGCATTTTCGATATTCACTCCCGTGTAAACACTTCCGTCTTTTGCCACTAAAACTGCTCCGATAGGAAAGTGAGAATAGGGGACATAGGCATGTTTGCTGGTTTCAATTGCCAGTTCAATCAACTCAGTAGTCGCCATCTGCAAATTCTCCTTTTAAAATGGCTACCCCAGCTGACGTTCCGATACGGGTCGCCCCAGCTTCCACAAAGGCAAGAGCATCTGCATAAGAACGAGCTCCACCAGCAGCCTTGACACCCATATCAGGTCCAACTGTTTCACGCATTAATTGAACATCCGCTATCGTAGCACCACCAGTTGAAAAGCCAGTAGATGTTTTAACAAAATCAGCTCCAGCTTTTTGGGCTAATTGGCAAGCCTCAACTTTTTCTTGGTCTGTCAGAAGGCAAGCTTCAATAATGACTTTCACTAACTTGTCACCACTTGTTTCCACGACTGCGCGAATATCTGACTCAACCAAGGCTAAATTGCCTGATTTGAGAGCCCCAACATTGATTACCATGTCAATCTCATCAGCCCCATTTTGGATAGCTTCTTTTGTTTCAAAAGCTTTCACAGTTGAAGTTGTTGCTCCCAAGGGGAAACCTACTACTGTGCAGACCTTGACATCTGTGCCTTCAAGCCCTTTTTTGGCATGTTCAACCCAGGTCGGATTAACGCAAACACTGGCAAAATCATACTCCCTAGCCTCAGACAACAAACAATCAATTTGATTTTCTGTTGCATCTTGTTTTAAAAGCGTATGATCGATATATTTATTTAATTTCATATTCGGATTCTCCTGCTGTTTATGAGATAATTTCTATAATTTCTCGTAAACTTTGCACCCTATCATTTATTTTAACATATTTTTGAAAATCTGTAACTAGCTGAGGAGAAATTTTTCCATTTGTGTATACTTTTGCAACAATTTCTCCCTTTTGAACGGAATCTCCAACTTTCTTTTCAAAAACAATTCCTGTTTCATAGTCCAAGGCATCAGACTTGACTGCACGGCCTGCCCCCAGTCTCATAGCATAAAGCCCAAATTCCATAGCTGGAAGAGCTGAAATGACACCCGTTTCCTGAGCAGGGATTTCCACCACATGGGTAACATTGACAGGACGATAGAGGTCTTCCAAGTCTCCACCTTGGGCTTGGACCATCTCCTCAAACTTAGCCAGTGCTTGACCATTTTCAAGATGTTGGCGAACTTCTTCAACTGTTTTATTTACATTTGCCAAACCAAGCATAATTTGAGCCAACTCACATATGAAGTGGGTAATATCCTGACGGCCTTGCCCTTGTAAAATCTCCAGTGCTTCAAGGATCTCCAGACGATTTCCAATCGCTCGTCCCAAGGGCTGACTCATATCCGTAATCACTGCTACCGTCTTTCGACCAACTGCCTTACCAAGTTCAACCATGGTTTGAGCTAGTTCACGCGCCTCATCAACCGTCTTCATGAAGGCACCCTCACCGACAGTCACGTCTAGCAAAATAGCATCCGCACCTGCCGCAATTTTCTTGCTCATCACCGAACTCGCAATCAAAGGAATCGTGTCAACAGTTGCGGTCACATCACGAAGGGCATAGAGAAGCTTATCCGCTTTGACCAGCTGGTCTGATTGCCCAATGACAGATACTCCAATATCCTGAACCTGACGAATAAAATCCTCTTGACTACGTTCTACTTGATAGCCCTTAATGGACTCCAATTTATCAATTGTTCCACCCGTATGGCCGAGACCACGACCACTCATTTTTGCAACAGGCACACCAAAACTAGCAACAAGAGGAGCCAAAATTAAGGTCACCTTATCACCAACGCCACCCGTAGAATGCTTGTCAACCTTAACTCCATCAATAGCTGATAAATCAAACTCTTGCCCGGTCTTGACCATTTTCATAGTTAGATCAGAGATTTCTCGGGTCGTCATTCCTTTGAAATAAACAGCCATAGCAAAGGCAGACATCTGATAATCAGGAACCGTTCCTGACACATAGCCTTCAACTAGCCATTCAATTTCACTCAAAGTCAGTTCTTGCCCGTCTCGTTTTTTTTGGATTAAATCAACTGCTCTCATTCTTTCACACTTCTAAGGATATAGTATCCCTTGTCTTTTTTGACGATTTCACAATTGCCAAACACCTCTTCCATCTTGGACTTGGCACTTGGAGCCCCTTGTTTTTTCTGGATAACGATAGTCAAATCCCCACCAGTTTCCAAGAAATCTTTGCTTTTCTCAATGATTTCATGAACCACTTGCTTACCTGCACGGATAGGGGGATTGGAAATGACATGGTCAAATTTCCCTTCAACTTGTTCATAGATGTTGGACTGGAAAATCGTCGCTTCTACTTTATTTCGTTCAGCATTTTGTCGCGCCAAATCCAAGGCACGATTATTGATATCAACCATGGTCGCCTGAACCCCATAAGCCTTAGCCAAGGATAAGCCCAAAGGCCCATAACCACAGCCTACATCCAGGACAGTTTCTCCTTGATTGACCTCAAGACACTTGAGCAATAGTTGACTTCCAAAGTCAACCATTTTCTTGCTAAAAACACCCGCATCTGTCAAAAAGGTCATTTTTTCTCCCAACAAGTCCACTCTTAACTCATGAATATCGTGAGCAGCGTCAGGATTTTCTGCATAGTACATTTTATTCATAACCCTATTCTATCATATTTTGGATCGAATTGTAAATCGTTTACATATCCAGAATGAAACAAAAAGATTGAAGGAAGTTGCGTTACAATAGCTCCCCTTCAATCTCTTTCAACTTTTATAAGCAACTTGTATTTCATCCAGGACTACAGCTATCATTGCCATGATAAAACAACAAATTTATTGTCTATAATCAAGCGCATTTTTATTACGATTGCTTAACCTTAAAATACTTTATTATCAACAGGATTCCCAATAAGATGTTTAGATAAAAGCCCAACTGATACGTTTTTGTCAGGAATTCCAAACTTGTCCAAAGTCGTATCAAATCTTCTAGTGACATGCGGAAGAAATAACCCTCTGTAGCAATCCATAGAACTAAAAAGAAATAACTACCAGCAGCAAGCCATTTCGTCCACCGTTTTTTTAGGAAGAAAGCAATCAAGAGCGAACAGATAAAGACAGCTGTTACAATGGCATGTTCCATCAAAAAAGTAAAACCGTAATAGGTTTCCACAAAACGTCTACCATTATCCGCATTCGCTCCTTTTAAAAAAGGTAGTGCAAAACTTAAAATAAAACAGAGTTCCAATAGGTAACGTTTCAAGATTTTCATAGTACACCTCCTATAAGTTATAAACCCCAAAGCCCCCTTTATAGCTGATAAGTCAGTAGAAAGCAGCTCCTACTTCATCAATAAATTGTTCATCCTCTATCTACTTATATTATATACTGTTGACTTACCACATTCAAGAAACCGCTTTATTTTTTTAGCTTTTTATGGTATGATAGACAAAATATCTAGGGGAAAACAAATGACCAACGAATTTTTACATTTTGAAAAAATCAGCCGCCAGACTTGGCAATCTTTACATCGAAAGACAACACCTCCTTTGACAGAAGAAGAATTGGAATCTATCAAGAGTTTTAATGACCAAATCAGTCTTCAAGACGTTACAGATATCTATCTCCCCTTGGCTCATCTGATTCAGATTTACAAGCGAACTAAGGAAGATTTAGCCTTTTCAAAAGGAATTTTCCTCCAACGTGAAAGTAAATCTCAGCCTTTTATTATTGGGGTTTCTGGGAGTGTTGCCGTTGGAAAATCCACAACCAGTCGCCTACTTCAAATCCTGCTTTCTAGAACTGTAACTGATGCTAGTGTTGAGTTGGTTACAACTGATGGCTTTCTCTATCCCAACCAGACCTTGATTGAGCAGGGGATTTTAAATCGTAAAGGATTTCCTGAAAGCTATGATATGGAAGCTCTTCTCAACTTCTTGGACCGCATCAAAAATGGACAAGATGTAGATATTCCTGTCTATTCTCATGAAGTCTACGACATCGTACCCGAGGAAAAGCAAAGCGTTGAAGCTGCTGATTTTGTGATTGTTGAAGGAATCAATGTCTTTCAAAATCCACAAAACGAACGCCTCTATATCACTGACTTCTTTGACTTTTCCATCTATGTTGATGCTGCAGTCGATGACATCGAGAGTTGGTATCTGGACCGTTTCTTGAAAATGCTGAGCCTAGCCCAAAACGACCCTGAAAGCTACTACTATCGTTTTACTCAAATGCCAATTGGGGAAGTGAAATCCTTTGCTCATCAAGTCTGGACCAGTATCAATCTCACAAATCTACAAAATTATATTGAACCAACTAAAAATCGTGCAGAAGTGATTCTACATAAAAGCAAGAACCATGAAATCGATGAAATTTACTTAAAAAAGTAATTTTCCCTTGTCAAAACGTAAGTTTTCAGATATAATGGTATAGTTAGTAAATATGGAGGTAAGAACATTGGCAAACATTAAATCAGCTATCAAACGCGCTGAATTGAACGTTAAACAAAACGAAAAGAACTCAGCTCAAAAATCAGCTATGCGTACTGCTATCAAAGCTTTCGAAGCAAACCCATCTGAAGAACTTTTCCGTGCTGCTAGCTCAGCTATCGATAAAGCAGAAACTAAAGGTTTGATTCACAAAAACAAAGCAAGCCGCGATAAAGCTCGTCTTTCAGCTAAACTTGCTAAATAAGAAACAGTCCATAGAGGCTGTTTTTTTGTCTCCAAATAGGAAAAGGTAGAAAATGAAAATCGCAATTATCGGATATTCTGGTGCAGGTAAGTCAACGCTAGCAGAAAAGTTGTCTCACTACTACTCCATCCCAAAACTTCACATGGACACACTCCAATTTCAACCTGGTTGGCAAGACAGTGATCGCGAATGGATGTTGACCGAGATGAAAAACTTTCTCACAAAGCATGAATCTTGGGTTATCGATGGGAATTATTCTTGGTGTTTCTATGAGGAAAGAATGCAGGAAGCTGACCAAATCATCTTTCTCAATTTTTCTCCATTTACCTGTCTCTTTCGAGCTTTTAAGCGTTATCTTAAATACCGGGGAAAAGTCAGAGAAAGTATGGCTAAGGGATGCCCCGAGCAATTCAACTGGGAATTTATTCGTTGGATTCTCTGGGATGGGAGGACAAAAAATGCTAAGGATAGATACCAATACTTAAACAATACTTACCCAGAAAAGATGCATATTCTCCATTCTCAAGCAGAGATTGATTGTTTTTTGCGATCTTTAAAAAAGTAAACAATATAGTAGCATTTCATTAAAATCAGCATGCACTGATTGACTAAAAAAGGAAGTTTTTCATCCAGTAAGTCTTCCTTTTTTCCTTTTATTCAACAATTAAAAATAACTCGAGCAATTTATAAATCAACAATAAAATTCCCCTAGAAATGAAGAGAATCTTGTTCATAGTTTCTGAGTTAGTGATACAAAAAACTGAAGGAAGTATAGTCCTACTTCTTTCAGTTTTTTATTGTCTCAATTTAGAAAAAACTTCTCCAATCTTACCTTCGATAACTAAATCAGCTTGGCTGTCTTGAGGAGTGCTGGACTTGTTGATAACGACAAGATTTGACCCTGAAAAATAATTGATTAGGCTAGCTGCAGGGTAAACAACTAAGGAAGTTCCACCAATGATCAACAAATCTGCTTGCTGAATGGCTCGAGCTGCGCGACTAAATACATCCATATCTAGCGCTTCCTCATAAAGGGTCACGTCAGGTTTGACCACCTTGCCACAATCTAAGCAGTAGGGAACTGGACCTTCAAGTTCCAAAAAGGCAGTCAAATCATAAAAGCGATGACAGCCCAAACAATAATTACGATCTGCACTACCATGCAGTTTCAAAACTTTCTGAGATCCTGCCATTTCATGGAGACTATCGATATTTTGCGTCACAATCGCCTTTAATTTACCTGTTTTTTCCAACGACGCTAGATAATCATGTGCTAAATTCGGCTTGGCATCAGGATAGACCAGATACTTTTTGTAGAAATCAAAAAGATCCTCTGGATAGCGCTCAAACATAGTGCGTGAAACCAGTTGCTCAGCAGTAAAATGGCGACCTAGTTTCAGACTATATATACCATCTGAACTACGAAAATCTGGAATATTAGACTCTGTAGAAACCCCTGCACCACCGAAAAAGACAATGCTCTGACTTTGATCAATAATACCTTGTAATTGTTTAATCTTATCCATTTTGTACTCCTAGGAATTTTCAAGTTAAAAAGTTTAAAGTCTTGACTTCTTGTCAACTTGGCTTCCAACTTTATTTGATTATGATTTAGATATTAAACTGACTAGTCTCGGTCCTTTGACACAATTAAGCTTCCTTCAATTTCCTTATTCTTACCTATTTCAGGATTGATTCATTGTTGATAGTTATCATTTTGAGAACAAGAGAAACCATTCTGAATATAGCCTACCTTTAGTCTGCAATCAAGGTTTCCAAACCAACCTTCATCATATCGGTGAAGGTATTTTGGCGTTCTTCTGCAGTAGTATCTTCATCTGGATTGACCAAGCTATCTGAGATTGTCATGATAGCTAGCGCATCAACATGATGTTGGGCAGCAAGATAGTAAAGCGCTGCTGCTTCCATTTCCACAGCTTTAACTCCCCATTTACCAAGCTCGATGTTCTTTTCAAAGTAGTTTGAATAAAAGACATCAGATGACAAGACATTTCCCACATGAGTAGTCATGCCAAGTTCTTTAGCGATATGATAAGCCTTATCTAGCAAGTCAAAGCTAGCGATTTGTGGAAAATCGTACTGTGGCCAGTCATTGCGGATGATGTTAGAATTTGTTGCAGCTGCCTGCGCCAAAACCAATTCACGAACGTGGACATCTTCATTCAAAGAGCCTGCAGTTCCCACACGAATCAATTTCTTCACACCGTAGTCAACAATCAACTCACGCGCATAAATCGAAATGGATGGCATTCCCATCCCAGTTCCCATAACAGATACACGGTGACCCTTGTAAGTACCAGTGTAACCAAACATGTTACGCACTTCGTTAAAACAAACAGCATCTTCAAGGAAATTCTCCGCAATAAACTTAGCACGAAGAGGATCCCCAGGAAGAAGAATTTTATCAGCAATTTCACCCTGCTGAGCAGCAATATGGATAGACATAATTTATGATACAAAGAGCGACAAGAAAACGACTGAAAATTAGGAATCTGACGAGAAATCCTAATTTCTCAGTCAGATTATCTATTTTCCGAGTTTTCCGCTCGTGTTCAAATCAAAACACGCGCTCTACCTTTCTTTTTAATTTTATTCTCTCACAGAGATCTACCTGAGTTCTATTCAAGCTCAGGTAGTTCTTCTCTTATAGACTAAATCATCTAACTGTCATTGTATCATCAGATTACAAGACATCGTCATCAGAAATCTTAGAATTTAATGTCGTTCCCCAATGGGTAATTTTACGGTGGGGTTGAGCTAAAATTGGTCTGTTTTCATAGATTGTTTGCCATCTATTCCATAGTAGACCTGTCTTTTTCTCAATCTTAATTCGCAGATTCCTCATATTTTCTTTGATTGGGAGGTTGAGGACAAAACCTGCAGTCTGGTTGCGACCGTTTCCTTCCCAAGAACGACTACGAACAACTTGGTTTCCATCTTTATCTACTGTAACTTCTTCCCAAGTTATAGAGTAGCGGGCAATGTAAGCTCCACTATGTTGAATTGTTAATGTTTTGTCTTTTGCAGGAGTCTGACTGATTGGTTGAACTGGCTTAGAAATTTGTGTCGCCGTCTCACCATTCGTAGCTATAAAGCGGAAAACTTCTACTTCTGCAAGACTGAGGGCTTGATTGTTCTTACGTAGTTGCACACGAACACGGCGTCCCAATTTCCCATTTAATTGAACATCCAAGCTCGTTCCGTCAAGTTTAGAAACATACTGTCTAGCAACTTCTGTTCCTTTTTCATCATATAAAATCACATCAAAGTCTGACAGACGTTTAGAAAGCTCTCCATCCCCACGGTTATGAAGGCGAACAAGTCCTACCTGTTCTGTACGACCTAAATCAACTTCCCACCAAGGTTGATTTTCAAACTTAGTATGAGTGATAGATTGTTGACTATAACTACTATTGGTATTGCCATCCAAGGCACGACTAGCATCTCCACCAAAATCAGTAGAACTTTGCTTAGCTTGTTTTTTCCAAGCCATATTCTCAGCACGATATACTTGGACTTCTGCAAGACTGAGGGCATTATAGCCTTCTAGCTCAATCCGAACATAGCGCGCTTTTTTATGGTTAATCGCAATTTGTGCTGACACATCTTTAAGAGATGTTATTCGTTTTCTCTCAATTTCTTTACCAAAACTATCTAAAAGAATGACATCAAAGTTTGCCAATCTATCCTGGGCAGTGTCTGTGCGGTTGTAAATATTGATTTGGCGAATGGTTTCTTCTTTAGCCAAATCTACTTGCCACCAAGGCTTGGATTGGAAGTTGGTATGAGTGACAGAATTGTGACCATAGTTACCATCAACTTTGCCATCCACAGCTCTTCTAGCATCTCCTCCGAAAGCTGTCGAACTTTGAGTAACCTGTTTCCCTAAGGCAATATTTTCCATTGGTTCAGCGCTTGGTTGACTAGCAGATTGAGGCAGAGCCTGTTTCTTAAAGAATCGCACTTTATCCAATTTCGGATCACGATAACCATGTTTGTCTAAGGTAGCTCGTTTACCAATATTAAAGTTAGGAATATCATTCATTCGACTTTCAAAATAGCCACGAGAACGGTGTTTAAAGCGTGAATTACCTGTAAATGTAACAATATCACGATCATTATGAATCAAAGGAGTCACAACATTATCATTATCAACCACATAATGCTTAATTTTTCCGCTAACAGCTAATTTACGGCTTTCCAAACCAACATCCCAGAAACCATTCTTAGCATTCCAAACAGTTCTGGAAGTAATCACTTTAGGAGCACTGAAAGTCGTCACTTTCCTCAATACATTGTTATAAAAATCAGGATATTTTTGGTAAGCTTCAACCGCTGCAATCTGAGCTAGGTAACCTCCAAGAGAATGACCTGTCATATACAACTTGGTAATACTTGTATCCTTGGCTAATTCCCCAACAACCTTACGGATATCATCTGCTTGAGCTGGTTTATTTCCACCTAATAAAACCAAATCTGCACTTAAGTCCTTGGCGTCATTAACTCGCGTTCCACGAATAGCCAACATGTGCACCGTTCCATCTTTGAGATAAGGAAGGTCGCTCTTGGTCTCAAATAAGAAAGCATCCAAGCCACTATCTGTATGGTAGGCTTTTTTCATTTTCCAAAAAGGAGCCAATTCATTGTGCATGAGTTTGTATTCTTGACGGTCAAGATAGAGACTCGGGAAAGGATTCTTATGATCTAAAATTTTCCCAATATAATCATCGTCTCGATAGGCTAACTCCATAAAGAGAAGAGAATCACGGTCTGTGACATACCATTCTTTCTTATTGTCATCTTCTCCATCTGCCAAACCATCCCCATCACTGTCTGCTAGCAAGGGATGACTGTTATATCCTAGATAATCCTTACCATCTTTGTTGTACACATAAAGTTCATCTTTGTTTTTGATGCCATCTTGGTCATCATCCCCTTCCAAATCAAGAACTTTTTCACCATAGAGAGATTCATCAATCAAATCATTTTCTAAATGCAATTCCCCTTTGGAAATCTTCACCAAATCTTCTGCTGTTAAAGAACGAGTATTTGTTGGTTTTTCTGTCACAACTTCTTCTTTAGTTTCTTCTACAGGGGCATGAATAGGTGAGTCTTGAACCGGCTCTGTTATCTCCACTTTTGACTCTTCCCTTTTGTTTTCAAGAACTTTACTTGCTTCCGGAAGCGTTTGAGGAGCTAGTCTTGGCTCCTCTCTAAGAGGAGTTTCTAGTTTTGGAGCAACATTTTCTGGCTCTCTCAATTCCTCCTTAGAATCTAGCACTCTTGTTGCCACTTCAGATGTTACATCTTGTTTTAGTTCATTGGCTGAAATTCCAGCTGGAGCTAGAAATGCAAAGCCGACTGCAACAGATACAACTCCGATACTTAATTTTTTTATGCCAAAGCGCATAATTCGTTGACCAATTTTCATTATTCTTTATCTTTCTTTTCGTTTATTTGTAAGCAGACTCAAGCGAAATCTCATTGTGCCCTGTATAGGACAAGGCTAAGAAATTCAGAAAGTAATACTCTTCGAAAATCTCTTCAAACCACGTCAGCGTCGCCTTACCCTAGATATGGTCACTGACTTCGTCAGTCTTATCTACAACCTCAAAACTGTGTTTTGAGCAACCTGCGGCTAGCTTCCTAGTTTGCTCTTTGATTTTCATTGAGTATAAATTCATTCTTATCTTTCCTTATCATCCTAGTCTGCTTGGCTAGGAAGCTAATGCTAGCATCCTAGAATCTTGTCTTTCACAATGCTGGCTATCAGACGCAAACATACCTATTCTTCCGCTTCTTTCAGTTATAAGAGTAGGAAGAAACCCATAGTATGCCTCTGTTTCTTCTTTAATCCAAATAGGCAGGCAATCATGAAAAGGTAGAGGTATTCCCCCTTTTAAATCTTTTTTCTTACAATTCAGAAAGAATCGCTTTAAGCAAGCCTTTGAAATCACCTTTGACACGTTCGGTTACTTCTACAACTTCTTCGTGGTTGAGTTCTTCTTGGAAACCAGCCGCAAAGTTAGTAATACATGAAATTCCCAGAACTTTCAAACCTGAGTGGGCTGCCACGATAACTTCAGGAACCGTAGACATACCGACTGCATCAGCTCCCAGTGTCTTATAAGCACGAATTTCTGCTGGTGTTTCATAAGTTGGACCGGTTACACCGATATAGACACCTTCGTCAAGTTTGATACCAAGTTTTTTAGCTACTTCATGGGCAGTAGCACGGTATTCTGGTGTGTAGGCCTTAGACATATCTGGGAAACGTGGACCAAAATCATCCAAGTTTTCACCCATCAATGGGTTTTGCCCCGTCATATTGATATGGTCAGAGATAGCCATCAAAGTACCTGGCCCATATCCAATACCGCCAGCAGCATTGGTTACAATAACACCTTCACATCCAAGAACTTTCATGACACGTACTGGGAAAGTCACGACTTCGAGAGGGTTCCCTTCGTAGAAATGGAAACGTCCTTGAAGAGCCAAGACCTTGCGCCCTGCAAGTTTCCCATATACCAATTTCCCAGCGTGACCAACTACTGTTGAACGGCCCCAGTTTGGAATCTCAGCATAGTCTACTACAACTGGATTTTCGATTTCTTCTGCCAATTCTCCAAGACCTGATCCAAGGATTAGCCCGAACTCAGGCGCTTGGATTCCCTTGTCTTTCAGGAAGGCAGCTGTTTCATTGATTTTATCTAAAAATGTCATTGTGTGTCCCCTTTATTATTTTTTAGCATTTGACCAATTTTGTCAAAGGTTTTTGCATTGCGAATGGTAATGTGGCGATAGAAAGGCATCTTGAGCAAGTACTTGTGATAGGCAGTCTTAGAGTAGGATTCTTCAGAAAATTTCCCCCAGAAAATCCCAAGTTTTCCAAAATGAAGAACTTCATCTTCCAGTTTCAAACTATCTACTTTCTCAATGACTTGATCCACATCCAAGCCCTCAGTGTAAAAGAGGACATCTTTTCGTGCCAAGTCTTCGTTCCACCAAGCTGGGAGATTTTCCACTTCTGCTTCATAGTCTTCTTGACCCAGTAAAGAAAAGCTCTGAATAAATGGATAACGAGTCCCAAAGAAAGTCTCTAACCTTTCAATCAATTTGACTTTTGAGTCTGTAGAAGTAAAGAAAATGTTGCCACTGTTGATGTAGCTTTCAACCTTTTCCAGTCCCAAGTCTGTCAGTTCTTGACGAAGCTCCGCCATGACGACCTTATTCTTGCCACCAACATTGATGCCTCTCACCAGCAAAGCATAGCGAGTCATCTTATACCAATTTATCTAAGAAACTTTCCCCAATCATAGCAGTTTCCACACCAAAGTTATCCGCAACTGTTGCTGAGATATCTGCGAAATGACCGACTGGAATAACACCATTTCCTTTAAAAGCAGGGCTGTAGGCCAAAAGTGGAATATATTCACGAGTGTGGTCTGTTCCTGCGTAAGTTGGGTCGTTCCCGTGATCCGCAGTAATCAAGAGAAGATCATTCTCTCTCATAGCTGCGATAATTTCAGGTAAGCGTTCATCAAACTCATGCAAGCAATCACGGTAGCCGTGAGCATTACGACGGTGGCCGTAAAGGGCATCAAAGTCAACCAAGTTTGTGAATGAGAATCCTTTTTCAAACTCAGCAAGGCCCATAGTCTTCAATAGCGTATCAATTCCATGACTATTTGATTTGTTGTGACCCATATCATGGTTGATACCAGCACCGTTAAAGATGTCGTTGATTTTACCTACAGCATAAGTATCGATACCAGCTTCGTTCAATTTATCCAAAACAGTCGGTGCAAATGGAGATACTGCCAAGTCACGACGGTTTGCTGTACGAGTAAAATTACCTGGTTCACCTACATAAGGACGAGCAATGATACGTCCTAGAAGGGCTGGGCGCTCAAGGGTGATTGAACGTGCGTATTCACAGATACGATACAATTCATCCAAAGGAATAATGTCTTCGTGGGCAGCAATTTGCAAAACAGGGTCCGCTGAAGTATAGATAATCAACTCTCCAGTTTCCATCTGACGAGGTCCGAAATCATCGATAACAGCCGTACCTGAGTAAGGTTTGTTGGCTTCACGAATAACCTTGCGTCCTGAAAATTCTTCGATTTTCGTCAAGATTTCTTCTGGGAATCCG
Organism: Streptococcus pneumoniae; assembly: GCF_001347015.1. GTDB lineage: Bacteria > Bacillota > Bacilli > Lactobacillales > Streptococcaceae > Streptococcus > Streptococcus pneumoniae_E. The sequence goes on from NZ_CFGI01000002.1 coordinate 43,215, forward strand.
TTCCAGAAAGTATCAAAGGGTTCAGTAATGTTGAGTCCCATGATTTCCCAGTGTCCAGTCATAGTATCCTTACCAAGAGATACTTCTTCCAATTTTGTTGCATATCCAGTTGGAGTGCTTTCTGCAGATACAGTCTTAAGAGGAGTTTCACGAGGAATATTTCCTAGACCAATTTTAGCCATGTTTGGCACATTCAAACCAACTGTTTTTGAAATGTGTCCCAGTGTGTCAGAGGCACCATCTGGAACCCCTGCATTGACAAAGTTATTAGCATCTGGTGCAGCACCAATTCCTACAGAATCCAATACCACCAAGTGAATACGATTAAATTTAGACATCTTATGCCCCCTTCTATTTTTCTTTTTTTGAAGTTAAAATCTGAACTCCATCTCGTCCAGCAACGATGACCTTATCCACCATTTGGTTGAATAAACCGTGCTCTACGACACCAACGACATGGTCCAATTCTTGTCCGAAATCAATTGGATCTTCAATGACATCCAAGGCAAGATCGATGATAAAATTCTGCATATCCGTCACAAAACGTTGACCATCTTTTTCACGGAAACTTGGTTTGTAGCCAGCTCGTTCAAAATGACGAAAGACCTGTTCTGCACCATACTGAACCACTTCCACTGGCAATTTAAAAGCACCTAGTTTTTCGACCAGCTTGCTTTCATCCACCACCCAAATGTATTCTTTTGTGGGCGTTGCGACAACCTTCTCCATCAGAAGGGCACCACCACCGCCTTTGATTCCGTTAAACTGGCTATCCACTTCATCCGCCCCGTCAACCGTCACATCAACCAAGTCTACTTGGTCAATAGACTTGAGCGGGATGTTAAGACCTTCAGCCTGTTTACTAGTCACGCTAGAAGTCGTTACAGCTGTAATCTGCAACCCTTCTTCCTTAATCCGACGACCAATTTCTTCGACAAAATAATAGGCAGTAGAACCCGTTCCCAGTCCGACAACCATACCATCCTTGACAAACTCAGCAGCCTTGATACCTGCCATTTTCTTCAGATTTTCCACCGATTTACCTCCATCATTCTCAGTTCTTATTTTACTATGAAACCGCTTTTTATTCAAGTGAAAAGATCAAATTTACATTTTTCATCAATCTTTCTTTAAAAATATGCATTTTCTTTTTACAAAACGAATAAAAATGAGTTTATCTTTTATGTATTTGCTTTGTTCATCTCTTTCCAATTCCAAAAACAAGACCTTAACTTTGATACGTCTAGTTTAGCATTAAAGCAGGCGCATTTCAAGAATCATAAATTAAGAGAAGGAAGTAGGTTTATCTGTCTATTTTAAACAAGTTTATCTTTGCTTACCTTCTCTTTTTGACAAATAATTTTCATTACTTTAGGAAGACAATTACTAATCTCCGTTGGCAAAACCACATACTGTTCTTGAGCTAGTTCTTGGGCTATGGCTGAATGAAGATGGGTCGCTACTGCCACACGTTCGTAAAGACTAGCTTGCTTAAACTGGCCTGCAAATCCTGCAATCATCCCAGCAAGCGTATCTCCCATTCCCCCAGTCGCCTGATAGGGACCGCCAACCTGTAACTGGTAATAATCAGACTGACCAGCTTGCCAAATACGAGTAGCTGAGCCTTTCTCCACCAAAATTGTTCCTTGAGGGAAGGAACTCAAGGAACTAGCCGTTGCAGCTTCGTTTTGCTTTTCAATAGCAATACCAGACAGCTTTTCCCATTCTTTTTGGTGGGGAGTTAGGATAAGCTGGTTAGACGGAAACGACAAACTTGTCCTAGAAAGAATGGTCAGGGCACCACCATCTACAATCAAAATCTGATTTTGGCTTAAATTAACAAAGACTTGTTTTACTAGATTTTCTCCAAAAGCATCGTCTCGTAAACCAGGCCCCAGCAAGATAACTTCTGCCTTCTCCAATTGCTCTTTTAACAATTGCTGGTCTTGAAGAGAAAAGGCCATAGCCTCAGGTAAATGGCTGTGCAGAGCTGGAATATTTTCCCTGTCCGTTCCAACGGTCACCAATCCTGCACCGCTTTTTACAGCTGCTAAAGTAGCCATGATAATGGCACCACCATAAGGATAAGTCCCACCCAGCAACAGCAGACGGCCATAGTCTCCTTTATGACTGGTACGAGAACGTTCAATAATGACTTTTTCTAGTAAGGTTTGATCAATCACTTTCATCCTTTTTTCCTCTCACTTTTATTATACAACAAAAAGGAGGCGCAGACCTCCTTATTAAAAATTAAAAAATTTAAAATTTATATTTAGTTACTAATCCAACAAACTGGGATTTGTTCTTAAGCACATAATGTATTCTTCGATTTTTCTCTCCAGCTCATCTTTATTTTCTTCCAAGGCAGGATAAAACCCTGTAACTCCGTATCCAATCATTTTGTACAGAGCGATAAGGCGGTAACTATTTTCCGATTTTTTATTTACTATATCAGATTCATTTGCAATCTCTTCCATATTGCATAGTTTCTCAAAAGTTTGTCAGTTTGCAATTTTTTGATAAGACTTCCACATTTCCTCTTCTGTTTTATCGCTTCGGTTAGGCGTTGACCAAGCCTTTTTCATTTGTGATATCCGAATATTTTTATCATCCTTGCTGCTAAAACTTATCAGTGATAACAACACATTCTTCCCGAAAGCTATACAAAAAAATCATATTTAAAAACTAATTCATAGCCTAACCGCACCTCATATTTATAGTCGAATATTTTAATATAAAGAGGAGTATAACAACAAACTATTCTATTTAATGGAACAATTACCCCTTTAACTTCTAATTTTCAATTTTCATTATCTATACCCAAAAATAATAAAACATTTTTCAATATCATCATATTCATAAGGAATACTAAATTTATTAAGCATACACTCTATTTCTGTTTTTTTATCAGTAACACATATCTTTGGCTCAATTAAACGTCCTTGACCAAGAACTTTCTCAAATTTACTTCTAATTTTAAACCATTCAACAATTCTCATATTCATATAAAAAATGTTCATCAGCATCAATCGTCCAATATATGCTAGGCTCTTCTTCATCAAAAAACGTCTTATATTGTATCGGGATGTCTCTCATGTTCTCCATGATGGAATCTATCAGTTCTTTCCATTTTGTATTGTTCATAAAAGAGGTTAGATTTCTTTCTTCAAGAACCTGTTTAATTTTTTCTTTTTCAGTTTTTTTGTTGTTATATTTCCCATTTTCAATTTCGTCTATAATGTGTTGCATTACAGATAACGCTCTATCATCTATTCTTTGATAAACATAAGATGGCGATATACATTGTTTATCTCTTTGTACATAATACCACCCGTAATGCACCCAACCAGTAACTATAAAATGGAAATCTCCCTCCCAACTTATATCGAAATAAATTCTATCTTCATCATTAGAACTACTTATTTTGATAACTCCACTTCTCGGATTTAGTTTTTCACATAAAATATTATGTATTGATTGCATCTATCACTATTTCTCCTTACACCTTCAAATTTACCAGTCTGTTTCTAATACAAACATTTTATTCTTCAAACTTTTCCTCAACATTAAAAATCACTTCACAATCGCAACCAGCACCATTTTCTCGCAAAAATTCTATAACCTTTTCAATATCCGCATTTTTATCTTTCAAAAACTCATTTGTTAAAGAAAAATCGTGATTACACTCTACCGTTTCTGATTTATCATTTAGATAATCAAATAATTCATAAAATAATTTCTTTTCCATCGGTAAGTTCTCTTCAAATTCTTCCATTTGTTTGACTTGATATTCTTGTAACAATTTTCTCTTCTCTAACTTGTTCATGAGCTTTTCTCCTTTATTAAATTGTTTTTTCAAATCGTTTATTTTTTTACCTTATACACCATATCTCCGCTATTCCAAATATACATAATTGCCGTCACTGGTCGTTTCCCATCTTCCCGAAGCCATCCTGTATATGTAGTTGTATTGCCATAATATCCTTCAATAATGATTTCAAATTCTGAATCTGTATATTCATCCATAAATTGTTGTAAACCAATAGACTTTCCATTGAAATGTCCTTCACTCAAGATTTTGTTAAATATCAATACATCACACAGGTCGATATCACATTTTTTAAAACATATTTCACCTGGGTATGATTTTCTTTCACCTTCCACAAATTCATATATTTTATTAACTTTTAACGTCAAAGTTTCGTTGTGATATTTGATTTCTTTCACCCTGCTATCATGAAGGCTGAAAAGAATGTTGCTACTTCTATCGTGTATAAACTTCATACTGTTCCTCATAATTTCACCTTAAAATCTAGTTATTTAGCTACTTTTTTACATAAAAGGTCGCTCTTCCTTTGCCATGTCTTTCAATGTACGATTCCTCAGTTAATTGCTTAAGCATATTTTCAATTGTAGCCTTTCCTACACTTGGAACTAATTCCATCATATCGCTTTTAGTAAATTTACCTAATTTCCTATCAATTGCATTTCTAACAAGTTCAATTGTAGGCACTTTTTCGTCTACATAATCAACCCTTTCTTCAAAATCAATATAAGCAGCTAATATCGTTCTAAGAATATATTTTATAAACGGCACAGAATCTTCTTTGTTTTCATGCCAACCTATCCCACTTTTTTCTAAAGCTATATAATAACTGTCTTTATTTTTTTCTATTTTACTTTCTAAACTGATATATTTCCCAATTACATATCCTTGTCTGTATAGCAAGAGGGTTGTTAATAAACGACTCATCCTTCCATTCCCATCATTGAAAGGATGAATACAAAGAAAATCATGAATAAAAATTGGAATTAAAAGTAACGAATCCACATCTTTTTTGTCAAAAGCTATATTCAATTCATTACAAATTTGCTCAATTGCGCCTGGTGTTTCATATGGAGATAGTGGCTTAAACCTTTCGACAGCATTACCCTCTTTATCTTTTTCCACAATAGAATTCTGCGTATTTTTATATCGACCACCAATTCCTTTTTCACTATACTTAAATAGTTCTCTATGAAGTTGCAAAATATAGTTACTGCTGATTGGAATATATTCATAATTTTCATGAATTGTATTTAGTACATCTCTATATCCAAGAATTTCTTCTTCATCCCTATTTCTAGGAGTTGTTTTTTGATTCATTAACTCTTTTATTCTGACTGCTGTAGTAACAATTCCCTCTATTTTATTAGAATCCGCTACACTTTGAATTTTAGCAATCTCTACTAATTTATCTAAAACAGCAGGCTTGCGTGTCAAAAAAACTTCTTGTTTTCCTTTGTGCTCATGAATTTGTGAAAGAAGATTTATAATTTCACTATCCCACTTACTACTTGCTAGATTTTCATAACTAAAAAATCTCATTCGCCTACCCCCTTTTCGTTTCGCCTAATTATATCCTATTTTTAGGCGATTATTTATACTTACCCAAGTTGTAAAAAAATGAGACAAAAAACATCGTTATTTTCTGTTAAGATTGTTTCATCACCCCTATTTGACAAAGAGCCATTTTACCATAGAAGGCTTGATTTAAATTTACAGACTTTTTATCATACGCTCTATTTTATTTTCTTATAAATCTAAAAAATATACAGTCTCTGGTTTTATTACACCTTTTTCAGTATAAATCATCCAATCACTTACATAATTTATAGAATATGTCCCCACATCACCTTCATGTAAATCTGGAATATGATATGGTTCTTGAGTCAATACTGCCTTGAAACTATCTCCTTCCATAGAAATAGCTTCAAACCAAATATGTTCAAGATTTGTACTATCCAAATTACCTTCTTCATCTATTGTTTCAAGTCCTAATTTAATAATAATAGTAATATCTTCATTACCTTCTTGTTTTTTCTTAAGCATTCTTTCAACATAAGAAAATCTTTCTCTAGCTAAATCACTCATTCTAGCAGTTTCTTCAGTACTTAAGAACATTAATGGGTTATTATCAAACTTTTCTGTAAATTTTGAAGGTAAACTTACAATGTTGTTATTATAATCTTCTTCACTTTCATATAGGAAAATTATATTTGTTTTAGAATTATGGGATTTTTTTCTGTCTTCAACCCCTCCAATATTAACATTAGGATAATATTTCAAAGCATCAATCCATTTTTTAGATGTAGCGACTATTGGCTCTCCATCATCAAACATTCCTAAATGTATCTCTTCTTCATCTTCATTAGAATAATTTCCATCTATCATTATAGAAGCGTAATTAGAAAGTAAGCTATGATATGATTGGTAATCTTTCTTATTTGAATCCAATATCTCTATTTCGTGAAGATTACATCTACATAATCCATGAGTATGTAACCAAACTTCATTCTCATCACAAACAGCTTGAACAGTATATAGGCTTGATGGAGAAGGAAGTACATTTGATTTCGCTGCTAATTCAACCCATTTTTTATTTAACATTCTTTCAGCACTTTCATCACAAAGAGCAACCATTTCAGGAACCATAGCATATACAAGCTTAAGCTGTAAATGGTAACATTTTTTAGCATCTCCTTCAAATTTCATATAAACAATTAAGGCATTCTTTGAATTTAAAATATGTTCTTTTTCTTCTTCTGTAAAATATTGTAATTCCCATTGATACATTTCTTCTGCATAAAAATCTCCAAGATAGAATCTTACATCAAAATCAGTTCCTTTATATGATAGAACAATCTGTCCAGGGAAATCTTCACTTGGAAGACTTTTTTCTTTAATTTCAATACCATCTATAGCTTTAATATTTTCAAAAATATCTTCTGTAAGTGAGTAATTATTAGGTACTAAAGCTAACATATGTGAAAATTCTTCCCAATAAGCAAGAGGTGCTTCTTTAATCTTAGAATACTCTTCATTTTTTTCCTTTGAACTATTAAATAATCCGTTAATAACTTTTTTATAAAAACTCATATTTTTCTCCTTTTAAAACATAAAATATCACTGACATCATATCACAATAATTAGGTAGTTTTAATTGTTTTTTACACTGAATCATTTACGCCTGATTTGTAAAATAAAGTGAGACAACATAACATCGTTATTTTCTATTAAAATTTTTTCATCAACCTTATTTAACAAAGAGCTTGTTGAAATCTATATTTTTAAGGACGTTTTCATCTCGCTTCTTCTCTTTAAAGTGCTATTTCACGCTACTTCACAATATGGCATGCCCAGCCATCATATTCCCCGTCAAACTCTTCTGCTAGATCCATAAGATACCAGACAGTTTCATCAATATCTTCAAAAGCATCTTCCCTGCCTATGACAAGTTCATATGGATGTTCCTTATCTATAGCTTCATTGTTGCTCAGATTTTCTGATGAAAGTTTTGTAAAACCGTCTTCCATTACTTTGGTTAAAAATGCTTCCCCATTTTCTTCTGTTGTAAAGAACAGGCAATGTTCGAGTACTCTCGGCACCATACTATCACCATTACTTTTAATATTCTCGATGAGCCTCATATTCATAATGCTTTGGCATTCATATCTGTCAGGATACAGTCCATTAAAATACATTTCCCAGTCCTGATCTTCAAACGCTGCAAATGTATAGGCATAATCAGGGAATTTTTCAGCCATCATCTCAGAAATTTCATCGTAGTACCCCAACTCATTCTTAGCATAGGCAAAAATATGTACCCGTTCATCACATTTCGCAACGCCTGCTAACATGTCTCCATGTTGTTCAATAATCTCTACTACAGCGTCTTCTATAGAATATACATACTCCCCTTCTTCTCTTGTAGGAAAACCGTTGTCATCAGCATTCTTATATAATATTTGTAATTGAAGCCTTTTAGGGTAGTTTGCAGTAAATTCAAAATTCATAAGAGCTAAATTGGTTCGAACCACAGCCGGTAAGTCGTAAGCAAATGCATTGCATAAATAGATACACCAGTCTTCGTCAATTTCGGCAGTTTCTTGATAGATTACTTTCTCAGTAGCCACATTGGCTCTTAAAGCTCTTTTTTCTATTTCTTCTTTACACTCTTTTACTACTTCCAACGCATTCTCTTCCTCAGGATCTAACTCCGCCCAACGCAAGGCATAAGGAATCGCTTTTTCTTCCTCATGAGTCAAATATTGATAAGCATACGCCATACGCATGTTCCATTCAGCCTTATCTTTCCCCTCTTCTCTAACCGAATTCAAAATATCTATAGATTTTAATAAAAATTTATCGCCAATAAAACTAGGTGTTCCTTTATCATCATTGCCGACAATCGCGAAGTTTTGATAGGTACGAGCAATCTGATACCATACTTTGTAATCCCGTTCTTCCATAGGGATGTTTTCCAACGCTGTGATACATTCTGTATATTTATCTTCATCTATAAGCTTTTCTATATACGCAAAAAATTCTTCGCGATTTTCTGAATTCCATTTCATGTTAAGTTACCTCCACTTTTATCGTTTATCTAACATTAAAAAAACAACACCACAAATCGTAAGCAACAATCCACATATTCCTATAAAGACTCTATATCCTTTATCACCCCACACTTCAAAAATAAATGCGTGTCTTGCTTTATCTCCGACTGTAGCTTGATATACCCATTTCCAATCTCTTATAGCACCGATTAAAAATATTAATCCGCCTGCTATCAGCACATACTGATAATATGCTTTTAACCATTCAAATACTTCATCCATATCGTTTGTCTATTTCCTCCATCAAGCATTTCTCTAATGATTTCTCTTTTTCACATGCTAAAGATTCTTCACTTAAGCACCTCTCAATTTTTTAGAATATTTTTTTCTTTTTTAGCGCCGATTGTAAAAGCTCTCGTATTCTCCTTCAAATACAAACTTTTCAGGATGAGATTTGATGTAGTTTAGTTCGTTTTCTTCACCTTCATAATCGTAAATGAAATCATCGGCTTCACCTAAAATCTTAAAAAATTCCTCTCCGTATTTTTCTTCCAATATTTCTAGCATATGGTATCTTTCTTCTTTACCAAAAGATATTGTCCCACCACAATAGTCTACAACTTTTTGAAAATTACCTGCATATTCGTTCATTCCAAAATGTTTGAAACCTTTTATCGCATCTTCCCAAACTATCCCTGTAGGATTATATAAAAACTGGTAATGACCTCCATTACTTACTTCTGCAAAATACCAAGTAATGGCTAATAAATATCTTTGCTCTAAAGTGAAAGTCTGCGCTGATTGAATATATTCATCATATCCATCATAAATACTAATTGCTTCCCACATTGGATCAACAATATCAAAATAAGAGTTTTCATCTAAACTTTTAATATTTTCTATGGTAATCTTTGCGTATGTTAATTTCTTTTGTGTTTCACCCATTTCATTTGTCTCCTCTATATTTGAATACATTTCAACTTGTCTTCATTACTTAATTTTCTAAATTCTTCTTTCGTTGGTTTCATATTTTATCTCTCGTAATTAATAAACTTATGCAAGTTCTAACTCACAGATAACTCTTTTGTTATCCAGTTCGTCTATAGCAGTAATTTTTATATAATCAAATCCATTTCTCTTCACTTCTTCAAAAGAAATTTTTTCTCCATTAATAGTTTCTGTAAAGTCATCTTCATCAAATTCAAAATATTCTTTCTCTTCATCAAAATCAATGCTATAGGTAAAATCTATTTCAATTTTAGAGTTTGGAATTTCTAATTTAGAAAGTGGACGTTTTTTGATATCTTCTAAATTTATCTCATCACAGAACATAGGGTTGTATCCATATCTAGCTTCATCATAGAGTAGAATTTCTTTTCCTGTATGTATATATTTTGCTACTATCATGCAAGGATCGCTAATCTCATTTTTTTCATCATACATACCACAAATCATATATTCTTCAAAAAGTGAACCATAAAAATAAATTTCATACAGTTCGTTGGTATCTCCACTTTCTAATTTGTTGCAAATACTAATACTTGTAAATGTATCATCTATATTTATTATATTGTAATTTTCTTCTTTAATATAAGTTGGTACTCTCATTTTGTTTTCTCCCTTAATTATTATATCGTTATTAAATACGTCATCATTTCTACAAAATGTTTCAGATACCCAAAGCCTCATATGTTTCCTGAACTAACCTAATGACTAAATCGTATATCTATTATAACTAATTGTCAAGCGATATTCGCTATTGTATTCTTACTATAAATTATGCATTCGTTATAATTATAGCATGCTTTTTTGTTATTCTACTTCATTATAGGTACGCTACTACTAGCTTTTTCTTAACTGTATTTAAGTATCATAGTAACCACTATCCCATAACGGTTAATTCACTCATTGTACATTATTGCAATACATTGAAAATTATAACATTTTAGAGTTTGTTAGTGTAAAATGTTTGTGGGAAAATAAATAAGAAAAAACAGCAAACCTTTGTGATTTACTGTTTCTAAAATTGTTCTATTCAATTGGACAAACTGGAATTGTTGAACTTCATCTTATACGCATTAGCTTTCCCACGCAATGTTGCTATATTCAAAATCAGAGTGAAACTCAACACATAATATCTGGTCGTAGCCTAATGTAAAATCCACCACAAATGTTTGTTCATCTTCAAAGCCATGGCTTGCCATGCCTTCGAATTGCAAAAGATTTACCTTGTCTGGAAGAATAAGAGTTTTCGTCTTGTATGCTTCAAATACCTCTGGCACTTCTTCTTCAAAAAACGCAAAATATTCTTCTACATCACTGTCTGCGCTATTTTCGATGAAAAGTTTTCGGCAATATGTATTCCAGTAAACAGCCTTGTCAAAAAATTCCCCTGCTTTTTTCAGAGCAGTATCATTCGTGATTGTGTCTTTGCTAATAAACAAAGACACTTCATTATCAAAGCCCTTTGGCACAGTTTCATAAAGTCCAAAATCTTCATCTTCTGGGATTGTTAAATTTGAAAACAATTCACTTTGCAGTTCTTTCATGACAATCACCTTTCTACTTGCAATTTAAGTAAATTTACCTGTCTATTTCTAATACAAACATTTTATTCTTCAAACTTTTCCTCAACATTAAAAATCACTTCACAATCACAACCAGCACCATTTTCTCGCAAAAATTCTATAACCTTTTCAATATCCGCATTTTTATCTTTCAAAAACTCATTTGTTAAAGAAAAATCGTGATTACACTCTACCGTTTCTGATTTATCATTTAGATAATCAAATAATTCATAAAATAATTTCTTTTCCATCGGTAAGTTCTCTTCAAATTCTTCCATTTATTTGACTTGATATTCTTGTAACAATTTTCTCTTCTCAAATTTGTTCATGAGCTTTTCTCCTTTATTAAATTGTTTTTTTAATCATTTATTTTTTACGTTATACACCATATCTCCGCTGTTCCAAACATACATAATTGCCGACACTGGTCGTTTCCCATCTTCCCGCAGCCATCCTGTATATGTAGTTGTGTTGCCATAATAGCCTTCAATAATGATTTCAAATTCTGAGTCTGTATATTCATCTATAAATTGTTGTAAACCAATAGACTTTCCATTAAACCGTCCTTCACCCACGATTTTGTTAAATATCAATACATCGCACAGGTCGATATCACATTTTTTAAAACATATTTCACCAGGGTATGATTTTCTTTCACCTTCCACAAATTCATATATTTTATTAGACTTCCTACAAAACTAAAATCCTAGTTCACAGTTGATAATAGCAGCAACTAAATTCATTCGTAATCCGAAGCGTTTACGTCGATTTCGATAGGTTGTCGAAAACATTTTAAACGTTTTTACTTTGGCAAAAATATTCTCAACCTTGATTCTTTCTTTAGATAGCACATGATTATAGGATTTATCTTCAAGAGTTAGTTGCTTAAGTTTGCTTGATTTTCTCGGAGTTTGCGCTTGTGAATACATCTTCATGATCCCTTGATAACCACTGTCTGCCAAGATTTTACCAGCTTGTCCGATGTTTCTGCGACTCATTTTGAACAACTTCATATCGTGGCAATAGTTCACTGCAATATCCAAAGAAACAATTCTCCCTTGGCTTGTGACAATCGCCTGAACCTTCATAGCATGGCATTTCTTTTTACCAGAATAATTCTCTAATTGTTTTTTTAGGACGATTGATTTTTACCTCTGTTGCATCCACAATCACCGTATCCTCAGCACTAAGGTGAGTTTTTGAAATCGTAAAACCACTTTGAAGAAGAATCACTTCAACCCATTGACTCCAACGGGTTAAGTTGCTTTCGTGAATGCCAAAATCAGCCGCAATTTGTTCATAAGTGCGGTATTCTCGCGTGTATTGAAGAGTGGCCATAAGAAGGTCTTCTAGGCTTAATTTAGGTTTTCGTCCACCTTTTTCGTGTTTAAGTTGATAAGCTGTTTTTAACACAGCTAACATCTCTTCAAAAGTAGTACGCTGAACACCAATAAGGCGCTTAAACCGAACATCAGTTAATTGTTTACTTGCTTCATAATTCTATTGTATCATATTTTTGTTTCGCAGGAAGTCTAGTGGATGAACGCCTTTTTAGAAGAGCTTTCACAAGTTTATCCAGATGATTATCTTTTACTTGTCATAGACAATGCTATATGGCATAAATCAAGTACCTTAAAGATTCCGACTAATATTGGCTTTGCATTTATTCCTCCACACACACCAGAGATGAACCCCATTGAATAAGTGTGGAAAGAGATTCGTAAACGTGGATTTAAGAATAAAGCCTTTCGAACTTTGGAAGATGTCATACAAGGAATGGAGAAGGAAATGATAAAGTCCATCGTTAATCGGCGATGGACTAGAATGCTTTTTGAAAACAGATGAGTATAAGATATAGCTATAGAAAACACACTCTCTTCAGCGAATTTTCTCTTATTTTCTATCCAATGTTCGAAGTGCTGCCTGATAGGTTTGCTCCATTAGCATAGTAATGGTCATAGGACCTACACCTCCAGGAACTGGCGTAATATGGCTAGCAAGTGGGGCAACTGCCTCATAATCCACATCCCCACAGAGCTTCCCATTTTCATCTCGGTTCATCCCAACGTCAATGACTACCGCACCTGGTTTGACAAAGTCAGCAGTCACAAACTTAGCACGACCGATTGCGACCACAAGAATATCTGCTTTAGTAGCCACCTTGGCAAGATTATGAGTCCGTGAGTGAGTCAAGGTAACTGTAGCATTCTTGGCCAAAAGAAGCTGAGCCATGGGTTTTCCAACGATATTAGAACGACCGATGACGACCGCATTTTTACCTTCCAAGTCAATCCCATATTCATGGAACATTTCCATAATTCCTGCAGGTGTCGAAGGAATCATGACTGGATGACCAGACCAGAGACGCCCCATGTTTAAGGGATGGAACCCATCCACATCCTTTTCTGGATCAATAGCCAATAGAACCGCCTCTTCATCAATGTGTTTTGGTAATGGCAACTGAACCAAAATCCCATGCCAAGCTGAATCTTGATTGTATTTGGCAATCAAGTCTAACAATTCCTCTTGCGTAATGGTCTCTGGAACTCGCACTACTTCGCTACGGAAACCAGCCGCAAGAGCTGACCTCTCCTTGTTGCGAACGTAGACTTGGCTGGCTGGATTGTCCCCAACCAAAATCACTACCAAACCAGGCACTAGACCTGTTTCTTCCTTTAATTTTTCAGTCTTTTCAGCCAACTGCCCCTGCAATTTGGTCGCTAAAGCTTTCCCATCAATAATCTGTGTCATATCACTTCTCTTTTCTTTCAAATATCTTCCATTATACCAAAAACTGCTAGTACCCTCTAACACTTCTTTTCTAGGCAATCCTATAGTTTCAAACTATAAGAAAAAGCTCTGGTCGAGCTTTTCACTAATCTATATTTTATATCTAAAGTTAGCTACAGAGAGCTTAACAAAGCTAACTTATAAAACCTTACTCAAGAAGTCTTTAGTCCGTTGTTCTTGGGTTTGTTCAAAAATCTGTTCAGGTGTTCCATCTTCAACAACCACACCGTCTGCCATAAAGATGACACGGTCTGCCACCTCACGAGCAAATCCCATTTCATGTGTTACGATAACCATGGTCATTCCTGACTTGGCTAAGTCTTGCATAACAGCCAGCACCTCACCTACCATTTCAGGGTCCAAGGCTGAAGTCGGCTCGTCAAAAAGCAAGACATCAGGTTCCATGGCCAACCCACGCGCGATGGCAATCCGTTGTTGCTGCCCACCTGACAAACTCTGTGGATAAGCAGTTGCCTTATCTGGTAAACCAACTTTTTCCAAAAGTTCCTGAGCTCTCTTCTCAGCAACTGCCTTGCTCTCACCTTTGGTTTTGATAGGTGACAAGGTGATATTTTCCATCACAGTCATATTAGGAAAGAGGTTAAATTGTTGGAAAACCATGCCCATCTTCTCACGCATGGCAAATAGGTCATTCTTCTTGTCCGTAATATCGACTCCCTCAAAGATAACCTTCCCCTTGGTTGCTTCTTCCAACAAATTCATAGAGCGAAGCAAGGTAGATTTCCCGCTCCCTGAAGGACCGATGATAACGACAACTTCTCCTCTTTTAATCTCAAGGTTGATGCCCTTCAATACTTCATTCTTTCCAAATGATTTATGTAAATTTTCAATTTTTATCAAGGTTTCTGTCATTATTTCTTATCTCCTTGTCCCATACGTTTTTCAAAAGCTTTCAAGGCTACTGTCAAAATAGAAGTCATAATCAAGTAATAAAAGGCTGCAAATAAAAGTGGTGTTAAAGGTAGATAGGTTGTTGTAGAAACTGTTGTAGCCCCGTTCCACAACTCCATAACACCAATAGCTGATAAGAGGGAGCTGTCCTTGATAATGGTGATAAATTCGTTCCCCAATGCTGGCAAAATATTTTTGATTGCTTGTGGCAAAATCACATATCTCATAGCATTTTTAGGACGAATCCCTAGCGAATAAGCCGCCTCTAGCTGACCTTTTGGAACTGCATTGATTCCGGCACGAACAGTCTCAGAAACATAAGCACCACTGTTCATAGAAATAATCAAAATCCCTGGAATCAGACGAGAAAGATCAACACCTAAAATTCCAACCTGAATAGTCGGAGCATTGATGTGCATAAGAGCAAAGGCAATCATAATCTGAACCATCATCGGTGTCCCACGGAAAATCCAAACGTACAAGTTGGCGAGCCAAACAAGCGGTTTAAACTTTGAACGTTGCCCAAAAGCCAAGACAACACCCAAAATAGTTCCCAAAAAGACAACACAGATAGAAATGAGAACCGTCACAACAGCCCCATAGTTAAAATAAGGTAAATACTTAGGTAAAAAAGAAAAATTCATAGTCACACTGCTTTCTAAAATAGAATACTGTATGATTATAACATGTATTGAATTAAAATTCAAACTTTTTATCCGATTTATTCAAAAAAACTTTAAGCTGGTAGAATTAGCGAGAAATCTTAGTTTTTTCTAGTCAATTTGGCCTCCTTTATGGTAAAATAGTAACGATAAGAAATGAAGGAGAATCAAAATGGAATCACATTTGGTTAGAATCATCAACCGCCTTGAAGCAATGGCAAACGATGGCGGAAATTTAAAACGTAATTTTGAACGCGAAGGAGTTGTTGTTGCAGAAGTTGCATACAGCCACGACGAAGAAAACGGCTCAATCTTTACCCTTCGTGATGTAGAAGCTCGCGAAACGTATACGTTTGATAGCATTGACTTGATTGCAATGGAGATTTACGAACTCCTTTACTAATACAAAACAAGCTGGGATTACACCCTGCATGTCTAACCAAAATCCTTTTTGTCTCACAAATAGGATTTTTTTATAGTCCAAATTCACAAAAATTTTCATTATAACAACTTCTCAAAGCTGCAATCTTTTTACTTGCTTTACACCCCAATCCTGTTATAATGAAAGTATAGAAATTTGACTATTTTTGACCTTTAAACAGGTCAAGCTAAAGAAAGAAATGAGGTAGATGTATGCTTTGTCAAAACTGTAAAATCAACGACTCAACAATTCATCTTTACACCAATCTCAATGGAAAGCAAAAACAAATTGACCTCTGTCAAAGCTGCTATAAGATTATCAAAACAGATCCTAACAATAGCCTCTTTAAAGGAATGACAGATTTGAACAATCGTGATTTCGATCCCTTTGGTGATTTCTTCAACGACCTAAACAATTTCAGACCTTCTAACAACACTCCTCCTATTCCCCCAACCCAATCAGGTGGAGGTTATGGTGGAAATGGCGGTTATGGTTCTCAAAATCATGGATCCGCTCAAACTCCACCACCAAGCCAAGAAAAAGGCCTGCTGGAAGAATTTGGTATCAACGTAACTGAGATTGCCCGTCGTGGAGGCATTGATCCCGTTATTGGGCGCGACGATGAGATTATCCGTGTCATCGAGATTCTCAATCGTAGAACCAAGAATAATCCTGTTCTTATCGGTGAACCTGGTGTCGGAAAAACTGCCGTTGTCGAAGGTCTAGCTCAGAAAATTGTTGATGGCGATGTGCCACATAAACTCCAAGGTAAACAAGTCATCCGTCTGGATGTGGTTAGCCTGGTCCAAGGAACGGGTATCCGAGGACAATTTGAAGAACGCATGCAAAAACTCATGGAAGAAATTCGCAAACGTGAGGATATCATCCTCTTTATCGATGAAATCCATGAAATTGTTGGTGCAGGTTCTGCGAGCGATGGTAATATGGATGCTGGAAATATCCTCAAGCCAGCCCTTGCTCGTGGAGAACTGCAACTGGTCGGTGCTACTACTCTCAATGAATACCGTATCATTGAAAAGGATGCTGCCCTAGAGCGCCGTATGCAGCCTGTTAAAGTCGATGAACCAACCGTGGAAGAAACAATCACTATCCTCAAAGGAATTCAAAAGAAATACGAAGACTACCACCACGTTCAGTATACCGATGCTGCAATTGAAGCAGCTGCAACTCTTTCCAATCGCTACATCCAAGATCGCTTCTTGCCTGACAAGGCCATTGACCTCCTAGATGAAGCTGGTTCTAAGATGAACTTGACCTTGAATTTTGTCGATCCTAAAGTGATTGATCAACGCTTGATTGAGGCTGAAAATCTCAAGTCTCAAGCTACACGAGAAGAAGATTTTGAAAAGGCTGCCTACTTCCGCGACCAGATTGCCAAATATAAGGAAATGCAAAAGAAAAAGGTCACAGACCAGGATACTCCTATCATCAGTGAGAAAACCATTGAGCACATTATCGAGCAGAAAACCAATATCCCTGTTGGCGATTTGAAAGAGAAAGAACAATCTCAACTCATCCATCTAGCCGAAGATCTCAAGTCTCATGTTATTGGGCAGGATGATGCAGTCGATAAGATTGCCAAGGCTATTCGCCGGAATCGTGTCGGACTTGGTACCCCTAACCGCCCAATTGGAAGCTTCCTCTTTGTCGGACCAACTGGTGTCGGTAAGACAGAACTTTCCAAACAACTAGCTATCGAACTCTTTGGTTCTGCTGATAGCATGATTCGCTTTGACATGAGTGAATACATGGAGAAACATAGTGTGGCTAAGTTGGTCGGCGCTCCTCCAGGTTATGTTGGCTATGATGAGGCTGGTCAATTAACTGAAAAAGTTCGCCGCAATCCCTATTCTCTTATTCTCTTGGATGAAGTAGAAAAAGCCCATCCAGATGTCATGCATATGTTCCTTCAAGTCTTGGACGATGGCCGTTTGACAGATGGGCAAGGGCGCACCGTTAGCTTCAAGGATGCCATCATCATCATGACCTCAAATGCAGGTACAGGTAAGGCAGAAGCCAGCGTTGGATTTGGGGCTGCTAGAGAAGGACGTACCAACTCTGTTCTCGGTGAACTCGGTAACTTCTTTAGCCCAGAGTTTATGAACCGTTTTGATGGCATTATCGAATTTAAGGCTCTCAGCAAGGACAACCTCCTTCAGATTGTCGAGCTTATGCTAGCAGACGTTAACAAGCGCCTTTCTAGCAACAACATTCATTTAGATGTAACTGACAAGGTCAAGGAAAAATTGGTTGACCTCGGCTATGATCCAAAAATGGGAGCACGCCCACTTCGTCGTACTATTCAAGACTATATTGAGGACGCAATCACTGACTACTACCTTGAAAATCCAAGCGAAAAAGACCTCAAAGCAATTATGACTAGCAAGGGAAACATTCAGATTAAATCTGCCAAAAAAGCTGAAGTTAAAACTTCTGAAAAAGAAAAATAAATCCTATAGAAAAGGAGTAGAAAATGAAATTTTTCTGCTTCTTTTTTACTAAAATAACTGTAATTTCTTGACAGCTTGCCCTTTGTCCATTATGATAATAATAACGATACTAGATAATGAGGAAAATGCAATGGCAAACCCAACTTTCGGAGAAAAAAAAGCGAATACAGACTATGTTGCACGCTATGGAGTGTATGCAGTTATCCCTGACGCTGAACAAAAACAAATAGTTTTGGTTCAAGCTCCTAATGGTGCTTGGTTCTTACCAGGTGGAGAAATTGAAGCAGGTGAAAATCATCAGGAAGCCCTAAAGCGTGAATTGATTGAAGAGCTTGGCTTCACAGCTGAAATTGGTACTTATTACGGACAAGCTGACGAATATTTCTACTCTCGTCACCGTGACACCTACTACTACAATCCTGCTTACCTCTATGAAGCGACTTCTTTCAAAGAAGTGCAAAAGCCACTAGAAGACTTTAATCATATTGCTTGGTTCCCTATTGATGAGGCTATTGAAAATCTTAAACGTGGTAGCCATAAATGGGCCATCCAATCTTGGAAAAAACAGCATAAGATTGACTAATACTCTTCGAAAATCTCTTCAAACCACATCAACGTCGCCTTACCGTAGGTATACGATACTGACTCTGTCAGTTCTATCCACAACCTCAAAACACTGTTTTGAGCAACCTGCGGCTAGCTTCCTAATTTGCACTTTGATTTTCATTGAGTATAAATCAAGCGACTTTATTTAAAAAGTGCTATAATAGAATTAGAAAATCGGAGGAAATGTTATGAAGCTTATCAATACGACAAACTCACACTCGCAACTTGTAAAAAGCCAGCTAGAAAGTACAGATGCAACCCTTGTTGAGGTTTATTCTGCAGGGAATACAGATGTTATTTTTACCCAAGCTCCGCTTCACTATGAAATCCTCATCTCAAACAAACACCGTGCTATTCGTGAGCCTGAAATCGAAACCATTCAAGAATTTTTCTTGAAACGTAAAATTGATAAGGACTCTATTGATGAAGCCAATATCAAGACACTCTACTCAGAGAAATTGATTGGAATTTCAATCCCAATCAAGTAAGGAAATTGAGTAAAAACTCGACTTGAGCGAAAGTCCAATAAGTCTTTCCATAATAAAACGCATAGTAGCAAGAGTTCTACACCCGCTATTATGCGTTTTTATAATTTTGAATCCTTTTGCTCACGATACTACTATAGAAAAAGATTTGATTCTGCTTCTCACACAATCAAATCTTTTTCTTTTATTAAAAACGAATCGTTTCACGTGTTTTTTCATATGAGGTAACAAAGCGGTTGGTTACACCAGGCTCTGCCACTTCCAATGCTTGAGAAATCTTGTCAAATGAAGCGTGATAATCAAATTCTTTTTCAAAAATATCTAAAGCTTCGTTAAATGCTTCTTGAATACGTTCATCAAATGAGCGGTAGCGGTTAGAATATTGCAATAGTTGCTCTGTCAAGGTTGCATACTGCACAATATTATAAGTTTCCGTTTCTAAAGCTTCCATATCATTCGTTGCAATTTCAAGAACTCGGGTAACAGATTCAATGTTAATCATTTTCTGTTCTAACTCAACCATTAAATCCTCGGTATTATTGCTTGCCGTAAAGAATAACTTCAAGAAAGTTTGTGGAATACCTGGCAGATTGCGTTTTTCCATGTATCGCTTGATAGTATGGAGACGATTGACATAAACATTTGCCTTTTGACGTGCATTGATATCATCTTTCTCAATTTGTGTCAGGCGCTCACTAACTGAAATTTGCTCATCTTCAATATCTTTTAGTTGAGTTTGTAAATCCTCAAGATTTTCTTCAAGAACTGAATAAGCTTGGGTTGGTTCTTCTTGATTTGAAGTTACCTCAACAATAGCTGCCTCAAAACTCTCTAATTCTGTCTGAATACGACGAACATGGCTTGCAGCTGTCTCAGGAAGTAAATAGGTCTTACTCAAACGTGCAATATCTTCTCCCAATAAAGTATTATTCTCTTTCATATGTTGAAGGTAAGTTGGAAGAGTTGCAAGTAGATTTTCCACTACTTTCTGAGCAGCAATTTCTCGAGTAAAAATATCATACAAGGCATTGATTTCCTCTTGTGCCTGTCCATTCTCATATTCGGCATTATCCAATTCCAACTGGCGAATATTCTCTTGGTTTTTCTTGAATGCTTCATAAAGCAAGTGGAAACGTGCTTCAATATCCGTTTCAACAAAATGATAATTAGCATCAATTAGTTTACGATAACCATCTTCTAAATCTTCTAGTTGATCTGGTAGCTCTTTAGATAATGTTGTTACAATTGCTGGTATACGATCAACAATATGTGTCAAAGCCAAGATATGATTTTCAGCATTATCCAAAATCACAGCAGCTTCTACTGGGTCACCCGATGAATTCAAGGTTACAAATTGTGAAAATTCAGATTGGATATTTTCTAATTGTTTTTCAATTTCATCCAAGGCTTGACCATACTGTTCTGAATTTTCAGCAACTCTATGCTGAAGTTCCTCAAATAAATCCAAAGCATGAAGAACACGACCACTATTTTTAGATTCTTGCTTCTCTAAGTCTGCCAAAGCATTGCGAATTTCAGCAATATCTTCTTCAATCAAAGTAATTTGACTCTCAATTTGGTCAATTTGATGACTGGCCTTGAGAAAACGAAATGAATGGTTATAGCCTTCTGCTTCAAAGAGATTATTTTCAATATCGGCAAAAGAGTTGAGAGATAAATCGACCCATTTTTGATTCCATTCACGGAAAGCCACTTGACTTTGTCCAATCAAGTGCATATTTTTTACAGCTTCTACTTCGTCATTTACTGGAAGATTGTATAGTTCTTCTTTTCTTTCTTCTAGCGCCTCTAATCTTCCCTCGTTTCGCTTACGTAGAAAGATTGCCACTACATAAGCCAGAACTAAAATGACTGCAATTGCAACCATTAAATAAATTAGTTGTCCATTAGACATATCAAACTCCTTTTTTACTTGAAACAATCGTAATGATTATATCATATTTTTTAGACCAAGGGAACTACTTCTCCCGATTTTTTAGACATCCAGTGTACTATAGACAGCATTTTCTTCGATAAACTCACGACGAGGCTCTACTCTATCCCCCATCAACATATCAAAGATTTTATCTGCTTCTGCAGCATCGTCCACAGAAACTCTAGCCATCAAGCGATGTTCGGGATCCATGGTTGTTTCCCATAATTGGTGATCATCCATTTCACCCAGACCTTTATAACGCTGAATGGTTGGTTTGGCACGTCCTTCACTATGGCGAGCCAAGGCTTCTTGGAGTTTAATTTCTTGATCTGCTCCTGGCTGAATATATTCTTTAATCTCGCTTCCAACCTTGACACCATAGATTGGTGGTTGGGCAATATAAACATAACCAGCTTCTAGGATTGGTTTCATATAACGATAAATCAAGGTCAAAAGAAGGGTACGAATGTGGGCTCCATCGACATCGGCATCGGTCATCAAAACGAGTTTTTGGTAACGGGCTTTCGAAACATCAAATTCTGTGCCAAATCCTGTTCCCATGGCTGTGAAAAGACTACGAATTTCTTCGTTAGCAAGAATCTTATCCATGCTAGCTTTTTCAACGTTCAAAATCTTACCGCGAATTGGAAGGATTGCTTGAAATTCACGGTTACGACCAGATTTTGCTGATCCACCAGCTGAATCTCCTTCGACGATGAAGAGTTCTGTTTCAGCAGGATTGTTAGAAGAACAGTCTGCTAGTTTCCCTGGAAGGTTGGAAATTTCCAAACCAGATTTTTTACGAGTGACTTCACGTGCACGCTTGGCAGCCACACGAGCCTTGGCAGCCAAAATTCCTTTTTCCACGATGCGCTTGGCAATCTGTGGATTTTCCATGAGGAAATCGGAGAAGGCATCACTAAAGAGGCGATTGGTAATCTTGACTACTTCGCTGTTTCCCAGTTTTGTCTTAGTTTGTCCTTCAAACTGTGGATTTGGGTGTTTAACTGAGATAACTGCAGTTAATCCTTCGCGGACATCTTCCCCAGTTAGATTGTCTTCATTGTCTTTCAGTAACTTATTCTTACGAGCATAATCGTTGATGACACGTGTCAAGGCTGTACGGAAACCTTGTTCATGCGTTCCACCTTCATGGGTATGAATATTATTGGCGAAACTCATGACATTTTCATGGTAACCAGTTGTGTACTGCATGGCTACCTCAACTGTGATATCATCCATCTCACCGTCTGTGTAAATTGGTGTATCAAAGATTACATCCTTGTTCTCGTTGATATATTCAACGTAACTAGCAATCCCACCTTCATAATGGTAATGCTTGGTTTGTTCCAAACCTTCACGCTTATCTGTAATTGAAATTTGAAGGCCGCGATTTAGAAAGGCCAACTCTTGAATCCGTTTATTTAATTTATCGAAATCAAAAGTTGTTGTTTCAGTGAAGATTTCTGGGTCTGGTGTGAAATGAACTGTTGTTCCAGTTCTATCTGTATCCCCAACCACCTCAAGGTCTGCGACAACATGACCACGACGGTATTCTTGGTAATGAATTTTACCGTTTTTATGGACATGAACGTCTAATTGAGTGGAAAGGGCATTAACTACTGACGACCCTACTCCGTGAAGACCACCTGAAACCTTGTAGCCACCACCGCCGAACTTTCCTCCAGCGTGAAGAACCGTAAAGACGGTCTCAACGGCAGGACGGCCTGTTTTTTCCTGAATATCGACTGGGATACCACGCCCATCATCGACAACAGTAATGGAATCATCTGGCTCAATAAAAACTTGAATATGGTTGGCAAATCCTGCCAAGGCCTCGTCGATTGAGTTATCAACAATTTCCCAGACTAGATGGTGAAGACCTTCTTTTGAGGTTGATCCGATATACATCCCTGGACGCATACGTACAGCCTCTAAGCCCTCTAAAACTTGAATTTGACTGGCATCATAATCCTGTGCCTGCAGATTTTTGATTTCTTCTGTCATCTTTTTCCTTTTTCTTACATGTCTAATACTTGTCTTAAATTCACGATACTGGTAAACAAGTGGGTAGCTAGTCCAGCAGCTTGTCCTGCTTCGATATCAATCGGTCGATCACCAATGACAAAGCCTGAACTAATTTGATATTTTTCTTTTAAATAAATCATGGACTCTGGACTTGGTTTTCTCTTAAAACCTGAGCTAGAAGTCACCACTTCTGTAAAATAAGCTGCTATAGAGGTTTTTTCTAAAATTTCCAAAACCTGATCATTTCGATGAGAGACCAAAAAATGACGGCCACCTTGATTTGAAATGTCTTCCAATAAGTCAGAAACTCCTTCAAATAAAATCGGGTGTTCAAGCTCTCTGGCTTCATTTTCCTTGTACTTTTCTAAAAAATTCTCTAAATTGGGAGCGAATGCCTCAATCGCAAAAGGAGTAGAAACCTTTAAAGCCTGATAAACACTGTCATGGTCTTGTGTGATACCATACAGTGCCAATGTTTCAACAAATGCAGCTGTTGAAGTTTCATAATTATCCAGTAAAGTTCCACCTAAATCCCAGATATAATCGTGATATTTCATAGCTTTTATTATACCATTTTTTCGTTAAAAAAGCGATGATTTCCCTGAGTTTTCAATATAAAAAACGAGAGAATAACTCCCGTTTTACTGATTTTTACCAAAGACATCTCGATAGAGCATTCCTGTTCGTAAAGTCTCTGCGTCTCCTCCTAATTGCTCCACCAACTCATAGGCAAAGGCAAGGGCTGTAGAGGGACCTCGACTGGTTGTCAAGTGACCATCTACCACTACTGTTTCCTTGACATATCGACCATCAAGGATTTGCTCTTGAACACCGTCATAACAAGTGTATTCCTTGTTTTTCAATAGCCCTGCTTGATTGAGGGCTATCGGCGCCGCACAAATGGCTGCCAATTTCTTTCCTTTTTGTTCGAAGATTTGCAATTCTTTAATCAAAGCCTGATTATCACGCAAATGTGCAGAACCAGGCATTCCGCCAGGAAGGACAATCATATCATAGTCTGATAAATCTCCATCAAAGACACGATCTGCTCTTACTTGGATTGCATGCGAACCCGTTACTTGCTTTTCAAAACCAACCATATCACAAGTAATATTTGCCCGACGCAAGACATCCACAACTGTCAAAGCTTCAATTTCTTCAAAGCCCTGAGCCAACATAACTGCTACTTTTACCATGATTTTCTCCTTATTTAATTTGTTTTAATACAACCTTTTTCCGTTTGAATGGGACTTTTCCGCTCTTTTCTTCAGCTAGATTAGTCTGGTAACTCATCGATAAAAGCAAGCCAACACCAATCAAATTACTGATAATAGCTGATCCTCCTTGCGAAATGAAAGGCAGTGGAATCCCCGTCAAAGGAAGCAAGCCCGTCACAGCGCCGATATTCTCAAAGATGTGGAAGAGTAACATCATAATCAAACCTGTGGAAATATAGGTGTAGAACTGGTTATTTGATTTGAGAGTAATCTTCAACATACGATAAATCAACATGAGATAAAGGGCGATAACAAAGACAGAGCCAATAAAGCCAAAATCTTCTGCAATGACCGTGAAAATCATATCCGACTCTCGAACTGGGATAAGCAGATTAGAAGCATTAAAACCTTGACCAAATAAGCCACCGCTCCCAATGGCAATCTGCCCTTGAGCCTGCTGGTAAGTCGTTGTTTGGGCAAACTCAAAGGGATTGAGCCAAGCCAAAATCCGATTGATTTGGTAGGTCGGCATTCCAATCTGGTGAAGAAAAGCTCGTCCGTCCTTGCTAATAAAGATGGCTAAGAAACCAGCAACTCCTGTTACAGCAGTCACAAATACTGGAATAATAATTTTCCAAGAAACCCCTGATAATAAAACGATTCCTGAGAAAATGGCTACAAAAACCAAAGCCGTCCCTAAGTCACTTTGAAGTGCTAAAAGAACTAGTACTGGAATAGTAAAGAGAATCATCCAAAAAATTAACAAAAAGTCCAGCGGAACCGTGCGTCTCCATTCCTTATGTTTTTTGGTAAACTGGACAATCACACGGGCCAACATGAGGATATAGGAGATTTTCATAAATTCTGACGGTTGGAACAAGGTAACACCATTTACCGATACCCAGTTTTTGGCACCCGTTGATGCAACTAGGCTTGGATTATAAAAGACAATCGGCAAGATCATAAGTCCCAAGCCTAAAATATATAGAAAGGGGGTCACCTTCCAAAGAAATTCTGTATTAAAGAGCATGACGATAAAACCAATCACAAGCCCCAAGGCGATCCAGGCGACCTGCTGCCCTAAAATGGGCAGAATATTGTTTGGATAATCATGACTAACAGCTATATAGATAGCCACCACGCCAATAACCAGTAGAAAAAATACTGGCAATAGCAAACTATAATCGACTCTAGAGTCGAGAGAACGTTTCATATACACTAACCTTATACTTTCATACAATACTATTTATCAAAGTTCATTTAAAAATTTATCAACAGCCTCATCAACTTCGGATCGAGAGACGGTATTAACAGTAGCTTCTTTTGCTAGAGATGCTACTATCTGTTTGCCATATCGCTTTCCGACAATTCTCCTATCCAAAACAAGAGTTAAGGAACGTTGGTGTTCGCGTCTCATACTTCTTCCCAAAGCCTGTTTTAAACGAATAATGGCCATGGGCAATTGATAATCATAAAAGGCATTTTTCCCTTCTTGATTCAGTTCTTGATTAATCTTTTTCGTCAAGGGTTCTTGAGGATTTTGGAAAGGAAGCCTCGGTACAACTTGAATCACAAAAGGATGGCTTGAAAAATCAACTCCCTCCCAGAAACTTGCTGCACCAAGCAGGATTTGTTGTTCACCTTTTTCAAAGCGTTTCTTTAGCTGATGAACATCCCCATTTTTATACTGGGCCAAGTGGCTAACTGGAAGTAAATCCGATACTGCTAGAAGCATATCTTTAGCGGTAAAGAGAACTAAAATCGGTTGCTGGAAAGCTCGAATTTCCACTAGTAAATCAGCTACCTCTCTGGCATAAACTTCTAAGGAGGTTTCTGTTACCAAGGGAAAATCCTTGACCAAGACCACTTCTTGATCCTGTTTTTTACCAGCTTCAATCTTAAGAAATTTGGCTTCAGGATAGCCTAACAGGTCTGCCAAAGAAACTCTTTGACTAATCTCAAGAGTAGCCGATACTCCCAAGACTTGGCATGAATCAGGCACTAAGGAAGATAGAAGAATACGGCCTGATTTAGTAGAAGAAATCTGAATTTTCTTTTGATTCGTTTCAGTTGCTTCAAGCCAGTAATCTCGGTCAGCTGTAAAATAACGAACCAACTCCTCAAAGCCTTCTACTTCTAATTCTGAAAAATACTGGTGGAGATTGGCAAGAGAATCTAAGATATTTTTCTTAGATTTTCCAGACTGAAATTGTTCTATCAAGTAGAGGCACTCAAAGCGAATACTTTCTAGTATTCGTTGCTGGACCTTATTTTGCTCCTCCAGTAAAGCCTTATCAAGCAAATCAATAATAGACTGGATATCGTAGGTCTCTTGAAGCAGATTTTCTAGAGCCAACAAAATCTTTTGAACTTCATCAATAATCAATAAACGGTCACTGACAAATTCAGGATTATCTTCAAGTCTGGTTACAAGATAGGCATGATTGGTCACTAAAAGATTGCAGTTTTGTGCCCTTTCTTGACTACGTTTCCAAAAATCTTCCGTCACAAATAAACTCTGGGATGATAAATTCCCATCATGACGAAGGTTTGTCAGAAAATGTTGGTAACGGTAGAGTTGACCAATCTCATCCAAATCTCCTGTCTCTGTCTCTGTCAACCAAACCAAGAGTTGCATTTTAAAACGTCTAAATAAGCGATTTTCATCATTTTCCTGCAAGGAACGATAAAAGGCATCCAACTTCAGATAATTGTGTGGTCCCTTTAAAGAATGAATATCTGTATGGAATACTTCCTTGAGGCGTTTACCTTCTTCTTCCATGATTTGATTTTGAAGAATCTTTGTCGGAACGCTAAGGACAATCTGACGATTTTCCACTTGGGACAAAGCGGGTAAGAGATAGCCATAAGTTTTCCCAATCCCAGTCGGCGCTTGAATCAGAGAGACAGGCTCATCTTTCAATAGCAAGCCAACCTCTTTAGCAAAACTTTCTTGTTCCTCCCTCACTTCAAGGTTCAACAGAGAAATATTTTTAGAAAAATCTTGAGATAGTTTTCGTGACTCCAAGAGAGCTGCAGTTTTCTTGAAATATAATCCTTGAACTTGGACCAAGTCTGGAGAAGTCAGGATAGATTGGTTGCGATAAATTTCCTCAATAACCAAGTAGGACTCATATAAGAGAGCGTCAGCCATTTCCAGCAAGCGTTCCAAGAGACCTTTAGGAAGCTGGGCCATCTTTTCCCGTAGAAATAAGAGTAATTCCGCAGTAGCTTGGGCATCTGAAAGGGCTGTGTGGGCATGCTTTAGAGGAATTCCTAATTCCCGGCACAAAATAGGCAAGCTATATTTTCCCAGTTCAGGGAAAAAGACCTGGGCCAATTCGACCGTGTCAACACGAGGATTTCTTAGTTCATAGCCTTCAAAAAATAAATTTTCCGCCAAAAGATTGGCATCAAACTGAACATTATGGGCTACAAAAATCCCATCCTCCACCAAGTCAAAGATTTTTCTGGCAACTTGCGAAAAATCAGGCGCTTGCGCCAGACGTTGATCAGTCAGTCCTGTCAGTTCTTTGATATGAGCATCTAAGGGTTCATGTGGATTGACATCCGTCGTATAGTGATCGACGATTTTTCCGTCCTCAATCACAACAATTCCCACTTGGATAATTTTAGCCTTACTACCTGTGCTAGTTGCCTCTAAATCCACCACAACATAGCGATTACCAATCGTTTTCATTATAAAAAATTATACCAAAAAAAGGGCCATTTGGCACCTGCAAACATGGGATAATTTTCAAACTCAAAGAGATCACTTCCCTTAAAAAAACCATCAAACAGAGCATCCTAGCCTGATGATTTTTTTAAAATAGTGAAGAAATACAAAAAATTGAGAGAAGAACTGTTTGCATCTTCCTTCTCTCAACGAATCATTTACTTTATTTAACCATGTCAGGATCGTAATCATAAAATCCTGTATCAAGGAAACGGTTTTTAGGGTGAAGTTTACGAACTTCTTCATCCAGCAAGAAGGCTTGGTCATGGCTAAAGTTGCCCTCTTGAATCAAGCTACGCGCTTGGATAAAGAGTTTTGCAATCTCAACAAAGTTCTGACCAGGAGCGTAGAGCCCTTCTAGTTTCCAGTGAGTGAAACCATGCTCTACCAATTCTGTTAATTTTGTCATCAAATCAAGGTCATTGTTGGCAAAGATGTGGGTCCCATGATTGTCTTCAAAAATGGAATAATGGCTCTCTGGGTCACTTGGCTCAGCCAAGAAGAGGTCACGCTTACGCGTCTTTTCATCATCGATGTGCGTAAAGTTATAGTAGTTTTGCAAGAGAGGACGCTTAGAATGGTGAATAACACTAGCTCCATAAACCAAAACTTCAGCAGGAATTTCCAAAATCTCTGGCATTTTGAAAAGTTCAGCTGATGGAATTTCACGCGCCAAAACAGCCTCAGATGCGCCAGCCTTTTGTCCCCAGAAGTTAATCTGACGACTGCTTGTCACCATAGTTGAAGCATCATAGATGGTCTTAAAGGAATAACCATCGCGATTGACCACATAAAAGACACCTGCATCCCCAATCGTAATGTAGTCTGTCTTGATTTCTTCCAAAAAGTCTAGGAAGGGCTTGATACGATCCATCATATCTTGGTGCATGAGGGCATTGACTGCAACAATCAATTCCTTACCTGCTTCATGAACCAGCTTAGCGATTTCACGCAATTGGTCATGACTAAAGGTTGTTGGCAGACGAAGGCCAAAATCTTTCTCACCGACATAGATACGGTCTACACCAGCTTCGAGCAGTTGTTTAACTTGTTCAATACTTTCAGCAGTTGCTGTAATGATAATCTTTTCCATAAGAAAAATTATACCATATTTCTCCAAAATCAGCCATGCTTTGAAAATGAAAAGGGACTTTATTCTTTTTGTAACCTTTCTGTAATAATTCTCTGCCGAAAAAATGATAAAATAGGTATGTACTGTTAAGGAGAGAATCATGCCCGTAAGAAAATTACAATCCTATGAGGTAGACTATCAAGAAGAATTAAACCAGCAACTTCCTCATTATCAAGCTTATGCACCTGAAGCACAAGCTGATAGCAATCTCAAAGAAATTTTATTTTTTGTCAATATCGCTGTTTTTTGTATCTGCATTGCCATCTTTAGTTTTATCTTTTTGTCATTAAAATTAACAACTGTGCTTGCCTTACCTGCAGCAATAGTATCCAGCTTACTTGTTTTAAAAATCCAACGCTCTATTATCAAACGAAAACTTAAAAAATAAACATATCGCCCCATCCGGAGCGATATGTTTATTTTTTCTTTTTAGATGGTGTGTGGATGGCTATCTTCACTTCAAAGATTGTTCCTTTTGGTTTATTATCTTTGACAGTAATGGTTCCTTTTAGCGCATCTACAATTTGCTTGGCTAGGGATAATCCTAAACCGAAACCACCTTTTTGCCGAGTTCTAGCCTTGTCCACTCGATAAAAACGGTCAAAAATTTTCTTCTTATCTTCTGTCGAAATACCGACTCCATTATCAGAAACAAGTAAATACAGATTGCGATCGGTCGCCGAGATAAGAAAATCAATTTCACCATCCTCTTCAGTATACTTGACAGCATTATCGAAGAGAATCGTCATCAACTGCTTCAAGAGAAGTTGATCCGTCACAATCGGACGATGGATCCGATTTTCAAAACGGAAGACACGATCATTTTCCGAAGCAATCATTTCATAGTTTGTGAAAGTCGTATTGAAAAAACTGGTTGGAACTTCTGCAAGCTCCGGCTTAATCCCATCATCTCTCCGAGCTAAGTTCAGCAAGTTTGTCGTCAAAAAACGCATATTTCGGACTTCTTCCAAACTCGATGCAATGCTTTCGCTCACATCCATAATGGTAGCTTCCGGCTTACGGAAAAGGGTCTCTAAGCGATTTTGCAAAACTGCAAGTGGAGTTCGTAACTCATGACTGGCATTTTCCACAAAGGACTGTTGCTTCTGCATGCTCTCAAGCAGGGGCCTAACACTAACCCTAGCTAGATAGAGACTGGCAAGCAAAGACAAAATCCAGAAACTTGCCATCACAATCACAATCAATTGCTCATGCTTTTGACTGGCCTGCTCCAACTGACTGGTATTTATCAAGACAGCAGCATACTTGATATTGGTTGAAACCGAACTGATATTGGTTTCCATCAAAATCATACGATAGATTTCTTCCTGCCCATAGCTATTAAAAACCTGAATCTGGTAGATATGTCCTAGTTCTTTTTTCTCTAACTTAATCTTATCCAAGCCCAAAAATCGATTTCCAGAAAGAAGTTGAGTAAAGTTCTTATCAAAGAGAATGACTTCCGTATTGGAACTGACATTGGGTTTCACCTCAGTCTTGCTAGTATCTGTAGCGGCATTCTCTAAATCTTTAATCTCTTCTGTTGCCCTATTTACAGCAAGCTGAATAACTGCCTGAGGATTTTCACTTAGTCCATGAAGCTTATCATCCACCGAAGTATAGAGACTCGAATGCATGACCTGCAAAATAATCAGAGTCATGGTAGAGAAAATCAGAGTGAAGACACCAAAGTTGCGGATAAAATAACTAAAGTCATCCGCATACCATGTTTTTTTTAGTTTACTGAACATCTTTTAAAATATACCCAACACTGCGCAAGGTTTGCAAATTCTCTGCAAAAGTGGTTCCTTTTAATTTCTTACGGACTTTTGAAACATAAACTTCGACAACCGAAATCGTTGTGTCACTATCAAATCCCCATAGACGATCAAAAATCTGCGTCTTAGGCAAAATAACATTTTGATTTTGAAGGAAATAAACCAATAAATCGAACTCTTTCCCCAGCAATTCGACAGTAGTATCTTCAACCTTAACGGTATTTGTTGATAAATTGATGAGAATATCTCCATAAGATAGCGTATTTTCATTAAACTTGCCTGAACGTTTGAGAAGGGCCTGAATCCGCATTTTGAGTTCTTCTAGGTAGAAAGGCTTGGTCAGATAATCATCCGCTCCCAGTTCAAATCCATGTCCCTTGTCATCCAAACTTTCCTTGGCAGTCATGATCAGAACTGGAGTCGTAATTCCCTTTTCACGCAATTCTTTCAATACTTGGAAGCCATTTTTTTCAGGCAACATCAAATCGAGCAAAATCAAGTCATAGACGCCACTCTCAGCTTCGTAGAGACCTTCTTCACCATCAAATACCTGCATAACATCCGCAAAATCGTCTAAAAAGTCAAATACTGAATTTGACAGACCTAGGTCATCCTCAACTAATAAGATTTTTATCATGAGAAACTCCTCCTTATTAAAACCATTATACCAAATTTGCCTTAAAAAAAACTCAACTCCCTCTCACTTTAAGAGAGAAAGTTGAGTTTTTATTATTTTACGAATGTTTAAGCTTTCCCATATTGAAGAACGACTGCTTCCACTGCAGCTTTTTCACGGTTAATCAAGTCAACACGCGCTGCAATTTCCTTGATTCCCATACCGATGTTACGGCTAAGAGCAAGGTCAGAAAGTTGCGGTTCAAAGAATTCCTTGTACTCTGCCAAGCGTTGCTGAGTTTTAAATACATGCGCAGGAAGGATAACAAAGCTATCAAAGCTCATATCTCCACCAAGAGCTGCCTTAATCCAAGCCCAGTTTTCACGCGCCCAAGACCAAGCTGTTTCCTGAGTTACTTGGTGAGCTAGGAATTGGTAATACCAAGCAGACAAGTCCTGTGGTTTCACCACAAATTTGTCCTTCCAAGAAGCAATCAAGGTTTGGATATTGTCCGCATCTTTACTATAGGCAAGAGCGGCTGCCAACTGACGTTTAAAGACAGCATCTGTTGCATGCGTATAAGTATCAAGATAAAGTGCTAACAAGTCTTTAGTCTCATGATGTTTCATCTCATTGATCAGAACTTGTGAGCGAATAGCTGCTGGAAGTCCTGCAAGATTCTCCTTGTGAGCCACGAAGATTTGGCTAGCGACTTGACTAGCTTCTGCATCATTTGAGCGAATCATCATAGAAACAGCCACCTGACGAACCAATTCATCCTCATCTGATTCGCCATCTTTAGCTTCAAAACCAAGACGGTTATAGTTGTGACGAGCCAATTTAGCAACCAAGGCTTTGAAGGCTCTTTCAGCTTCTGTTCCTTCATCGATAAAGCGCTCAAGGGCAGAAATTACTTCAGAAACAGCTGAAACGACAAGGTAAGATTCTTCTTTAGCAAGTTTATCAAGGACTGGGAGCAAGTCTGCATAAGAAATGTGTCCTGCTTCAGCAAGCAAGCGACGTTCTTGGACGATTTGCAGTTTACTTGTATTATCAAGCTCAACTAGGTCAGCAAGAACAGCTTCTAACAAGTCTCCTTGATAGTCTGTAATGTAGTGGGCTGTATTTTCTGTGTTGAGGCGAAGTGCTGTTTTGTTTTCAGCAAGAAGAGCTGCGTAGCCAGGAATTTCGATACTTTCAGTTTCAAGTGTATCAGGCAAGCCTTTCCAGTTGCTATTGAGTGGCACAACCCAGAGACGGTTCTTATCTTCGTGCTCACCGATGAAGAATTGTTTTTGTGAAATCTTCAAGACATCATTTTCAACTTTAACAGTGAGAACTGGATAACCAGGTTGTTCCAACCAAGAATCCATGAAGGCTGCAACATCACGACCAGATGCTTGACCAAGAGCATCCCAAAGGTCACGACCAATTGTATTGCTGTATTGATGTTTTTCAAAGTAGGCGTGCAAACCTTTGGCAAAATCGGCATCACCTAGCCAACGACGAAGCATGTGCATGAGGCGACTTCCTTTGGCATAGACGATAGCTCCGTCAAAGAGCGTATTGATTTCATCTGGATGTTTAACTTCGACGTGGACAGACTGAACACCATCAGTCGCATCGCGTTCAAGAGCGTGAGGTACTCCACCTGTTTGGAAATCTTCAAAAATATTCCAGCTTGGTTCAATAGCATCCACACAGACGTACTCCATCATATTAGCAAAGCTTTCATTGAGCCAAAGGTCATCCCACCATTTCATAGTTACGAGGTTACCAAACCATTGGTGAGCCAATTCATGGGCCACAACAAGGGCAACTTGTTGACGGCTTGCAAATGTTGAGTTCTCATCCACAACCAAGTAAACTTCACGGTAGGTCACAAGACCCCAGTTTTCCATAGCACCAGCTGAGAAGTCAGGAAGGGCGATGTGGAGAGATTGAGGGATTGGGTACTTAACTCCGTAGTAATCTTCGTAAAACTCGATTGAGCGAACAGCGATGTCCAGTGAGAAATCAAGGTTAGAAAGTGGATGTGCTTTGGTCGAGTAGACACCTACAAGGGTACCGTTTTTAGTTTTAGCCGTCACACCTTGCAAATTACCCGCAACAAAGGCTAACAAGTAAGAAGACATGCGAGGTGTTGTCTCAAACTTCCAGATACCTGTTTCCTTACGCTTTTCAACATCGATTTCTGGCATGTTAGACAAGGCCAATTCACCTTCTGCTTGGTCAAAACGTAGAGAGAGGTCAAAAGTTGCTTTGGCTTCTGGCTCATCCACACATGGGAAGGCTTCGCGCGCAAAATGGCTCTCGAACTGAGTAGACAAGACTTCCTTCTTGACTCCATCAACTGTGTAATAAGAAGGGTAAATCCCTGTCATGTTGTCTGTAATTTTTCCTGAGAAAGCGATAACCACTTCAACTTGACCAGCCTCAGCTAATTCGATATGAAGGGCTTCATTTTCATGGTCAACTGTATATGGACGAGCTTGACCTGCAACTTCTACAGAAGCGATTTCCAAGTCTTTTTGATGAAGGGAAATACGGTCACTCTGTGCTTGACCAGTGATGGTCACTTTCCCTGAAAACGTCTTGGTCTCACGACTCAAGTCTAAAAATAAATCATAATGTTCAGGAACAAATTGCTTAATAAAATGTTCAACTGCTTGCATAGTTTTCTCCTATCTAAGTTTAAGAGCTAGAGCTCTTCTTCAAACAAACTTATTATATCATATTTTGCTTGAGAAAAAAGGATTGGACGGCGATTTACAAAACTTTCTTCCGTCTAGCAGTCTACAGGGGGTAGACCTTGCGAAATTCTTCTAAAACAACTTTGCTGTCAGGTGTAAAAGTCTGTCCTGCCTCCCTCATCCACTCTGTGAAAAAGTCCTCATGAACCTGACGCCAATAGGCTAGGGATTTATCACCTTCCCCTTCTTTGAAGGCATGGTCAGCTGACACTTGATTGAAGGGTTCAACAGAAACCTTTGTAATTTCAACAATGCAGACAGCCTGATTTTGACTATCTAAAATGACATCAAAGGTGCCTTCTTGCGGAAGGGGTTCATCTTCTAGTGCGTAGAGGTCATAGGCTGACGCTGTTGCTGTCTTTTCGCCTTTAAAAACCAAATCTGCCAAGAGATCGGCTTCCACTCCAAAAGCCCAAGCATCGATTTCATCTCCGATAGAAGGATTGATTTTCTTGTAGGCATTCCACATTTCTTGCGGTGTCATGGGTTGCTCCTTTGTAATTTTTTACTTTCTTCTTTTATGTATTTGAGATGGTCTGGATGGTCAATTTCTAAATCAAAAATCTCCGGAATAGAGCTATAGTGGATAATGCATTCGATACCCATCTGATTCATTTTTTGTATGAAAGAAACATTCAGATAGCCTGCTACAGCAAAATCAATCTTGTTCTTCCTTGCTTTATCCTGCATCTGTCTCAACATATCTACCATTATTGGACTTTCCATATCATGCCATTGACTGTTTCTCACAGTCGCAAAAACAAAGGAAGTCAAATCATTCATTCCAACTACAATCTTCGAAATACCAGCTTCCAGTATGCTGTCTAAGTCAAAATATGCTGACGGTAATTCAATCATTGTGCCAATTTTTCCAGTAAAACCATACTGACGCAATACTGTAATAGCTTGCTTTAACTGCTCAGCATCATTGACAAAAGGAAAAATAACAGACAGATTGGGATTGGTTTGATAAACTTCTGTAACGACATGTGCTTCA
This sequence comes from Streptococcus pneumoniae, assembly GCF_001347015.1. Lineage (GTDB taxonomy): Bacteria > Bacillota > Bacilli > Lactobacillales > Streptococcaceae > Streptococcus > Streptococcus pneumoniae_E. Next base: position 78,701 of record NZ_CFGI01000002.1, read on the forward strand.
GCCTGAAATTCATCCAGACACGCCAGCAAACGCCTAGTTCCTCTATAACCAAACAAGGGATGATTTTCATCAAAATACTCTTTAGTCCCCTTTAGACAATTAGCTTCTGTATTCGTTAATTCAGTAAAACGATACCAGACATCTTCATCTGAGTACAGGGAGCAAATAGTATCAAGATAATCTTTCACAAATTGCTGACAACTTGGTAATAGTATGTTGTGGTTGAGTTCTCTCAACAAATATTCCCCACGAATCATGCCAACATGATGAAATAGTTGTGGGTAAACTTTTTCATCAAGTTTTTCGCCACTAAGAGCAAGTTGGTTCCTCATCATTCACCTCGTCTTAAAAGATACAATATCAGATATCACTACATGAAACTTTCCTCTAGTTCAAAAGCTTCATAAGGTTCAACTAACTCATATCCTAAAAATTCTGCTACTTTTTTGGAAGCCTCGTTATGAGCATCCCAAAGTGGAAACATATCTCTATTTAAACTCTCTAGAATCATTGCAGCACCAAGCTTTTTAGCAAATCCATTTCCTTGTTCGTTTGGTCTAGTTGCAACTTCCACTTCAACTGCTCCACGGTAAACTAACCCTGAGGAAATCCCAGCAATCAGTTCATTATTTTTAAGAATCACAAAGCCAAATCCACCTTTTAAAACAAAATCCTGATAGGACTCAAAATTCCCCTGTAAATCCTGTGACCATTCTTCCGTAGAAAAGCAGTTATAAATATGATTATCAATAGGCACAATATTGTAACCTTCCTCTAAATGAGTAACTAGATCATTTAGAAATTTAACTTGAAAATTTGCCTTATCTTTAAAAGAATAGCGAGTAAAAGAATTTAGCCCCACTTTCCGATGCAGAAAATCTTGCCAATTAGTATTTTCTGAAATAATAATCTTATAATCTAAACCATATTTTCTAACAAAATCTTCCCAAAATCTGGAATCCAACTCCCCTGCTAGGTATAGAAAATTCCCAACATCATAAAAGCTTGTTGTCCTATCATTGTTTCGGTAGACAGTTCCAATTTGAGATTTAAGACCATAGAGAACCATATTTTTCTTCCATGTTTTAAATAGTTCCATTATCCCCCCTACTTCACCTTCCAATTCATGTAAGAGCTCTTGTCCAGTTCTGGAAATCCTAATAATTCAGACTTAACCTTCAAGACTAATGGCGATGCATTTTCTTCTGTGATCTCTTGAATATCCATCCAAATATATCCAAGTGAATCATTCGCACCATCAGACACAGCTTCCGAAATTGTAACTAGAGGTACACTCTCATTCATTTCAATATCATACAAGGCCATGATATGATGAACCATAAAATTTTTTAACTCTTCCCTGACGAAAACATCGTAGATTCGAGGATTAGAGTAGCTTCTAACAGTAAATCCCGTCTCTTCCATAACTTCTCTAGTCAGCGTTTCCGTCAGTCCTTCACCAAGTTGCTGACTGCCTCCAGGTAGATCATACCGATGTTGATAAGGGCCTCTCGTTTTTTCAATGCAGAGTAACTTCCCATTTTCTAAGCAAACAGCGTAGACTCCAAAGTGTCTTTTGATTTCCATCAGATCCTCCTACTTCAAAGACCAGCCACCGTCTACTGTAAGAATTTGTCCTTGCATGGCGCTTGCTTTTCCACTAGCTAAGAAAAGGCTAATCTCTGCTATTTCCTCTGGTTCAATCCAGCGCTTGATTGGTGTTTCACTAGCCACCCAGTCAGCCAATCCACCTGGCTCAAAATCTGCAGCAGTCATAGCTGTCTTGACTGCTCCTGGAGCGATACCAAATACCTGAATCCCAGCTTCTGCATAGTCTAAAGCCAACTGCTTAGTAAAGCCAGCCAAAGCATGCTTGGATGAAGTATAGGCGTGACCACCTCCACCTGCTAGGCTAGAAGCAATGGAACACATATTGATGATGATTCCCTTTTTATTTTCCAGCATTTGTGTCAAATAATAGCGAGTCAACTCAACAGGAGTCACATAGTTGATTTCAAAAATCTCTTGAATTTCCTGCGCTGATTGTTCCAATAGGGGTTTATAATCATCCAAAACTCCAGCAGTATTGCACAAAACATCTACCTGAGGACACCAGTCAAAAATAGGCTCCAAGTCCAAGGTCAAATCTCTCTGTAAAAAGCGAAAATCACCCTCTAAGAGTGGATTTTCACCTTGGTCCACTCCATAAACTTGATAACACTTCTCTAAAAAGAGGCGAGCTTGAGCCAGACCAATCCCTGAACTCACTCCTGTAATCAATACACGTTTAGTCATTCACTTCTACCCAATCCGTCGCCAAAACATCACAAGGTGTCGGACTCCACATGGAAAAACCTTCTCCTTCTCCAGACACGTTGATTAGGAAATAGGGTGTCACTTCAAGTGCAACCCCGTTTTGTTCAATGGTGTCAAAAAGCTGCACATAGTTTTCAGCACCTCCCCAACCAGTACGTACGTATTTTTTCTTAGCCTTTAACCCAGGTAGCATTTCTTCAAATGTCATGGTTTTCTCCTTTTATTATATAGATAAATCTTCACTTCATTATAACAAAAAACCGCTTTAAAACGGCTTTTTGACTGTGATTTATTTACATCTGCTTCTACTTACGGTAAATTATTCCCTGCAGCAAGATAAATTTCATACCATTCTTTTCTTGTTAAGCTAAAGTTTGCCGCTTGGCTAACTTCTCTCAAGTGCTTAGGATTTGTGGTACCTACCACTGCCTGCATTTTGGCTGGATAACGCAATATCCAAGAAATGGCAATAGTTGAAGAGGTTACTCCATATTTAATAGCTAAACGATCAAGTACTTGATTTAAAGCTTGAAATTTCTCATTTCCAACAAAATTCCCTTTAAAATACCCGAATTGTAAGACAGACCATGCTTGAATGACCACATCGTGTAATTTGCAATATTCAAAAATGCTGCCATCTCGCATAGCTGCTTGACTATCTTCCATATTAACATGAAATCCTGCTTCGAATCCTGGAGTAAAAGCCGCACTCAATTGTAATTGATTGATAGATAGAGGTTGTTTTACTTCTTTCTTCAGCAATTCCATCATCATGGGATTTTGGTTGGACACACCAAAGTCTCGAACCTTACCTTGTTTATAAAGGAAATCAAAGGCTTCTGCTACTTGGTCAGATTCCATCAAAGCATCTGGTCGATGAAGAAGCAAGCTATCTAAATAATCAACCTGCAATCTTTCTAAAATCCCGTCAACTGATTGTAATATATACTCTTTTGAAAAATCAAAATAGGTAAATTCTTCAATGCGAATGCCACATTTTGACTGAATCCACATCTTTTCTCTTAAATCCGGACGATTTTTTAGGACAAGACCTAACAGTTCTTCACAACGGCCACGACCATATATATCAGCCAAGTCAAAGGCATTGATTCCAACAGACAGTGCTGTTTCTACAAGCTCTTCAACTTCTTTTACAGACTTATCTTCTATTCTCATCATTCCGAGAACAATTTCTGATAATTCTTTGTCATCTTGACCAAGAGTTATGTATCTCATCAAATTTTTCTCCTTTAATTTCTAACATTCTTCCCTTCATTATAACAAAAAACCGCTTTGCAACGGCTTTTTGACTATATTTCACTCCATTTTATCTTCTTAAACCCACGGAACAAGACAAAGATTCCAATAAAGAGGATAGCTAAAGGAATAACTTTTGTAAGAAAAACATTTGAAATTCCCATCCACTCATAGTAACGGAGAAGAGAGCCTACAATAAGATGGGCAACAATCATACTGACAAAGGGACGAAAGACCGCTTCTTTCCAATTCCAAATACTGATGACTAGAGAAAGCGTAAAGACAAGGAAACTATCCCAGGGAGCAGGAAGATAAAAGGCTCCTTCTTGTACAAAACTTCCTATTCCTACATATCCCAGAACAACTAGCAGAACAAGAATCCCAACGACAATATAGGTGCCAATTTTCATTTTAGGAGAATCTTGAACTAAGCCCCAACGTAAGATTGTGGCCACAAGAGCAAATCCAATCAGAAAAAGAAGAAGTTGCCCTAAAAAAGTAAGCAAATTGACTGTTAAGAGAGGACCTTTAGAAAAATCACCCAGTAGATGATAGTAACGTAATATCACTAGGACAAAAATTGGTGTCAAAAGGGACTCCTTGATAGAACTGCGTGGTGCTTCCTTGAGAATCTCTTTCATTATTTTTTTAGGATTCTTACCTAAATAATCCTCTGCACTCATGCCATCTCGTTCTGCTTCTGAGAAATCTAACATCATCAAATAAATCTGCTCTCTGAGATAGTCCTCATCATAGAGAAATCCAGCAAGATTAAAACTATCCCACAGTTCCTCAAAATACTGCTGATTCTCCTCAGAAAACTCATGTAGCAAAGCGCTTGTTTCTTCATAATACTTCATTTTCTTCATGGTTTAACCCCCATTCTTAATCTCTTCTACTTTTTGACTCAAATCGTCCCATTGTTGCCAAAAGACTGAGACACGCTCTTCTCCTTCTTTGGTTAACGAAAAATACTTCCGATCTGGACCATCTGGCGACGGACGCATGTCGCCTCTTATCCATTGATTTTTTTCTAACTTTTGCAACAAAGGATAAATAGTTCCTGGAACGATAGTATCAAATCCAGCCTCTCGCAAAGTCTGAACCAACTCATAACCATACCGCTCTCTTTGACCAATCATATCCAAGACACAACCTTCAAGAACACCTTTTAATAGCTGAGTTTCTTTCATCACTTCTCCCTTCTAATCTATTTTGTAATACCTACTAGTAGTTTCAGCTATAGTATACTACTTTCACACTAGTTTGTAAAGCATAATAGTTAATACTCTTCGAAAATCTCTTCAAACCACGTCAGCGTCGCCTTACCGTAGGTATGGGTACTGACTTCGTCAGTTCTATCCACAACCTCAAAACAGTGTTTTGAGCTGACTTCGTCAGTTCTATCTACAACCTCAAAGCAGTGTTTTGAGCTGACTTCATCAGTTTCATCTACAACCTCAAAACCATGTTTTAAGCTGTCTTCGTCAGTTCTATCTACAACCTCTAAGCAGTGCTTTGAGCAACCTGCGGCTAGCTTCCTAGTTTGCTCTTTGATTTTCATTGAGTATAAATAAAAAAACAGAACTAGCATGAACTAGTCCTGTCTATTTTTACCCAATTACACTTCCGTTTGGTACAGCTGGATCAACTGTAAGAAGTGTTAATTGTCCATCATGTTCAGCTGAGAGAATCATACCTTGGCTGACATATTTCTTCATCATTTTACGAGGTTTGAGGTTAGCAACGATTTGAACTTTCTTGCCGACCAATTCTTGTTCATTTGGATAGTATTTTGCAATCCCTGAGAGGATTTGACGATCTTCACCATCACCAGCATCCAAGCGGAATTGAAGCAACTTATCTGAACCTTCTACTTTAGATACTTCTTTGACTTCTGCGACACGGATTTCGACCTTGTCAAAGTCTTCAAACTTGATTTCTTCCTTGTTGAGTTTAAGCTCGACTTCATCTGGATTCCATTCTTTTTCGACAGCTGGCTTGTTGCCTTCCATTTGTTCCTTGATATAGGCGATTTCTTCTTCCATATCCAGACGTGGGAAGATTGGAGTTCCCTTAGCAACTACAGTTACACCTGCAGGAAAAGCAACCAAGCTCAAGTTCTCAAGGCTAGCAACTTCTGCTAAACCAAGTTGAGTCATAACCGCACGACTGGTTTCCATCATAAACGGCTCAATTAAGTGAGCTACGACACGAAGGCTGGCTGCCAAGTGGCTCATAACACTTGCCAATTGATCGCGGAGTGCTTCATCCTTGGCCAAGACCCATGGAGCTGTCTCATCGATGTATTTATTAGTACGAGAGATAAGGGTCCAGACCGCTTCAAGCGCACGTGGGTAGTCAACTGCTTCCATGTGTGTATGGTAGTCTGCGATTGATTGTTCTGCAACCTCAGCAAGAGCATTGTCAAATTCAGTCACACCTTCTACATAGGCAGGAATTTGTCCATCAAAATACTTGTTAATCATAGAAACCGTACGGTTGAGGAGGTTCCCAAGGTCATTGGCCAATTCATAGTTGATACGGCCTACATAGTCTTCCGGAGTGAAGGTTCCGTCTGAACCAACTGGAAGGCTACGCATGAGGTAGTAACGAAGCGGATCTAGTCCATAACGCTCTACCAACATTTCAGGGTAAACGACATTTCCTTTAGACTTAGACATTTTTCCGTCTTTCATGACAAACCAACCATGGGCAATCAAACGATCTGGCAATTTGATATCCAACATCATAAGAAGGATTGGCCAATAGATTGAGTGGAAACGAAGGATGTCTTTCCCCACCATATGGAAGACAGTTCCATTCCAGAACTTGTCAAAGTTACCATGTTCGTCTTGACCATAGCCAAGCGCTGTCGCATAGTTGAGCAGAGCATCAATCCAAACATAGACAACGTGTTTTGGATTAGATGGCACTGGAACGCCCCATGTAAAGGTTGTACGAGAAACTGCCAAATCCTCCAAACCTGGCTCGATAAAGTTGCGCAGCATTTCATTCAGACGACCATCTGGAGTGATAAACTCAGGATGAGCTTTGAAAAAGTCTACCAAGCGATCTTGGTATTTGCTGAGGCGAAGGAAATAGGACTCTTCAGAAACCCATTCAACTTCGTGACCTGATGGAGCAATACCACCAGTTACATTTCCAGCTTCGTCACGGAAAACTTCCGCAAGCTGGCTTTCTGTAAAGAATTCTTCATCTGATACTGAATACCAGCCAGAGTATTCACCCAAATAGATGTCATCTTGAGCAAGCAAGCGTTCAAAGACTTGAGCCACTACTTTTTCGTGGTAGTCATCAGTTGTACGGATAAATTTATCGTATGAAATATTTAGTAATTGCCAGAGTTCTTTAACTCCAACTGCCATTCCATCAACATAGGCTTGTGGTGTAATGCCAGCTTCTTCCGCTTTCTGCTGGATTTTCTGACCATGTTCATCAAGACCTGTCAAATAAAAGACATCATAGCCCATCAGACGTTTGTAACGTGCTAGGACATCACAGGCGATAGTTGTGTAGGCAGACCCGATATGAAGTTTACCAGATGGGTAGTAAATCGGCGTTGTAATATAAAAATTCTTTTCAGACATAATTTTTCCTTTCCAGGCAAATGGAACCTGTTTTTCTAACACTTCATTATATCACATTTTTAAGGATTTTCGATAGGGAAATCTATACAAAAACAAGATAGACGAGTGTCCATCTTGTTTATTCTATTCATAACGAAGGGCTTCGATTGGATCAAGTTTCGATGCCTTGTTGGCTGGCAAGACTCCAAAAATCATACCCACACTAGCCGAAACTGCAAGACTAAATAGGGCAACTGGGATTGATACTCCAACTTCTATACCCGTAATCAAACCTTGCAGTAACAAACCTGCTAAGGCAGTTAAACCACTTGCAATTGTCAAGCCAATTAAGCCACCTAACAAGGTCAAAATCATGGATTCAATCAAAAATTGGATTAAAATATTGGCACGTGTTGCACCCAAAGCCTTACGGAGACCAATCTCACGAGTGCGCTCTGTAACAGAAACCAGCATAATGTTCATAACACCAGTTCCTCCAACAAAGAGAGAAATTCCTGCAATGGAACTGATAATCGTCGTCATAAAACTAAACGATTGTTGAATTTCTGCAAATGTAAGCGACTCATCTGCCACCTGATATTCTCCCTGTTGCAAGCCTGCAAGTTCTGTCATTTTTCGTGCCAGTTCTGGACCCAGAGTTGGAGTTAAACTGGTATCATTCACTCGAAAGACAATACTAGCTATTTCATCTACATTAAAATTCGCAGCAAGGGAGATATTGGTAGTAATAGGCAAGCCACCAAACCCATATATTTTTGACCTTTTAGCCTCTGGACTAGTATAAACCCCAATGACTCGGTAACTAAAATCATTGACTTCTACAACCTTGTTAATAGCCTCTTGTGGAGAGCCAAATAAACTAATGGACAATTCCTCATCTAGCAAAATGACACTTGCAAACTCTTTGAAATCTTGCTCTCTTAGACTACGACCTGCAATAATTTCATTGTTAACAGCCTCCATGTAAGTTCTGTTTCCACCTGTCAAATTAGCATTCTCAACCTTTTTATCTTGATAGGTCAAGATGGCATTTGTTGAATTGGTTACATAGTAACTATCCACTCCCTTGAGTTTAGCTGCCTCTTGAACCCAGGATTCTTGCGGTTTTGGCGGTTCAACAGGAACTTCCTCTTCTTTTCCAGAAACCGTAAAAGCTGATTGTTTCTGAGTAAAAGACCCATCTTTACTTTTTTTAGGAGAGAAGAAGACGCTAATATTTTTCTGAGATTTGGTCATATCTTTATTGACTTGACGAGATAGGGAATCTCCCAAAGCCATAATCACAACAACTGATGAAACACCGATAATAATCCCAATCATGGTAAGCAAAGAACGCATCTTGTGAGCCATGATAGATGAAAAGGCAAATTTCAGATTCTGCATCTTAGTTTTCCTCCTTTCCTAACTGAGCACTGTCAGACGAAATAACTCCATCTCGAATGACAATCTGACGTTTGGCATAAGCAGCTATTTCAGGCTCATGCGTTACCATGATAATGGTTTTTCCTTCTTTGTTCAAGTCAACCAATAGTTGCATGATTTGATTACCTGTTTTGGTATCCAAGGCTCCTGTCGGTTCGTCTGCTAGAATAATAGAAGGATTGTTTACCAAGGCACGCGCAATAGCCACACGTTGTTTTTGACCACCAGATAATTCCGAAGGCAAATGGTGACTACGCTCAGTCAATTCAACCTTATCTAGATATTCCTCAGCTAACTTGCGCCGTTTTGAAGCCGAAACTCCTGCGTAAATCAAGGGCAATTCTACATTTTGCAGAGCATTGAGTTTAGATAGAAGAAAGAACTGCTGAAAGACAAATCCGATTTGTTGGTTGCGAACCTTAGCTAGTTGTTTTTCACCCAATCCAGCAACTTCTTGACCTTCAAGATAATACTCTCCACTACTTGGTGTATCCAACATCCCAATCGTATTCATGAGAGTGGACTTACCCGAACCAGATGGTCCCATAATGGCAACAAATTCACCTTCATTCACTTCTAGGTTGATATTTTTGAGAACCTGCAGTTCTTGGTCACCATTACGGTAGCTTCTGCAGATATTTTTTAGACTAATTAGTTGCTTCATCAGCCTTCACCTCTTTTCCTTCTTCCAAGGAAGACGTTGGGTTACTGATGACCTTGACTCCATTTGTCAGACCTGAAGTGATTTCTTGGTTGTCTGCATCAGCATTGCCCAAACCAACTTCCACTTTCTTGGCCTTTTTCTGCTCGTCAAGCACCCAGACATAGTTCTTATCATTTTCAGTCACAACACTTGTTAGAGGAACCAAAATGGCTTTACTCTTATTTTTGACCTCAACACTTACTGAGAATCCTTGTTTCAAGTCACCGATTTCACTTGTAACATCAATAGTGTATGGATATTTAGAACCAGAATTACCAGAAGCTGCGGCAGCTGGACTAGCTGCTTCACCATTGTTTTTAGGATAGTCAGAAATATAGCTTAATTTCCCAGTCCATTTTTTATCAGGATACACTTTAGAAGTAAAGCTTACTTCTTGACCTACAGATAGGTTGGCGAGGTTATATTCAGACAGTTCTCCCTTAACTTGCAAGTTTTCATTACTTACGACATGAACGACTACTTGGCTAGCTCCTGTTGGAGATTTAGAAACATTATGGTTGACTTCGACCACAGTTCCCTCTAGGGTACTGAGAACCGTCATTGCATCTAACTGACTTTGAGCCTTACTTAATTGTGCTGCTGCATCTGCACGAGCATCACGGGCATCACCCAACTGAGCGTCAATAGAAGCAACAGAATTTCCAGCCACTGGAGTTGGGCTTTGCACCGTTGCATCTTCTCCTCCTGCTGGCGCAGAGGCTTGAGGAGCTGGAGCTGAAATGGCTTCATTTCGTGCTTGATTGAGTTCATTGATATGACGATCTGCCTTAGCTACTGCCCGACTCGCTGAATCATAGGCCGCCTGCGCTTCTGAACTACTGTACTTGACTAGAGCCTGCCCTTCGCTGACCTTATCTCCCACAGAAACAAGGATTTCGTCTAAATCTCCCTTGCTAGCATCAAAATAAACGTATTGTTCATTTTTTGCCGTTACTGTTCCTGACAATAAAACCGACGAAGCAACAGTTCCCTCTTTTGCCACTACTAAATGTGGCGTTTCATCCTTAACATCGGTTTGTGAGGGTTGTCTAAAGAGCAAGATGCCCCCAGCCCCCAATACAACTACACTGGCAGCTCCAATTGCTGCATACAGTTGCCACTTTTTAGCTTTACCATTCTTTTTCTTCATCATGAAACTCCTTTTCTTTTTTACAATACTTTGCTATTATACCAAATTTCCCTCCAGCAAACAATGCAGTTCAGATGGAAATAATGACAGTTCAGGATTAAACAATCGTTCGGAAATCCTCCTTTTCTATTGTACTAGTTATATAATACATTATTTTGACTTATTTTGCAAGCTTTTTTGCAATTTTTTGTACGTAGCAGATTTTTGCAATCAAATCAAAAAAAAGATAGAATATGACTATCAAAAAATGACACTCTACTATTTAAAAGAGTACAAAGGAGTTTTCAATGAGAGAATACGATATCATTGCTATCGGTGGAGGTAGTGGAGGAATTGCTACCATGAACCGAGCTGGTGAGCATGGAGCCAAAGCGGCCGTTATTGAGGAAAAGAAACTAGGTGGAACCTGCGTCAACGTCGGCTGTGTTCCTAAGAAAATCATGTGGTACGGGGCACAAATCGCTGAGACTTTCCATCAATTTGGAGAAGACTACGGCTTTAAGACTACTGCTCTTAACTTTGACTTTGCAACCCTACGTCGTAATCGTGAAGCCTACATTGATCGCGCTCGTTCCTCTTATGATGGCAGTTTTAAACGCAACGGTGTAGACTTGATTGAAGGTCATGCTGAATTTGTAGATTCTCATACTGTCAGCGTAAATGGTGAACTGATTCGTGCCAAACATATCGTGATTGCTACTGGTGCCCATCCAAGTATTCCTAATATTCCTGGTGCAGAACTAGGCGGCTCTTCTGATGATGTATTTGCCTGGGAAGAACTCCCAGAGTCAGTCGCTATTCTAGGCGCGGGTTATATCGCCGTTGAATTGGCTGGCATGCTCCACACTTTTGGTGTCAAGACAGACCTCTTTGTTCGCCGCGATCGTCCTTTACGTGGTTTTGATTCTTATATCGTTGAAGGTTTGGTCAAGGAAATGGAAAGAACAAACTTGCCACTTCATACTCACAAAGTCCCTGCCAAGTTAGAAAAAACTGCTGAGGGCATTACCATTCATTTCGAAGATGGTACTAGTCACACAGCTAGCCAAGTTATCTGGGCTACGGGTCGACGTCCAAACGTTAAGGGATTGCAACTTGAAAAAGCTGGAGTAACTCTGAACGAACGTGGCTTTATCCAAGTGGATGAATACCAAAATACTGTTGTTGAGGGAATCTACGCTCTAGGTGATGTAACAGGTGAAAAAGAACTGACTCCAGTTGCTATCAAGGCTGGACGTACTTTGTCTGAACGTCTCTTTAACGGAAAAACAACTGCAAAAATGGACTACTCAACTATTCCAACAGTTGTCTTTTCACACCCTGCTATCGGAACTGTTGGCTTGACAGAAGAGCAAGCTATCAAAGAATATGGTCAAGACCAAATCAAGGTTTACAAATCAAGCTTTGCATCTATGTACTCTGCCGTTACTAGCAATAGACAAGAATCCCGTTTCAAATTGATCACAGCTGGTTCAGAAGAAAAAGTTGTCGGACTTCATGGAATTGGCTATGGTGTTGATGAAATGATTCAAGGATTTGCTGTTGCTATCAAAATGGGAGCAACCAAGGCTGACTTTGATGCAACTGTGGCGATTCACCCAACTGCATCTGAAGAATTTGTAACTATGCGTTAATCGAAATAAAAGAAGCAAAGTAAAAAACACTTCTAAATATCAAAAAGCGAGTATTTCCGTAGTTGGAGATACTCGTTTTCTTATGTTTTATTTTATAGTATGTTGAAGTAAGATATGCAAAAATCAATTAACAAACCATAGCAAAATACAAGGATTATAATACAATCATTTGTTCTTTTCTTTAAAAGATTCATATATTTTTTTATATAACTCTTTTATATCTTTTTTCTGAGAATTCAACTCTTCTTTACCGTAGTCAAAGTTTGCTACCACAAATCCCTCGTCAGCATCAGAAAAAGTAAAAAACTCTATTTCAATTAGTTTATTATGCTTAGAGTCCTCTATAGTGTCTCCTAAATCATTATTGAATTTCTTCACTTCTTCTTCACGAACCCCGAACCCCGTAGCAGCTCCATTTGCAATGATGTTTGAAAATACTTCTTCTGAAGATGATACTTCTTTCACAGTTATGAAGTATATAGCTTCTTCCGTTTCTACTTGTCTCACTTTATTCCATTTTTCTGTATCACTAGAAGAAAGCGTATAGACTGTTAACTCTACCGTTGGCTTATTGATATTTTCTTTTGTAATCATTTGTTTTCCAAAGAAGAAAATGGCAAGTACCCCAGTTACAAAGATCAAAGCAATATAAATTATCTTTTTCATACATTATACCCTATATCTTTCATGTCAATTATCACATCAACTTCGTTATAGACAGCTGGATCATGCGTCGCTATTATAACATATTTGTCTTCATCTTTTTCATTTAATAACAAACGAATGATTTCTTTTCCAATCTCACCATCTAAAGCTCCTGTGGGCTCATCTGCTAAAATAATTTTACGTGGTTTCATTAACATTCTGGCAATAGCTACACGTTGAGCCTGCCCTCCAGACAATTCATATATTTTTTGATGTAAATAGTCACTTGACAGTCCTACTTTTTCAAGTACGTCAGTTATTGTTTTTTTGTCTTTAGTGATAAGGCTCAGATTATCATATACTGTTTTGTTATCTATTAAAGAATAATTCTGAAATACATAGCCAACAGTATTTTTAAAAAAAGTTCTTTCTTTTATCTTCCAAATATCTTGTTTATCAACTAAAACATTCCCACTGTCAATTTTTTCTAATCTTCCTATAATATTAAGAAGGGTACTTTTACCGGAGCCAGAACCTCCAATCAATGCATAGCTTTTTCCAGATTCAAATATTAAATTTAAGTCTGTAAAGATCTTCTTTGAGCCGAAACTTTTTGAAACGTTCAAAAGGTCAATTGTCATGATTCATCTCCTTTTAAAATTTTAGTGTAGCTTTCAGATAATTTTCTAAAACTCATTATGATTGACAACATCAAAACTAGCAGAGAAGCCGCTCCAATATATAGCAACTCTATTTGCCCTGTCATAAGAAATGTAAATAGAATAACCATTGTAATAGTCATCATAAAATATTTGAGACTTGAAATTGCTATATATGTTTTTGACAGACCCAAAATGATTTTTTTCACATATTCATTCTGTTTTAGAGTAATAAAAAGTTGGACATATTGATAAATGAGTATAAAGACAATACTGTAAATTATCTTCTGCAAGATTTGTGATAGTAGAATTTGGTGCTCTAAGGATTGGATCTTTAATTTCACAATTTGGTAAACATCTACTGGATTCATTGAGAAATTCAACGGGACAGTCATCTCATTTATTTTTTTTACCGCTTCAGGACTAAAAAGAGATTTATATAGTATGTTACTAGCCAAAGAAAATTTATTATTTTCCATCATTTTGTCCGTATCTAAAACAACAACTATATTATCTTTGCTATCTGCTACATTTGCCAGCGGTAAAATATCTTTCATTTTAAGATTATTATCAGCATCCTCATTAAAATAAAAAATTTTTTCCCCATCAGGAATTATTTGTACTGCAAGCTGTTCTTTTGTATAGTTTGTTCCAATAAATTGTTCTGCTACAACTGTATTCTCAATAGATTTCTGGTTTTCTTTCCACTTCTCAGGAATATAGATGGTTGCTATCTTATTATCTAAAAGATAATAGTTTGTTCCATTTACTTTATTTTGTAGGTTAGCACCTGTTTGATTAATATAAATCAACTCTTTATTTATTTCTGGATTCGTTATCCCGTCATTTTCTAATTGTTTAGAAAAATTTTCTATAACATGTGAAGTTTTCATGAAATCTGGAACATATGCCGAAGATCGTTCTATATATAAAAAATCTAAGTTTTTTAAGGCAGCAACTATCTGTAGATACTGACCATCTGAATCACTAACTTCTCCATTTTTAGCAGAGTTACTTTCAATTCCAAGGAACTCAATCCTTCTCCAGTCTTTTACTGTGTCCCATGGTACTAAATTCTGTATTTGTATGTTCATACTAGATTGACTACTCTTTGTTTCTTGTAAAAAAATTCCTGAGACAAAGATGATAATCGAAATGATGACAAGCCATACGACAAAAATAAGTTTATTTTTCGCCTTGTTTTTGATAATTTCAATGGGCTTTTCAATCTGAATCGTCAACCAAAATAAAACAAAAGTAATAAGATCAATGATTTGAAATAGTATAAAATTCGTTAAAAGCAGAGAGAAAAATAACTTAGAACTATAGGTGAAGAAACCATTACCCAAAAAAGAACTGTAAGAAATCATCAATAAAGCCATCATAATCAGTTCAAAAATAATAGAAATGACATACTCTCTTCTAAGGTCGTATACAGGCAAGCCCAAAGAACGTCGTATCACTCCTTCTTTGATCTGCCTCGTTCGAACAACAAATAAAACAACTAATAAAGTTAAGTAAATGGAACCCATTAACAGTATTCTTAAAGTTCCAGTGAATTGTAATATTCCTCCTATATACCAAGGATAAGCCATATATACTGTTTGTAGTCCCGTCATCGTAAGTGGTTTCAAACTGTCTACATCTATTTTCCCAAGTGTGTAATACATCCCTACTATTGGTGCTGACTTTAATTGTTCATTATTTACATCATCAAAATTTACATACTTCAACTGACCCGAACTCTGAACGATTGGCTTGTAAATGGTAACCTTTTCCGTTTTTGATAAGTCACGAACCATTTCGTATATTTCGTTATTAGAAAGATTACTTTTTCCTTGGATAGAAAAAGCACCATCAATTGGTAAAGGTATAGGGATTTCGGTATCACTAATAGTGACCAGACCAATTGTAGCAATCAAACAAAAGAAGAATCCAATAATACATAATTTTAATTTCATAAGCAATTACCATATTACAAAAGACTCTATTTTATAATTGGGTCTCTTGTTTTCATAAATTATTTTTTAAAATCTATAATAATCCCAATATGCATTTAAGCGAACATCGTTCCAAGATTTTGTTGCACTTGAATATGCCCATCCATAATCTTTTTTATCCTGAGCTTTAACTGTCCCCCAAAAATTCGTTACTGAAGATTTTGATCCAATATTATCTGGAGAACTAACAAAGTAATTCGAATAACCATAGTTATCATTTACACCATATTCCCATACATCAATAATCGGATATAGAACTGGGATTGCTGTAGTTACACTACCAACACTAGCTGTAATAGCAAATCCAAAACTGAAAAAACTTGTAGCCAGCAAAATGAACTTCTTCTTAGTAAATTTTTTGTATTTTACTTCTCCTTGAATTATAATATTTGACAAAAACTCAGTAATAATTCTCTATTTTAAAATTGAACACATTTATTTGTAAGTGTTTACAATATTAATTTAATACTAATATTTTAGTTTGTCAAGTATTTATAGTATATTTTTTATTGATAAAATGGGATTATCTATAAAGGCGATTTACAAATCGATAAAAAAATTATCCAACTTACCCAGTCAGCAAAATCGGCCGTTACAGTTTTTGTTACCTTTGTTATAAAAATAGGTTGACAATAATTACTCTACGAGTATAATAGTTACTATACATGAGAAAAGAGGTTAACTATTTTGAAAAAAGCTCACGTTTATGCTATCCCTGCTATTGGGGCTGCTCTCATTGCTGTTTTGGCACAAATCAGTCTTCCAATTGGACCTGTCCCCTTCACTCTGCAAAACTTTGCAATCGGCTTGATTGCCACTGTCTTTAGACCTAGAGAGGCTGTACTTTCTGTCGGACTCTATCTTCTTCTAGGTGCTATCGGTCTTCCTGTCTTTGCAGGAGGTGGAGCTGGATTGCAGGCGTTGGTTGGTCCTACTGCGGGTTATCTTTGGTTTTATCTTGTATACTCTGGACTTACTTCCTCTCTAACCAACAGCAAGAGTGGTGTTGTCAAGATTTTTCTTGCAAACCTCTTGGGTAATGCCCTTGTCTTTGTCGGCGGGATTCTCAGCTTGCATTTTCTAGCTGGAATGGCATTTGAAAAAGCTCTTGTTGTGGGGGTATTTCCCTTTATCATCCCAGATCTTGGTAAAATTATTGCTATTAGTATTATTAGCCGTCCACTACTTCAACGCCTTAAAAATCAGGCTTACTTTGCTAACTAAAAAAGGATATCGAGTTGTCATAACTCAGTATCCTTTTCTTTTATTTTGACAACTTAGTTACCTTTAAAAGCATCCACCATTGTTTGAAATTCTTCATTGGAGAGAGTAATCCCTTTGCCCATTTTAGTATGATCTGGACTCCAAGCACGAATATCAAACTTTGCAGGGGCACCATTAAAGCTCACACGGTTAATTTCCTTGGTCCAACCTTTTTCGTTTTCAGAAAGAGTCAACAAGTGCTCTTCAATTTCAAATGTAAATTCTGCCATTTTCTTCTCCTTTTTTAGCTTTCATCTGATTATTCGTAAAATCTTGTAGATTTTAGGAAAATTTTATATAATATTGATATAAAAGAAGGGAGGCCAATATGAGACATAAATTCCAGCAAATTCTAGGTAAAATACATGACTTTTTAAATGGACATGACCAACCTGACCAGACTGAAAGCAACTCCCTTACAGCCACTATTGAAGAGGCTATCCAGAAACAAACTGCTGTTCACCTTATCTTGTCTGAGACAAGCTTTACAGGTGACATCATCAAATACGATCAGCAAGGCCAGCAAATTATCGTGAAAAATTTTGCTAAAAATGTGACCCGTATTATCCGCATAAGCGATATTCAACGCCTGAGATTTGTCCCTTCAACTGTCCAAACAGCTCAAAAAAATAGATTTAAGAAAGAGTGAGATGTAGTTGCTTCATCCCACTCTTTTTTCTTAGCGAACTTGTTCAAAATGTAAATGAACCGCGATATGGTCACCATAACCACTTCTCTCCAAGTCACGTTGTAAACGATAAGAAATGTAGTGTTCTGCAATGGTAATGTAACCTGCACCCAATAAACGATGTTCAACCATAGATTGAATCATACTGATAGTCGCACGTTCCACCTTGGCTTCTTCCAAATCCAAAACCACTTTCTTAGTGACTTGTGCAAGGTTTTGACGTAAATCATCTGTCAATACATAGACAGTCTGGGCTGCCTTTAAGATAGCTTGGTAAATCTTATCTGGATTAAATTCAGCAATTTCGCCATTACGTTTGATTACTTGCATAGGTTTCTCCTTTATTCTTTGTTTTCTTTGATTTCTGCCAGCATTTTTTCTTCTTCTGCTGTCAGTTGATAATGTTCAAGCAAATCCGGTCTGCGTTCATAGGTTTTCTTTAAACTCTCATACAGGCGCCACTGACGAATCTTTTCATGGTGGCCACTCATCAATACATCTGGCACGACCATACCTCGATAATCATAGGGACGTGTGTACTGAGGATATTCGAGAAGGCCAGAAGAAAAACTATCATCTTGGTGACTAGACTCCTTACCAATCACTTCTGGAATCAGGCGAACAGTCGCATCAATCATGGTCATAGCTGCCAATTCTCCTCCAGTTAAGACATAATCACCTAGAGAAATCTCATCTGTTACCAAGGTCTTGATCCGCTCATCATAGCCCTCATAGTGACCGCAGATAAAGATAAGTTCTTCCTCTTGAGCCAAATCCTCAGCATAAGCCTGATCAAACTGCTTTCCAGCAGGATCGAGGAGAATGACACGCGGATTTTTCTTTTCAATAGCATCAAAGGCATCGAAAATGGGTTGGGCTCGGAGCAGCATCCCCTGACCGCCTCCATAGGGCTCATCGTCGACATGGCGGGCCTTTTCAGCCTTTTCTCGAAAATTATGATACTGGATATCCAAGAGCCCTTTTTCACGTGCCTTTCCAACGATTGAGTGCTCTAGCGGAGAAAACATCTCTGGAAAAAGGGTTAAAATATCAATCTTCATCGTCTAACCCTTCTAAGATTTCCACATCGACGCGGTTATTTGGAATATCAACATTGAGAACCACTGGTGGGATATAAGGCAAGAGTAAGTCACGTTTACCTTTTCGCTTGACCACCCAGACATCGTTGGCACCTGGTTGCAGGATTTCCTTGATGGTTCCAATCAAATTATCACCCTCATAGACTTCCAAACCGATAATCTCGTGATAATAAAATTCACCATCGTCTAGGTCATTCAAATCTTCCTCAGCAACCTTGAGACTGTATCCCTTGTACTTTTCGATAGCGTTGATATGGTACATATCTTTGAATTTAATAATGTCAAAGTTCTTCTGTTTACGGTGGCTAGCGATGGTCACTGTTTGAACGAACTGATCTTTTTCATCAAACAAGGCCAGCTCAGTACCTTTTTTAAACCGTTCTTCTGCAAAATCCGTCACAGACAAGACTCGCATCTCACCCTGCAACCCTTGCGTATTAACGATTTTCCCAACATTAAAGTAGTTCATCTTGTCTCCTGTAGTCTCCTTCTTTCCATCTTATTCTGACAATTCTCGAATAATAGTCGCAATTTTTTCGGATTCAGACCACTGTAAATAATGGTGATTCCCTCCTAAAATGAGTTTAGTATTGGAAGTCCAATATTCTGATTCTCTGTACTCTTTTTCTCTATAAGGCTGACAAAAAACAAATACAGGAATATGAGCTTCTATAGATACATCCTCAAAATCTTCCTCAGTAATCTCTCCAGATATCTGAAATCCTGGATTTTGATTTTCCAACTCTGAACCTTTTTCTTGCATTATTTCCCAGATTTCTTTATTCGTTTCAGGACTAAATGTTGCTTGAGTTAGATTCTTCAAATAAAGTTCAGGACCACACTCGTCAATCAGCCTCATCTGCTCTTCCATTTCTGGATAAGGAGTTTCTGAAAAATCAGCAAACATGACGTTTTTAGTTGTCGGTTCAATTGCTAGTAAAGCCTGACACTTAATTGGTTTCTTGAGCAATTTACAAGCTAAAATTCCACTCAAACTATGTACACAAAGTATATATTCAGAAATCCCTAATTCTTCAAGTACTTCATAAACTGCATCTACAAGATTATCCAGATTTTTGTCAGATTGGTCATGAATCGGACTCCTTCCTGTGTTTGGAAAATCAATTGTCAAATAACCAATTGTGGGCGGCAGTTTTTCGAGTATAAGTGAAAAATTTTCATAACTTGGTAGCAAACCTGCTCCGTTTAGACAAACTAGCACTTTCTTTTGCTTTCGATAAGTAACAGAGAGACTACCAATTTCTGTAGATACTTCAATCCTCTTCATAAAGAAATCCACTCGTTCTATATAATGAATTATTAAAAATCCTTATCCTTTATTTTATCACGTTCCAAGGATTTTCTCAAGTTGGAGAAAAAAGACACTATAGATATTATCCCTCTAAAAATCCTCGTAACTTCTCAAAGTAACTTCCATCTCTCTCTCCCAAAACTGGAAGTTACTCTAAAACGACTTTGTTTTAGGGCTATTTGTCGTGCACTTTTTTCTGAGTCTTTTCGCTTTTGAACCCTTATATATCAAGAAAAAGAAAATCAGTGGAAGTTAGTCTCAGACGGATTTCCACTGATTTCACGCGTTTTTCTAATACTAAAAGCTAGGTTGTGGAAAACTGGAAGTTAGTTTGGGAATTTACCCTCTAAAAATCCTTCCAAATCCTGATGAGGCTATTTTACACTTCTCCTCGCAAAAAAGCGAGACATTCGTCCCGCTCTTCTTATTTTTCGTCAATAACGATTCTTACTTTTTTGTCTTCAGTTGGGACAGAGTAGACAATCGTTCTTATCGCAGAAATAGTGCGACCCTTACGACCGATTACACGACCCACATCACTTTGATCAAGATCCAAATGATATTCCAAAAACTCTGGTGTATCTTCAATCTTGATAGTTAAGGCATCTGGTTGTGAAATCAAGGGTTTCACAATCGCAATAATGAGATTTTCAATCGTATCCATCTGTCAACCTACTTTAAACTTATTTTGAGAATTTAGAATCGTGGAATTTCTTCAATACACCTTCTTTTGAAAGGATGTTGCGAACTGTATCTGAAGGCTGAGCTCCATCAGCCAACCATGCAAGAACGCGGTCTTCTTTCAAAGTTACTTGGTTTTCAGCAACAAGTGGGTTGTAAGTTCCAACTGTTTCGATGAAACGTCCGTCACGTGGTGAACGTGAATCTGCTACGTTGATACGGTAGAAAGGTTTTTTCTTAGAACCCATACGAGTCAAACGGATTTTAACTGCCATTTTTAAAGTCTCTTTTCTTATTTTTTATTTCGGTGAAATAGCTGAGCTATTTAGCACATGTTCTATTATAGCAGATTTCTGACAGGTGTCAAGAAAAAAACTTGACAGAGTATAAAATTTTTAAAGCTTTTAGAAAGTTGTTAGAATAAGAAATAAATGTTTGAAAGAGGCTATCAGTGAATACTATTTTAGAAAAATGTGATAAAAACCACCAAGTTAAGCCCTTCATCTCACCTGAACGTGATTTGAATGCTTGACTTCTAAATCCCAAGCCCGTTCCCAAACGAAATATCAAGGATTTTAAGAACGATATCTACTAATTAATTCATAAAATATGAATCAATAGATTCTAAATAGGGGAATAGTTTAGTTCTGTAAAAATTAACTTCTACACCTACAAAGCTTATTCTGACAGACTTTATAACAGTCTAAGAAAAAAAGTAGAGATTCATACAATATCTAGATTTTTCAAAAATTCTTTATCATCAAATATGATTAACAAAACTATCCAAATCAAATCCGATGCATTGCTTCAAAGAATTCTTTAGTTGTTTGACTATCGAGGGCTTTTATTAAAAAATTTTTTCAAATAATTACCACCTTGACACATAAAATTCTTGCTTTTCAAATTTAAATGTGATATATTTATAACATAAAATTTAAGTGTTATATATTTATAACACAAAAAAGGAGTCTATCATGAAAAAAAGTCAAAAAATGCGTGGCCTCATTGCAATGATTGCCATAGCTCTCTTTATTGATTTTATTGTTTTATTTGGTTCTAATCTTAGTTGGGGACCCAAGTTAGTTATTACTGGTATTTCAGTGTCAGGTCAGATTGTAGCTATTTGGAGCTGGCTACATACGAAACCACGGCCTCATAAGATTCAGAAAGATAAGGGAAAGACTATTTTTGACTTGTCTGCTAAGCTTTACACGATACTTGTGTTTGCAGCAAGCATTTTTTATACAGTAGGAATTTGGGTTGCGACCCCAAGTGTAAGTTCTGGTATTAAAGAATGGATTTTGGGAATTATCCTCGTTATTGAAGTGATTTTATTTGGTTTTTTCTCTTTAAAAAATGTCAAGGAAACTCCGGACGAACGCTTTTATGCTAATTTAGCAAAGGCAGCTAGCTTGATGTTTGTTTTTATACTAGGCGCACTGATGATCCTAGCAGTTACCATTGGGTATATGGGGTCTCTCACTCTTTACATGGGACAGATATTTATTAGCATAGCTGCCTTGATTTGCATCTTTGCGGTTGTCTATTTTATCTTGGAACGGAAAGGATAAGCATGGCCAAAGAAAGCAAGATTATTACTAATCTCAAATCTGTTCGTGAATCCACAGGCATGACCCAGCAGGAGTTAGCCGACCGCATCGGCATGCGACGCGAGACAATTCTGCACTTGGAAAATAACCGTTACAATCCTTCGCTGGAAATGGCTCTTAAAATTGCTCAAGTTTTTAATCTGAAAGTAGAAGACCTCTTTGAACTCAGACAGAAAGAGGAAGCATAATTCTTTTCGAGACCTAGTATTAAGTTCATTGATTAATTAGGAATTGAAGTCGAAAGAAAAAATCCTTTTAAAATATAGTAATTCTTTCGAATTAACGTTTACTAATTGTGATGCTTTACGAGCTTTCTTAAGATCTGGTTCCCTAAATACTTTGAGTACACTTATGGCATTGATGCCCCTAAACAAGCGACTTTCTGGTTGACTTCCTCTTAAACTGTCTTGTCACTAACATTTGAAATCCACTTCCTTTTAGGGTACAATGGTAGAAATGAATTTTTGAGAGGAACAGAATGAAAAAACTAGCAACCCTTCTTTTACTATCCACTGTAGCTCTAGCTGGATGTAGCAACATCCAACGCAGTCTGCGTGGTGATGACTATGTAGATTCTAGCTTGGCCGCTGAGGAAAGCTCCAAAGCAGCTGCCCAATCTGCCAAGGACTTAAACGATGCTTTAACAAACGAGAATGCCAACTTCCCTCAACTTTCTAAGGAAGTTGCTGAAGATGAAGCCGAAGTGATTCTCCACACAAGCCAAGGTGATATTCGCATTAAACTCTTCCCTAAACTCGCTCCTCTAGCGGTTGAAAACTTCCTCACTCATGCCAAAGAAGGCTACTATAACGGCATTACCTTCCACCGTGTCATCGATGGCTTTATGGTCCAAACTGGAGATCCAAAAGGAGACGGTACAGGTGGTCAGTCCATCTGGCATGACAAGGATAAGACTAAAGACAAGGGAACTGGTTTCAAAAACGAGATTACTCCTTATCTCTATAACATCCGTGGTGCTCTTTCTATGGCTAATACTGGTCAACCAAACACCAATGGCAGCCAGTTCTTCATCAACCAAAACTCTACAGATACCTCTGCTAAACTCCCTACAAGCAAGTATCCCAAGAAAATCATCGAAGCCTACAAAGAAGGTGGAAACCCTAGTTTAGATGGCAAACACCCAGTCTTTGGTCAAGTGATTGACGGTATGGATGTTGTAGATAAAATTGCTAAAGCCGAAAAAGATGAAAAAGACAAGCCAACTACTGCTATCACAATCGACAGCATCGAAGTGGTGAAAGACTATGATTTTAAATCATAAAAACCAAAAAAATACAGTATCCACATACGGTACTGTATTTCTTTTATCCTCATTCTTAAGTTAGCTTGTTAAAATCCCAGATTTGGTCCATCCAGCCTTCATAGAAGTCTGGTTCGTGGCAGACCATAAGGATAGACCCCTTGTATTCTTTGAGAGCGCGTTTGAGTTCATCCTTGGCATCCACATCCAAATGGTTGGTCGGCTCGTCCAGCACTAAAACGTTGTTTTCACGATTCATCAAGAGACAGAAACGAACCTTGGCTTGTTCCCCACCTGACAAAACCTGAATTTGGCTTTCAATATGCTTGGTTGTCAAACCACAACGGGCAAGGGCTGCACGAACTTCTGCTTGGTTGAGAGCTGGAAAGGCATTCCAAACAGCCTCTAGTGGTGTTTGACGATTGCCACCTTCTACTTCTTGCTCAAAATAACCAAGTTCTAGGTAGTCACCGCGTTCCACCTCCCCAGCGATTGGTGGGATAATTCCCAAGAGAGACTTCAAGAGAGTTGTTTTCCCGATACCATTTGCCCCGATGATAGCAACCTTTTGATTACGTTCAAAGGTAAGATTTAAAGGCTTGGTCAGAGGTCGATCATAACCAATTTGCAAATCCTTGGCTTGGAAGATAAAGCGCCCTGGCGTACGAGCTGGTTTGAAATCAAAGGATGGTTTTGGTTTCTCGCTTTGGAGTTCGATAATATCCATCTTATCCAATTTCTTTTGACGAGACATGGCCATGTTTCGTGTTGCAACACGCGCTTTATTACGTGCGACAAAGTCTTTGAGATCTGCAATCTCTTTCTGCTGACGTTCGTAGGCTGCCTCTAGCTGAGATTTCTTCATGGCATAGACTTCTTGGAACTGGTAGTAGTCACCGGAATAACGCGTCAGCTGTTGATTTTCCACATGATAGACGATATTGATAACATCATTGAGGAATGGAATATCGTGTGAAATAAGGACAAAGGCATTCTCATAGTTTTGGAGATAGCGCTTGAGCCAGTCAATATGCTCAGCATCCAAGTAGTTGGTCGGCTCATCCAAAAGCAAGATATCAGGCTTTTCAAGGAGAAGTTTTGCCAAAAGCACCTTGGTTCTTTGCCCACCTGACAAAGAGGTCACATCCGTATCCATGCCAAAGTCCATGACACCAAGGGCACGCGCTACTTCGTCAATCTTAGCATCCAAGGTATAGAAATCACGACTCTCTAAACGGTCTTGAAGTTCGCCAACTTCTTCCATGAGAGCATCAACATCCGCACCGTCTTCAGCCATTTCCATATAAAGGTCATTGATTCGGGCTTCTGCTTTAAAAAGCTCATCAAAGGCTGTACGGAGCACATCACGCACCGACTGCCCTTCAGCAAGGACGGAGTGCTGATCCAAGTAACCTGCCGTCACATATTTGGACCACTCAACCTTCCCTTCATCTGGCAGCATTTTGCCAGTAACGATGCTCATAAAGGTTGATTTCCCTTCACCATTGGCACCGACCAGACCGATATGTTCTCCCTTGAGGAGACGGAAGGACACATCTTCAAAAATTGCACGGTCACCAAAACCGTGACTCAGATTTTTAACTTCTAAAATACTCATTTTAATTCCTTATCTTGTTTTTATACTCTTCGAAAATCTCTTCAAACCACATCAGCTTCACCTTGCCGTATATATGTGATTGACTTCGTCAGTCTTATCTACAACCTCAAAACAGTATTTTGAGCAGCCTGCAGCTAGTTTCTTAGTTTGCTCTTTGATTTTCATTGAGTATTATGTAATCGTTTATAGAGGAGCCAAGCCAGATAACCACCCAAGGTATTGGTCCACAAATCATCAACCTCAAAGACGCGATTGAAATCAAATAAAAAGTCCAAGACCAACTGCGTACACTCGATTCCTAGGCTTAGAAGAAAACTGAAAAAGATCACTTTTCTTGTTTTCCGCAAGTTTGGAAGGAGATAAAGGAGTTGGAACACCAAAGGAAAAAGCAAGAAGACATTGAGGATATTTTGTAGAAAAAGCCAACATAATTGTCCTATGTCACTCACCTGGCCCAGTTTCCAGAAAGAATTGAAAGGAGTCAAAAGAAAAACCAGGCGTCCAAGATGCTGAATACCTGGAGTTTCCACTCCCACGGGAGATTGTTCTTGAGGAGTAAAGCAAAAATAGACGATACAAATGCTATAGAAAATGACTCCCCAGACCAAAACATGATTATAACTCTTCTTCATCATTAAGGATTGACTGCTGCGACTGCTTTCTGGCGGTCACGTTTCATTGTATTGGAACGCAATTGTCCACAAGCTGCATCAATATCTGTACCATGCTCTTGACGAACCACACAGTTAACCCCTTTTTTCTTAAGCGTATCATAGAAGACCAGGACACGCTCTTTGGGACTACGGCTATATTGGTCATGTTCACTAACTGGGTTGTAAGGAATCAAGTTTACATAAGACAATTTCTTGATGTTCTTGAGCAATTCAGCCAATTCCAAGGCTTGTTCTACACCGTCGTTGACTTCATTAAGCATAATATACTCAAAGGTTACACGACGGTTGGTTGTTTCAATGTAATACTCAATGGCTGCGAAAAGTTTTTCAATCGGAAAGGCACGGTTAATCTTCATGATACTTGAGCGTAATTCATTGTTGGGTGCGTGAAGGGAAACGGCAAGATTGACCTGAACTCCTTCATTAGCAAAATCACGAATTTTATGGGCCAAACCTGAGGTTGAAACCGTAATGTGACGAGCACCGATAGCCATTCCCTTGTCATCGTTGATAGTACGAACGAAATTTAAGACATTGTTATAGTTATCAAATGGTTCACCGATTCCCATGACAACGATATGGCTGACGCGTTCGTCCTGACCACGCTCATCAAAGTATTTCTGAACCAGCATGATTTGCGCTACGATTTCACCGTTATTGAGGTCACGTTGTTTCTTAATCAAACCAGAAGCACAGAAGGTACAACCGATATTACATCCGACCTGAGTGGTCACACAGACAGACAAACCGTAGTGTTGACGCATGAGTACTGTCTCAATCAGCATTCCATCTGGCAATTCAAAAAGATATTTAACTGTCCCATCAGCAGACTCTTGCACAATACGCTGTTTCAAGGGATTGACCACAAACTGGTCATTAAGCTTAGCAATCAAATCCTTGGAAAGGTTGGTCATCTCTTCAAATGACTGGACACGTTTACGGTAAAGCCATTCCCAGATTTGATCTGCACGGAATTTCTTTTCTCCCTGCTCCAAAACCCATTCCTGCATGGTTTGACGTGTTAAACTATAAATTGACGGTTTCATTTCTACTCCTTATTCTCTACTCACTTCTGACGAATGACAAAATGACGTTGCCCCTTGTCCTCTTTCTGAGAATGCTGGTCTTTCTGACGACGTCTATTTTTCTTATCTGCATTCGGTTTTCGTTTGGTTTGAGTCGGTTTCTTTCCTTTTTTAGAAGGTGGTTCTTCTTCCTTCTTACGCATTTTCTTGTCAAATGATGCTCGCTTAGGGGCTTCATTTTCTAGGACAAAATAGGCACAACCATAACTACAATACTCTAAAAGGTAGTCTTGTAAACGACTGATTTTTTCAAGTTTTTCTTCTGTTCGATCATCCTTGTAAAAACCTCGTAGACGAAGCTGTTCGTTGCTCCAGTCTCCCACGATATAATCAAACTTGGTTAAGACTTCTGAAAAACGCTGATTAAAAGCCGTCACATCAAAGGCATCCTTGATATTTTCCACCAAGGAAAAAGCTATCCCTTCCGTTTCGACCTTGTCCCCGTGTAAATGAAACTCAGGACCAGGAAACTTGTTATAGTTGTATAATTCAGGTGCAATTTCTTTTCGCATAGATATCCTTTTTTCACGATTACTTAATACTTTATTCTACCATAATTTCTAGCAGTTAGCACGTTTCTCATAAAAATGAAAAAAGTCTGACGATTTTGTCAGACCAGAATCATATAACCTTAAAAAGAGAAGAACAATTCTTCCCTCCAACTATCATTATTTAGCAGCTGCGTACAATTCATCTACTTTGTTCCAGTTGATCACTGAGAAGAAAGCTTTGATGTAGTCAGGACGCACGTTGCGGTATTTCACATAGTAAGCATGTTCCCAAACGTCCAAGCCCAAGATTGGTTTTTTACCTTCTGAGATTGGTGTGTCTTGGTTTGCTGTTGAAGTCACTTCAAGCTTCCCTTCTTTGTTGACAACCAACCATGCCCATCCTGAACCGAAACGAGTTGTTGCTGCTGCAGTGAAGTCTGCTTGGAATTCTTCAAATGAACCAAATGTTGCATCGATTGCTGCTGCCAGTTCTGCTGATGGAGCTGTTTTCTCAGGAGTCATCAATTCCCAGAAAAGAGCGTGGTTCAAGTGTCCACCACCGTTGTTGATAAGTGCTTGACGGATATCAGCTGGGATAGATTCTACATCAGCAAGCAAGGCTTCAAGGTCTTCACCGATTTCAGAGTGTTTTTCAAGAGCTGCATTAGCATTGTTGACATAAGTTTGATGGTGTTTGTCATGGTGCAAGTGCATTGTTTCCGCATCGATGTATGGTTCCAAAGCGTCGTATGCATATGGAAGATCTGGTAAGATAATAGCCATCTGTAATACCTCTTTTTCTTTCTATATGAAAATGATAACGCAAACATTCACTTTTTTCAAGTTTTTTGCTTATAGATGAAGAAATCACTAAGAAACCCACGACAAGATAATCCTGACGCGGGTTGTAGTTTCAAAAAAATGTCAATTTACCTGACTAGCAATCTGTAAGAGTGCTTTTTCAAAAAGGAAACTCTTTTCATAAAGACCTGTCTTAATCTGATAGTCTGTCTCAATCAAATAGGAAATAGCTTGCTTCAAAAAGCTCAAGGAAAGTCCTCGTGAATCTCTCAACGCAAATTTGATTTGATAGGGATTTGGATTACGTCCGAGAAAACTGCCTAAACTACTTGCTATCTGCGATTCTGTTTGCCCAGACTCTGACAAAATTTTCACCTGAGTAAAAGTCCGAAATTGTCCCAGCATGACTGCAATCAACTTGATTTCATCTTCCCCTTGCAAGGTCAAGTCTCTCACCAAATCGCGCGCCTGGTCCATCTTTTTAGTCAGAATAAACTGAGTTAAATCAAAAATATTGTCCTGTAAGGTCTTGGGAATTGCGTTAACAATATCCTCTTCCTCGATAACAGAGTCTCCCTTATAGGACTGTAAAAAGAGGAGATTTTTCTGGATTTCGCTAAATTGAAAACCCGACTTGACGAGAAGATTTTCAAAAGAATGATTGGCAAACTGCAGACCTTGTTTCTGGCTCCACTTTTGGAAATACTGGCGCAATTCTTGTTCTTTGGCTTCTACTGCATCAAAGACCTTGGCATCACGCTTAAGTAATTTAACCAGCCGTCTTTTGCTATCCAGTTTTCCTTCCGCAAAGATTAACAACTTGGTTGTTGGTGAAGGATTGTCAAGATATTCCTCAAAAGATTTGAGCTCATCATCTGCCAAAAAGCGCTTTTTAGCAGTAGTGATGTCGACAAAATGATCCAATATCACGATTTTCTCATCCGCAAAGAAAGGAAGGCTGACCAACTCCAGTTCCACATCCTTGTAAACCACTTCTTTCATATCAAAGTAGGCAAAGTTGAGGTCGGCAGAATCATAGCCAATCTGTTTCAATACTTGACTCTTCATCACTTCAAACTGCCCCTGATCTGTCCCTGTAAATAGGCTCAGACTCGGTAAATTTGCTAGAGTCAGTTTTTGACTCTCTTCAATAGCTAGCATCGTCTCTCCTTTCTTCTGATTTTTTAATGAATTTAATCGATATAGCGCAATTTCCCACGGAAATCTTCTAGGCTCTCGTATCCTTTTTCCGCCATGATTGCTTTCAGTTCATTAGTAATGCGTTCAAAAGAACCGACGCCTTCTTTGTGAAGTGTAGTTCCCACCTGCACCATACTTGCTCCACAGAGGATATGTTCAAAGGCATCACGACCAGTCAAAACGCCACCTGTTCCGATGATTTGGATTTGAGGATTGAGACGTTGGTAGAAGGCGTGAACGTTAGCTAAAGAAGTTGGTTTAATATACTCCCCACCAATGCCCCCAAATCCATTTTTAGGACGGATAACGACGGACTCATCTTCTATATAAAGGCCGTTTCCGATAGAGTTAACGCAGTTGACAAACTTGAGCGGATATTTGTTGAAAATAGCTGCCGCTTGGTCAAAGTGAACAATATCAAAATATGGTGGCAATTTAATTCCAAGAGGTTTGGTGAAGTAGGCAAACACCTCTGCCAAAATCCAGTCTGTTGTCTCAAAATCATAGGCAATCTGAGGTTTACCTGGAACATTTGGACAGGAGAGGTTTAGCTCAGTAAGACCACGAAAATCACTCTCTTGGACTTTTTTCAGGATAATATGAGTTTCCTCTGGAGACATGCCAACTAGAGATAAAAAGAAAGTCCGGTTTGGCTCTTTTTCCTGCAGATCCAAAAGGTAGTCTAGATAGTAGTCTAAGCCCTTATTTGGCAAACCCATAGAGTTGATAGAACCAAGTGGAACATCTTGGTAGCGTGGCTCAGGATTCCCCTGACGGAAGTCCAAGGTTGCTGTCTTAGTGACAAAGGTTCCTGCCGCTGAGTTTTTAACCCCTTCTAACTCTGCTATCGTCATACAAGCCACACCTGCTGCATTCATCAAACAATTGTAAAACTCAAAACCAGCAATTTGTGTTTTCGTTGATACCATGATTCTCATCCTCCAGATTCCTTTTATTGCTAATATTATACCACAGTTTTAATTCTAGGTTTACTAGATTCTATGGTTCTATCTATTTATTCGGAAAAGAAAGTCTAGTGCAGAAGTCATGCTATGGAAACAGCTAGTGTATTGGAAGTTTGAACAAGGCTTGGGTAACAGACTTTTGAATGAAGTCCAAGCAACAAGGAGAAATCTCAACCATGAGTCTATTCCATGACTCTGTTGCTCTAGAAAACCTTGCAATAGTCAAGTGATAACGAATAAAACTTTGGATTGAAATATCCCCATGATTATCTATTACGAGGAGAAATCTCAACCTTTGTCATTTTTAAAGAAATACATGTAAATCTCTACTTTCGCAAAATGGATTTTCAAAACAGTATCCCAGTATAGTTAAAAACTATAAAAAAGAGAGGAAGTTCCCCTCTTAAGATTTTATTTGATTACTTCTTTTAAAGCATCTACCTTATCCAAACGTTCCCATGGAAGATCAATATCTGTACGTCCCATGTGTCCATAAGCTGCTGTTTGACGGTAGATTGGACGTTTAAGATCCAACATTTGGATAATTCCTGCAGGGCGAAGGTCAAAGATTTGACGGGCTGCTTTTTCAAGCTTGCTTTCAGCTACTGTTCCTGTACCAAAGGTATCGATACGAACAGAGACAGGCTGGGCAACACCGATAGCGTAGGCCAACTGCACTTCTGCCTTCTTAGCAAGGCCTGCTGCAACAATATTCTTGGCAATATAACGAGCTGCATATGAGGCAGAACGGTCCACCTTAGTCGCATCCTTACCAGAGAAGGCACCACCACCGTGACGAGAGTAGCCACCATAGGTATCCACGATAATCTTACGACCAGTCAAGCCTGAGTCTCCTTGAGGTCCACCGATTACAAAGCGACCAGTTGGATTGATGAAGAATTTTGTTTGCTCATCCAAGTACGAGGCTGGAATAACCTCTTTGATAACCTTGTTAATGACATCATTGTGAATTTGTTCGTTGCTGACTTCTGGATCGTGCTGAGTTGAAATAACGACTGTGTCCACACGTACTGGACGGTCATTTTCATCATACTCAACTGTAACTTGTGATTTAGCATCTGGGCGAAGATAGCTAATTTCCCCAGACTTACGAAGTTCTGCCAGACGACGAACCAGTTTATGACTAAGTGAAATTGGCAATGGCATGAGCTCTTCTGTTTCATCCACTGCAAATCCAAACATGAGACCTTGGTCTCCAGCACCAATCAAGTCCAGCGGATCTTGATCTGCATTTCCACGGACCTCCAAGGCTTCGTTAACACCTTGGGCAATGTCTGGTGACTGCTCAACAAGTGACGGATGGACTCCCACTGTCTCAGCAGAAAATCCATATTCTGTATTGGTATAGCCAATCTCTGCAATGGTATCACGAACCACACGGTTAATATCCACATAGGCATTGGTAGAAATTTCACCAAAAACGTGGACGGAACCAGTATAGACAGCTGTCTCAGCAGCAACGTGAGCTTCTGGATCCTCTGCTAAAATAGCATCCAAAATCGCATCTGAAATTTGGTCTGCAATCTTATCTGGATGCCCCTCAGATACAGATTCAGACGTGAATAATTTACGTTCTGACATAAAAATGTCCCCCCTTAAAAATAGTGTTATAGAGTTACAAAGTACTGGTAGGAAATTTCTTAGTGCTGAATACCTACCATCTTATCGGGACTATATAACTTTATCATTATACCATTTTTAAAAGCAATTTGCAGTCTTTAATGTAGTGTTTCTGTTTAGATAGTTCGTTCTCATAAATAAAAAAAAATTGGAGCTCAGTACTCCAACTTTTTCTATTAAAATGTTTGGCGTTTTGCTTTACGCTCTGCACGACCGCGAGCACGATTTTCAGCACGCTTGGTCTTGCGACGTTTTTCATCAACCGCCCATTTAATTTTTTTCTTATAACCTGGTTTGACTTTTTTCTTTTTCTTTTTAACCAAACCAATCATTTCAATATCAAGCTTATCTTGCTTCTTCTCACGATTAGCACGACGATCACGGTCATAGGTATCTTGGAATTCTCCATCTTTTACCATCTTCGGAGTAAATTTAATTCCTAATTTCTCCAACTCACGGATATCCGAGTCATCGCTTGGTTGGTAAAGGGTAATGGCTGTACCTGGTAGGCCGTTTCGTCCGGTACGACCAACACGGTGCACGAAGAAGGATAAGTCTTGAGGAATGGCATCATTGATGACATGGCTGACACCTTCAATGTCAATCCCACGCGCTGCCAAGTCTGTTGCGACAATGTACTCAAAATCCAGATTTTTCACCTGATTCATGATTCGCTTACGTTCACGAGGGGCAATATCTCCATGAATCTTTGCTACCTTCAAGCCTTGAGCAGTCAGATATGAATGCAATTCATCAGCACGTGTCTTAGTGTTGACAAAAATCATTGCCAAATACGGTTGCATCAACTGAGTCAACTGGTAAATTTGAGCATTCTTGTCACGTCCCTTAGTAGAAATCAACCAATTATCAATGGTATCAGAAATGACCGTTTTGGTCTTGATTTTCTCCATGACAGGATTTGATAAGTATTTTTTCAAGAATGGTTGCAACTTTTGTGGGATAGTCGCTGAGAAAACCATGAATTGCAGGTCTTTTGGAAGGCTTCCAGCAATCTTATCAACAGTTTCTAAGAATCCCATATCCAAGGTCATATCTGCCTCATCAACCACAAAGGTCTTGGCTTTATGAATAGCTAAATCACCAGATTTAACCAAGTCGTAGATACGGCCTGGTGTTCCAATAACAATATGAGGCTGATTGCTTGCCAATTTTTCAATCTGGCGAGCCTTATCAGTACCACCCACGTAATTAACCACACGAACTTCCACTTCTGAGTGGGCAGCAATCTGACGGGCTGCTTGGTAAATTTGAGTAGCTAATTCACGGCTCGGTGCAGTAATCACTGCTTGTACACTATCGCTAGCTTCATCTAATTGCTGGAAAATCGGTAACAAGAAAGTGTGGGTCTTACCTGAACCTGTTTTTGATTCTCCAACCAAATCTCGGCCTGCCAAGACAATGGGAATCAACTTATCTTGCACCTCTGTTGGAGTTATAAATTTCAGCTCCTGCAAGGCTTCTCTAATATAGTTTTTAAATTGAAATTTCGTAAATGACATACTATCCTCGATTCTATCTATCTTACCAATTATACCATATTTTATTCCATTTCAGTAGCCTCACTCATTTATACTCAATGAAAATCAAAGAGCAAACTAGGAAGCTAGCCGCAGGCTGTACTTGAGTACGGCAAGGTGAAGCTGACGTGGTTTGAATTTGATTTTCGAAGAGTATTAGGCTATTTCCAGTAGCTTTTCTAATCAGAAAAAGGCTGGAATTTCATTATTCCAACCTCTTTTCATACTCAATGAAAATCAAAGAGCAAACTAGGAAACTAGCCGCAGGCTGTACTTGAGTACGGCAAGGCGACGTTGACGTGGTTTGAATTTGATTTTCGAAGAGTATCAGTTATTATTTCCAGTTTAAAATAGCACTCAAGCCATAGTGATCACTGACTTGCGGACTATTGTTACCATCAAATACAACATGTAAATTTTCTACCTCTAACTCTTTGGTAGTAAAAACATAGTCGATTCGAAGGCGTTCAGTGTTCCCTTTCCATCCATCTATTTCTGGTGGAACAGTATAGCTACCACTTTTCTCTTGAGTAACTTCAAAAGCGTCTTGTAAGCCCAATGGACTAGCTAAAATAGCTTGGTAGCCTTCCTTACCGGCTGGGTTGTTGAAATCTCCAGCTAGCAAAAGCGGCTTGTTCAATTCTTTCAAGACAGCCTCAAATCGTGCCCATTCTTCTTGGAAACCTTTATCCCACCAAGAAAGGTGAACACTTGCAACTGCAAGCTCCTTACCATCAACTACAGTTTCAGCCAAGGCAACACGGCGAGTATGATAGTCTGTTGGATCGTCCACATCTGAAACCAGAATTTCTCTTGCTTCAATAGGTGTTTTAGACAAGATAGCCACACCTTCGTGGTAGCGATCATAACCGATATGGTTATAGGCCCAAGTCCAGTAGTAATTTTTCCCTTGCTCAGATAACTTTTCAACCAAGAGTCTAACATAGTGATCTTGGTGAATAGGCTCAGCTGCTGGCAAAGCTTGATAAAGGTTATTGACCTCCACCTCTGGCGAAGTGATCTCCTGATTGATTTCTTGGAAACAAATCAAATCATAGTCTTTTTCAAGAATATCCTCAAGCAAAATCTGGAATTTTTCCTCAGCTTCTTTTTCCATCCAACTGTGAGTATTGAGTGTTAAAAATTTCATTCTTTTCTCCCAAAATAAGAGGTTGGAATACAGCTTCCAACCTCAAATATATTACAATTCTACTTTAGCAACTGCTGTTTTAGCTGCAAGAGAACCTGTTTTTTCTAATTTAACTGATTTAATTGCATCACCATTTGTGAAGACAACTACTGTTGAAGTTTCACGTCCTGCCGCACGGATAGCATCCAAGTCAGCTGTGACAAGGAGATCTCCTGCTGCAACTTTTTGTCCTTCAGCAACATGAACTGTAAATGGTTTACCTTCAAGACTTACTGTGTCCAAACCAATGTGAACCAATACTTCAAGACCTGCTTCAGTCACAATACCAAGAGCATGTTTTGTTGGGAAGATGCTTGATACAGTACCTGAAACTGGAGATACAATGTTTCCATTTGCAGGTTCTACTGCAAATCCATCACCCATCATTTTTTGAGCAAATACTGGATCTTTTACTTGTTCCAAAGCAACAACTTGACCGTCTGCTACTGAGTAAACTTCCTCAGTAAGACCTTTGAAGTGAACAGTATTTTGTTGTGCTTCAGTCATTTGGCTTGGAAGAGTTTCAGGAATGATTTCACCTGAATCAAGGATATCTTGAATATCAGATTTCAATACGTCAGCTTTTGGTCCGTAGATAGCTTGAACCCCTTGTCCTTTCATGACAAGACCCATAGCTCCTTCTGCTTTCCATTGCTCTGCATTTCCTACTTTATCTGCATCTTTAACAGTTACACGAAGACGAGTCATACATGCGTCAACATCAACGATGTTTGCACGTCCACCAAGAAGGTTGATAATGTTTACAGCTTGAGAGCCTGCTGCAACTTTCACTTCGCTACTAGATTCTTCTGAACCTTCAGCAGTTTCGTAGTTTCCGTTACGCCCTGGAGTTGCGTAGTTGAATTTTTGAATCATGAAGTTTGCGATAAAGTACATGATTACAGCAAAGAGAACAGTTACCCAAATGAAGTTAATGATATCCATACCGATACCAGCACTGATTGCAATAGGTGTACGAGTCAAGAACTCGATTGAACCGAATGAGTGCATACGTAGGTTTACAACGTCAGCCATAGCGAAGGCAGCACCTTGAACAAGTGAGTAAACAAGATACATAGGTGTTGCGACGAACATGAACATGTATTCGATTGGTTCAGTAACCCCTGTCAAGAATGTTGCAAGAGCTGTTGCAATCATCATACCTTTGTATTTGTGTTTTTTGTCAGCATCAACATTACGGTAGATAGCCACAACCACACCCATCAAGATACCGAATGAACCAATCATTTGTCCAACTTTGAAACGAGCTGGGTGAACAGTATCCAACAAGTGTTGGTATTGACTAGCATCAGTACCTTTAAGGTTTACAAGGTCTGTTACCCATGCAAGCCAAAGTGGATCTTGACCAAATACTTGGCTACCTTTTGCTGCACCAGTTAAGACCTCATAAGTACCACCAAGAGCTGTGTAGTTCATTGGGATAGTCAACATGTGGTGAAGACCAAATGGCAAGAGCAAACGTTCCAATGTACCATACAAGAATGGTGCAAGGATTGGAGCAGTTTCTTGTGAGTTAGCAATCCAGATACCAAAGCTATTGATACCAGTTTGCACAAGTGGCCAGAAAGCTGAAAGTACAATTGCAGCAATTATTGAACGAAGAATAACTACAAACGGTACAAAACGTTTTCCGTTAAAGAATGAAAGTGCATCAGGAAGCTTACGGAAGTTATAGTATTTATTGTAAGCAGTTGCTCCAATAAAACCAGAAATAATCCCTACGAACACACCCATGTTAAGTGCTGGGGCTTCCATAACACTAATGAAGTAATCAGCAACTTTGATTTGCCCACCCAATAGTGTTGAAACCATAGCATCTGGATTTTTCAACATATCGCCTGATACACCAAAGATTGTACCAGTGATACGGTTAATCAAGATGAAGGCAAGACCAGCGGCGAAAGCACCACCAGCACGTTCTTTAGCCCAGCTACCTCCAATGGCTAGGGCGAACAAGATATGAAGGTTAACGATAACCCCCCAACCGATTTGTTCTAGTACACCACCAGTAATAACAAGTGGTGCAAAGGTTGGGTTAATCATCACGATAGACTTACCGATTGAAATCATCAAACCAGCAGCCGGCATAACCGCGATAACCACCATCAAAGCCTTACCGAATTTTTGCCAAAATTCGAAAGACAAGACATTTTTGAATGTATCTTTCATCATTCAAATCTCCTTTATTTTTATTTAGGCAAACGTTTTACGAAAACGTTTGCACCTTTTATGATTTAATTATACCACTTTAATTTTTTTTGTAAAGGCTTTTATTCAAAAAAATCCTCTTTTTTCAAAAATTTTCTAGGTGCTAAATTTCAAGTTTAAGTTAGCCATCAAGAAGTCTTCTCTGAGCGACTTCTTTATACTCTTCGAAAATCTCTTCAAACCACGTCACGTCGTCTTACCGTATATATGTGACTGACTTTCTACAACCTCAAAACAGTATTTTGAGCATTCTTTGGCGAGCTACCTAGTTTGCTCTTTGATTTTCATTGAGTATTAGAAGTCCCTTTTCTAAAATTTTTGTAGCAAAAAAGGAGATTTTACAACCTCCTCATAAAAATAATTATTTTACCTAAATCTTCAAGAATCGGCGCATGGAAATTCCTGATCCCAGTGAACCAATGAAAATTCCAATCACAAATAATAGAGCAATCATCAGAGGAGTAAATACCTCTGGCGCGATCATAGAAAGATTTTGCCCTACCAACGATTTGTTGACAGATTGGTAAACCATTTGATAAACAATAAAGACCAAAACAGATGGTGCAATAGCTCCCAATAAACCGATAAAGGCTCCCTCTAACAAGAACGGTCCACGGATATAACTGTTTTTAGCTCCGACCAAGCGCATGATTTGAATTTCGCGACTGCGAGAAATAATGGTAATACGAATGGTATTTGAAATCAAGAAAACTGCAATGAAAATCAAAAGTCCTGCAATAACTAGTCCCCAAACACGGATAAATGATGCTAGTTGGAATAGGCGTTCTGTATTGGCACCACCATCCTGAACCTCAGACACACCTTCAATTTTTTTAGCATCCTCGGCTACAGTTTTTACATCACTTGGCGTATTTGTATCAACAATATAGGCATCATAGAGGGGGTTGGCATCCCCTTCGAAGATTTTCCAGTTGTCCCCCATTGTCTCGGTTAATTTTTCATATTGTTCTTCTTTGCTTGAAAAAGTAACACTCTTAACAGTAGACATGCCCTTCAAAGCATTGTATACCTTATGGTAGTCATTATTTGTAACAGTTTGACCTTCTTTTTCAATGGTCTCGCTATTATCAGCTACATCCTTACGAATATAAACCATCACTCGAACATTATTTTCAATATCTGTAGCTAGTTTCGCTGTATTAAAAATAACAGAAGCAAATATGGCAACCAAGGTCAAAGTAATCATGACTGAGCTGACAGCAGCCACTGTCATCCAACCATTTCGTTTCAAACTTTTTAGTGATTCAAATAAATGGCGAAAAAATCTACTAATCATCGTATCCATACTCTCCTTTTGATTCGTCACGAACGACACGGCCATTTTCAATGGCAATGACACGGTGGCGCAAGGTATTTACAATCTGGCTATTATGAGTCGCCATCAAAATAGTTGTCCCTTGTAGGTTAATCCGTTCCAAGAGATTCATAATTTCCCATGAATTATCCGGATCCAGGTTTCCTGTTGGTTCATCGGCTATCAATACTTTGGGATTATTTACAATAGCACGCGCAATCGCAATCCGCTGTTGCTCTCCACCTGAGAGCTCATTTGGGAAAGAACGAACCTTGTGCTTCAACCCAACCAAGTCTAAAACTTCCATCACACGTTTTTTGATATTACGGCGATTTTCCCCGATTACTTCCATAGCGTAAGCAATATTTTCATAGACAGTTTTCTTTGGCAAGAGTTTATAATCCTGGAAGACAACCCCAACACTACGACGCAGAAGCGGGACATCTTTCTTTTTGATCTTAACCAGATTAAAACCAGCAACTGATAGGCTTCCTTTATCGATTTTTACTTCACGATACAGAGAACGAATAAAAGTTGACTTCCCTGCTCCTGAAGGTCCTACGATGTAAGCAAATTCCCCTGGTTGAACACTGACCGAAACACCGCGTAGGGCAGTCGTTCCGTTGTCGTATTTTTTGACGACATCTCTCATTTCAATGATTGACATGTGACTTCCTTTCTTTCTTAGCTAATTCGCCACTTGAGATAGGCATCGATAAAACCATCTAGGTCCCCATCCATAACCTTATCTACCTGAGCAACCTCAAAGCTAGTTCGGTGATCTTTTACCATAGTATAAGGTGTGAAGACATAGGAACGGATTTGACTTCCCCATGTGATCTCCTTTTTCTCACCTTTGAGGGAATCTACCTCTGCAGCCTTCTTCTCTTGCTCCATTTGATAGAGCTTAGCCTGCAACATCTTCATGGCACGATCTCTATTTCCATACTGGGTACGATCCACTGTTGATTGGACAACAATTCCAGTTGGAATGTGGGTTAAACGCACACCTGTTGAAACCTTATTGACGTTTTGTCCACCGGCACCACCTGAACGGAAGGTGTCCATCTTGATGTCATCTTCACGGATTTCCACTTCAATAGTATCATCCAATTCTGGCATCACTTCTACAGATGTGAAAGATGTATGGCGACGTTTGGCAGAGTCAAATGGTGAAATACGGACCAAACGATGAACACCCATTTCTGACTTGAGAAGGCCATAGGCATTAGGCCCTTCAAATGATAAAGTTACTGACTTGATACCAGCTTCATCACCTGCTTGGTAATCCAACACTTCCACTTTAAAGCCTTTAGCATTACCATAACGAGTGTACATACGAAGCAACATATCACCCCAGTCCTGCGCCTCAGTACCACCAGAACCTGGATGGATTTCCAAGATGGCATTATTATGGTCATAAGGTTCTGACAAGAGCAAGGTCATCTCGTAACTGGTCATCATCTTATCAAGTTCGGCTAACTGCGCTACCAGTTCTTCTTGAACTGACGCGTCTTCTGCTAAGAAGTCCAATAAAATTTCGACTTCATCCTGTAACTCTTCCATTTTGTGGAAAGTGTTATAGGTGTTTTTTAATTCATTTAATTCTTGCGACGTTTTTTGGGCCGCGATATTATCGTTCCAAAAATCAGGTTCTGTCATCTTGTTTTCCAAGATGGCAATCTCTTCCTCTAGCCCTTCGAGGTCAAAGAGACCCCCTGAAAGAAGCTAATTTTTCACGATTTGCGTCAATTTTCTGACGGATTACTGAAATGTCCATAAATACTCCTTTTTTACATCATTTCATTATAGCATATTTTATCATTTCTTTCCATCTTTTGCTCTAGTTCCTTTTTATGAAAAAAGAAAAAAGAAGCCTTTCGGCTTCCCTTCTTACAAGACTTTTGCTGAAGTGCGAGTGATTTCTTCCACTTGAATACCATTTGCTTCAAATTTTTCTTTCAAGGCTGGTAAATCAATTGATCCATCGATTTGCACTTCGATAATGACCTTACCATCCTTACGCGGAATATTGACTGTATGGGAGATATTCAAATTTTCTTCAACGATTAGAGAAACAATCTTACCAAGAACGCCGACTTCATTTTCCGTAACAAAGCGCACACGAATTCCTTCTTCTCCATAGCCAGCAATTTCAAGAAAGGCTTGGAAAACGTCACGGTCCGTAATAACCCCATAGACTTGATGGTTATCTACTACAGGAAGAATACCAATCTTATTTTTCAACATCAGATAAGTTGCATCCTCTAGACTCGCATAGCCTGAAACAGTGACAACATCACGAATCATGACATCTTTTACTTTTGTCTTATTTAGAAGATAGTTCATCTCATAGATAGAAAGACTGGTTGCTTTTGACGGACTAGCTTGAGCAATGGTTCCTTCAGTTACCAAACCAACTAATTGATCATTTTCGATAACAGGCAAGCGGTGTAAACCTTGCTCTCTCATCAAATCTGCTGCATGAGATACTGTTGTATCTGGACTAATATACACTACCTTGCGGGTCATAAAATCTTTAACTGCCATGAGACTTCTCCTTTT
Organism: Streptococcus pneumoniae; assembly: GCF_001347015.1. Lineage (GTDB taxonomy): Bacteria > Bacillota > Bacilli > Lactobacillales > Streptococcaceae > Streptococcus > Streptococcus pneumoniae_E. Next base: position 119,324 of record NZ_CFGI01000002.1, read on the forward strand.
CTATTCTTATCCCTATTATACAATCTTTTTGCAAATCTATCAAACGCTTACATTTCTTTTTCAAAATTCAGAAAAGTATGAATAAGCTAGCAAAAAGAGCTCTGAAATCGAGCTCTGTGAATGAAAGTAAGATAGCTTTCATTCGATTTTTTAATTATTAGAAATTAAGCTTTCAATATATATGTAGATTACTTTGTAATCTACATCTACCGACTAAAAAGGTCCCCCGGACTAAATTGATGATTACTTCATAATCTTCATCTGCCGACTAAAACAATCCACTGGATTGTTTTAGCCACCTAGATATGCTTTTCTGACTTCTTCTGATGAGGCGAGTTCTTTTCCTGTTCCGGATAGGACTATTTTTCCTGTTTCCAGTACATAGCCTCGGTCAGAGATTGCGAGTGCCTTATTGGCATTTTGTTCAATCAAGAGGACGGTTGTTCCTTGTTTCTGTATATCTTGAATGATATCAAAAATCTCTTGGATAAAGATTGGGGCAAGTCCCATTGATGGTTCATCTAAAAGAAGAAGTTTTGGTGTTGACATAAGAGCGCGTCCCATGGCAAGCATTTGTTGCTCACCACCTGAAAGAGTGGCTGCGTCTTGGTTCTTCCGTTCTTCAAGACGAGGAAAACGTGAGAAAACTTTTTTCAAGTTAGCTTGATTTTCTTCACGATTTTTCTTTAAGAAAGCTCCCATCTCAAGATTTTCCATAACAGTCAAACCAGGGAAAACATGGCGTCCTTCTGGTACTTGTGAAAGACCACCTGCCACGATTTTTTGAGCTGGCATTTTTTGGATTTCTTGACCTAAAAATTCAATCTTTCCTGAACTTGGTCTAACCAAACCAGACAAGGTACGGAGAATGGTTGTCTTACCTGCACCATTGGCACCGATAAGGGAAACTACCTCTCCTTCATTCACTTCAAAGCTTACATCACGGACTGCTTGGATCATGCCGTAATGCACAGAAAGATTATCAACTTTTAACATAGACATTAGGCTTCACCTCCTAGATAAGCTTCGATAACGCGTTTATTGGTCTTAATTTCGTCAGGAGTTCCTTGTGCAATCAAACGGCCATATTCAAGTACGTAGATACGTTCTGTTACTTCCATGACCAGATTCATATCGTGTTCAATCAACATGATTGTAATTTTAAATTCATCTTTGATACGACGAATTAACTCAGTCAATTCGGCTGTTTCCTGTGGGTTCATACCTGCTGCTGGTTCATCTAAAAAGAGAATTTTAGGTTCCGTAGCAAGGGCACGAACAATTTCCAAACGACGTTGCTGTCCATAGGCGAGGTTTTTAGCAAGAGTCTCTGCATCACCATCTAAATCAAAGATTTTCAACAGTTCCAAAGCTTTAGCCTTTAATTCTTTTTCACTCTTATAAAAAGCTGGTAGGCGTAAGAAGCTAGCAAAAACATGTTGTTTGTGATGGTTGCCAAAAGCAATCAAAACATTGTCCAAAACTGTTAAATCTTTAAAGAGACGGATATTTTGGAAAGTACGTCCAAGTCCCAAAGAGGCAATCTTATAAGGTGACTTTCCATTCAAAAGGTGACCATCTAAGGTAACTGTTCCCTCACTTGGTTCATAGACACCGGTCAAAAGGTTGAAAAGGGTTGTTTTACCAGCTCCGTTTGGACCGATTAGTCCAACCAGTTCCCCTTCGTTTAATTCAAGAGTCACATCTCCAACAGCTGTTAGACCGCCAAAATGTTTGGTTAACTGTTTTACTTCAAGTAATGCCATTAGTTTTGTTCCTCCTTCTTAGATTTTTTAAAGAAACGTGATAGGCTCAATTCCCATGTTCCAAGAAGTCCACCTGGTCTGAAAATCATTACCAATACCAAGGCCAAAGCGTAAATAATCATACGCACGCTAGCAACATCTTGGAGAAGCATATTCAAAATTCCCAGAACAATAGCTGAAACAATGGCACCTGTAATTGAACCAAGTCCACCAAATACAACGATGATCAATACGTTGATTGAGTTGATGAAGGTGTAATCTTTCGGTACAACAGATCCAATAAATCCTGCCTGAAGTGACCCTGCAATACTTGCAGTAATGGCACCAAAGACAAAAGCGATAATTTTAATTTTAGTCGTATTAACCCCAACTGACTCAGCAGCAATTTCATCCTCACGAACGGATAGGGTTGAACGACCAATAGGGCTACGCAAGAAGTTCAAGGTTGCAATGGTTGTAATCACGACAAAGAAGTAAACCATTTGCCAAGTTGTAAAGTTTGGAATTCCCAAGATACCTGCCGCACCATTTGTAAGGCTTCCGCCATTGATGATACAGATACGAATAATTTCAGAAACACCTAGAGTAGCCACCGCAAGGTAATCCCCCTTCAAGCGCAAGGTTGGAATCCCGACAAGTAAGGCAACTGCTCCTGAAAGTAAAGCCCCTACAAGCATGGCTCCAAAGAAGGCACCGTAGGTTGGTGATTTAGAACCAATAATAGCTGCAGCATAGGCACCAATCGCCATGAAACCAGCATGACCAAGTGAAAATTGGCCTGAAAAACCAACGATTAAGTTGAGACCAACAGCCAGAATAATATTAATTCCAATTTGTTGTAAAATCTGTACATAGAATAGATTGAGTACTCCGACTGAAACCAATACACTAATCAAGCCATAGCCAGCTAACAAAAGGAGTAACCATAGAATATTAACTTTTAAATTTTCTTTCATCGCTTACACCTTCTCTTTCACATTTTTACCAAGGATACCAGCTGGGCGGACAATCAAAATCAACAACAAGATTCCATAAACAATGGCATCACGGAAGTCTGACATCCCAAAGGCTGTCGCAAAGGTTTCCAATAGACCAATTACAAAACCACCAAGCGCCGCACCAGGAATGATTCCGATACCACCAAGTACCGCGGCAACGAAAGATTTAAGACCTGGAGTAACCCCCATTAAAGGCTCAAGAGAGTTATAATAAAGGGCAATCAGAACACCAGCCGCACCCGCAAGAGCTGAACCCAAAGCGAAGGTAAAGCTGATAGTACGGTTTACATTGATCCCCATCAATTGCGCTGCATCGCTATCTACAGATACAGCACGCATGGCTTTCCCCATCTTTGTTTTTTGGACAATGACCTGTAACAAAATCATCAAAATCAAGGAAATGGCCAAGATCATTAACTGCACATTTGTTAGGCTAACTGGTCCCAAATCATAGCGAACTGTTTGAATCGCTTGAGGGAAGGCACGGGTATTGGCACCAACCAGATAGACCATCCCATACTCCAATAGGAAAGAAACCCCAATAGCTGTAATCAAAACAGCAATACGAGTGGAGTGGCGCAAAGGTCGGTAAGCAAGAAACTCAATCACAACACCAAGAATGGCTGTCGCTAGCATAGCTACAATTAGCGCTACAAAGAAATTCATTTGGAAAGAATTAATCAAGAAATAACCGATAAAGGCTCCCATCATATAAATATCACCGTGGGCGAAGTTGATGAGCTTGATAATTCCATAAACCATGGTATATCCTAGGGCTAACAGCGCGTATACACTACCTAGAATCAAACCATTTACTAGTTGTTGGAGCATAAAATTCACTCTTTCTATTTATAATTCCGAGGGTTTTCCCTCATTTTTGATAGGTTCTTAAACATCGAAACAGGGAGTGAGTCCGAGGCTCATTCCCTATTTCAACATTTTTCTATTATGGTTTTACAACTTCTGCTGCTTCAACCTTACCATTGTTCATGGTCATCATGTAAGCAGTTTTGACTGTGTTGTGGTCTGCATCAAAGCTTGTTTGACCAGTTACACCTTCAAAGTCTTTTGTTTTAGCAAGGTTGTCCTTAATCTCACCTGAGTTTTTAGCACCTTTGGCTGCGTTTGCTACAAGGTGAACTGAATCATAAGCCAAGGCTGCAAATGTTGAAGGCTCTTCATTGTACTTAGCACGGTATGCGTCAAGGAAGGCTTTTGCTTTAGCTGAAACTTCTACAGTAGTTGAGAATCCTGAGATAAAGTAGATGTTTGATGCTTTTTCAGCAGTTGCTTGTTGTACAAACTCTTCACCGTTGAATCCATCACCACCAACGATTGGTTTGTCAATTCCCATACCACGCGCTTGGTTTACAATTTTACCAGCTTCAGTGTAGTAACCAGGAACGATAATAGCATCAAAATCTTTCCCTTTCATTTTTGTAAGGGCTGCTTGGAAGTCTGTGTCACCTGCTACGAAAGTTTCATCTGCAACGATTTCACCTTTATAAGCTTCACGGAAGGCTTTGGCAATACCTTTAGCATAGTCGCTGGCATTGTCAGTGTAAAGAACGACTTTCTTAGCTTGCAATTTATCAGTAACATAGTTTGCGATAATTTTTCCTTGGAAGCTATCTTGGAATGTTCCGATAAAGAGGTAATCTTGACCTTTAGTCAATCCATCTTGAGTCGCACTTGGTGAAATCAATGGAACACCTGCTTTTGTAGCGTTAGCTACCGCAGCTGCAGTTGCACCAGATGTCGCAGGTCCTACGATTGCTGATACTTTAGATTGAGTTACAAGGTTAGTTGTTACTGAAGCAGCCTCTGCTGTTTCAGATTTGTTATCTTTATCGACTACTTCGATCTGTTTTCCATCGATACCACCTGCAGCATTGATTTCATCAACGGCAAGTTGGGCACCTTTTTGTTCAGATGTACCGTAGGCTGCTACGGCACCAGTTTCTTCGAAGTTAAATCCGATTTTAATTGTCTTTTCCTCTACTGAGTTACCAGCAGTGTTGACTGCTCCAGACTTCACTTCTCCACAGGCTGCAAGAAGTGCTACACTTGCAAGCGCCACAAACGATAGGGCAAATTTTTTCTTCATCTTTTTTGTCTCCTTATTTCTTAAATAGTCTGTTAAGAATATACCGAATTATCAGAAAATTGTCAACACTTTTCTTTAAATTTTTATCTGATAACGTTTTCCTCTCGATAAAGATTGCCAACAAAGGGTGTTTCCAGCTCTTGGATATGACAAACTCTAACTTTTTTTATAAACTTTTCCTTGCCCAAGCGCCCGACCAATTGCTCCACTTCTTGAGTTGGAACATAAAGTTGTAAGTAACGATGTTTCTTGGAATGATAGGTAATATCTCCATAATCCTGCAGTTTTTTGGCATCACGATTATAGTAAAGATAGATAATCAAGCCAGATCGATTGACTTTTTCAAACATGATAAATCCTCTTTCTAAGAAATCTCTCCCTATTATACCAAAAAAAGCAAACCCAGTCGAGTTTGCCTTCTTTAATCATTAGTTCAATGAATTGTTGGCCATGATTTCATCAATGAAGCCATATTCAAGTGTTTCTTGGGCACTCATCCAATTATCGCGTTCTGCATCAGCATGGACTTTTTCGATTGACTGTCCTGAATTTTCAGCCAAGATTTTTTCCAAGGTATTACGAGTTTTAAGCAAGTGTTCTGCAGCGATCGCCATATCGGTTTGTTGGGTACCACCACCTGTACCACCCATTGGTTGGTGGATCATGTACTCAGCATTTGGAAGCATGAAACGTTTGCCTTTTGCTCCACTTGATGCGATGACTGTACCCATGGATGCAGCCATTCCCATAACGATGGTTTGGACATCTGACTTGATAAAGTTCATGGTATCAACGATTGCCAAACCAGCTGAAACGGAACCACCAGGTGTATTGACATAAAGGTAAATATCTTTTGTACTATCTTGGGCATCCAAGAAAAGCAATTGGGCAATAACAGAGTTAGCCATATTGTCTTCAACTGGACCTGTCAGCATAATGATGCGGTCTTTGAGGAGACGTGAGTAAATATCGTAAGAACGTTCTCCACGACTTGTTTGTTCAATAACTACAGGAATCATTTATTTCTCCTTTTGAGTTTTAATTTTGTTTGTCAAATGACTGAAGATAAGACTATTATAATATCTTGGTCAAAAAAGGTCAAATTTTTGCTCTGTTTTCATTAGACAGAAACAAAAACTCAACCTCCTTTCACGACTGAAAATTCTTTTTCAAGTCAATCTCTTTTTAATTTTATTTTGTACCGAACAAGCGGTCCCCAGCATCTCCAAGACCTGGAACGATATAACCGTGTTCGTTCAAGCGTTCATCCAAGGCTGCTGTAAAGATTTCTACATCTGGATGAGCTTCTTGAAGGGCTTTTACACCTTCTGGTGCTGATACAAGGCAGACAAATTTAATATTTGATGCGCCACGTTTTTTAAGAGAATCAACAGCCAAGATTGCTGAGCCACCTGTTGCCAACATTGGATCTACGACAAAAATTTGACGTTGGTCAATATCCTCAGGCAATTTTACCAAGTATTCAACTGGTTGAAGCGTTTCTTCATCACGGTACATACCGATGTGACCAACCTTAGCAGCTGGAACCAAGCTCAAGAGCCCATCGACCATCCCGATACCTGCACGCAAGATTGGAACGATAGCCAATTTCTTACCTGCCAATTGTTTTTGAACTGTTTTTGTAATTGGTGTTTCGATTTCCACATCTTCTAGTGGAAGATCACGAAGTACTTCATACCCCATCAACATTGCAATCTCATCTACTAGCTCACGAAAAGCTTTTGTAGAAGTATCTGTCCGACGCAAGATTGACAATTTGTGTTGAATCAGCGGGTGATTAATAACTTCAATTTTTCCCATTTTTGGAATTCCTTCTTTCAATTTATTCTTCTTATTATACCAAAAAACGGTTTAAAAATCTTTCTAAACCATTTATTTTTGATAATTTTTACATTAGATCAGCCTCTTTAAGAGCTGCCTGTACTGTCTCAAGTGGTAAATGGGTTAATTCTGTTCCCTTTTCTTGATAAAGGTATTGGGCATAGTCGTCCATTCTGTACTGGTTGATATAAACCACGCGCTTGCAACCGACCTGCAGCAATTGTTTGGTACAGTTCAGACAAGGAAAATGGGTTACATAGGCTGTAAAGCCTTTGGGAACACCACGTTCTGCACCTTGAAGGATAGCATTGACCTCAGCGTGAAGGGTGCGAACACAGTGGCCTTCAATGACCAAACATTCGTGATCAATACAATGCTCAGTCCCTGACACCGAACCATTGTAACCAGTGGAAATAACTTTATTATCCTTAACCAAAATTGCACCCACTTTAGCGCGTTTACAAGTGGAACGATTGGCAATTAGTAGGGCTTGGGCTGCAAAATACTCATCCCAGGCTAGTCTTTTTTCAGTCATCTCTTTTCTCCTTTTTCTCTATTTTTTAAAAAATGGTAACCGTAAATCCGCTATCTTTTCAGCAGGTACCTTCATGCCATCCTTGATCCATTTTAAAAGGACTGAGACGATGGCTGAACTCCAGAAGGAATGAAGATAAGAGCTGACACCTTTTGATTTTCCATGGTATTTTTCCAGAAACTCCTGCATGGCTTGGACAAAGATTTTTTCCAGATGATAATCCAAGGCCAATTGAATCACTCTGGCTTCCTTTCTGGCCTCACGGAAAAGGTGAACCCAAACCAAATAAAGGTCTGTCTTTAAATCATAATGATGCAACTGTTCCATAATATTGTGGACAGTTCGTTTAAAGACGCTTTCTAAAATCTCCTCTTTGGAACCATAATTGCGATAAAAGGCCGCACGCGAAACGCCTGCACGTTTGACCAATTCAGAAATACTAATCTTGGTCAAGTCCTTTTTTTCCAAGAGCTGCAAGAGGGCTGTTTCGATGGCTTCTCTAGTTAATAAATTGGATTCTTGGTTTGATTTTCTGAGATTTTCAAGAGACTTTTCAGAGATTCTACGTTCAGACATAACATTTTCTTTCTACTTGTCACAACAGACGGATGAGGCTTTTGTTTCAAGGGCTTTCATGATATAATTGTAAAAAAAGACAGAACCTTTGTCAATGTATAACTGACAAAGATGGAGAATTTCTATGACTTGGAAGATTATTGCTGACTCTGGTTGTGATTATCGTCAGCTGGAGACACCAGCTATTGACACGACCTTTGTAAGTGTTCCCTTAACCATTCAAGTAGCTGATCAGATCTTTGTTGATGATGCCAGTCTTGACATTGACCAAATGATGGAAACCATGTATGCAACCGCAGAAGCTTCAAAATCAGCTTGTCCAAGCCCAGATGACTATTTGCGAGCATTTGAAGGTGCCAAAAACATTTTCCTAGTAACCATCACAGGTACTCTCTCTGGCAGCCACAATAGTGCTCAACTGGCCAAGAATATTTATCTGGAAGAACATCCTGACACTAAAATTCATGTAATTGATAGTTTGTCTGCTGGTGGGGAAGTTGACTTGCTCGTAGAAAAATTGAATGACCTGATTGACCAGGGCTTATCTTTTGAAGAAGTAGTTAAAGCTATCACTGCCTATCAAGAAAAAACCAAGTTGCTCTTTGTTCTAGCCAAAGTCGATAACTTGGTGAAGAACGGCCGTTTGAGCAAGCTTATCGGTACGGTCGTTGGCCTTCTAAATATCCGTATGGTCGGAGAAGCTAGTGAAACTGGAACCCTTGAATTGCTACAAAAAGCAAGAGGAGCAAAGAAATCGATTCAGGCAGCCTATGAAGAGTTAGTAAAAGCAGGATATGCTGGTGGCCGTATTGTCATGGCCCAACGCAATAACGAGAAATGTTGCCAACAGCTTTCAGACCGAATCCGTGAAAATTTTCCACAGGCGGATATTAAAATTCTCCCAACATCTGGTCTCTGCAGTTTCTATGCAGAAGATGGCGGTTTACTGATGGGATATGAAATTGATTGATTGCATTCTTGACAAGAGGTGACTTCATCTCTTGTTTTTTTGTGGTACAATAGAGCTATGAAACATTTTGATACTATCGTCATCGGTGGAGGTCCTGCTGGTATGATGGCTACGATTTCCAGTAGCTTTTATGGACAGAAAACCCTTCTCATCGAAAAAAATCGGAAACTTGGAAAAAAATTAGCTGGGACTGGTGGGGGACGTTGCAATGTAACCAACAACGGAACTCTAGACGACCTACTAGCTGGAATCCCAGGAAATGGGCGCTTTCTCTACAGTGTCTTCTCCCAATTTGATAACCATGATATCATTAACTTTTTTACGGAAAATGGGGTTAAACTTAAGGTCGAGGACCACGGACGCGTCTTTCCTGCCAGTGACAAATCTCGGACCATTATCGAAGCCTTGGAAAAGAAAATCACTGAGCTAGGTGGTCAAGTTGCTACTCAAACCGAGATTGTTTCGGTTAAAAAGGTGGATGACCAATTTGTCCTTAAGTCACCTGACCAAATCTTCACTTGTGATAAACTGATTGTCACAACTGGTGGGAAATCCTATCCTTCTACTGGTTCGACTGGTTTTGGACACGAGATTGCCCGTCATTTTAAACACACCATTACCGAACTTGAGGCTGCTGAAAGTCCTTTGTTGACAGATTTTCCACATAAGGCCTTGCAGGGAATTTCTCTGGACGATGTGACCCTAAGTTATGGCAAGCATGTCATCACTCACGATCTGCTCTTTACCCACTTTGGTTTGTCAGGCCCTGCTGCTCTGCGTATGTCTAGTTTTGTCAAGGGTGGGGAAATTCTCTCACTGGATGTTTTGCCTCAACTTTCTGAAAAGGACTTGGTTGTATTTCTCGAAGAAAATCGAGAAAAAGCTCTAAAAAATGCCTTAAAAACCTTGTTACCAGAACGCTTGGCAGAATTTTTTGTGCAGGACTATCCTGAAAAAGTCAAACAACTGACTGAAAAGGAACGAGAACAACTCCTCCAGTCTATTAAGGCCCTCAAAATCCCTGTGACCGGAAAAATGTCCCTTGCCAAGTCCTTTGTCACCAAGGGGGGCGTCAGCCTCAAGGAAATCAATCCTAAAACTCTGGAAAGTAAGCTGGTACCTGGACTCCACTTTGCTGGTGAGGTACTGGATATCAACGCCCACACAGGTGGCTTTAACATCACTTCTGCCCTCTGTACCGGCTGGGTGGCGGGATCAAATCCAATCTAAATCTAAATTATTCAATGGAACAATCTACCACAAAAGAAGGGAACTACTTTGGAACATATTATCTTGTTAAGAGGAGTTACTCCTAATGGAAAAAATGCTATCCCGAAAATGTCTTATCTAGTAGATATCTTGACAGAAGCTGGTTTTCAACAAGTTCGAACTTATATTCAAAGTGGAAATATTATTCTTGAAAGTAACTTAGCTCTCGAAGAAATACGAGAACGTGTTCATACTCTGATAAAGGAAAAAATTGGGGCCGACTTAAAAATGGTTATCAAGAATAAAAGTAATTTTACAAAAATTGTCCAAGAAAACCCGTTTGGAGAACACTATCTTTATGACCGTATACACGTGATTTTTTATCAAGAATCTATTCAAAGTCTCCCTTTAGAAAAATTGAAAATTGATTACGGTGAAGAAGAAATTTATGTCGGTAACCATTGTCTTTACCTCTATCTCCCTAGAACTGCAAAACAAAAGAAACTCCATACCAACTATCTTGAAAAACTTTTCAATGTAGATTTGACCATGCGAAAACTAAATGTGGTAGAAAAATTATTAAGCAAGTAGTGCTTGAATTTAGTAAAAATCGGAAGAATACTCCTCCGATTTTATTTTGTCTGAGTTTGGACATAGTGAGCAATGACATCTGATGTGTACTGGGCTGTACCAGGTCCAAATTTGTCAATATTTTCCTTAAATTCTGGATTATAGACGTAGCCCTTGCCGATATATCCGAAGACCTCAACAGAACAATCAAATCCATAAGTACGAATGGCTTGCAAGAGCTTGGCTGCTTGCTCTTGGTTTTCAATTGCTGTTGCAGGTAAACCAGCTTGAAGATTTTGTGACAAAGCTTGAAAAACTTGGTTGAAGGCAGCCGTAGCTTCGTCTTCGTGACCTTTTTGGCGCTCGAGCGCTTGGTCCATCACTTCCTGTCCATATTTCTCTACCGCCTCTTGGTGGTATTTTTGATGGTCTTGGTAGTTAAATCCAGCAAATTTCTCTTGAATGGTCATTTCTCTTTCTCCTTTATGTTCTTGAATGGTTTTTTGCAAGGTGGAAATCAAGGTATCCAGATGTTGCCTTTCTCTGGTCAAATAGTCCAACTGTCTGGTCAAGTGAGGCAACAAATCTGATCTATCTTCCTTTAACAGCTCTGCTATTTTTTCTAAAGAAAAACCTAGATATTTGTAGTAAAGAATGACCTGAAGGCGTTCCAAATCCTCTTGACTGTAAGTTCGATATCCGTTTTCCGACTTTAAAGGAACCAAAAGTCCTATCTTGTCATAGTGGTGCAGGGTCTTGACAGAAACACCTGAAAGCTGCGCAGCTTCTTTTATATGGTACATGATTTCCTCCTTATACTCAATGAAAATCAAAGAGCAAACTAGGAAGCTAGCCGCAGGCTGTACTTGAGTACGGTAAGGCGACGCTGACGTGGTTTGAAGAGATTTTCGAAGAGTATTACATTGATAGTATAACCCCTCCCCTTAGGTCAGAGTCAAGCGTTTTTGCGAAATTTTTTACTTTATCATAACATGAAAATGGTTTTCTTGACAGACCTTAGAAAACATGATAGGATAGTCAAGTCTATCAATCAAAAGAAAGGCTCATTTTGAGTACTGATGAGGCTAGTTGCCAAGGGCAGTAGCTTTTTCTTTTGTAACACTAATTTTAGGAGTTTAACTATGTCTGAAAAATCGCAATGGGGTTCTAAACTGGGCTTCATCCTAGCGTCTGCTGGCTCAGCCATCGGACTTGGAGCCGTTTGGAAATTCCCCTACATGACTGCTGCTAACGGTGGAGGTGGCTTTTTACTAGTCTTTCTTATCTCCACTATTCTAATCGGTTTCCCTCTTTTGCTAGCTGAATTTGCTCTCGGCCGAAGTGCTGGTGTTTCAGCTATCAAAACCTTTGGAAAACTCGGCCAGAATAGCAAGTACAACTTTATCGGTTGGATTGGTGCCTTTGCCCTCTTTATCCTTCTCTCTTTCTATAGTGTTATTGGAGGATGGATTCTAGTTTATCTGGGTATTGAGTTTGGAAAATTGTTCCAACTTGGTGTAACTAGTGATTACGCTCAGTTATTTACTTCAATCATTTCTAATCCAGCCATTGCCCTAGGAGCTCAAGCAGCCTTTATCCTGTTGAATATCTTTATTGTATCACGTGGTGTTCAGAAAGGGATTGAAAGAGCATCTAAGGTTATGATGCCCCTGCTCTTTATCATCTTTGTCGTCATCATCGGTCGTTCTCTCAGTTTGCCAAATGCCATGGAAGGGGTTCTTTACTTCCTCAAACCAGACTTTTCAAAACTGACCAGTGCTGGTCTCCTCTATGCTCTGGGACAATCTTTCTTTGCCCTCTCACTAGGGGTTACAGCCATGCTGACCTATGCTTCTTACTTGGATAAGAAAACCAATCTTGTCCAGTCAGGAATTTCCATCGTAGCTATGAATATCTCAGTATCTATCATGGCGGGTCTAGCCATTTTCCCAGCTATGTCAGCCTTCAATATCCAGTCTGAAGGGGGACCGAGCTTGCTCTTTATCGTCTTGCCTCAACTCTTTGACAAGATGCCTTTTGGAACCATTTTCTACATCCTCTTCCTCTTGCTTTTCCTCTTTGCGACGGTCACTTCTTCCGTCGTGATGCTGGAAATCAATGTAGGGAATATCACCAATCAGGACAACAGCAAGCGTGCCAAATGGAGTGTGATTTTGGGAATCTTGACCTTTGTCTTTGGAATTCCTTCAGCCCTATCTTACGGTGTCATGGCGGATGTTCACATCTTTGGGAAGACCTTCTTTGACGCTATGGACTTCTTGGTTTCCAATCTCCTCATGCCATTTGGAGCCCTCTGCCTTTCACTCTTTACTGGCTACATCTTCAAAAAGGCTCTTGCTATGGAGGAACTGCATCTTGATGAAACAGCATGGAAACAGGGACTGTTCCAAGTCTGGCTCTTCCTTCTTCGCTTCGTCATTCCAATTATCATCATTGTGGTCTTTATCGCCCAATTTATGTAGTCAAAAAGGACTTGAGTAGTGAACTCAGGCCCTTTCTTTTTTTATGGATGGCTAACAATCAATTCCAAACCTTGCCCTTCCAGAGTCCAAGCTTCAACATCACTTGGTAGGATAAAGTGGCTACCTTTTTGGACTGGATAGTTGTTCCCATCGACAGTCAGTTGACCTTGACCAGCCAAGACACTGAACAAGCTATAGTCAGCTGTCTTTTCAAAGTCAACTTTTCCAGTAATTTCCCACTTGTAAACTGCAAAGAAATCATTGGATACAAGGAGAGTTGAGTATAAATCATCAGCTTTGACAGTTACAGGACGGCTATTTGCAGGCTCACCAATGTTCAATACATCAATGGATTTTTCAAGGTGAAGTTCACGCAAGTTACCATTATCATCCTTACGGTCAAAGTCATAGACACGATAGGTGGTGTCACTAGACTGCTGGGTTTCAAGAATCAAGATACCTGCACCGATAGCATGCATGGTGCCACTTGGCACATAGAAGAAATCTCCAGCCTTAACAGGTACTTTTGTCAACAAATCATCCCAGTTCTTATCCTCTATTTGCTGACGGAGTTCTTCTTTTGACTTGGCATTGTGACCGTAGATAATCTCTGAACCTTCATCCGCAGCGATGATGTACCAGCATTCTGTTTTTCCAAGTTCGCCTTCATGCTCGAGTCCGTAAGCATCGTCTGGATGGACTTGGACACTGAGCCAGTCGTTGGCATCCAGAATCTTTGTCAAAAGCGGAAATACAGGTTCTGGACGATTGCCAAACAATTCACGGTGTTCTGCATACAAAGTTGCTAGGTCTGTTCCCTCGTAACGACCATTTGCCACCTTTGAAACTCCATTTGGATGAGCTGAGATGGCCCAGTATTCCCCGATTTTTTCACTTGGGATGTCATAACCAAACTCATCACGTAGCTTGGTACCACCCCAGATTTTTTCTTGCATAACTGATTGTAAAAATAATGGTTCTGACATGTTGGTCTCCTGTCTGATTTTTCTCCCCTCATTATAGCAAAAAGCTCCATCTAATTGAACTCTTTTTCACATCTTATAAAGTAGGGAGAAGATTTTATAAAAATAGTAAACAAATGTGCTCTACTCAATGCTTGCACCATTGCTGGCAATAACATCCTTGTACCAGTAGAAGGATTTCTTCTTGCTACGTTTGAGGCTTCCATGACCTTCATTATCTCGATCCACATAGATAAAGCCATAGCGCTTATTCATTTCGCCTGTTCCAGCTGAAACCAGATCGATACAACCCCAAGTCGTATAGCCAAGCAAGTCAACTCCATCTTGGTAAATGGTATCTCGCATGGCCTTAATGTGAGCCTCTAAATAAGCAATCCGATAGTCATCTGCTACATAACCATTCTCATCCGGTGTGTCCATAGCACCGAGTCCATTTTCTACGATGAACATAGGCTTTTGGTAACGATCCCAGATAGCATTGAGGGTGATACGAAGACCAAGTGGGTCAATCTGCCATCCCCATTCTGAGGATTCAAGATAAGGATTTTTGAGAGAGGCAAAGACATTTCCAGCAGTCAAATCCCTCACTTCTGGGTCGCCCGAAGCCACTCGGCTTGCATAGTAGGAGAAGGAAACAAAGTCAACAGTATTGTTCTTCAACAAGTCCAGATCCTCTGCTGTCATTTGAATCTCAATCCCCTCACGCTCCCACTGCTTCTTGGCATAATTTGGGTATTCCCCACGCGCTTGAACATCAATGAAGAAGTAACTCTTGCGGTCTTCTTCCATGGCTGCCCAGTAGTCTCTCGGATGGGCTGTGTTAGGATAGTATTGCCCTGCTGCCAACATACATCCCACCTTGTTTTCTGGATCAATTTCGTGGGCAAGCTTAGTCGCCATGGCTGAAGCCACCAACTCATGGTGAGCAGCCTGATATTTAACCTGTTCTTGATTTTCTCCTTCTTCAAAACAGAGTCCAGCTCCCATAAAGGGGGCATGGAGAATCATGTTGATTTCGTTGAAGGTTAGCCAGTATTTGACCAAACCCTTGTAACGGTTAAAAAGAGTCCGACATAGATTTTCATAGAAGTCTAACATCCGACGATTGCGCCAACCACCGTATTCTTCAATCAAGTGCATTGGACAGTCGAAATGCGTAATGGTAACCAGAGGTTGGATTCCATACTTATGACATTCCTTAAATAAATCCTCATAAAAGGCTAGACCAGCTTCATTTGGCACTGTTTCGTCGCCCTTAGGAAAAATCCGAGTCCAAGCGATGGAAAGTCGATAAGTCTTAAAGCCCATCTCTGCAAAAAGAGCAATATCTTCCTTGTAATGATGGTACATATTAATGGCTTCTTTGGCTGGGTAAAAATAGCCCTCCTCAAACGAAAACATCTTTTTCTGACCTGTGATAATGGCTTCACGGTCAGGACCGATGGGGACGACATCCACATTGGCCAACCCACGACCGTCTAAATTATAAGCACCCTCACATTGATTAGCTGCCGTAGCACCACCCCAAAGGAAGCCCTCTGGAAATTGTAGGATTTCTGTCATCACTTTACCTCACTTGATTTGATAGTTCTATTATACTAAAAAGAGGACAAAAAGTTTGGAACTATATGGGTAATGATGTCCTGAGCTTGCTTATACTCTTCGAAAATCAAATTCAAACCACGTCAGCGTCGCCTTACCGTACTCAAGTACAGCTTGCGGCTAGCTTCCTAGTTTGCTCTTTGATTTTCATTGAGTATTATATGTTTGATGCAAAAACAAGCAAGAGTTTGAGAGTTTTGCTATAAAAATGTAAACTATCACAGTCTTGTGATAAGAAAAAGACCAGATTGCTCCGATCTGTACGATTCATAAAATGTAAAAATGAATAGCTTTTGTCAATGAAGCGATTGATTGATGGTAAATAAGCCGTTAGAAATTATTTGAGCAATAACTTCAAGACCGTGCAAAATAAAATTTCCTACAATCAGTCCTATAATAATTGAACAGATAATCATGGTCATACAGATTAGATAAACATCCTTTTTTTGCATCTCGTTCCTCCTAACGAATTAAAAAAATCCACTTACTACAGCTATTTAAAAAATATTTCTCCTTTCCATATCAGTCTTATTTTCTGCTATTATATTTTTATTATAAGATTTTAGGAAAACGCTGTCAACTATTTATATGCAATTTCTTTATATAAAAAGACCGGATTGCTCCGGTCTTTCAATATTTTTTATTCGCACATTCTATTTTAAGAATCATTATGGCTAACTTCATATGACTAAGCGCCTTATTTCATACGATAAAAATCAAGCACTAGACCAGCAGGACCTTTAACTAATAAGGACTCTGTTCCCCAATCCGTTTCACAAATACCGTGTAAAATCTCGACACCGATCTCTTTTAAACGTTGGTAATTCTGATTTAGATCCTCAACCTCAATATGAATAATGATTCCTGACTGAAACTCTTCCAAAGGAACCAAATGATTTTGGGACAACATGAGACAGTGACTGCCAATCGTAAACTGAGCAAAACCATCATCAGCATAATCTGCCTTTTTATCCAAGATATGCTCCAAATCAGCACAGACTTTGGGAACATCTGAAACGATAATATCTAATTGATTTAAATCCATTTACTATCCTCCATAAAAAGACCGGATTGCTCCGATCTTTTTAAGTTTCTCTCTATGAAAATCAAAGAATAAACAAGGCGAAACCAAGTTTGATGGCAAATCTTTGCTCATCAAACTACGAAAAATCCCTTGGGACTTTTTCTAGGCTCCGCACTAGATTCCATCATTGAAAATTAAGGTTTCAATGATGGAATCGTCGGCAGTAACCTAATAAAGAAGTCTACAAATTTATCTTTGATTTTCGACGAGAGAAATTATTTAATTGCGCGTGATTGCAAACCTTCTTCTTCCAAGAAGAGACGGAATGGTACGAGTTCTTCTGCTTCGTATTTTTCCTTGAAGGCTTTGATAGCTTCTTCTGAGTGTTGTTTTGGATCCAATTCAAGTACTTCTACTGGAAGTGGACGGTGTGGAGTGATGCGAGCATCGATCACAACAGTTTTACCTTCTTTGTTGAGTTTAACAGCTTCTGCGACAACTGCATCGATGTCTTCGATACGGTCAACTGTAAATCCTACAGCACCTTGCGCTTCAGCGATTTTCGCATAGTCAGCATTAGGGAAGTCACAACCAAACAAGTGTTTGTTTGTGTCTTCGTATTTGTCCTTGATGAAGGCATATTTACCATTTGAGAAGACAACGTTGATAACTGGAAGGTCGTATTGAACGTTTGTGATAACGTCTGGGTAGCACATGTTGAATGCACCGTCACCCATGATGTTCCATACTTGGCGATCTGGATTGTCTTTCTTAGCAGCGATACCACCAGGAAGGGCAATACCCATTGTCGCAAAGAGTGGAGATGTACGCCACATGTTCTTAGGTGTCATATGAAGGTGACGAGTAGATGTTTGAGTAGTGTCACCTACGTCGATTGAGTAGATAGCGTCTTGATCAGCATGTTTGTTGATTGCATTGTAAACTTGATACAATTGCAATTCACCCTCAGTTTTACCTTCGAGTTTGTTCATGTAATCACGCCAGTTTTGGTTATTCTTAACGTTTGCACGCCACCATGGAGTAGATTCAACTGGGTTTACTTTATCAAGGATAGCTTTAGCTGCTTGACCTGCATCACCAAGGATTGAAGCGTCTAGGGCATGACGTTTACCAAGTTTGTAAGGATCGATATCCACTTGGATGAATTTTTCAGTGTTCTTGAATGCTTCGTAAACTTCAGCAAATGGGAAGTTTGAACCAAGGAAAAGAACTGTGTCTGCTTCAAAGACAACTTCGTTGGCTGGTTTCCAACCAACACGGTAAGCAGAACCTGTCAAACCTTCATAGTTCCATTCAAAGGCTTCAAAGTTTTTACCAGTTGTGATAATTGGTGCTTTGATTTTACGTGACAATTCAGTGATCACTTCACCAGCTTTAACACCACCGTAACCAGCATAGATAACTGGACGTTCAGCATTGTTCAAGATTTCAACAGCTTTGTCGATTTCAACTTCGTTCAAAGCAGGAGCGATGAATGAACGCTCGTATGAACCTGATCCATAGTATGAGTTTTCGTCGATTTCTTGGAAACCGAAGTTTACTGGGATTTCAACAACAGCTGGACCTTTTTTAGAAACTGCAGCACGGCAAGCTTCGTCGATTACTTTTGGCAATTGCTCAGCGTAAGCTACACGTTTGTTGTATACAGCGATACCGTTGTACATTGGGTTTTGGTTCAATTCTTGGAAAGCATCCATGTTCAATTCGTTAACTGGACGTGATCCAAGGATCGCTAGGAATGGAGTGTTATCCATAGCTGCATCGTAAACACCGTTAATCAAGTGAGTCGCACCTGGACCACCTGAACCAACTGCAACCCCGATTGAGCCACCGAATTTAGCTTGCATAACCGCTGCAAGAGCACCTGTTTCTTCGTGGCGAACTTGCAAGAAGCGGATATCTTTTTCTTCAGCCAAAGCGTCCATCAATGAGCTGAGTGTTCCTGATGGGATACCGTAGATTGTGTCTACGCCCCATGTTTTCAATACATTAAGCATTGCTGCAGATGCAGTAATTTTCCCTTGAGTCATAGTGATAACTCTCCTTCAATTTTTTTAGACTTGGAGAATACGATTACATAGAATTGGAAACGTTCTCCAAACTTTTACTATTCCACTGTATCATATTTATGTTGACTTTTCTAAAAATCTGCTCAAAACTCTCTATTCTCTATTCTAATACAGTTTTGAAAATGCTGCCATTCCTGTTTTATAACAAAGAAATCTAGTCATTACTTTTAGTCTATTTTAGTAAAGTTTAAGAGAAGAGAACTGGTCAGAACAGATACAGAACTAAAGGCCATGGCTAGCCCTGCCAATTCTGGGTTGAGAGCCAGTCCAACACCTGAAAAGACTCCTGCTGCTATCGGAATTCCGACAACATTGTAGATAAAGGCCCAGAAAAGATTGAGCAGAATACGATGAAATGTTTTCTTACTCATGTCAAAGGCACGAACCACTCCTAAGAGGTTATTAGTTGTTAATACCAAATCTGCTGACTCGATAGCGATGTCTGTTCCAGCTCCCATAGCAATTCCCACATCCGCTACACTGAGAGCAGGAGCGTCATTGATACCGTCCCCAACAAAGGCTACTTTTCCAGTCGCTTGTAGTTTATGGATTTCATAGGCTTTTTCTTCTGGTAAGACACCTGCAATGACCTCTTCGATTCCAATCTGGTCGGCAATAGCACGCGCCACACCTGCATTGTCCCCTGTCAGCATGACTGTTTTAAGACCTCGTTTTTTCAACTGACTGATGGCAAGCTTAGCATTTTCCTTGGGAATATCTTGCAAAGCAAGCAAGCCTTTGATTTCATTGTCAACAGCTAAGAACACAACTGTCTTAGCTTCTTTTTCTAGTTCTTCTAGTTTTTCTTGATAAATGCTAGAAATATCCATGCCATCCAGCATTTTAGCATTTCCAAGCAGAACTTGTTTTCCATTGATTTGCCCTGAGACACCTTTTCCGTGCAAGGCTTGGAAATTTTCCACAGTATGAAGCTCAAATCCAGTTTCAGTCGCTCGCTTAACAATAGCTTCAGCCAGTGGGTGTTGAGAAGCTTCTTCCAAGGAAGCTGCCAATCCAAGCACCTCTGCCTCGTTGCCAATAATATCTGTGACCACTGGTTTTCCTTCCGTCAAAGTCCCTGTTTTATCAAAGACAATAGTTTGGACTTTCTGGATTTCCTGTAGAACCATTCCATTTTTGAGGAGAACTCCCATCTTGGCACTGCGACCTGTCCCCACCATAAGGGCTGTCGGTGTTGCAAGTCCCAATGCACAAGGACAGGCAATAATCAGAACTGCTACTCCATAGAGAAGCGAAGACACAAAGCTTGCTCCAAGCACAACTACACTATCCCTGAGCAAGACGAACCAAACCCAAAAGGTCACAATCCCTAAAATGACAACTGCTGGGACAAAAATGCCTGAAATTTTATCCGTCAAGTCCTGAATCGGCGCACGACTTGTCTGAGCTTTCTTCACAAAATCGACAATCTGAGCCAAAACAGTCTCTGAACCAACTTTTTCTGCTCTAAAAACAAGTGTTCCACTATTATTGATGGTTGAGCCAATCACAGTATCTCCAACTGTCTTGTCCACAGGCAGACTCTCACCTGTCACCATAGACTCATCAATACTAGAGATACCTTCTACTACGACACCATCAACAGCAATCTTTTCACCGGGACGCACTCGAATCAGGTCACCTACCTTGACTTGTTCCAAGGGGACTTGAACATAGTTATCCTCACGCAAGACTTCTGCAGTTTTAGCCTGCAAGTCAAGTAATTTCTCCACAGCTTGGGAAGTATTTTTCCGCATTTTCTCCTCAAAAACGGCTCCCATAAGAACGAAGAAGAAGATAAATGCAGCACTTTCAAAGTAAACGGGGAGACCAGCGAAAAGGGCAACTAAGCTATAGAAATAGGCCACTAGGGTTCCCAGCGCAACCAAGGTATCCATGTTGGCATTGTGCTTTTTAAAACTAGCCCAAGCACTTTGGATATAAGGACCACCTGCTACTAGCATAATCGGTGTTGTGGCTAAAAAGGTTCCCCAACGCATGATTTGGTGACTAATTCCCCCTGTCGACATCCCAATCATGAGAATCACAAGAGGCACAGTAAAGATACTAGTAATCCAAAAACGCTGTAAAAGTGATAGAGATTTTCGAGTCTTCTCAACTACGGTATAACTCCCCTTTTGCATCTTCATGCCACAAGAAAACTCATGTTGGCCTAATTCTTGAGGTGTAAAACGAATGACTTTCTCCTCATCTACGCCGATTGCTTCCAAGATACCTTCTTCTTCAAACAGAATTTCCTTGTAACAGTTTGAAGGAGTTGCTCGATGAAAGGTAATCTCAGCTGGAATCCCTTTTTGAAGCTGGATATGAGCTGGATGGTAGCCTTTGTCTGCCGTGATACGGATTTTTTGAACACCATTTTCAACACTTGCTTTTACAATTTCAGTCATATCATTCTCCTATTCTACAATCATCTTACCGTGCATCATATTCATGCCACAAGAGAAACCATACTCTCCAGCCTGCTCAGGCGTGATTTCCACTACATACTCTTCACCCATTGGTAAGTCCGCATGTACACCAAAGTCTGGAAAGACGATCTGATCCAAACAAGGTGAAGGATCCTTACGGTCAAAGACAATGCGGGCTGGCACTGATTTCTTGAGGATAATCAACTCAGGCGTATAGCCCCCCATGACCTCCACTCGAATCTCTTGGTAGCCCTTTTTTTGCTGGGCCTTTTGTCCAGATTTTTCAGGCTTTTTGAAAAACCAAAACAAGATAAACGCGATAAGGGCAATACAAATAATGGTTACAATACTATTTAACATGACGTCTCCTTTACATACAATTACATCTTACTTCTGTTACAGCGCTTGATTTCTTCTCAGAAATCACAGCTCCCAAGTCTTCCAAGTCAGCCTGAGTAAAATCACATTCAGTAATCAAACCAGCCAACAAGTTCTTAATCCTACGGGAACAAACCTTGTCCTTGATATCTTGGACAAGTAAATCCCGACTTTGATCCAAAGTTAAAAGGGCTGAATAAACAAAGGACTTGCCTTCTTTTTTCCTTGTCAGACACTCTTTCTCAACCAAACGAGCCAAAAGAGTTTGAATGGTTGACTTAGACCAGTCGAATCGCTCCGCCAGAACCCTGATCAAATCCGTACTAGTCTGCTCTCCTTGCATCCAAATAATCTTCATGACCTGCCATTCTGCATCTGAAATCTGCATCATCACACCTCCAAAATCTACATTTGTCAATTATGTTCTTAGTATACTATCAAAATCTACATTTGTCAATTATAAAATCAATCTTTTCTTCGAAAAATAGAATTTTAAGCATTTGAAAAACAATTTTCAGTCAAATATTACTATATAAACAATAAAAATATGCTATACTAAAGAAAAAAGAAAACAACCACTAGGGGTGCGTAAAGCTGAGATTAACGACTGTTAGATCCCTCTGACTCAATCTAGGTAATGCTAGCTGATGGAAGTGGAAATGATAATGGGGACTAGCAGTCTTCTATTACCTTCCTAAAACAGACTTTCTTGTTCTTGATTATACAAACTTCAGTTGGTTGGGAGGTTTTAGATGACTTATTTACCCGTTGCTTTGACCATTGCAGGGACTGACCCTAGTGGCGGTGCTGGCATTATGGCTGATTTAAAGTCATTCCAAGCAAGAGATGTCTATGGAATGGCAGTTGTGACTAGCCTTGTTGCTCAAAATACCAGAGGCGTTCAATTGATTGAGCACGTTTCTCCTCAAATGTTGAAAGCCCAATTGGACAGTGTCTTTTCTGATATTCCACCTCAGGCTGTAAAAACTGGAATGTTGGCAACTACTGACATCATGGAAATCATCCAGCCCTATCTTAAAAAACTGGATTGTCCCTATGTTCTTGATCCTGTTATGGTTGCTACAAGTGGAGATGCCTTGATCGACTCAAGTGCTAGAGACTATCTCAAAACAAACTTACTACCTCTAGCAACGATTATTACGCCAAATCTTCCTGAGGCAGAAGAGATTGTTGGTTTTTCAATCCATGACCCCGAAGACATGCAGCGTGCCGGTCACCTGATTTTAAAAGAGTTTGGTCCTCAGTCTGTTGTTATCAAAGGCGGCCATCTCGAAGGTGGTGCTAAAGATTTCCTCTTTACCAAGGATGAGCAATTTGTCTGGGAAAGTCCACGAATTCAAACCTGTCACACCCATGGTACTGGATGTACCTTTGCTGCAGTCATTACGGCTGAACTAGCCAAGGGAAAAAGCCTTTATCAGGCAGTTGATAAGGCCAAGGCCTTTATCACAAAAGCTATTCAAGACGCTCCTCAACTTGGTCATGGTTCTGGCCCAGTCAACCATACAACTTTTAAAGATTAAGAAAAAAACTCTCTAGTTCCCACTTTAAGGGAATTAGAGAGTTTTTATACCCTTCGAAAATCTCTTCAAACTACGTCAGCTTCCATCTGCAACCTCAAAACACTGTTTTGAGCTGACTTCGTCAGTCTTATCTAAAACCTCAAGGCAGTACTTTGAGCAACCTGCGACTAGCTTTCTAGTTTACTCTTTGATTTTCATTGAGTATTAATTAGGAAAGAATGTCATGCAACTTTGTTAAAAAGGCTTGCGTTTTTGCCTCAATATCTTCTGCTTGCATCAAATCACGTACAACAGCTACACCAGCTATGCCAGTGCCCATAAGCTGATCAATATTCTCCGAAGTCAAGCCGCCAATAGCAACTATTGGAATGGCAACCGTTTGGCAAATTGTTTTCAAGGTTGAAATCAGGGTGATGGGTGCATTTTCCTTGGTGGTTGTCGGAAAAATGGCTCCTGTCCCCAAGTAATCTGCACCTGATTTCTCCGCTTCCAGAGCTCTTTTAACCGTTTTAGCGGTGACACCGAGGATTTTTTCAGGACCCAAGACTTGTCGGGCAACCGAAACTGGGAGTTCGTCATCTCCAATATGCAGACCAGCAGCATCAACCGCAAGACAAACATCCAACCGATCATCGATTATCAAGGGTACCTGATAGGCATCTGTTATTTCCTTGACTTGTTTTGCCAGTTGATAATATTGATTGGTTGTGAGATTTTTTTCTCGCAATTGGACTATGGTAACCCCTGAACGGCAGGCCGTCTCAACTTTTGCAAGAAAGCTTTCCACGGAATCTTGATAGCGATTGGTTACCAGATATAGTCTAAGTGCTTCTCTATTCATAAGCCTCTCCTTTGATGGTATCTAGCCAATTTTCATCTCTTCTTAGGAGCGAAAGCTGATTGAGTACTTGGTAACGAAATTCTTCCAATCCCATTCCTTGAACAACTATTTTCTCAGCAGCGATATTGAGATAAGAGACTGCTAAGCAAGAAGCTTCAAAACCAGTCTTTCCTTGGCTGAGAAAAACGGCTGTTAAGGCTCCAACCAAATCTCCTGTCCCTGTTATCCAGTCTAATTCAGTACAGCCATTCTCCAGTACAGCGACCTGATTTTTCGAAACGATGAGGTCCTTGGGGCCAGTAACTAAGAATGACATACCAGGATAGGTCTGACACCAGTCTTTCAAGACTTGAAGCAAATCCTCCGTTTCTTGATCTTTAGCACTCGCATCGACCCCAACGCCGTGGTGCTTTAAGCCAACAAGACTTCGAATTTCTGACATGTTTCCTTTAATGACCGTAGGTCTATAGTTTAAAAGGTCTTTAACTAAGCTCTTACGAATGGATGAAGTCGTTACGCCAACCGCATCTACTACCATCGGGAGAGAAGATTGGTTTGCATACGAAGCTGCCATGCGGATTGCTTTTTCCTTCTCAGCTGACAAATGCCCCAAATTGATGAAAAGAGCCTGACTTTGCTTAGTAAAATCAAGAACCTCACGGGGATCATCTGCCATGACAGGTTTGCATCCCAGAGCCAAAATCCCATTTGCCAGCATCTCACAAGAAATCTCATTGGTCATACAGTGAATTAGGGAACTAGAGCCTATAGGAAAGGGATTTGTAAATTCCTGCATCAGTCTATCCTTTCACTAAAGAAATATCCCTGCACTTTTTTAAAGAATTCCTGCTTGATTAAAAATCGAAAGGCAATAAAGGAAATCGCTGTACCAATCAAGGTTGCTCCGAAAAATCGAGGCGTGTAGATAAACCAGCTAAGCTTAGCAGCTGATCCTGTAAAGAGTACCATAACAGGATAGGAAACAATGGAACCAATAATACCTGTTCCCACAATTTCTCCCAAGGCAGAAAAATAAAATTTTCGACCGTACTTATAAAAGAGGCCTGCCAGAAGGGCTCCAAAAGTCGCTCCTGTGAGAGCTAAAGGCGGAATCCCTTGAGTCGTCATACGGATAAAGGCTGTGACTGTAGCCATGGCCAAGGCATAAACAGGTCCCATCATGATTCCCGCTAGAATATTGACTACACTGGACATCGGTGCCATTCCCTCAATTCGAAAGATAGGTGTAAGGACTACATCAAGGGCAATCATCATAGATAAAATGGTCAATTTGTGAACTTGTAGTTGGTGCTTTCTCATGTTTCTATTCTTCTCCTTTTTCTAAAGACTGTAAATCGCTCTTCCATGTCTGGTGTTGGTAAGCCATCTCCCAAAACTTGGCTTCCATATGAACACTGATGTGGAAGGCATCTAGCATTTTTTGCTTATCTGTCTCATCACTTTCTCGATAGAGCTGATTGACCAGTGCTCCCTCCTCTCTGATCTGTTGCTCTAACTCATCCGTAATATAAGTTTCAATCCATTGTTGATAGAGAGGATTTGGTGATGGTTTAAGATTAAGTGATTTGCCTATATCATGGTATAACCAAGGACAAGGAAGCAAGCTTGCAAAAGCTATGGCTAAGTTCGGTTCTGCAAATTGCCTATAAATATGAGAAATGTAATGATAACAGGTTGGAGCAATTGGATGTTGCTCCATTTCCTGGTCGCTGATTTCCATTTCCTTGAAAAATTGTTGGCGAATAAATAACTCACCCTCCACTAAACCCTGAGCATTTTGTTTCAAGAGTCTTTTCATCTCTTGGTTTGAAGTCTTATCAGCCAAAAGATGATAGATTTCTGAGAAGGCCTTCAGATAGTAGGCATCCTGAATCAGGTAATAGCGGAAAATGGCAGGTTCTAAATTCCCCTCTTGTAATTGTAAAATAAAGGGATGATGAAAGGAAGCCTGCCAAGCTTTCTTGGATAATTCCATCGCAATATCTGTAAATTCCATAATAACTCCTTTATAAAAATAGACTGGTTTGAAGCAATAAAAAGAAAAGCAGGTAGATTAATTTTGTTTTTTTAGGAATATAAAAAGTCCGATAGCTATTCTTCAACTGTGCATGTTCGTCATATCCATGAGCAGACAGAGCTCTCAGGTAAAGATGGCGCCACCTAAAGACTGTCATCAGAACCTTACTGTAAATCAAGGGCGACCAAAAATGCAGTTCTTGACCACGTAATAGGCAAGCTTCTTTGAGGGACTTGATTTCTTGCTGAATGAGAGGAAAGGAATTGAATACCACAATCAAGGCATAGGACCAAGAGCGTGATAGCCCCTTTTGAGCCAAGTACAAGAGAAGCTCTTTTAGTGAAATAGAGGAAACAAAGACAAGGCCGATACAAACTGTCACAAAGGCCCTCGTTCCAAGCATGACTGCCTGTGAAGCATCTCCATGTAACTGAACTGCCCAGTAGTTGGCAAAGGATGGCAAAATTGCAAGCAGAATCATCCAAGCCAATACTTTAAATCTACGGTAATAGAGCATAAAGAGAATACAAAATGCGACTACCGAAAGATTCAGAGCAATCGAAGGAATGAAAGATGTTTCCAAGGATAAAATCAGCAAAAAGAGACTGATAATCGGTGTCTGGGTTGCTACTTTGACCATACTATCTCACCTCCCCTTGGATATTGCTACTCTGAGATGTGATCGGTTTGGTGATAGTCACTTCTTTCACATGACGAAGACCCTGACTAGTCATCTCAATCCAATAATCAACCACAGAGATCAAGGGATCTAAACGATGGCTAATAATCAAAAAACTTCTTCCTTGATTTCTCTCCTCCACAATCCACTGACAAAAATAATGGCAGGCTCTATCATCCAAACCTGCAAAAGGTTCATCTAGCAAGATCACGGAAGCTTTACTGGTCAAGATAGTCAAGAGCTGAAGAATCTTTTGCTGGCCACCACTTAATTGATAGGGACTCTTATCGACTGCCTGCTCCAGATCAAAATATTGTAAAGCTTGGAAAATTCGCTGATTTCTTTCAGAATCAGGCCCATCTAATTGAAGCTCTTCTCGCAGACTGACTCGGATAAACTGTTTCTCAGCTTCCTGAACAACACCCGTCAGGTCACGATACAAACTCTTTTTCTTTTTCAGAGCTGTCCCCCTCCAAGTAATGCGCCCCTTATACTTTTGAAATTGAAGAATAGAGCGAAAGAGGGTTGATTTCCCGACACCATTATCACCCAAGATACAGGAAATTCCTTGGTAAAATGTAAAATTCACAATCGAAAAGAGGGAGCGATTTCCAAACTCACAAGTCGTTCTATCCATATGGAACAGTTCCGAGCTAGAAGCAACTTTCTTTGAAGTAACCTGTATCATCTCAGAAATAGGGATTTGATTTATTTCCCTTAGTTGTCCGTCTCTTAGCTCCACCATATGGTCGATATAGGCTTCATAATCAGATAAATCATGGTCGCACAAAATAACTGTCTTCCCATTAGAGACCAACTCTTTTAGAATCTCCAAGATCTCTATCCTGCTCTTGCGGTCAATGGAAGCAAAGGGTTCATCTAATAGATAGACCCTAGGATTCATGGCAAATAGAACAGCCAAAGCAGCCTTTTGCTTTTCCCCACCTGATAAGTGATGGATGGGACGGTGCAAGATGTCCTTGCAACGACATTGCTGGAGCACCTCTGCTATTTTAGAATCAATTTCCTGAACGGGATGCCCGATATTTTCCAAGGTAAAAATCAGCTCCTCAAACAAGCTCTCCATGGTAAATTGATGATTGGAATTTTGAAAGAGAATACCAACCGTCTGGACACGTTCGATGATAGAAAGCTGACTGACCTCGCTCCCATCTATCAGGACTTGACCGCTATAGGGAAAAGAACTGACTTGAGCAATCATTTGAAAGAGAGTCGATTTTCCAGACCCGCTGCTCCCAACTAACAAGGTAAAGGCTTGCGCATGAAAAGTAAAATCAATCGGTTCCGAAAAAATTGGGGACTGAATCTCCCGTAATGCCAGACCCATCTATGCCTTTCCTCCAGCGGCAAACTGACGATAGAGTTTGACAATGGCACGAACCAAGATGGTACAGAAGAAATAAACAGAAATAAAGCGTACCACAAGCAAGGAAAGGACAAACGGAAGTGAAAAGGCGTAGTAACCTAACTTAATGTATTCATAGACAAAGCTAACAAGCGTAATCCCAATACTATTAGCAGTTAGAGAGAGCCAACTTTCATAGCGATTCTTGGTTACGATAAAACCAAGTTCACTTCCCAGACCTTGAACCAAGCCGGACAAAAGGGCACCTAGACCGAATTGGCTACCATAAAGAACTTCAGCAAGCGCAGCTAGCACTTCTCCAATCGTTGCGCTTCCCACTCTTGGAACAAAGATGGCAGCAATGGGCGCAGCCATACACCAGAGACCAAAGAGGATTTCATTGGCAAAAGCCTGTAAACCAAGAGGTGTTAAGAGTAGGCTGAGAATATTATACACATATCCTGAACCAACGAAAACGCCACCAAAAAAGATAGACAAGAAAGCAAGTAAAATAACATCTTTTAACTGCCATTTTTTCAACATAAAAAACTCCTTTTTTTAAAGAAAATTGGGGCACTCAAGGTGAGCTACCAAAAGGCTTTGTATAGCCTTCCTCCAGCTTATATAAACAAAAAAACTCCAATTACAATCAAGAATTAGAGTTTAGCTTACAAGATTAGACCGTTCTTTTCGACATACGAAAAAAACCTTTTCACATTTCCCTTCGCCAGTATTAACTGTATCAGGTTCAATGGGTATCATCTCAGCCTAAAGCACCCCAAATGTCTTTATTATTTAATTATATAACTATTATAACAAATGATTTATTACAATTCAAGAAATTGAACTGGAAATACAGCCTTGCACTCACAAAGATAGTAGATCCTTCTTTGGTTAGATAGATACCTATTGTTCACTCATTTCCCGAACAGTTTTTTCTATATTTTTTGCATACGATATTGCTGAAATGATTGAAACACCGTCAACATTAGTCTTCATAATGTCTTTAATATGTTGCGTCTGTATCCCACCAATTGCAACTAAGGGCATTTGTGGCAACAGTTTTCTCATCAATTTAACACCTTCATAACCTATAGCACCACCAGCATCATCCTTTGACTGGGTATCAAATACAGGACCAACACCAACATAATCTACATATTCAACTTTTGATTGTTGAAATTCTTCCTCGTTTTTTATAGAAAGACCAATTATTTTATCTGGCATCAATTTTCTAATTTCATCAACACCAATATCATCTTGACCTACATGTACGCCATCAGCGTCAATTTCCATTGCTAAATCTATATCGTCATTAACGATAAATGGAACATTGTATTTTTTACAAAGTTCTTTAATTTGGATAGCTAGCTCAAGTTTTTCTAAGCCTTCTAAAGCACCCTCACCTTTTTCTCGAAATTGAAATAAGGTTATACCACCTTTTAAGGCTTCCTCGACGACTATATATAAATCTTTGCCTTGGCAAGTAGTCGTTCCACAAATAAAATATAGATTTAATAATTCTTTATGAAACATCTTACTTCACTCTTTTGAATTCCTTTACATCTTCGTCTGTAATCTCGTATAAGGCATTTATAAATTCAACTTTAAATGTTCCAGGAAGATGTCCATTTGGACGTTTTTCTGCCATTTCTCCAGCGATATTGTAAACCAACATTGCTGTTTCTAATGATTTCAATTCTTGACCTTTTTCTAGTCCGATAAAGCTTGCTACTACAGCACCTAATAAACATCCTGTCCCAATAACTTTTGGCATCATGGCACTACCATTATGAATCATTACTACTTCTCCATTTACCGCAATAGCATCCACTTCACCTGTTACTATTATAGGAATATTGAACTTCTCATTTGCTGCTAGAGCAATCTCGTCAATATTATCTACTCCCGCACTGTCTACTCCTTTAGATGCCACATTTATACCTACTAAAGAAGCAATCTCTCCAGCATTCCCCCTAATCGCTGCTAGTTTGTAATTGTTAATTAAATCATCTGCTACTTTTTTTCTATATTCTCCTGCTCCACAGGCTACAGGATCTAAAACTGCTGGGACATTATATTTCTCTGCAATTTTCAGAGCAGCTTGGTATAATTTCCAATTTTCATCTGTCAATGTGCCTATGTTAATCAATAATCCTCCAGCATACTTTAATAAGTCCTCTAAATCTGCAGGAAACTCACTCATAGCTGGTGATGCACCCAGTGCTACTAATCCATTTGCTGTGAAATTTTTTACTACATCATTGGTTATGCAAATGACCAAAGGTGCTTTTTCTTTTAATAATTTTAAACTTGTCATATTGAAATCCTTCCTTTTCACTTTATACGATATACTGATTTCGATTTATCTCTATCTTTCGTTAAGAAATTTTTTTCATTTACATTGAATGATTTATACTCAATGAAAATCAAAGAACAAACTAGGAAGCTAACCGCAGGTTGCTCAAATCACTGCTTTGAGATTGTAGATAAGACTGACGAAGTCAGTAACCATACCTACAGCAAGGTGAAGCTGACGTGGTTTGAAGAGATTTTCGAAGAGATTTACCTCATCAAATTTGTAAATATCTTAAACCTTCTCTAGGCGTCATAGCCAATATCAAAAAAGGCCAATTCTAAAGCGACTGCTTGATTCCAGCGTTCCTGAAGTTCTGTCAAATCTTCTCGACCTTTCCCGACACGATTGAGTTCGTCAACAAGAAATTGAACCCACTCTGCAAAGAAAGGACCTCTGTGGAGATTGATCCATTCCGAATGAATATAGGCTTCAGGTAGAGCCAAATCTTTAGAACCCCAGTCTAAATAGAGACTTTCTGCAATGACCAGCATGACCAAAAGATGGGCATAGTCTGATGAAGCCACTGCCGAATACATTAGATCCTGAAAGGCTTTTGTTACAGGATGCAAGGTCACTTCCAGATAGTCATTCTCTGCTACTTTTAACTCTTTAAAAGCCTTTTGGAAATAACCATCTTCATCTGCTTCAAGAAAGCCTAGTTGCTTGGCAAAACGAAGTTTGGATTCAAGCTGATCTGCGTGGGCTACACAGGCACCTAACATGGATAGGAAGGCATCAAAGAAGTGATAATCTTGAATTAGGTAGTCTTTTAAGACCTTATTCTCAATTGTCCCCGCAAAAAGTTCCTTAACAAAACGATGATTGATTGCAGCCTGCCAATCCTTCTGACTGCTTTTTAATAATTCTCCAACAGTCAAACCTGGCTGAAATGCATAAACCTGTGTTTCCATATTTATTTTTCCTCTCTTTACTCGTTCGTAATCAATAAAATACCAAGAGATACCAAGCAAAATCCTAGTTTCACTTGATCCTTTTAAAGAACATCGAGGGTATTTGCAGAGAGCTACCTAAACAAGCCTATCCAGTTTATATAAACAAAAAAACTCCAATTACAATCAAGAATTAGAGTTGACTTACAAGATTAGATCGTTCATTTCGCCATACGAAAAAAACTGTTCACATTTCCCTTCGCCAGTCTTAACTGTATCAGGTTCAATGGGTATCATCTCAGCTTAAAGCACCCCAAATGTCTCTATTATTTAATTACTACACCAGTATAGCAAAAAATGAAATCCCTAGCAAGATATTTGACCGAAAAATATTTTCATATAGTTTTTGATAGCGATTTATTCTTCCAATACACGAAGAAAAACCTCCACATTCAGTGGAGGCAAGCATTTTATCAATACAGTTTTAAGTCACGAGGGTCAACTGGGAAGGTTGGATTGTATGGGTTGTGACGAAGCTTGAAGTGTTTGACCTCTTCAATAGTCTGAGTTCCAGACAACTGCATGACTGTCTTCAATTCCGCATTCAAGTGTTCAAAGACTTGACGCACACCAACACTACCGCCGAGAGCCAAGCCATAGATAACAGGGCGACCAATAGCTACCAAGTCTGCTCCTGAAGCCAAGGCTTTAAAGACATGTTGACCACGACGAATACCTGAATCAAAGACAATCGGCACACGTTTGTCAACTGCTTCTGCTACTTCTTGAAGTGAGTCAAAGGCAGCTGGTCCACCGTCGATTTGACGACCACCGTGGTTGGTTACCCAGATACCAGAAGCTCCTGCAGCAAGCGAACGTTCAACGTCCTCACGGCATTGTGGTCCCTTGACATACACAGGAAGTCCTGAGTATTCAGCGATAAATTCTACATCGCGTGGAGACAAGCGTTGTTTAGCTGATTTGTAAACAAAGTCCATTGATTTACCAGCACCTTCTGGCAGGTATTCTTCAACAATCGGCATGCCAACTGGGAAGACAAAGCCATTACGCTTATCCACCTCACGATTACCCCCTACAGTAGCATCTGCCGTCAAGACAATCGCTTTATAGCCTTCAGCCTTCACACGGTCCATGATGTGGCGGTTAATGCCATCATCTTTACTAAAGTAAAATTGGAACCAGTGAGGTGTCCCTTGAAGGGCTTCCGTAATTTCTGGAAGGTCAACAGTAGAGTAAGAACTGGTTGTATAAAGAGAACCGAACTCATGCACACCACGCGCAGTAGCCACTTCACCCTGTTCATTCGCTAATTTATGGGCCGCAACAGGCGCCATAATGATTGGTGAAGACAATTTTTCACCTGCAAATTCAATCTCTGTACTTGGATTTTCTACATTGCAAAGTGTATGCGGAACGATGAGTTTGTGGTTAAAAGCACGAATATTCTCACGCAAAGTGAAAGTATCTTCCGCCCCACTAGCGATATAACCAAATGCTGCTTTAGGGATAACTTGTTGCGCCATTGGCTCCAAATCATAGGTATTGATGAAATCTACATGCCCTTCTGCATTGCTTGTTTTGTATGACATAAACTGTCCTCCTTGATTAAGTAAGCGTTTGCTTTTTACTATACAACTATAATAACTCTTTTTTCAATCATTTTCAAGAGTTTTGCTTAAAAACCATCTTATTTTTTCATACAATATACTATCCCTACTTTCCTTAAACTCTAAACTTTAGTCTATATTAAGTGAATCGTTAAGATTTTTTACTGCCAGGCATTTGAACTACTTTTTTATTTGCTGATTCGATCTACTAATGCTATAAAAAAACAAGTGAATAAGACACCAGAACATCCTCTAATAGGGCCTATGGACTTATATCAGTCCCATATATACTGTTTAAGCAAGATACTATCCTAGTTGACGCTAATTTCCTATCCCACTTATTAATTTTTTATTTATAGTGAATCTGAACAAATCAATTGGGGGATCCAAGTCAATTTCTAGTACTTTTTGAAAAGTTTCAGCATACTATCGTAAAATGAAATAAAACATGCGCAAATTGATTAGGGAATTTAAACCAATTTCTAACAATGTCTTAGAAATCAAATTGTACTATTTCAACTTCAATACACTATACTTCATTTTCTCCTTAAATTCAGTCTCTTTTTGAATCAAAAAAATCCCCTGATAAGTACCAGAGGATAAGAGCTTATTTCATTGTTGGGAAGAGCAATACGTCACGGATAGTGGTTGTATCAGTGAGAAGCATGCAGAGACGGTCGATACCGATTCCCAAACCACCTGTTGGTGGCATACCGTATTCAAGAGCCTCGATGTAGTCATAGTCGATACCGGTCGCTTCATCATCACCAAGTTCTTTGGCTTTAGCTTGGGCTTCAAAGCGGCTAAGTTGGTCGATTGGGTCGTTGAGCTCAGTAAAGGCATTACCGTACTCCTTAGTCATGATGAAAAGCTCGAAACGGTCAGTAAAGCGTTCGTCTTCAGGATTCTTCTTAGCAAGTGGAGATACAGCTACTGGATGTCCATAGACAAAGGTTGGTTGGATTAAAGTTTCTTCAACAAACTCTTCAAAGAAGGCATTGATGATGTGACCAACCTCAGTATAGTGTTTCTCAACAGGAACTTTTTTCTCAGCAGCGATAGCTTTAGCTTCTTCCAAAGTCATGTCTTGCCAGAAATCCACACCAGTAATTTCTTTGATAGCATCCACCATGTGAACACGTTTAAATGGTTCGTTGATTTTGATTTCAGTTCCTTGGTAGTTGACTGGGCCGTCGCCCTTAACTGATTTAGCAGCATGTTGGATAATGCCTTCCGTCAAGTCCATGATGTCTTGGAAGTCAGCATAAGCTTGGTAGACTTCGATAGAAGTAAACTCAGGGTTGTGAGTAGCATCCATTCCTTCGTTACGGAAGATACGGCCAATTTCATAGACGCGTTCCATACCACCCACGATAAGGCGTTTCAAGTGAAGCTCAGTCGCGATACGAAGCACCATGTCAATGTTTTGGGCATTGTGATGGGTGATAAATGGACGGGCAGCAGCACCACCAGCTTCGTTGTGAAGAACAGGTGTTTCCACTTCAAGGAAACCTTTTTGGTCAAGGTAACGACGGATTTCAGAGATGATTTTTGAACGAGTGACAAAGCGTTCAAAGCTTTCACGATTCGAAATCAAGTCAAGGTAACGTTTACGGTAAATGGTTTCAACGTCTGTCAAACCGTGGAATTTCTCAGGAAGTGGGCGAAGTGCTTTAGACAAGTGAGTGATGTGGGTTGCCTTGATAGAGAGTTCTCCCATATCTGTACGCATCACTTCACCTTCGACACCAAGGAAGTCACCAAGGTCTGCTTTTTTGAAGATTTCGTAGTTTTCTTCACCGACAGCATCCTTACGAACGTAGATTTGGATTTGACCTTTGCGGTCTTGAAGGTGGGCAAAACCTACTTTACCTTTACCACGTTTGGTTACCAAGCGTCCTGCGATAGTAGCTGTTTCGTTTTTATCGTGTAATTGTTCTTTATCGAGGTCGGCATATTTATCTTTTAATTCTTGTGAATTTGCAGTACGTTCAAAGCGTTTTCCGAAAGGATCGATTCCTTGTTCACGGAGCGCAGCCATTTTTTCACGGCGAACGATCTGCTGGTCATTTAGTTCTTCCATATGTTCTGTAGACATGGGATCCTCCTAGTTTTACTCAAAATTGAATACGATGAGTCATTTTTGCGATACTCCCATTTTATCATAAATAGCCAAGAAATTCACGGATAATCTTTCAAAACTAAAAAGAACTTGATGCTAAGATCACTGAGCCAAATCACTGAAAAGATTGGGATAAGCAAGAAATTCCAACATCTCAGAAAAGGAAATCTGACCATGTTTATGGATTATACTTTAACCCTTGTAACTTTCATGACGTGTACTACTTTCTATATAAGAGCAAGCCAAGCAAATCTAAAACTGAAACAATTGACGTAAAAAACATTAACAACTTGAATCTTGTCATTCATATACCTGATATGACAGAATAGTATAATTTTTAACCTTTTAGTCTTTTGATTTTTTACACTTCTTGCCAATTTTCTTGGTCTTCTTTAAAGCGTTTTAGGAGATCCAAGCCTTCTGGGGTGATATAGCCTTCTTCTTGGGCTAGATGGATAAGCTCGCTATAGTTTGAAAGTGTTACTAGTTTGACACCAGCATCTGCAAAATTCTTATCTGCTTTTTGCAATTGGTAACTAAAAATCGCTACAACTCCAAGCACATCTGCTCCTTCTCGTTTAGCGGCTGCTACGGCTTCGAGAACAGAACCACCTGTTGAAATAAGATCTTCAACCACCACCATTTTTTGACCTTGGGCTACACGGCCTTCAATTTGATTACCAGCTCCGTGGTCTTTTGGTTTGCTACGGATGTAGGCAAAAGGCAGATTCATCTTGTCAGCAATGATGGCTCCGTGAGGAATCCCTGCTGTCGCAGTTCCTGCAATCACTTCTACCTCAGGAAAGGCTTCTTTGATGGCTTCCACAAAGCCATTTTCAATGAGAGTACGAGTTTCTGGATAGGCTAGTGTCACACGATTATCAGTGTAAATCGGTGACTTGATACCAGATGCCCAAGTGAAAGGCTCCTCTGGTTTGAGGTAAACGGCTTGGATTTTCAAGAGGTGGCTAGCAATATCTTTAGCAAGTGTCATGGTATTCTCCTTTTATTTTTCTAATCTATTTCTTTAATTCCAGTCCTGTGTCCATTCATCCTTGATAGCATGATAAGCTACAACAGGATCCTCAGCTTGGGTAATGGGACGTCCCACCACGATATAGTCACTACCGATTTGATAGGCATCAGCAGGTGTCATGACTCGTTTTTGATCTCCAACTGCAGCTCCGGCCGGACGAATGCCCGGTGTCAGACAGATAAACTCTGGATTGGTGGCCTGCTTAATGACTTGCACTTCCTGAGCTGAGCAAACAACACCATCCAAGCCAGCTTCAGCTGTCTTCTTAGCATAATGAATGACAGATTCTTGCAGGCTGGTTTGGATATTTTGAAACTCCTGCATCTGGGCTTCTGACGTTGATGTGAGCTGAGTGACAGCAATCAATTTGGCTTGGTTTCCAAGACCTTCACGCGCCGCCTTCATCATCTCTACACCACCAGCCGCATGAACATTGGTCATATCCACACCAAGCTGAGATAGGACCTTCATGGCTGACTTGACTGTATTGGGAATGTCATGCAGCTTGAGATCTAAAAAGACACTATGACCCAAGCCTTTCAAGTAAGACACAATCTCAGGCCCCGTTGCGTAATAAAGCTCCATCCCTACCTTTAGATAAAGGCTTTCTTCTGCTGGGAAAAGAGCTAAAAATTCCTTGACCGCCTCAAAACTAGGAAAATCAAGAGCAATGACTGGACGATGTTCTCGCATAGGTTTCTCCTTTTACCTTTGCTAGTGAGAGAGTCTGGCCACAAGAAGCCACGAAAAAAGGAACCTGCCAACAGCAAGGTTCCACGAAAAATGGGCAGTCTCCACCCTTTCACCGTCTAACCTTAGCTGCCTCTCTGGACTGCTTTAAAGGTTTTTTACTATTCTATTATTTCTACTAGCACTTGTCAAGTAAAAACATGGTCACTAAAGAGCTATAGGAGAAAAGGTAAACCTAGCGACGCGATGAACTCTGACTTGTTTGGTTTCGATTGCTCTCTTCCTCTTGTTTTTTCTGTTCTTCTTCCAAACGTTTACGTTCTTCTTCCTGCTTTTTCTCAGCTTCTTTAGCCTCTTTTTTGGCTTTTTCTTCTGCTTCCATAATCAATTTATCCGCCACAGTGTAACTGTAAATTCCAGCTTCCATGTCGACCACACTCGGTTCTGACAATTGTGGCTTAATCTTGCTGTAATAAGGCAGTTTCTTACTCATTTCAGAAAGGGGAACCAAGACTTCGTCCGAATCATTCATGGTCAATCGAATTAAATCGGAAGTCACCTTGCTTGGGGCTAGTTCCACCTTTTGGATAGCCGCCTTGAGTTCCGGACTAATTTGAGCAAGTTCTGAGACAAAAGCCTTGATTTGTTCACTATCATTAAAGAGAACTGATATATAAGTTTCTGGCAGACTGACCAAACTCACAGAACTAGTCTCAAGCTGGCCACTGGAAAGAATAGGATAATGATTTTCTCCAGAAACATAGTAAGCAACAATATCGTATTCCTTGACCTTTATAGTAAACTTGGTTGGAAATTGATAAACAAGCTGAGCTGATTCAACCCAATAGTTAGACTTGATCCGCTCTTCATATTTTGCCTTGTCTAGCAGAAGGTTAATCGTATAATCCGAATCCTGAATGCCTGAAGCCTGTCGAATATCATCAGCCGTAGTTTGCACCGTTCCCTCAACACGGATATCCTTCATAGTCGCATAAGGACTGAGTAGGTAGGCAGAGACAATCAATAAAAGCAGACTTGGAAATAAAATCGTTAGAGCTCGTAAGATATGGATACCAGGAATCTTTGCTTTGACTGGTTTTTCTTTTGTAGCCTTTTTATCCTGTTCCTCGTTCTCTTTAGACCCTGATTCTTCTATCTCTTCTTCCTCTTTGTCACCCTCTGAGGATGCTACTTTTTCTTCAGACTCTTCCATGGCTGATTCTGGGTCTTTTGGATCAGATTCACTCTCTTGGTTCTCGGTTGCATCTGACTTTTCAGATTTTGAAGCCATTCGCGCTTGTCTTTCCTTTTCCTTCTCCTCAGCTAGGGCTGCCTCTTCTTCAGCCTTCTTTTTTAGATATTCTTGGTTTCGTTTCTGCCATTCTGATAACTCTTTCAATTCTTCGAGGATTTCTTTGCCCTCATTTTTCTTATCTTTTGACATTTACTTTCCTTATGATAAATCTTTTTTCAACAATTGATAAAAATCTGCTAGAGATTTCAATTCCTTAGAAGCCTTCATCTTGGTTTGATAGTCTTCCTTGTGACTTAGTAAGTGAGAAAGCTTCTCTTCCAAACTATCCAAGGTCAAATCGTTTTCTTGAAGCTCTTCTGCATAGCCTTTTTTTACAAAGTAAGCTGCATTTTCAATCTGGTCACCACGACTAGCTTCACGACCAAGTGGCACAATAACATGTAATTTTGCCATGGCCAAGAGCTCAAAAATCGTATTGGCACCACCTCGTGTCACAACAATATCAGCCAATTCCATCAAAGGTTGATAGAGATTGGTCACATAGTCAACACGAAAAAGATTTTGACTCAACTCGTTCAGGCTAGAATCTCCAGTTAGATTGATAATATTGTAGCGCTCTGTCAGCTCTTTCTTATGGTCTGTCACCAATTGGTTAAAGACACGAGCACCTGCAGAACCACCGACAAACAATACAGTTGGCAATTGGGGATTAAAGTGGGTTTGAATATCCACCAATTCATCTGGTTCTGGACTTTTTTGGTCTGAAACCTTGGTCACTGCTCCCACATGCTCAACCTTAGACAAACTTGAAGCTTGCTCAAAGGTTGAATACATCTTAGTCGCAAATTTATAGGCGATTTTATTGGCCAAGCCCATAGACAGGTCAGACTCGTGAATAAAGACTGGCACTCCTGAAACACGTGCTGCGATAACAGGTGGCACAGAGACAAAGCCTCCCTTTGAAAAAAGTGCTTGTGGACGAAGTCGCAACATGATAAAGAGCGATTGGACAATTCCCCAGCCAACTTTAAAGACGTCCAGCATATTTTGCCAAGAGAAATAGCGACGCAATTTTCCAGTCGCAATGGAATGGAAGGTAACATCCAAACCTGACTTGAGGATTTCTTGGTGTTCTATACCACGCTTGTCCCCGATATAGTGGACTTCCCAACCATCTTCGATGAACTTGGGCATTAACAAAAGATTGAGGGTAACGTGTCCAACCGTCCCCCCACCTGTAAAGACAATTTTTTTCATATTATTCCTTTAACTCCGCTACTGTGTCGATAAAGAGGTCGCCACGTACTTCAAAGTTAGCATACATATCCCAGCTGGCATTGGCAGGACTGAGAAGAACCACGTCTCCTTGAGTCGCAAGTTCATAGGCTTTGCGGGTCGCATCTGCAATATCAGTCACCTCCACATATGCCACACCAGCCTTATCTGCTGCCCGTTTGACACGTTCGGCAGACTGACCGAGGATGACCATCTTCTTGAGTCCAGTAATGTCTGGAACCAATTCGTCAAACTCATTGCCACGGTCCAAACCACCTGCAATCAAAATGACCTTGCTGTTGTCAAATCCTGACAAGGCTTTTTGAGTAGCCAAGATATTGGTTGACTTGCTATCATTATAGAATTTGACACCCTTGATTTCATCCACAAATTGGAGACGGTGTTTGACACCACCAAAGGCTGAAAGAGTTTCCTTGATGGTTTGGTTGTCTACACCACGGATCTTGGCTACAGCAATAGTCGCAAGGGCATTTTCCACATTGTGGCTACCTGGAACACCGATTTCACTAGCTTCCATGACCACTTCTCCACGGAAGTAGAGCTGACCATCTTCCAGATAAGCTCCATCAACCTTTTCAAGTGTTGAGAATGGTACAACTGTAGCTTGTGTTTTAGTAGCTAATTCTTTTGCCAAGTCTTGGTTAAAGTTCAAGACAAGGAAATCAGCCACTGTCATCTTGTTCTGGATATTCCACTTGGCTGCTACATATTCCTCAAAAGAACCATGGTAGTCGATATGAGTTGGCATGAGGTTGGTAATAACCGCAATCTCTGGATGGAATTCTTGAACGCCCATGAGTTGGAAAGAAGAAAGCTCCATGACAAGCGTGTCATTATCTGTCGCTGTTTGAGCAACCTGACTGGCAGGATA
The DNA here is from genome assembly GCF_001347015.1 of Streptococcus pneumoniae. Taxonomy (GTDB): domain Bacteria; phylum Bacillota; class Bacilli; order Lactobacillales; family Streptococcaceae; genus Streptococcus; species Streptococcus pneumoniae_E. Next base: position 159,504 of record NZ_CFGI01000002.1, read on the forward strand.
GCCGATATTTCCTGATAAAAGACCATGTTGCCCAGCAGCAGTCAAAACGTCTCCAATCATAGTCGTTGTGGTTGTTTTACCATTTGAACCAGTAATACCAACAATCGGTGCTTCAGAAATCAAATAAGCCAATTCCACCTCAGTCAAGACTGGAATTCCCTTGGCCAAAGCCTTTTCAATCATGGGATTGCTGTATGGGATGCCTGGATTTTTCACCATCAGAGCAAACTCTTCATCCAAGAGTTCCAAAGGATGACCGCCTGTGATGACCTTGATCCCTTCTTCCAGCAAACTTTGCGCAGCTGGATTGTCCTCGAAAGGTTTCCCATCATTTACCGTCACAATGGCACCTAGCTTGTCCAACAAACGAGCAGCAGACTCCCCAGACTTTGCCAAACCTAAAACAAGGACTTTCTTATTTTTAAATTGATCTATTACTTTCATGTCTCGAACTCCATTTCTACTCCTACTATTTTACCATTTTTATGGAAATAATTCTAAATGAAAATGCTCAGATTAGGCATTCTAACAAGCAAAAAGAGAGCCGAAACTCTCTTTTTTATCTTCTTTTACTTTTTTTGACTGGCATGAGCGTGATGTCTCTCACACTAAAGTAAGCTAGGATTAACATGGCTATTGCTAGGAACATTTCTGTTGGTAATTGAAAAATTTTCAGAAAAGATAGAGCCAACAAAATTAAGAGTGCCACTAAAATACATACCATAGCGACGATATTGACTGTCCCTTTAATGCTTTCTGGTGTTGCAAATACATAGAGTAGGAGCAGTAAAATTCCTAGGACTAAATAGACCATCTTTCTCTCTTTCTAGCTCTTATTCAGCTGATTTTTTCTTCTTGTTAGCTTTCTCACGCTCTGCCTTGTTAAGGATTTGTTTACGTAAACGGATAGACTCAGGCGTTACTTCCATGTACTCATCGTCGTTCAAGAACTCAAGAGACTCTTCAAGTGTCAAGATACGAGGTGTCTTGATAACAGCTGTTTGGTCCTTAGTAGCTGAACGAACGTTAGTCATTTGTTTTGCCTTAGTGATGTTAACTGTCAAGTCGTTTTCACGAGAGTTTTCACCGATAATCATTCCTTCATAAACCTCAGTACCTGGGTTGACAAAGATCGTACCACGTTCTTCGATAGACATGATTGAGTAAGTTGTAGCCTTACCAGCATCGATAGAAACAAGAGCACCACGGTGACGACCACCAATTTCACCTGGAATCAATGGCAAGTATTGGTCGAAGGTATGGTTCATGATACCGTAACCACGAGTCATTGACAAGAACTCAGTTGAGTATCCAATCAAACCACGCGCAGGAACAAGAAAGACCAAACGAGTTTGACCATTACCAGTTGAAATCATATCCAACATTTCACCCTTGCGTTCAGAAAGGCTTTGGATAACAGAACCTTGGTATTCTTCTGGAGTGTCGATTTGAACACGTTCAAATGGTTCACATTTGACACCATCGATTTCTTTTACGATAACTTCTGGACGAGATACTTGAAGTTCATATCCCTCACGACGCATTGTTTCGATAAGGATTGACAAGTGCAATTCTCCACGTCCTGAAACAGTCCATTTATCTGGTGAATCAGTTGGGTCAACACGAAGGGAAACGTCTGTTTGCAATTCTGCCTGCAAGCGTTCTTCTACCTTACGAGAAGTTACCCATTTACCTTCTTTACCAGCAAATGGTGAGTTGTTGACCAAGAAGGTCATTTGAAGAGTTGGCTCATCGATGTGTAGGATTGGAAGAGCTTCAACTGCATCTGTAGGAGTGATAGTTTCACCGACAAAGATGTCTTCCATACCTGAAACGGCAATCAAGTCACCTGCTTTTGCTTCTTGGATTTCACGACGTTCCAAACCAAAGAAACCAAAGAGTTTTGTAACACGGAAGTTTTTAGTTGTACCATCAAGTTTAGAAAGGGTAACTTGGTCACCAACTTTAACAGTACCACGGAAGACACGACCGATACCGATACGTCCAACGAAGTCATTGTAGTCCAAAAGTGACACTTGGAACTGCAAAGGCTCATCTGAGTTATCTACTGGAGCTGGGATATGGTCGATAATTGTGTCAAAGATTGGTGCCATAGTAGCTTCTTGGTCAGCTGGATCATCTGACAATGAAGAAGTTCCGTTGATCGCTGAAGCATACACCACTGGGAAGTCAAGCTGGTCGTCATCTGCACCAAGCTCAATGAAAAGTTCCAAGACCTCGTCCACTACTTCAGCTGGACGAGCTGATGGTTTATCGATTTTGTTAACAACAACGATTGGGACAAGGTCTTGTTCCAAGGCTTTTTTCAATACGAAACGAGTCTGTGGCATTGTTCCTTCGTAGGCATCTACGACCAAGACAACACCGTCAACCATTTTCATGATACGCTCAACTTCTCCACCGAAGTCCGCGTGTCCTGGTGTGTCCATGATATTGATACGAGTTCCGTTATAGGCAACGGCTGTATTTTTAGCAAGGATGGTAATTCCACGCTCTTTTTCGATATCGTTTGAGTCCATAGCACGTTCTGCCAATTCAGTACGTGCATCAAGCGTTTCTGATTGTTTCAATAATTCGTCAACGAGGGTTGTTTTACCGTGGTCAACGTGGGCGATAATCGCAATGTTACGGATATCTTCTCTTAATTTTGTCATGATTTCCTCTATAATATTCAAAATTTATTTTCTAACTGAACGATTATACCATAATTTCAAGTAAATAACATAATTCAAGCAAGTGTAAATGTTTTCACTCCGCTTTTCTTTTCACGTCAAGCCTTTTCAAAGCAAGCGACTTATGATAAGATAGGCACAGTATGCGTTTAGATAATTTATTAGCCCAAGAAAAAATTAGCCGAAAGGCCATGAAACAAGCCTTACTTAAAGGGGAAATTCTCGTCGATGGTTGCCCAGCCCGTTCCCTAGCCCAAAATATCGATACAGGGCTACAAGAACTCCTTTTTCAGGACCGAATCATTCAAGGCTATGAGCACACCTATCTTATGCTTCATAAGCCTGCTGGTGTCGTTACAGCCAACAAAGACAAGCAACTTCCAACTGTCATGGATCTGCTGTCACCTGACATCCAGTCTGACAAGATCTATGCTGTCGGCCGACTGGACCGAGATACGACGGGTCTCCTCCTCTTGACCGACAACGGTCCCTTGGGCTTCCAGCTCCTCCATCCCCAATATCATGTAGATAAAACTTATCAAGTCCAGGTTAATGGACTTCTGACACCTGACCATATCCAAACCTTTCAAAAGGGAATTGTCTTTTTAGATGGTACTGTCTGTAAACCTGCAAGACTAGAGATTCTATCTGCAAGTTCTTCCCTCAGTCAAGCCTCTATCACCATTTCAGAAGGAAAATTTCATCAAGTCAAGAAAATGTTCCTCTCGGTTGGTGTCAAGGTGACCTCTCTCAAGCGCACTCATTTTGGGCCTTGGAGTTTGGATGACAATCTTCAAGAAGGAGACTATCGCCCCCTCAACTCCCAAGAATTGGCAAGCATTCGTGACTTTCTCAGAAAAAGTGGTTAAAAAATGAGCTCGGAAACATCCCAAGCTCGTTTTCTTATTTCTCAACTTTGACTTTCCCTTTCCAAGAATCCAAACCATAAGAAAGGATATAAATCTCAGAAAAACCTTGTTTTTTCAAGTAAAGGGCCGCATTTGTGACACGTTGCGCACGTTGGTTTTCGTAGAGAAGGACAGGTTTGTCTTTACGCAGGGCTGCAAGACTAGTCTTCAACTGACTTGAAGGAATATTGCGGGCCCTAAGGATATGTTTTCTGTGGAATTCTGCTGGGTCGCGCAAATCAATCAATTGACCCGTACGAATCAAGGCTTCAAACTCCTCATTGTCTACGATTTTAGCCGCACGGCGAATACGAAGATAGTTAAAGCCCATCCATGCCAACATTGCTAGTATAAGTGCCCACAAAATCCAAGTAACCATTAGTTCATTTCTCCATTTTTCTCAATATAATCCAATTCTACCTTGTGCTCTCTGCGAAGAACCGCTTCCGCTTCCAGATAATCCAGTTTGTCCATCAGCCCTGCATCGTAAATCCGAGAGAGTTCCAACTTCATCAGCTCAATATCATATAAGCGTTTTCCCATGTAAACAATAATACCAAATCGTTTGAGGAATTGCTGCACATCATAGAATGTTTTCATAAGACTCATTCTAGCAAATTTTTGTGCTTTTTTCAAGAAGAGACTCACACAATGCTCCTGATTTTCCTATCTTCTTTGGCGATTCTGACGCAAGTGTGGTACAATAAAAACATGAGAATTCAACAATTACACTATATTATCAAAATCGTCGAAACCGGCTCCATGAATGAGGCAGCCAAGCAACTCTTTATCACTCAACCCAGTCTTTCCAATGCAGTGAGAGATTTGGAAAATGAAATGGGCATTGAAATCTTTATCCGCAATCCTAAGGGCATCACCTTGACCCGTGATGGGATGGAGTTTCTCTCTTATGCCCGTCAGGTTGTCGAGCAGACCCAGCTTCTGGAGGAACGTTATAAAAATCCTGTCGCCCACCGCGAACTCTTTAGCGTTTCCTCTCAACACTATGCCTTTGTGGTCAATGCCTTTGTCTCTCTGCTCAAGAAAAGTGATATGGAGAAATACGAGCTCTTCCTTCGTGAAACTCGTACTTGGGAGATTATCGACGACGTCAAGAACTTCCGTAGTGAGGTCGGTGTCCTATTTTTGAACAGCTACAACCGTGATGTTTTAACCAAGATGCTGGATGACAACCACCTGCTGGCTCACCATCTTTTTACCGCGCAACCACATATCTTTGTCAGCAAGACCAACCCTCTGGCAAAGAAAGACAAGGTGAAACTGTCTGATTTGGAGAATTTCCCTTACCTCAGTTATGACCAAGGGACGCACAACTCCTTCTACTTTTCAGAAGAGATTCTTTCTCAAGAGCACCACAAGAAATCCATCGTGGTCAGTGACCGTGCTACCCTCTTTAATCTCTTGATTGGTCTGGACGGTTATACCATTGCGACAGGGATTTTGAACAGCAACCTCAACGGAGACAATATCGTTTCTATCCCACTGGATATTGATGACCCAATTGAGCTGGTCTATATCCAGCATGAAAAAACCAGCCTATCTAAGATGGGCGAACGCTTTATCGACTATCTCCTAGAAGAAGTCCAGTTTGATAGTTGAGAAATAATAAGAACCAATATGTAGGCTAGCAACAACCTGCACATTGGTTCTTTTTACTTATAATTAAAAGTTTCCCCTGCCAACTTATCAGCTAGCTTAGGAAAGAGACTATAAAACTTATGGGCTAGGTTCAATAAAACAGGAAGATTGAGTTCTCGTTTATTTTTTCCTATAATCTTGACAATCTTTTTAGCCACTGCATCTGGTTCTAGCAGGAAACGATCAACCGACTTAAGATAAGTCCCATCTGGGTCCGCTTGGTCAAAAAATCCTGTGCGGATTGGACCTGGATTGACTGTTGTCACATAGACTCCATAGGGCATAAGTTCGAGACGTAACGCATTTGAAAAACCAATGGTCGCAAACTTGGTGGCTGAGTAGAGACTGGACTTGCCAGTAGCAATCAAACCAGCCATGCTAACAATATTGATGATATGGCCTTTTCGACTTTTCTTCATTCGAGCCGCAAGGCGACGAGACAGATTCATTAGGGCAAAGGTATTGACCTCGAACATCTGATGAATATCTTGATCGGAAATCTGGTCAAATTCCTCAAAGATCCCGTAACCAGCGTTGTTTATCAAAACATCAATCTTGCCATAGCGGAGATAGAGGTCAGTTACCAGAGTTTCTAAGGCTGAATCATCGGTAATATCAATTTCAATCAATTCTGCTTGTGGATGATTTCCGTAGAGTTGAGCTAATTTTTCCTTATTTCTACCAAGCAAGATGAGTTGGTCATTTGGCAGGAGTTTGACCATTTCTTGGGCTAGACCACCGCTAGCTCCAGTAATGAGAATAGTAGACATACTGTTCCTTTCTCAATTTTTTAGATTTCCACTTCTTCCAAGTCTTTGACCACATGGACATTTTCAAAAACACTAGCAGCGTCTTTTTTGAGCTTACTGATATCTTTTGAGAGAAAACGAGCACTGATGTGGTTGAGCAAGAGGCGTTTGGCACCTGCTTCTACTGCTACTTGTGCAGCTTGCATATTAGTAGAGTGGCCATGGTTACGAGCAATTTTTTCATCACCCTTGCCATAAGTGGACTCATGGACAAGGACATCGGCATTGACAGCCAGACGCACACTGGCATCCGTTTTTCGAGTGTCTCCTAAAATAGTGATAATTTTACCTGGACGTGGAGCTGAGATATAGTCTGCTGCCTTGATTTCAGTTCCGTCTTCCAAAACAACATCCTGGCCGTTTTTGATTTTCCCAAAAAGTGGGCCAAATGGGACGCCAGCAGCCTTGAGTTTTTCAGCATCCAGCGTTCCTTCCAAGTCCTTTTGAATGACACGATAGCCAACGCAGAAAATAGTATGATCCAGCTCCTCTGCATACACAGTGAATTTATCGGTTTCAAGGATTTTACCTAGAGAATCTTGGTCAAACTCATGAAAATGAATACGGTAAGGCAGGCGCGAACCTGACACACGAAGGCTGGTTAAGACAAATGACTTGATTCCTTGCGGTCCATAGATTTCCAAATCAGTCTGCTCTTCATTAGCCTGAAAGGCACGGCTAGAAAGGAAACCTGGCAAGCCAAAGATATGGTCTCCATGCAGGTGGGTGATAAAGATTTTGCTGACCTTACGTGGTCGAATTGTGGTTTCCAGAATGCGATTTTGCGTACCTTCTCCACAGTCAAAGAGCCAGACTTCGTTAATCTCGTCCAAGAGTTTCAGGGCGAGACTGGAGACGTTGCGGGCTTTAGAGGGCTGACCAGCCCCCGTTCCTAAAAATTGAATATCCATTCGATACTTTCTAATTAATCAATATATAACATGGCTGTGCGGTTTTCCGATCGGAAATAGCGCTTGCCAGAAAAAGCTCTAGCTTCTTGCAATAAATCCTCTTGACTGTAGCCCTTGAGACGCTTACGACCGTCAGCCAAGCTTTCTAAATCAGTCAAAGCTGTGAGACTTTCCACACTAACAACTTCCTCGTCCCCGACAGCCTTCATGTAAATCTTGCCAGACTCTTCAAAGACCAGTTGATGGGGGAAAATTTGCGCAATTTCAAAAAGCAAGTCATCCGAAATTTTCTCTTCATTCTCAGAGAAAATTCGACCCAGTCCCTCACTCTCATAACAAAAACCAAAGGATTTACCAGACAGGTTTAGGCGAATAAAGGGCTTGTTTTCTAAGGTGAAACTGGGTTCAGCATTGTAAAGATTCAGTTCTTGACTAAGTTCTGCAAAATAATCCGTCGCTGCTTCAGGACTCTTTTTCTGATAGAGTTCTGCAAAGTAAGCATTGACCACGCTAGGCGGAGGAGTAATCAGTGCCAATTGCTCCTGCTCTGTTTTACCAGCTAGAAGTTGATCCAGATAAATCTTGTCCAGACTTGTATAGCCCCCATATTTTAGAGCCAACGTTTTAATATCAGTCATAAAATTCTTCTAACCTCCATTTGTTTTTCTCAGAAATGTAGCCTCTAATCACTTCGCCGTCTTCCTGATAATCACGTTCTTCAAGAATCGCAACACTTTCTAAATCATGAATCTTATAGGATTTTGAAAAAGGCACGCGCAGGGTAAAGGATTCAAAAATATCCTTGATCTTCTCTAAAAACAAAGCCTGCAAATTCTCACGACTATCCTCAGACTTGGCAGAAATGAGGGCATAAGGCGTTTGGGTCGGCGTGAAATCCTCCACCAAATCCGCTTTATTATACAGGGTCAGGCGAGGAATATCTTCCATATCCAGGTCTTTCATGATGGACAGAACTGTTTTTTCATGCTCTTCGTGGTAAGGATTGCTGGCATCGATAACATGAACCAGAAGATCCACATGCTTGCTTTCTTCCAAGGTTGACTTGAAACTGGACACCATCTCTGTCGGCAAATCTTGGATAAAGCCCACGGTATCTGTCAAAGTTACTTGAAAATTGCCCCCCAGATGGATACTCTTAGTCGTCGCATCCAGAGTCGCAAAGAGCTCATCAGCCTCATACTGGGGCTTGCTGGTCAAGGTGTTCATTATAGTTGACTTCCCAGCATTGGTGTAACCAATCAAACCAATCTTAAAAGTGCTCGACTCCAGACGTTTTTCTCTGACTGTTGCCCGATTTTTCTCAACCACCTTGAGCTGACGTTCAATGTCTGTGATTTGGTTGCGAACACTACGACGGTTCAGCTCCAGCTGGCTTTCCCCAGGTCCACGGGAACCAATTCCCCCTGCCTGACGGCTGAGCATAATCCCCTGACCAACCAAGCGAGGCAAGAGATATTTGAGCTGGGCTAAATGGACTTGGAGTTTTCCTTCATGGCTTCGAGCCCGCATGGCAAAGATATCCAAAATCAACTGCATACGGTCAATGACCTTGACACCAAGAACTTCTTCTAGATTGACATTTTGTCGCGGAGTCAAACGGTTATTGACAATGACAGTTGTAATCTCTTCTGCATCCACCATGAGGGCTATTTCTTCCAACTTACCAGAGCCGACGAAGGTCTTGGAATCATACTTTTCACGTTTTTGTCTGTAGCTATCTACAACGACTGCCCCTGCCGTTTTCGCTAAACTAGCCAATTCTTCCATAGAGAGGTCAAAATTGTCCATGCCCTGCAATTCCACACCAATGAGCAGAACTCGCTCCTCTTTTTTCTCCGTTTCAATCATCTAAAAACTCCTCTATCTGGCTTAAAATGCGATCTTGCACACCAGATTCTCCTATTTGATAAAAGGTCACCTGCATGCGATTACGGAACCAGGTCAACTGACGCTTGGCAAAACGGCGGGTCGCCTGTTTGAGACTCTCACTGGCTTCTTCCAAGGTCTGCTCTCCACGGAAATACGGAAAGAGTTCCTTGTAACCAATTCCTTTAGCAGCCTGCACATCAGGGTAATGGTCAAAAAGCCACTTGGCCTCATCTAAAAGCCCAGCCTCAAACATCAAATCCACTCGATGATTGATTCGTTCATATAATTGACTGCGTTCATCATCCAAGCAGATAATCAATGGTTCATACAAGGTCTCTTGATTTTCCAAATCCTGACCAAAATGGGCAATTTCCAAGGCACGCATAGCACGACGACGATTAAACTGGGGAATCTCAAGACCTGCTTGCTCCACCAGATGAGCTAATTCCTCATCTGAATATGGCTCCAAGCTAGCCCGATAGGCCAAAATCTCTTCATGGGGAGTCTCCCCCCCCAGGTGATAACCTTCTAGCAAGCTCTGGATATAAAGTCCAGTCCCACCGGCTATAATGGCTAACTTGCCACGGCTGTGAATATCTTCAATAGCCATCTTAGCTTCTGAAACAAAATCAAAAGCCGAGTAAGACTCGGTTACCTCTCTAACATCGATTAAATGATGGGGAACAGTTGCCTGCTCTTCTGGACTAGCCTTAGCCGTCCCAATATCTAGACCTCGATATACTTGCTGGCTATCTCCACTAACCACTTCGCCATTAAAACGCTTGGCCACTTCAATAGCTAGAGCTGTCTTCCCAACAGCAGTCGGTCCAACGATCACAATTATTTTAGTTTTCATCTTTTTTCCTTGAAAAATTCCCATTTTTTCGTTACTATTATTATAACACAAAAAGGTCAGTCAGAAAAATGTGACCTCTTGAGGGGGCTGGCTGATTAAGAAGATAAAGGAGGAAGACTCATGGCTAAAGGATTCGCTAAAGGTCTTGTAACAGGTGTCGCAGGAACTGTCGCTGCCGTTGCAGGTGCAGTATACGCATTTAAAAAGAAAGTAATCGAACCAGAAGAGCAAAAAGCAGCTTTCATCGAAGAAAACCGTAAAAAAGCAGCTCGCCGCCGCGTATCACGTTAAGAAATAAAAGAAGTTGGGATTTATTGTCTCAACTTCTTTTTCTATTCTTTTATACTCAATGAAAATCAAAGAGCAAACTAGGAAACTAGCCGCAGGTTGCTCAAAGTACTGCTTTGAGGTTGTAGATGAAGCGACGCTGACGTGGTTTGAAGAGATTTTCGAAGAGTATCAAATAGCTAGGTCAAACTTCAACTGTGGCTTGACAGGGTCATAATTCACCAACTCAAAATCCTCTGCTTTAATATCAAAGAAATTGGTCTTATCTGGCACATTTAAAACCAAGCGTGGTTGGCAGTTTGACGGCTTACGACGGAGCAATTCCTCTGCTTGTTCAAATTGATTGTCATAGATATGGAGGTTGTTGATAAAGTAAAAGAACTTCCCAACCTTCCAGCCAAAATGCTTGGCAATCATCATCTGCAAAGCCACATACTGCATAGCATTGATGTGGTGGGCCACCAGCATATCATTGGAGCGCTGGGTCAAGGTCGCATCCAGATAGATTTCCCCCTCTACACGACGGACATCAAACATGGTCTGAAAGGCACATGGGAGCAGCCCATCTGTTTCTTCGAAAGCTTGGTAATCCCAAAGGGAGATGATGTTTCGGCGGTTCCAAGGGTTGGCTTCCAACTGCTTGAGAATCTTATTGATGATATCGTGTTTCTTAACAACGGCACCATAGCGCTCACCAATGGTTCCCGTGTCTCCAACTTCCCAGTCATTCCAGTAGTGAACATTGTACTTGTCATTAAGCACTTCTAAGCTATTTGACTGGTCTTGGTAGATCCAGAGAACTTCTTTGATAGCTGATTTGATGGCAATGGGACGCAAAGTTGTGATGGGGAATTCCCCTTTTGCCAAGTCATACTCAGCAAAGGCACCCGTTACATATTTAGAGTTGGCAACTGTCCCATCCTTGTACTTGGGACGGGCCTGCTCAGAAAAGACACCGTCTTTGAGGATTCGTTCAATATTTTCTTTAAAAATAGTATCTGCTTTTGTCATTCTCTCTCACCTCATTTATTTCCTAACTAGTATAGCATAAAAAAGAAAAGAGGAACATTACTAACTCTAGGTTAGCATTTTTCCCCTTTTATTATTTTATTGCAATACAAGTGATGCTGCTCCAATAACCCCAGCGTCATTTCCTAGAGTTGCAAGAGCCAATTTAGTAGATGTGCGTACTTGTGGGAAGCTATTTTCGTCGTAGACTTTTTGAACACCTTGTAGAAGGAATTCTCCTGCAGCTGATACACCACCACCGATAACGATTGTTGATGGGTTGAGGATTGAACCGATGTTGGCACAAGCGATTCCCAAGTAACGTGAGAAGTTGCGGTAAACGATCAAGGCGAGGTCGTCTCCTTCTTTTGCGAGGTCAAAGACTGTCTTAGCAGTTACTTCTTCTCCGTTATCAATCAAGCGTTTCAAGGCTGCATCGCCTTCGTATTCATCGGCATAGCGACGAGTCAAGTTGACAATTCCTGTTGCTGAAGCAACTGTCTCAAGGCAACCTTTCTTACCGCAGGTACATGCGATTGGTTGGTCAAAGTCAACAGTGATGTGGCCAAGCTCACCTGCTGCACCAGCAACACCGTGAAGCAATTTGCCTTCTGCGACAATACCACCACCAACACCAGTACCGAGTGTCATAAAGACAACATCTGGTTGGTTATCACCAGCACCCATCCAGCGCTCACCAAGAGCTGCTACGTTGGCATCATTATCAATGAAGAATGGGATACCCAAGGCTTTTTCAATTTTCTCTTTAATTGGTTGAAGGGTTTTCCAGTTCAAATTGTAGGCACCAATAACAGTCCCGTTTTCACGGTCAACCACACCTGGTGATCCCATTCCAATTCCTTGGAAGTCTGCTGCTGCCAATCCAAGCAAGTCCAAACGGTGTTGAATAGACTTAATCATATCATCTACGATATGACTTCCCTCATCCAAAATGTTAGTCTTGATAGACCATTTTTCTTGGATTTCTCCTGCTGTTGTTAAGATTGCAAATTTGATAGAAGTTCCACCAAGGTCAATCCCAATAATCTTTTGACTCATCATATTCTCCTTTTTCATTGTGTAGTAATTGAAAATGCTTACAGTACTAGTATAACAAAATTTAGTTCCTTATGCAAAGGTTTGCATTAACTTTCTGGATTTTATTCTGGCTTATGGTTTCCAGAGACCTGAAGCATCTACATAGTAACGTCCGCCATCAACTCGCTCATTCTTAGCCATTTTACCATCTGATTTCAAATAGTAATTTCCTTGCCATGCATTGCGAGCATAAGAACCATCTGATTTCAAGTAATACCAAGCCTGATAAGAATCATCATAAATCCATTCGCTCTGTGCCATTTGACCATCTTCTTTCAGGTAATAGCTTCCCTGCCATGCATTTTTCACTGGATTGCCATTTCCATCAAAGTAATACCAAGTACCATCCTGCTTAACCCAGCCACTTGTTGTTGCTGAACTTGTATCAGTTTGAGTTGTAGTCTCTTGTTTTGCTTTAAAGGCACCCTTAGGGGCATTTTTCAATTCACAAGCCACACCATCATGATCGCGGTCTAACTTGGCAGAATACCCAGGTTCTCCCTCGTGAATATCTGCGTATCCATTCGCCCAAGCTTCTTTACAACTAGAAAAATGAATGTTTTCTTCTGCTAACACAGGTTGTGAAAACAAGGCTAAAACTGGCAAGGTAGCCAGACTCATTTTTAAAAATAGACGTTTATTCATTTGGTTCTCCTCTAACGATGTTATCGATTTCAATATTATTTTATCAAACTTATTTCAGCAATTCAAGAGTCTCTGTGGGCTTATCCTTCAATTGATTCCGAACTTCTTTCCAAGACTCTGCTGACTCCCCTAAACCGTGTAAAAATACCAGTTTCATCTAATTTTCCTCTAGGCTTAATTCATACAAGCCTCTCACTGCATTACAGCCGTAAATAGCTTCTGCTTGGGCTAAATCTGCCAAGGTCAAGACTTTCTCTTCTACCTGTCCTGTTTCCAGCAAATGCTGACGGTAAATTCCTGGCAAGATTCCAAGTCGGATAGGCGGTGTATAGAGTTTCCCATCGATTTTCAGAACTAAATTTCCGATAGAGCTTTCAAGCAATTCTCCTCTTACATTATGGTAAATCTTCTCTTGTTCCCCTAGGCTCAAATGCGGTCGGTGACTCGTTTTGAAGTAGGTAAAGGCTTGCTGTAAATCCGCTTCCTGTGGGCAAAGTTTAGCCTGGCAGAAATATGAACTAAGGGGTGTTAGGATTTGACGACTGAGTTTTATCTCTCCAGACTTGCTGAGAGAAATACGCAAGCGGTAATCTTGATTAGCATCACAAGTTTGACACTCTGCTTCAATCTTGTGTCTCAAGTCTTTTGAATCCAAGGGAAAGGCAAAATATCGACTAGCTTTTCTCAATCTTTCAAGATGTTGTTCTTCAAACAGAAAATTCTTCTGGCTGATCTTTCCAGTAGTAATCAGCTGAAAACGAACTTGTTTACGATAGAGAACAGCTGCCTTTTGATGAACCTCGCGGTATTCAGATTCCCAAGTGCTATCCCAAGTAATGCCTCCGCCAACTCCATAGATGGCTTTCCCTTGATGCAGTTGAATGGTCCGAATGGCCACATTAAAAATCCGTCGTCCATTTGGAAGCAAGAGACCAATCGTTCCACAGTAGACTCCACGCGGTTGTGGCTCCAAGTCCTTGATAATCTCCATAGTCGCAATTTTGGGAGCTCCCGTTATGGATCCACAAGGAAAGAGAGAGCGAAAAATTGTAACTAAATCAACATCTGCTCGCAACCGACTCTTGATGGTCGAAGTCATCTGCCAAACAGTTGAATACTGCTCTACCTGACACAGACGCTTCACGTGCTCGCTCCCCACCTCAGAAATACGGTTCATATCATTGCGCAAGAGGTCCACAATCATCATATTTTCAGACCGATTTTTAGGATCCTGCTCCAACCAACTGGACTGCTCCAAGTCTTCTTGGTCAGTCATTCCCCGCTGGGTTGTTCCCTTCATCGGTCGCGTTGTCAACTCGCGGTCATTTTGCTCAAAAAAGAGCTCTGGACTCATGGAAATCACTGCCATCTCGTCATGTTCAATATAGGCATTGTAGCCCGCTTCCTGCTCTACCACCATACGATTGTAGATGGCAAAAGGATTAGCGCTTAAGTCCTGCTTGAGTTGGACGGTGTAGTTGACCTGATAGGTGTCTCCCTGCCGCAAATGATGGTGAATCTGGGCAATGGCCTTTTCATAGTCATCTGCAGGCGTTACTTCCTGCCAATTTGAAGGCAAATCAACCTCATCATAAGTCAGAGGAATAGGGGAAGTTTCTACGCTATCATGAACAGTAAAGTAAAGCAGGTACTCTCCCAGTAGAGGAGCCTTGTGAACTGCTAATTTCTCCTCAAAAGCAGGTGCAGCCTCGTAGCTGACATAGCCCACCACATAATAGCCTTGCTCTTGGTAGCTTTCCACTTGTGCCAGCAAATCTGCCACTTCTGCTAAATCTCTCGTTTTTAACTCTTTAATAGGCTGGGTAAAGGTGTATCTCTCCCCCAAAGCCCTAAAATCAATCACTGTTTTTCTATGCATACCTTAAGTATAGCATAAAAAGGCAGATACAGACAAAGCTGATCTACCTTTTTACGATTTTATTCATCCCTATGCTTGTGGTGTAGTAAATAAATCACCAGAGAAACCGTCTGTGTTTTTAAGGAGTTGTTTGTATATTTTTGATTTCAAAGCAACCGTATTTCGATATTTGTCTTTAATACTATTATCGTTTAATTCTGTTAAATCTTTAGTAACAGCTTCTTTGAATAATTCTTGTAATTTACTATACGTAGAGATGTTTTCTCCATCAATATTAATTTCTGTAAATCCTCTTTGAGCTTTTGTAAGAACTTCCCCATACCAAGCTTTTTTCCATTCTTCCAGGGTTTGGAATGTACCACCAGAAACTTTATCAATAATAAATTTATCACTCAATGTTGATTGTTTTTCTTTATTGGCTTCAGCTTTATATTTATTAGAAACATATCCGATGAATCCATTTTCATATCCATAATAACCCCACATACGGAAGGCATTGTGTTTAAATGATAAGGCACCTGGCGCACCATCGCTTGAGTTACCTCCATAGATACCAGCCATCATATTAACATTAATATATGCAGAACCGAAGTCTTCAGGGCGATATCTACCATTACCTACACCATGTTTAGTTGCAAAGTTATTATCAACTAGTTGATCGATAGTTGTAAGAGCCATAGTCTTCTCAGTATCGTTTAAATCACGAACTAGATCCAATTGATGAGGTGCACCGATTAAATCGTTATGATCAGCTTTTTCACGATATTTCTTATCGATTCTCTTGAACCACTTATCGTTAGTTCCAGTGTTTTTCTTAATTATAGATTCAGCTTCTAAGTAATCAAGCATCATCATAGATTCATTATAGTTCTTCATGTAGTGGTCAATTTTCTCACGGAGTTCTTCTGGTCTCAAATACGTAGTACTATCCGTTACAATCGCAATTTTCATTTACTAGACTCCTTTTCTTAAAATTAGCAATCACGTTGCTTTCTGTAGTATACCCAAAATATATATTAGGAGTACACGTTGGAAATTAGCAGAGCCACAAAAAGGAGCTAGGCTTTCACCTAAACTCCTTAACACTAAAATTTTACTTTGTAAAAACTTCTTCTTTAAAACTATTTGTAGCTTGTAATAATTTTTTAAAGACTTTTTCTTTCAGTGAAACTGTGTTTGTATATGATTCTTTGCTTGTTCTAGCCATTTCTTCTTTATCTTTTTGAACTGCTTCTTGGAATAGTGTTTCCAATTGCGCATATGATGAAATGGTTTTTCCGTCTATCTCAAATTCATGTATCCCATTTTTAGCTTGGGCTACAACTTTTTTGAAATATGCTTTCTTCCAATCTTCTAAAGTATGGAATTCACCTTCAGAAATTTTTTCAATAATATAGCTATCACTTAATACTTTATTTTCTTTTCGAGCTTCTGCACTATATTTATTTGATGCATAACCGACGAACCCTTTTTCATATCCATAGTATCCCCACAGACGGAATGTATTGTGTTTGAATGATAACGCTCCTGGAGAACCTTCACTCGTATTTCCACCATAGATTCCTCCGGTAATTCGAACATTGACATATGCTGTTTGGAAGTCTTCCGGTTTATATAGACCATGGAAATCCCGATTTGTAATGAAATTGTTCGTAATTAAATCATCGACAGAATTTAGCGGTACTTGTTTATCAGTATCATTCAACGGACGAACATTGTCCCATTGATCTTTAGAGTTAGCTGGATTTCGTAGTTGTTTGTCCATCTTCTTGAACCATTTGTGTTTTAATGCTGTATCCTGCTGTTTAACAACCGTATCCCCTTCTAAATAATCCAAGAGCATTAACGTATCATTATAGCCTTTCATATAATGATCAATTTCCTCACGTGATCTTAATTCGTTTGGATTTGTATTATACCATTGATTTCCATCGTTTGGACGAATGTAGGCCATATTCAATCCTAACGCTCCATAATCTCCTTGGTGCCCAATTTCAGAAGGCGATTGTAACATCCCTTGAGCGAACGCTTCAACATTGGTTCCTGGACGATGTCTCCATCCTCCCAAGTAAGCCATACGGTCATTAACGTGTGTCGTTTCATGCGTAAATGCTGAAATCCCGAACGGACTAATCATATTAGTAAGCATAAAGAATACTGATGCTTCAGGTCTATTCGGATCATCATAGATAGATGCCATTGCCCCCATACGTGTATCGGTATTGTGATATGTTCCTGTTGGTCCGAATACTTCTCGAACCGGTGCAATTTCTGTTCCTTTATCTGAATATCCTAATCGATTTACAGAACCGCCTGGATATAATTGATTATCCCATACCGGAGTTGGTACTATATTTTTACTCTTCAACAGACGTTCTCGAACATTTGGTAACGCTAATCGAGACCAGAAGTCTAAATACGCTTGTTGAGCTTTAGCTACCTTATCAATTTCCGATTTAAATGCATTTCTTTCTTCTTCCGTCATCTTGCCATATTTCTCAAATGAACTAAAGGCTAATGTATTATAAGTTGAAATTAAGAACATATGCGCATTCTTTACGTTTAGAAGCGGTAAAATCATCTTAGCATGGGTACCATTATTCAATCCATCGTAAGCACGATGTTTCTTATCTTTAAAATCTTCCGTTGTTGTCTCTGGTTCCGAAACATATACATGATCTCTCGTTGCATCAATAAACCAATCATTCATATTATCAATATTTGTAAATAATTTACGATTATAATCTAAGAATTGATGTAAATTACCAGACAATGTATCCTTCGCTAAGACTTCACGGAATGCATCTTGCGTACGGTTCCCTTTGAGGTTATTCTCTTTTGAACCAATCTCAATCAATCGATCCAATACACTTACGTTTTTACCATAGAAATCTGGTTTGAATAACATTAATTCTTTAATATTTACCTCTCCAAATTTTACTCCGTAATAACGATGTAGATACGTTAATCCAAGAATTAAAGCCGCTTTATTCTTTTCAACTTTATCTAAAATCATTTGTTGTGCTACTAGAGAATCATTTAATTGATGATTTTCATTTTGAACTAACTTAGTCACTAGTTCTGTTAAGTTATTCTTCACATAATCAAAGCTTTCTTCTAAGTAAAGATTTTTCACTGCATCAAATCTTCCTGATCCCAGTCGATTAAAGTGTTTATAAATAACATCTGATTGTAATTCAATCGGACTTAATTTTGAAACAATTCCATTCACTAAACCATCATAATTTTTTTGAACAATATTTAATGTATATTTAACTCCTAAATCTGTTACAGTGTATTCTTTAACATTACTTAATCCTTCTGTACTTCCAGATAGATTTAAGTATTCTTTTGTTCCATCCGCATAGTGAATCATAATTTTATTCACTTCTTCTAAATTTGTAACGAATTTTGTATCATGCATTGGTGTTACAGAAAGAACTTCTTTCGTATTTAAGTTATGTGATTTATCCAATTTATTAGCTTGATGTACAATATATTCTTTATTATAGAATGGTTGTAATTTTTCAAAATTCTTATATGCTAATTTATATTCATCGTTATAATCTTGGATTTGATCATAAGCAGAATTTTGAGACACTGTTGCGTTTAATGTAGCAGCTAGTGATTTTTCACTTTCAAAAGTATTAGCTGTAATATTATAGCTAGCTACTTTTTCATCAGCTTCTTCTTTTGTTAATTCAATTTGTTTCTTAGGATATTTTGTAAACGACTTTTTCCCTTCACTATATCCAGCTACGCTGTACAATTTATCAATTTGTGAGTGTGCATAATCATCATCAATATCATTTGAACCAAATAACATTTCTGCATTTTTCACTTTTACATAACTAACATTATCTTTTACTGTACCAAAAGGCCATGTCTTACTTGCAAACGCTCCAGTTTGTACTGGCGTAACTACATTAATCATTCCTTTGGCAACAGATTTGGTTAAGTTTCCTTTAGTTCCAGTTAAATAATCGCCTACCATTCCGTATTCAACATATGGAATTAATGAGCTTGCTCGTACGTTATTACCTGTTAATATTGCATCTACATAAGTTCTCGTTACAATGCCTCGATAATTTTTATCAGCAATACCACCTAACATAGAACCATTTGCATGTAATTTTCCGATGAATGCAACATTTTCAATGCGAGTTCCATCGTTCATATTATTAACAACACCCGCTACATTATTACGTCCAATAACAGAACCTGTAATTTTAACATCTTCAATGACAGAAGTGCCATTCATTGTATTTGCTATTGTAGCAACACCATCATCATTTTTACGATCGATATCTACATCTTCAAAATTAATATTTTTTATAGTAGCATTCTTAATAACATTGAATAAAGGTCGTTCTAACTCTGTAATAGCATAACGTTTTCCGTCTTCACTTAATAATTTTCCTGTAAATTCACTCGTGATATACGATTTTCCATTCGCAGATGCATTTCTAGCACTCATACTTTGACCTAATCGGTATTCTCCTGCTGGATCTTTTTGCATTGCTGAAACTAAATCTTCAAAATCATAATAAACATTTCCGTTAGCTGCAACTGATTTTTCAATGTAATGAGTATATTCAGATTCAAATGTTTGATCTTTTTGACGTCCAACTAAATTATCTGCTGTTGCAGTTACTTTATACATTTGTTTTCCATCAACGGTTACTTCTTCAATATTTTTCACTGCTAATAATGTTGATTTTTGATCATGTGAAGTGACTTTTAAGTAGTATTTACTCTTATCCTCTGGGATTGATTTTAATCTAGATTCATTCGTTTCTGTTTCTTGATCATATTTAATTAAATCAGTTCTTCTAATATCTTTGATTTCAACTTTTTTAAGATCTAATTGAATTTTTTTATCTTCTAATGTTTGAGTTTCTTCGCCTTCACCTCTGTCATAAACCATTTTTGTAGATAGAGTGTAGCCTTTATAATATTTCAAGTCTTTTAATGTTGCTTGTAAATCATTTTCCGGCACGTCAACTTCTTTAACTACTTCACCAGCTTCATTTTTTAAAGCAACTTTAATCGATTTAATCGTAACTCCAACTGGTTTATTTAAAGTGTATTTAGCGGTAGCGCTCTTCTTCAATTCATCTTTATCTGTTGTATTCCATTGTAATGTTGGTTTTTCTAACCCTTTTGTACCATTCTTAATAATTTTATCTTGAGGTTGTAAGATAACTTTTTCTTCTACTGTTGGAGCATCTTTTGTTTTTTCTCCGCGAATTGTTTTATAGGTTTCAGTAATTTGTTTCTTACCGTTTACACCTTCTTGAGCAACTGTAGTTGTTCCACGTTTTAAAGTGTCATCATCTTCTGTTTTTGTAGCAAAAGGAATGGCTTCTTCTCTTGTTTCAATTGTTGTTCCTTCAACTGGTTTTGTTCCACGGCTTACCTGTTGATTTACAGGCTCCTTGGTCACTTCCGTACTGGTTGAAAGAACTTGGTCAGTTTTAACACCTTCTACTGTTTTATAGGTTGTTTTTGTAACTTGACTTCCTTTTTCACCAGTTCGTAGGACAGTTTCTTCGTCCGTATACTTGGTTGGATCCTCAGTCGTTTCAGTTTTGTAGTCAAGTTCTGTAGTTGATTCTTCAACAAGTGTTCCTTCGGTCACTTTATACTCAGGTAATTGTTCTTGAGCAAGAGCCTCACCCACGTGACCTTCTTCTTGCGTCCCCTTAGCTGTTTTGGTCTCCTCTGTTGGTTCTACAGTTTCTTCAACCTTGGTATCTGGAGTTGACTCTTCTTGTTTCGGGGTTTCTTCCGCAGTCTTCTCTTCTTTAGAAGCTTCTGGTTGCTTTTCTGGCTCGACTGGTACCTTTTCGCCTTCACTTGGCGCGACTGGTTCAACTGCTTGTTCAACTTTTGGTTCCTCAGCTGATTCCGTTTGTTTTTCTACAGCAGGCATTTCCACTTTTGGTTCTTCAACAGGTTGATTAGCAGCCTCATCTTTTGTTTCTACTACTTCTGGCTGTTTATCTTCTTGTTTCGGTGTCTCTTCCGATACCTTATCCTCTTTAGGATCTTCTTGTTGTGATGAATCTTTTGGTATCCTTGGTTGCTCCGGTTGTGTAGGTTGCACGGGTTGTTCTGGGACTTTTGCTTGTTCTACTGGTGGTTCAACTTTTGATTCCTCAGCTGGTTTGTCTGATGGTTGACTTTCTGGCTTGATTGGTGCTTGTTCATCTGTTTTTGAATCAACTACTCCACCTACTTCTTCAACTGGAGCTGGTTCTGCTGAATCTTCTTTTTCATCTTTTCCTTTAGGGAGGGGCTCGTCAGTAGGTTTTATCTCCGATTTTGGTTCTTCCTTTGGACTTTCTTCTGTTTTAGGTTCTTCTTCTTTTGGAGCTTCCTCTGTCTCTACTGCTTGGTTTTCTGGCTTAGCTTGCTCCTGATTTGTTGTTACTTGGGGATTCTCAACTTCGACCACAGTCACCTCTCCAGGTTTAGCTGAGGCTTCTTCTAAAACAGTGTCCAAGCCAAGCGTTTTGAGGATGTCACCTGATAGATAACCAACATAGCGATAGCCCTCCATTTCAACAACACCCTCTCGACTAGCCGGTGCTAGAGTAGCAACTGGGTCTACAGCTCCTGCACTAGGAAGGACTACCAATCCCATAGCTCCAACTAGAAAGACGCTGGCAATTTTCTTTCTCTTGTAGATTAAAAGCAAGCTCCCAACAGTCAGCAAACCAAAAGCTGTCAAAACAGATGCTTCTGTCCCTGTTTGTGGCAGCTGGTCTTTTTGATACACCAAACCATAGACAACTTCATTCCCATCAGGCTTTCCTGTCTGGATTAAATCCTTAGCTTCTTGTGAAATAACCTCTTTATCTACATAATGATAGGTGGCTGCGTCCACTACAGAAGGAGCCATCAAAAGGCTTCCAAGAAATACAGAACCTACAACTCCCTTAATCTTACGAATTGAAAAACGGTCTTTTTTAAACACTTTCATCTCCTTTATTCATTCTCACGACTTTCTGATAGAATCTTGCGGATAGTGCGCACGCGCACCTCCGACTAATTTTGGACGACTAGCCAGCGCCGTTACATGGGCATGACCAATCTCTCTCAAAAGAGGGCGAATCGGAACCTGAACATGCTTGACATGCATGCCAATTGCAGTATCTCCGATATCCAATCCAGCATGAGCCTTGATAAATTCAACCTCAACTGGATCTTGCATAAACTTGAAGGCTGCCAACTGACCCGAACCTCCTGCATGAAGAGTTGGAAGGACACTGACGATTTCCAGACCAAACTGCTCTGCAACCTGACGTTCAACAACGAGGGCTCGATTGACATGTTCACAACCTTGAACGGCTAAATGGATACCTCTACTACCTAGAATACCCAAGATAGTCCCCACTATCAGCTCGCCAATCTCTTGACTGGATTCTTTCCCAATCTGACCACCTATCACCTCACTAGAAGATAGACCTAAAACAAAAAGGGCCCCCTGCTTTAAATTGGCCTTCTCTAAAACATCTTCTAATACCTGACGTGTTTCTCTTTGAATCTGTCTCTCGTTCATCTCTGTCACCTCTTTTGTCACTCTTCTATCATACCGTTTTTTCTACGTTTTAGCAAGATAGACAACCTAGAAAGCTTGCCCAATTACGCATAAAACTCCCAGAATTGACTGGGAGTTAGCTAGTTTCTATTCTATTTATGTATATTTCCACTTTCGTCCCTTTTTGGGGCCTAGAATCAATCTTCATCTGGTAATTGTCTCCAAAATGAAGTTTGAGCCGTTGGTCGACATTTTGAAGACCAACTCCCCCACGTTTGAGTTGACTTTGACTACTATCGTCAGCATCTTGGAAACCAACTCCATCATCCTCAATACGGATGACCAAGCCCGAATCCTGTTTCTGAACAGAAACTCTAATATGTCCCTGACCTTCCTTCTCCTTGATGCCATGGTAAAGAGCATTTTCCACCAAGGGTTGCAACACCAGCTTGGGCAAGACTAGCTTATCAAAGGCAGGATTTTCCTCAATCTCGTATTCCAGCTTCTCTCCATAGCGTTGTTTCTGGATAAAGAGATACTGGCGAACATGATTGATTTCATCAGACAGGCAAATCAAATCCTTACCTTGATTGAGTGCCAAGCGGAAATAGATTGCCAAGGACTTAGTCACCTGAACCACTCGCTGACTGTCCTGAAATTCAGCCATCCAGATAATGGTGTCCAAGGTGTTATAGAGGAAATGCGGATTAATCTGGCTCGACAGGGCTTGAAGTTGGTACTGACGGGTCGTTTCTTCCTGCCTGCGAATAGCTACCATCAACTGATCAATCTGATCCAACATGGCATTGAACTGGCGAGTCACTTCTCTCAGTTCATAGGCACCAGTTTCCCTGGCACGAAGATTCTGATTACCAGAAGCAATTTCCAACATGGTTTCTCTCAAATCCTTCAAAGGAGCAATCCAACGCTTGAGACTGAACCACACCAAGCAGAGACAGGCAAGAAGAGATGTGACACTGGCCCCAAGCAAGGTCCACATGAGTTGACTCCGAACCTGGTCTAACTTCTCCAGCGAAGACACGCCAAGCACCGTCCAATCAGTTCCTGCAATCTTTTCCTGACTGACGTAGGATTTGTGGCCAGGAGTATAGCCCTGACCCGTCTCGATGTAGGGTTTCATAGCCTCCATTTCGCTAGACGAACTATAAACTGTATGTTGAGGATGATAGACAAATTCATGGTTTTCATTGATGATAAAGGCAAAGCCCTGCTTCCCCAACTGGAGTTGGTTGAGATAGGCTTCCAGAGTTTCATAAGAAATATCCAAGCGAAGCACGCCCAGATTGGCTCCCTTTGCATCAAGAAGTTCTTGAGTGACAGAAATAAACCATTGACTATCTGATTTACGAGCTGGAGTCAAAACGGGTATGGCTCCCTGATGAATGGCCTTTTGGTACCAATCCTCAGCCATCATATCAGAGGAAGTTTTCATCTGCACACTGTCATCTGTAGAAATGACCTGACCGGATTTGGTGACCAATACAACAGCTTTCAAGTCCTGGTCTGCCTTTAAGATGGTCAAAAACAGATTTTGAATTCCCTTGACCTTATCTTGACTGGGATTCTCAGCATAGGCTAGAACATCCTTCTGCTGGGTCAGACTGGTCGAGGTGGTTTCTAATTTTTTGATATAAGACTGGATAAAGTGGCTAGTCTGACTGATAGTCGTTTGGCTGTTGCCCTCAATGGTGGCCTCAATGGCTGAAGAACTTGATTGATAGTAGAAAGTTCCAACCAGAGCTAGGAGAATGAGAAAGACCAGAAAGATGGAAATAACCATTCTGACTAGAAGAGACGAACGCTTCATCGACCTTCCCCCTTCTTAAACTGACGAGGTGTCACACCTGCAATCTGTTTAAAACGTTGGGTAAAATAGTTCATATCTTCAAAACCAACTTTCTCTGCGATCTCATAAATCTTTAAATCTGTGGTCAGAAGCAAGAGCTTAGCTTGTTTAACACGTTCTCTCACCAGATAATCCTGAAAAGGCAATCCCAACTCTTTCTTAATCAAGGAACTCAGATAGGTCGGACTAAAACCTAGGTCACTGGCCAAAGACTTTAAACTAAACTGGCTATCAGCCAGATGAGACTGGATTTTCTGGGCCATGTTTCCTTCAAACTTATCGGTCAGTAAATCTTGTAACTGCTCTTCTTTTTCTTCCTTGTCTAGTTTTTGCTTGATTTTCCCCAACATCTCCTCAATATCCTGACGTGAAAAGGGTTTGAGCAGGTAATCATCTACACCTAGTTTGACAGCAGACAAGGCATAATCAAAATCATCGTAGCCTGTTAAAAAGACCAAATGAACCTGAGGATAGGTTTCTCGGACCAGACTTGCTAACTGGATACCATTCAGCTGAGGCATGTTGATATCGGTTAAAATGATATCTGGCACCTGCTTTTGAATCAAGTCCCAAGCCTGCCTTCCATTTTCAGCCTGACCGATGATTTCCATATCGTAGGCTGCTACATTGACTAACTTGGTCAAGCCTTGTCTCACCAGATATTCATCTTCTACGATTAAGATTGTGTAGGTCATGCTTCTCTCCTTTGTCACTTACTAGTATCAGTATAGCAAAATTCTCCTCTAACTGCTTAGGAAAGCCCTCTTAATCAACATAATCTAGTAAATAAGCATAGCCTTTTTCTTCCATTTGGTCTTTAGGAATAAAGCGGATAGAGAGACTATTGATACAGTAGCGCAAGCCCCCCTTGTCCTGTGGTCCATCCGTAAAGACATGGCCAAGGTGAGAATCTCCAACTCGGCTCCGCACTTCCATGCGCGTCATATTGTAAGACTTATCTTCCTTGTAGGTAGCAACATCTGGACTGATGGGTTGGGTGAAACTAGGCCAGCCGCAACCAGACTCAAACTTGTCCTTTGATGAAAAGAGAGGTTCGCCAGTTGCCACATCCACATAGATACCAGATTCAAATTTATCCCAGTAGCGGTTTGAGAAAGCTCGTTCTGTTTGATTTTTCTGGGTAACTGCATACTCCTCAGGTGACAGGGTCTTTTTCAATTCTTCATCACTTGGTTTGGGATATTTGCTGGCATCAATGACGGGATAGGCCGCCTGATTAACATTGATATGGCAGTAGCCATTTGGATTTTTCTTGAGATAGTCTTGGTGATAATCCTCTGCCACCACGAAATTCTGCAAGGCCTCCTTTTCAACTGCTAGAGGTTGATCATATTTCTTAGCCACCTCATCAAAGACTTGGTTAATCACCTCTAAATCCTTGTCATCTGTGTAATAAACACCAGTACGGTACTGGGTTCCCACATCATTTCCTTGTTTATTTTTGCTGGTTGGATTGATAATGCGGAAATAATGAAGCAGGATTTCCTTGAGGGAAATTTGATTGGCATCATAAGTGACATGGACGGTTTCCGCATGTCCTGTTTGATTGATCAATTCGTACTTGGTTGTTTCCCCTCTGCCATTTGCATAGCCTGATACGGCATCTGTCACTCCGGGAACGCGGGAGAAGTATTCCTCCACTCCCCAGAAACAACCTCCAGCTAGATAAATTTCGTGCAAGTCTGCGTCTTTACTAATTTCTGTTTTTTTCACTGTTTTTCCTCCTTGGCTAACTGCCGCTTTCTCAATTTGCGAGGCATCTGTCTGCCCTGCATTTCGCATCAATAGAAAATAGAAACCGGTCATGGCTAGGAAAAATACTCCTAGTAACAAGATGATTTTTAGCTTATCATTCATAGGACACCTCCTAGGCCAATTCCTTCAAAGTTTGCAAAATTGCATCTTTTTCCATAAAACCTGGTTGGGTTTTGACCAATTTTCCTTCACCATCTATAAAGGCTTGAGTTGGGTAAGAGCGAACGCCATAAGTTTCCAAAAGTTTACCTGATGGGTCAACTAGGACTGGGAAATTTTTATAATCCAATCCCTTATACCAGTTCTTAAAGTCTTCTTCAGATTGCTCTCCCTTATGTCCTGGTGACACTACTGTTAATACCACATAATCGTCACCAGCTTCTTTAGCAATTTCATCCGTATCTGGAAGACTAGCCAGACAGATGGAACACCAAGAAGCCCAGAATTTGAGATAGACTTTCTTGCCCTTGTAATCAGATAAACGGTAGGTCTTGCCATCTACTCCAGTTAGCTCAAAATCAGCAACTTCTTTCCCTTTAGCTGCGCTTGTTTTACTAGCTGTCTGCTCCATCTTCATTTCATCTTTCATTTGGTGTTCACTGGTCATGGACTTGCCTGAACAAGCCGTCAAACAAAGGAGCGAACCTGCTCCAAGAACACATGTTTGCCATTTTTTCATACTGATATTCCTTTCCATTTTTATTCAAATAATTGACTTAAAATTGAAGCATTTCCAAATAGAACCAAGAGTCCCATCACAATAATGAGAAAACCACCCACTTTTTTGAGAATCCCGAGATAGGGATGAAGTTTTCGGAAATGTTTCAAAACATAACTAGAGGCCAGAGCTAGAACCAAAAATGGTAGCGCCAAACCCAACGTGTACACCAACATGAGACCCGCTCCCTGCCAAGCACCTGAGCCACCTGAAGCCGCCAAGGCTAAAACAGACCCCAGAACCGGCCCTACACAAGGCGTCCAAGCAAAACTAAAGGTCAAGCCCAATAAAAATGCCTGACTATACCCCTTACCATTTTGCCCCTGTCCTTGCAGTTGTAACCTCTTTTCCTTATAAAGCCCCTTAAAGTGTAGAATCTCCATCTGGTGCAAGCCTAAGAGAATGATAACCGCACCCGTCACATATTGGAACCAAGAAGCATAAAGCAAATCGCCTAAAAAACCAGCTCCATAGCCCAACAAAATAAAGATAAAGGAAATTCCTGCTATAAAGGCCAGCGTTCGCAATAAACTAGTAACTGAGATTGAAAATTTGCCACTAGAAGCCTGAGCACCATCCTTATCATCTAGTAACACCCCTGCATAAACTGGTAACAAGGGTAAGATACAAGGAGAAAAGAAGGATAGAATCCCTGCCAAAAAGACACTTAGAAAAAAGAAAATATGACCCATAAAGTTCCTCCTATCATTTTATTGATAGATTTATTATACTCCTTCCATTTTCGAAAAAACAGGGATAATGATAGGGAAAAATAGGAATTTAATCAGATGATTTAGAAATCTTAGACAAAAAACTGTCAAAGCACAAAAACGCATAATATCAAGGTTCTATAAAGCCTTAATATTATGCGCTTTTGTAATAGATAAATAGTTAATCTTTTCTAAAGCTCGGATCTTTCAAACTCTGAACACTGGCATTGATCACCGCGCCTAGGATAACAATTTTAGCAATCAAGATAAACCAAAACATCATAACAACAAGAAGAACTGAACCTAAAATTCGGACGTCCACTAAATGATGGACATAGTAATTGAGATAACTAGAGAACAGAGTTAGTAAACCTAAAATCACTAAGAGAACAAAGGCACTGCCTGGTAGGGTATAACTAAGTTTCCTGTTAGATAGATTGGGAAGAAAATAATAAAGCATGACCAAGATAGCAAAGAGCAGGGCGTAAGTCAGAGGACCTGCCAACCCTTGTAAAGCCTGATAGATAATGCCATCTTTTGTCCAATAATGAGCAAGTAAATCCAAAATCATCTGCCCAAATAAGCTCAAAAACAAGGCAAACGCAAAGAGGAGCTGCAAGCCAAAACTGACTAGGAGACTCACCATCTGATAGGAAATAAGTCCACGACTCTTTTCGACGCCATAAGCCTTGTTAAAAGCTTTTTGCAAGAAATTCATAGATTTTGAAAAACTCCATAGCGCCGACAAGACAGAAAAACTCAATAAACCTGTTGAAGGTTGGGTCAAGACTTCTCTGGCTATTTTTTCCACACCTTCATAGAGGCTTGGGGGCAGGACGTCTTTCACAAAGCCCAGAAATTCTCCCACAGGAATCTGAAAATAGGGGAGGATATTGACCACCACCAAAAGAAGTGGAAAAATTGAAATCAACCAATAGTAGGCCACTGCGACACTGGTCAACTCACTATCTGATGCTTGATAATAATGCAAAAAAGCTTTTAATAGAGGCTTGTCTATCAGCTCTTTCCACCACTTTTTCATGTCACACTCCTTCACTTATAATCTTATACTCGATGAAAATCAAATAGCAAACTAGGAAGCTAGCCGCAGGTTGCTCAAAGCCCTGCTTTGAGGTTGTAGATGAAACTGACCAAGTCAGTCACATATATAATCCAAGGCGACGCTGACGTGGTTTGAAGAGATTTTCGAAGAGTATTAACTAATTTCTTCTTACCAATTCCACCATATCATAAGGCAGGGTATTGGCAGCTTCCTTCAGAGAATAGTTCTCTAAGTTATTGACATTTTGTCGTAACTTCTTGGCATACTTGGTCGTAATCAATCGTTTTTCTTCGTATTCGAAAATCAACTTGCGCTCCAGATAATATCCTCTCAGCATTTCATCGATATTGTTGGGCTTGACGCGATTGATAACCCGTTCGACAAAGGCACCACTGCTGATAATAGCTGTTTCACGAAGACGAGACTCCTGCATAAAACTAATCAAAGAGCGTCTATAGACTCCCTTCAGGTTTTCCAAACTTTCAATAATCATCTCTGTATTAGCAAGATAGAGCTCTGCTATTTGGTCATAATCAAGAGCACGGAGACGGCTTTGCTCCTTGTTCTTCCAGCTACGGAAGGTCTTTCCGAGAGTAAAAACTTCATGAAGGAGAAAACGTAAAATCCGCAAAGAAACAAGGAAATAATAGGTCAACCTTGAGGCAAGTTTACGATTGATGCCTCGTTCTATATTTTTCAGATAACGTTGGTAAACTCGGTAAGCACGATTGCTAATGTTCCCCTCTTCATAGGCCTGTTCCAATCCATCACTTTCAATACTAAGAATCAAGAGTTTCAAAGCAGCCCAGTCTTCTTGATCATCCTGGTTTTCTTGGCTTAAAATGAGATTTTCAATACGTCCATGATAATTGTCAATAGCCGCATAGAGGGGAAGTTTATTTCTAGTATCTTCCAACTCTTTTTCCAACTCTATCGTTACTTCATTCAAAATACCGATATGCATGAGATAGTCCTTGCTTTCCTCCTCTTCATCAGAAAGATGAGGCAAGACCACGAGGCCTGTTAAAAAGCTTACAAGCGTCACACCTGCGACAAGGAAAAGCAAGAGAGGATACTCCTGTTCTAGATTACTTGGTATCAGAAGGATCGTAGCAATCGACACCGTTCCCTTAACTCCTGAGAAGGTCAAGAGAAGCATATCCTTCATATACTTATTTAGCTTTTTCTTGAGGCGTCTAGTCCTATAGGCATAATAGCCATAAATCATGACAAAACGAATAGCAAAGAGGACAAAGGTAAGTGCTATAAGAGATAGCAGCAAGAGTAGAGGATTATAGATTGGATTGGTCAAGATAGGCTCTGCTATCATTTCCAACTCCATCCCTAAAATCACAAAGACAGAACCGTTGAGCATAAAGTTCACTGTGTGCCAGACCGTCTCGGTCACCGTATCCACTTGGGCTTCGAGGAGCGTGATTTTCTTGAAGCGACTTGCCTTTAAAATCCCAGCAACTACAACGGCAATAATCCCTGAAACGTGGACTTCTTCTGCCAGGAAGAAGGTTACCAAGGGCAAACTCAATTCCAGAAGGAGCTCACTAGCAATATCCGTTGCTCTCACACTTAGCAAGAAACTATGGAGGAAACGGTTGGTCATGGCTGTTAAAAAGCCAATCAAAAAACCACCTAGGATTGAAAAGATGAGCGAACTACTAGCTTGCCCAAGGGAAAAGGCTCCTGTTGTCCAAGCTGTCAAAGCTACCTGAAAGGCCACCAAACCAGATGCATCATTCAAGAGTCCTTCACCCTTAAGGATATTAGACACGCGCTTTGGAAAGCTAAAGCGCTCCGAAAGAGAGGCAAAGGCCACCAAATCCGTAGGGCCAAGTGCCGCCCCAACAGCCAAGCAAGCCGCCAAGGGAAGACTGAACCAAAGAAGATGGGCCAAGCCACCCAAACTCAGGGTCGAGATAAAAATCACTGGAAATATGAGATAGATAATGATTCGCCAGTGTTTTAAAATAGCCGTAATATCCGCTTCTTCCGACTCTCGGAAAAGTAAGGGCCCGATAACCAGTGCCAAAAACAACTCTGTATTGAGGTGAAAGTCGGTATTGGGTAAAAAGAGACCAATCACAATTCCCAAAAGAATCTGCACCAAAGGGAGAGGCAAAAAGGGCAGGAGCTTATTGGTTGTACTTGAAACAATCAAGACCAGTAAAAACAGGATGAGGTAAATCAGTAATTCCACGCACGTCCTCCTTAATCTTTTTTACAACAAGATTCAAAAATCTCCTTCTGCTCTTTGATTTTTTGGTCAATCTTGGAACAGTCTTTGTGCTCAATTTTTCTCTGGCACCGTTCCATTTCAAGAGCAACTAATTTTTTCTTGATTTTAAGCATTTTTTTGCTCATATGCGCTTGGTCTAACACACCCACCGCTCGTTCGTGGTGGGTTGATTCAACAAAATTCTGGCGCATGGCATCCAGCTTTTCACGTAGGTATTGTTTATCCATGTCTATATCTCTCTAATTTTTCAATCATTACTAAAAATGGTGGATTGTTGACTTGGTTTAAAGTTCGGTAAATAGTAGCTGTATACTCTTGTTGGTTCAACTGGCTAACAAAATCCAAGACAGCATCTTTCTCGAGGTCGCCTCCTTCATGACCATAGTAGATCATAATAGCAATCCGTCCCCCTTTGACAAGTAAGCTACACAGCTTTTCTAATGCTTCAATCGTTGTCTGAGGTTGGGTAATGACAGACTTATCAGCTGACGGCAAATAGCCCAGATTAAAAATCCCTGCCTTGGCTTCTGTCACAAACTGATCCAATGTCTCATGGCCTTGCAAGATTAACTGGGCATTTGTGTAACCAGCCTGCTCCAAACGCTCTAGGGTCTTTTCCAAGGCTTGCTCCTGAATATCAAAAGCATAGACTTGCTTAGCTATCTTGGCTAGAAAAAGCGTGTCATGACCATTTCCCATAGTCGCATCCACTACGATATCCTCTTTTGTCACTACCTCAGCCAAAAAATCATGTGCCATCTCAAGTGGTCTTTTCATTTTCAAACTCCTGTTTTACAGCCTTGCATCCTTGAACACTTCCACGACGTCGCATCTCCATCTCAATGCTATTGAGAACTTCCCATTTATTGAGGCTCCACATAGGACCAATCAGCATATCCCTAGGTGCATCTCCTGTGATTCGATGGATGACGATATGCTTGGGAATGATTTCCAGTTGATCACAGATAACCTTTACATATTCGTCCTGACTCATCAACTGTAAACGTCCCTCGTGGTAATCTCGTTGCATACGTGTATTTGTCATAAGATGGAGCAAATGCAGTTTAATCCCTTGAATATCGTTATCCGTAACACAGCGGCGGACATTTTCAATCATCATCTCATGGGTTTCACCAGGCAATCCATTGATCAAATGAGAAACAATCTCAATCTTGGGATACTTTCTCAAACGCTTGACCGTTTCCACGTACAACTCATAGGAGTGGGCACGGTTAATCAGGTCAGAAGTTGTTTCATAAGTGGTCTGCAATCCCAATTCAACCGTCACATGCATGCGCTCCGACAACTCAGCCAAATACTCGATAGTTTCATCGGGTAAACAGTCTGGCCGCGTTCCAATATTGATTCCTACTACACCTGGCTCATTGATAGCCTGCTCATAGCGCTCTCGGATGACTTCCACCTTTTCATGGGTGTTGGTAAAATTTTGAAAATAAACCAGATACTTCTGCACATCTGGCCACTTACGGTGCATAAAGTCAATTTCCTTATAAAATTGCTCACGGATAGGCGCATCCGGTGCTACAATAGCATCTCCAGAACCTGAAACCGTACAAAAAGTACAGCCTCCATGAGCCACAGTTCCATCACGATTGGGACAGTCAAATCCCGCATCAATAGGGACTTTAAAGGTCTTTTCTCCAAAGAGTTTTCGATAATAATCATTCAAGGTATTATAAGATTTCATAACCTTCATTATAACAAAAAACACCCACAATCTCAAAAGCCTGACTTTCCTATAAATTCCTCTGTTTCTCGTTTCCATTAGCCATTTTTTATGATACAATATGGATATGATTTTAATGAAATTAGCATCTATTTTATTATTGATACTGACCTTAGTCGTCTGCATTATCATAACCAAACTTTTTAGATTAAAAAAACTAGGACGAAACTTTGCGGATTTGGCTTTTCCAGTCTTAGTATTTGAATATTACTTGATTACAGCTAAAACCTTTACCCATAATTTTCTCCCTAGACTAGGCCTAGCCCTCTCACTCCTAGCCATTATCCTCGTTTTTTTCTTCCTTTTGAAAAAACGTAGCTTTTACTATCCTAAATTCATCAAATTCTTCTGGCGTGCAGGATTTTTATTAACCCTTGTCATGTATATAGAGATGATTGTTGAATTGATGGCTCAGAAATAAAAAAATGAAATCAAAAACACCTCAATCAAGCTGAAATACAGTGATTGAAGTGTTTTTTCTTTATATCTTTTTTAATAATTCTTATACTCAATGAAAATCAAAAAGCAAACTAGGAGGCTAGCCGCAGGTTGCTAAAAGCACTGCTTTTAGGTTGTAGATAGAACTGACGAAGTCAGCTCAAAACACGGTTTTGAGGTTTCAGATGGAAGCTGACGTAGTTTGAAGAGATTTTCAATAATTCCTATTTCCTTTCTTTATCAGGAAATAGATAGGCAATACCTACACAAGCCAGCACACCTGCTCCAATTACCAAGCCACTTGAAATTGGCAAAAGGTCCAAAATTGCATTCGCAATGATAAAGGCAATAATCAAACACATCAGACTAGTCTTATAGTCCTTTTTCAAAAGATTTTCTAGGGAAAAATAGAGGAACAGGCCTACCGGAATCAATGACCAGAGGTTGACATTAAAATTTGGCCAGCCAACAGAACCAAAATACAATACTGTCGCTGCTGCTACTAAAAAGACAATCCCCAATAATTTTTTCATTTGTTTATCTCCAATTTCTTTTTTAGGAACTTGAGTTATCTGATAGTGAGGCCTCACGTCCCTTACAAAAATCATTATAGCAGAGGTTAGTTTCAAGAACAAGTTCGTTTGCCTATCTGGTCTCTATATCGGTCTAAGTGGTTGAATAATAGCCATAAAATAAGGAAGCAGGTGAAAAACTTCCTTCCAAATAAAAAGGAATTAAGCAACCAAACGCTACTTAATTCCTTGAAATTGTCTCATCACCTCTATTAGCCTTTAAATTTTGATAGACTCTATTTTCTAATCAATATGATCAATATGATCAATATGACCAATATTGTCAATACTAACCCTTTCAATCAATTCATTAGTTATCTAAACTAAGTCCATTAACAACTCCAAAAAGAGTATCAATAGTAAAGTAAACTAAATAATTGAGTTATAAATGGCTATTTTCACAAAACTGTTTCATCATCACACTATCTAATCTCAGTACACAAGCTATTTTTCTATAGCTTTTGTCTTCATCTTAATCTTTTTTCTTTAATCCAAGAAATGTGCCTACGGTAAACAGTATTCCAGCAACGAATAATGTAAAGACTCCGCTAACTGTTCCGGTTTTTGGTGACTTATTAAGATTGTTAGTAGTTAATTTGCTATCGATATTGGTATCTTTATTGGCTATGTTCTCTGGTTCATTAGGATAAACTTCAGTCTTATTTTCAAAGTTTTTATCATTTCTACCAGGAACTGTAGCATTGACATCCTTAGTTGAATCAGATCTTTGACTTTCATCTAATTGACTATAATTTACTTGTACAGGAACTGTAGCTGTGACACCCTGAGTTGAATCAGATTTTTGTGAATGATTTTCTCTTTGGAAATCCTCTTTTCTGTAACTTTCATCTAATTGACTATGATTTGCTTGCACAGGAACTGTAGCTGTGACATCCTGAGTTGAATCAGATTTTTGTGAATGATTTTCTCTTTGTAAATCCTCTTTTCTGTGACTTTCATCTAATTGATTATGATTTGCTTGCACCTTATCTTTCTTTTTCGATACATCAAAAGTAGGTTTATTTTCCTCCTCCTTTTTCTCCTCTATTTTCTTGAATACAGGTTTTATAAGGGTATCTTTTGATAGATTAATAACATAGCCAACGTCTTTTTTCCCTTCGACACCAGAAATTTCCCAGCCATCAAATTGATAGCCTTTTTCTAATTTACCCTTATAGACAGGTAAAATGAAATCTTCTTCCGACACTATCTTAGAACTCATTTCTTTTCCATTTTGCATGGTCACAGTTACCGTATGAGGTTTTAGTTCTCTTACCTCTCCCGTATCTTTGTTTAAAATGAATTCTTTTACAGTTGTATTTCTTGCAAAATCTTTTACAAGAATCTTAATGTTTAATGTCTTATCTGTTAGTTGTTTAATATCATCAAATGATGTGTATTCTTTTCCATTTACATAAATATGTTTGTCTTGAATCTCACCATTGAATCCATTATCTCTTTTATCATTGATATTAAAGACTACAGATTTTCCGTTAGCATATTCGATACTTGTATTTCCCTTGGGATCAATGTTTACTTCTGGTTTAACATTATCATATAAAAATTGATAGTGTACTCCAACCGCTTTCGCATTCAAATTGCTATAGCCAGTTTGAAGATAAACATTTCCATCCATATCTGTTACCTTATCTGGAAATCCGTTTGCTTTATAATCTTTCATCCCCCAGTCCATGATGTCACCGTCTTTAACATTAAGCTTAACGTTAAAATCTCTAGTGTTATCAATGTGTAAATCTCCGTAGATTAAATAATTATCTACAACCGATTCATTAACTCTCAATTCCCAGTTAAAACCACCCTTATCAGAAATCTTACCTCTTAAATAAAATTCTGGATTTCGTACATAAATTTTATTAGATTTAGATGGATTAAAGTAGTTCTTATCCATTGAAAGGTTTACTGGTTTGGTATCAATAAATAACATGGAGCCATCTTCTTTTATAGCTTCTACATTGGACTTATCCTCTCCAGTGTACTCTTTACCATCCTTACCAAATAATACCAGTTTAGAAGGATCTGTTACAAGATTTCCATCTTTATCGATTGCCTCCCCTTTATCATTCATGTTAAAGGTAAACACTTGATATCTTACAATGTTAAAGCCATCCAAAGCCGACATTAATACTGATTGAGTGCTTCTTCCATCTTTAACATTTCTACTATCAGCATAAATTATTTTTTCTGAAAGGACTCTTAGATTAGGATTGGCCTTTTGTATTTTTGCTATATCTTCCTTGCTATAGACTCCATTTCCTTCTAACATATCCGTTTTTCCAGGATTATAGGTAGTCACTTTTAGTGCATAGCCTTTTCTCAGAATGATATTATCCTTTAATAGATATTGTTGTTTTTCTGAATCAGAATAGATTTTACCAGATTCCATTTCAGTTAAATTGTTTGGTTTGTTTTTTGAAAGATCACCTTCTCCTAATTCTATTACATTCCCATAACTTGATGCATAGGGATATTCTGTTTTAGTTTCCCTATTTTTTTCAGGCATTCTAATTTTAGTTTTAGCTTTTGTTTTACCCTTATCTTTTACAAGGATATTCATATCACCCGTAAAGGATAGACCATCGACTACATCATTTGTATTTGCAAATAAGTCAAAGGTTAGAGTTTTAGTTTGTGGGTCGTATTTACTTGCCTTAATTTCTATTAATTTGAAGCCATTGCCATAGTAAGCCTTAGCATTTTTGGATACATTACTTACTTTTCCAAGAATTTCAAAATGTCCATCCTTTGATGGGCTTAATACACCACCAAGCTTTGATTTAACATCATCAAGTTTCTCAGTCTCATATTCTAGAGCACTTCCATCCACATAGGCAGTTATATTTCCCTTAGTATCATATCGATAATCAAGCTCTACTTTTCTTTTTCCGCCATTTACAAAGTCTTCTTCTTCCTTATATTTCTTTTTAATTAGTTTCTTTAGGTCTTTATTTTCAAAGTTTCTTACAGTAGAGATTTCTTTGTCTAACTCTAGAGTTGAAGGTCCCTCTATAGGTTTTTCTTCAACAGTCTCTTTCTTTTCTTCTACGTTATTTGAGGCTTCTGGACTTTGGGCATTTTTAAGTTTATCTTCAGAAATTTCCCCTAGTTTTTTGTAAGAAGAAGCATCTTTGTCAGGATCTACTAGGTAATAAGAAATCATTCCATTTTTGTCAGCCTTATCAGCAAATTTAATTCTATGGATTTTGGTAAAGTTGCTTGCGCCATCTAGGGCGATTACTTCGATGATTTTTCCTCTTAAATTTCCTGCTCCGCTAATTTCGTAGATGGTATTTCCGTCTTTGTCAAGTTTCCTATTTCTTCCTTCACCCTCTCCGGCGTAAGTTACATCAAGATTTTTCTCAACATCCCCATACTTATCGACAAGAGCTGCACCTGCATACCATACTTCGTTGGCTACTTCTTCAAATTTCTCAGGATGTTCTTTTTGGTCTCTAGCAAACAAGGTTTCGTGTTTGTACTCATCCTTTACCTTGTGGTAGGTATCTTTTGCAATCAATTTAATTTTATCTGGATTAGAAAAATCAATTGAAATAATTCTTGGAGCTGTATTATCAATTTTTACTGGTATATAAGAAACCTGCCATGGATAATCCTTGGTTAATCTATATTTGAATTTATAGAAATATTGACCTTCCGCAATCGGTTCAAATTGACCTCTTATCCTAGTAGCAGGATCTTGATTATCCTTACTTTCTGGTGCATTTTCTTCTCTACCTCTAGGATTATAGATGAGTCCATCCCACTTCAAGTCACCCCAAACTTTTAGTTTAGATGATTTGATTCCCTTTGCATCATTGCTTTTAGAATTTAAAATTCCTCTAATAAAGTGTTCTCTCGAAATGACTTTTAAGTCTCTTTGATTTTCTCCCTCTTTATTTATATTTACTATTGAAATCAATCCTTCTTCTGCACTTCTTAATACAAGTGGAGAAGGTGTTAATCCTCTTTCTAGTGAAACACTTTGTGGTTCTCCCTTTGAGTCAAGTGGATATACCCTAGCAACATTAGATCCACTAGTGGATTCTGCATGAATACCTTGGTTGTTAAAGGCAAATAAGTCTGG
This sequence comes from Streptococcus pneumoniae, assembly GCF_001347015.1. Classification (GTDB taxonomy): domain Bacteria; phylum Bacillota; class Bacilli; order Lactobacillales; family Streptococcaceae; genus Streptococcus; species Streptococcus pneumoniae_E. The sequence continues at coordinate 196,938 of NZ_CFGI01000002.1, forward strand.
GTCTTGGTCTAGTGATGTAATATTTTTATCTTTTCTGTTTTGAATAATAGCTGCTGGATTAAATTTATCTATACCATGTTCTCCACCAATACCCTTGTTCAAGGTTCCAGGAATTTTCGGTTTACCATCATCATCATAACCTTCCATTGTTTTTGATTTTGATCCTTCTTCCCAAGCCCATTTATCAAGGATTGGTTCGTGGTTCCAATTCCCAGCAAATCCCATTAGAGGCATCGACAAAGAAGGTTGGAAGTTTATTTTCTTCCCGTTAGAGTTTAGAGCTTCCATTTCTTCCACTGACTCAAAATGAATAAATGATTCTACAAATTTATTTTTGTCTTTAGCCTCTCCAACATTTATAACCGCATTCAAATCAAAGCTAGAATTTGCGCCTATAGTGAAAGTATCATGCTCAAATGTGATATTTGCTCCTTTGATTTTTTCTGGATGGATTTCTGGAACAATTTGCTTCCCATCTGGAGATTTTTCATCTTTGTATGTTTCATCCAGCTTTAGTCTATCAGTTAGAGCATCTGTAGTTATCGCTGATGCTGAAACTTTAAAGGTTAAAGGTCTGTCTGATGTATTGTGAAGCTTAATTTTAAAATATTTTTCTTCTCCTTTTATTTCTTTAAGAGAAATAGAACCATAAGAGTTTACCAAACCTTTAGAATCCTTGTTTTTGAAAGTCGCTACAACTTCATTTCTCAAAGCATTGGCAACATTAATTAGCCCTGCTCCCTGTTGTCTAGGTGATGCAAAGTATTGGCTTTTTTCTTTCCAAGACGTTGCATCCATCATAGGTCGCGCAGTATTTTGTAAAGCAATTTTTGTAAGACTTGTAAGATCTATTTTGTCATCTCCCTCAAGATTTTTCAATACAGGTCTTTCAAGCATTTCCTTTAACTTCGGTCTAATCAAAACAGTAGAAGCTGCTACGATTGGAGTTGCCATACTAGTTCCTGACATATAGCCATAAGTTGATTTCCCATTAATGACATTGAGAGTAGATTTAATGTTTTTACCAGGTGCTGAAACATCGGGTTTTAAAAGTAAATCTGTTCTCGGTCCCCAAGATGTGGATCCTGCTGGAACGATGACATCTTCTTTATACAATTCTTTGTCTGTGTCAGGTGCAAACTTAAAGTCAATCTCTTTTTCGTCACCTACATTCGGTTTATTAGAATTATAGCTGGCCATATCAATTGGATAGTATTGATCCAATTTATCTTTGAAATCTTCCTTACTATTTCTTTTAACCTCAGTTTTTTTATCAGGATTAATCATGTTCCATAGTTTTACACCATCATCTCCTGAAATTGAAAATACTTGACTTTTAGTCCCTTCATCCGCTTCATATCCCATGGCTGGAAGCTCTGTCCAATTATCTCTGTTGTAGTAATTGACAGTATTTACAACCATAATGGCGCGTGCGCCCTTATCCGTTGCTCGTTTAAAAGCATCTTTTAAATCCTTGGTATAAATTCTATCCATTACTGCAATTTTGCCCTTAAGATCCAAACCTATCAACTCTTGGTCTTGGCCTTTGCCTATATATACAAATTTCAATTTATCAGGAGCTTTTGAACCATCTTCATTTGTTGTGATTTTATTCTTATCGAAAAAGGCTCCTATATTTCTGTATTTAAAACTTTTTCCTCCAATCTTAACTTTATCAAACTCAACTGTTTGATTTTTAGCAGATGCAACCGCTATCGCATCTTCATGTGCTGCTGTTCGCGTTACATTTCCAGTGTCGGTCATTTTCAGATGATTATTTGCCACTAAATCCCAAGAAGAACTTGAAGCAGAAGTCGCATAGTTACCCGTAGCGACAACCATTGGAATGCCTGCTTTTCTTAATGCTCTAATAGCTTGCCAATATTTCTCACCTACAAGACCTGTTCCTGTAAAACCAGATGATACAGAAACAACATCAACGTTGTGTTTGATAGAATCTTCAATAGCATGAAACATTGTTTCATCCCCTGCGAACCCAGATCCTGCGTCAGAGTACATTTTATAAGAAAAGATCTGTGCATTAGGAGCAATTCCATCTATTCCATTAAAGTTCTTGATGTCTTTTTCAGTATCATTTCCCGCAAGAATCCCTGCAATATGCATTCCATGTGGATCAAAATAATCACTTCCATCATCAGCTTTTTCTACAGTTATTTTACCACCATTATAATAATTAAAAGCATGAGGAATCTTATCACTCAACCAGAAATTTTTATCAGTACCTTTTAAGTCTTCTTTTTTAAATCTCATTGAGTCTTTAGCATCATCATCAATCCTCATGGCCTTATGCCTATAATCTGTCCCGGTATCGATATTTGAAATGACCATACCTCTACCATCAAAATTTCTTCCAAATTGAGCATTAATGGCCTTTAGGTAATCAATAGCTTCCTCAACTCCAATTTTCTTTCTGGCATGATTCATCATGGGTTGGAGTTTTTGTGACCGTTCAACCGATGAAATACCTTTTATTTGTTTAATTTTGTCCAGATTATCTGGAGTTGTTTCTATTGAAACACCATTAAAAATCGTATTATAGGTATATAAAACGTTTGTATCCTTAAGATTGGATAATTCCTTGATTGCTTTTTCTCCAGATTCTTTATCTTTAAATTCAGCAATATAGACAAGTTTATCCTCTTTTTTGGGACTTTCTGGGTCTTTACTTGCAGATGAGTTAGCTTTATCTCCTTGGGATTGATTGGAATCTTCTTTGATTGTTGCTTCTTCATTGCTAGTTTTGTTATCTATCACAGATTCTTTACTAACAACTTCTTTTTCCTCAATAACCGTTGTTTTCTTCTCTTCAGTATCCTTGGAAGTTTCTATATCATTATGAATATTTTCATGTTTTTCTTTATTTTCTGCTTCCTTATCTACTACTACTTTTTCTGTATCAGAGATAGTTAAAGCATCTTCAGAGCTAGATGTGTCTGCTAAGACTACCTCATTAGGGGCATAGGCTGCTAAAATAACTGCAGCTGTGGTTAATGACAATACTGTACTTTTTTTCATTTTAATTCCTTACATATTTATTTAACTTCCAATAGATAGAAAACTTTAACTTTGCTAGCCTTTGTTATAAAAAGTTTTACTAAGTATTATCTAGGAAATAGAGTAGTACATTTATATATAATTGTTAGCTCTCCATAAAAATAGTATATCATTTAAAAAATTTAAGTCAAGAAAAATTAAGGCTGGTTAATTTTATTTTTAACGCATGTTAATAAATGATGCAAAAGTTTCGTACTTAACGGGGATACATTATAAGCACATTCATACCATCAAAAATAGTAGCAATCAAATTGAACCACTACCAAAATCACAAAGTCAAACATCATTGATGAAATATCAGCGCTATTAAACAATATAAATAACCGCTAAGAATAAGGCTTAACGGTTATTTATACATATCTATTTTTTCAAATCTTCAGTCATATGTTCACCTGTGACCTAGGCTTTACGAGTGCCTTGCTCTAGCAACTAATACTCAATGAAAATCAAAAAGCAAACTAGGAAACTAGCCGTAGGCTGCTCAAAACACTGTTTTGAGGTTGTAGATAAGACTGAAGAAGTCAGCTCAAAACACTGTTTTGAGGTTGCAGATAAGACTGACGAAGTCAGTCACATATAAACGGCAAGGTGAAGCTGACTTTGTTTGAAGAGATTTTCGAAGAGTATGAATACTCACGTCCCTTACAAAAATCATTATAGCAGAGGTCAGTTTCAAGAACAAGTTCGTTTGCCTATCTGGTCTCAATCTCGGTCTAAGTGGTCTGATTTTCTTTAAAAAGAAAAAGAAGCCTGATGAGACTTCTTCACTTTGCCGATTGCAGGGATCGAACCTGTGACCTAGGCTTTACGAGTGCCTTGCTCTACCAACTGAGCTAAATCGGCGATTACAATTACAGTATAGCACTCTGAGAATAGATGTCAAGGAATTTTCATCTCTATTAGAAAAAGCCTGTCTTGAGACAAGGCTTTGAGTTTCTTCATCTTAGGATCCAGCACTTTCATAAGACTCCAATCCCCTATCCCAAAGTTTAAGGGAAATGACAAAGAAAATCAGAGAAATCAAAATCAAACCTCCGATGTTAAAGATTACATCCTTGTCCTGCAAGAAATAGCTGGCAGGGTAGTAGGCTGTAAAGGCGAAAGGCACGATAAAGCTAATCAACCAACGAAGAGCTGAATTATAGATAGAAATCGGATACTTAGCAAAATCATTAAACATATAGAAAATGTAAATCATGGCACCTGACTGCTTGGTCCAAAAAGCGATGCTGGCTGTCGCGATTTTAAGAGAAGTATAAATCAAGGTCGCAAATGGTATGCAAACTAGGAAAAGCAGGAATTTTGGAAGAGTCCAAGCAATGCTAGTCACTGTTGTTCCCAGTAGGATACCACCGACCAAAAGCTCGCCCAAGGCATCAATCTGAAAGGTCTCAACTAGGATGTGAAAGAGAGGATTGATAGGACGAGTCAGATACTTGTCAAACTCTCCTTTTCGGACTAGACGTTGCCCTAGTGCCCAGAGATTGTCAAAAAAGAGATGGTCCAATCCCTTGGGAATCAAGGAAAAACCATAGATAAAGGCAATTTCTTGAAAAGTCCAACCTTCTAGTGATGGGATGTGTTGAAAGATGACATTGAGAAACAAGAGGTTCAAGCCTTGGGTCAGAAAAACTCCCAGGACACCAACCACAAAATCCACCTTGTATTCCATGATTTGTTTGATGTATTGTCTAATAAAAATCAGATGCATGCGTTGATATTTTTTCATACTAACCTCCTTGAATGGTGATAAAGGACTGGACTCGTTTCCAAATCAACTGAGACAAGCCCACCATCACTAAGAGCCAGAAAAACTGCAAAAGGAGCGCCTGAATCATCTGACTGGCATCGTATTTCCCAACAATGATCATGACCGGAGTATAAATCAAGGATGAAAAAGGCAGGAAGGACAGAATATCTGCAACAACCTTTGGAAAGAAAGCCAAGGGAATCAAACTTCCAGACATAAAGGCCACTATGGATGTTTTGAGGAGATTAGAACCCCAAAGATTTTTAAACACAAAGGCTGAAAATCCAAAGCAGATATTAAAGAAAAAGTTAATCAGATAGGCCAGCGTTAAGCTAAAAAGATAAAGGACAGTTAATCCCAGCACTTCTACAATCCCTTGCCCAGACAAGATTTTCATCAAGACAATGACACTTAAAAATGGCAGGCCAACAGAGATAAAAATCAACCACTTGGAACCAAGCTCTGTAAAGAGGTAAGAAGCCGCAAAATGCACTGGTCTCAACAAGCGCATGATAATGGAGCCATCCTTAACCTCCTCCCCAATCATAAAGGAGCTATCAGACCTAGTCAGAAGATTGGTCACAAAACTCATAATGATGTAGAGAGTGATATCTGCCATACTAAAGCCCTGAATCAAAGATTCTTGCGAAGAATCAAAGACAGCCTTCCAGAGATAAAAGGCCACAAAAGCCCCCATGACATCCCCAATCCGATACAGAATAAAGTTGACTCGGTAAGTAATCAACTCCTGAACCCCTGCATTGATAAAGGGTTTATAACGTCTCCATAATTTGACCATCTTAGAGCTCCTTTCGATAGAAGCGACGGATAATATCCTCAATATCCGTATCCACCATCTTCAAATCACGGATTTCAAAATCAGACAGGGTTTGCTTAATAATGTCAGCTGACTGGTAGCGGGAACTGTCAAATTCAATATTGAGACTATTCCCTTGTCTATCAATTGTCATATCCGAAAAGCCTTCATAGTGAGAGACGAGATGACTTTGACCTGGTAGCAGTTCAAAAGAAAGAGTCTTCATCTTGCCAAAGGTTTCCTTGAGCTGGCTAACCGTTCCATCAAAAATCTCTTGCCCCTTGTCTATCATAAAAATCCGATCACAGAGTTGCTCAATGTCGCTCAGGTCGTGAGTGGTCAAGAGAATGGTAGTCTCTTCCTCCTGATTGATCTGAGTAATAGCTCGACGAATGTTATCCTTGACCGAAACATCCAAACCAATGGTCGGCTCATCTAAAAATAGTACCTTGGGATTGTGAAGCAAGGAAGCTGCAATGTCCGCCCGCATGCGCTGTCCCAATGAAAGAGTCCGCACGGGGTCCTTGATAAAGTCCTTCAAATCCAAGACTTCATTCAAAAAGTCCATGCGCTTATGGAAGAGCGAATCTGGCACATCGTAAATCTCCTTCAAGACCGTGTAGGTCTCTTGTAGAGCCAAATCCCACCATAGCTGGGTACGTTGCCCAAAGACCACTCCAATATCCTTGACATAATCCTGACGATTATCCTGCGGAATCTTGCCATTAATCCGACAAAAACCAGATGTTGGTTTCAAAATTCCTGTCAGCATTTTGATGGTTGTCGACTTCCCAGCACCGTTGGCCCCGATAAAGCCTAAAATCTGCCCCTTGGGAACCTCAAAGGTCAAATCCTTAACCGCTTCAAAGGTCTGTTTTTCAGGATGAATAAAGGAGCGCAAAGCCCCCTTCAAGCCCGGTTCCTTAACTGTCTTCACAAAATTTTTCTGAAGATGTTCCACTTCTATCATTGCCATATCTATCTCCCTATGATAAGGAATAGCAACATTGTATTTTCCAATACAAGTAATCTAAATCCTTACTTTCTACACCTTCTATATTTTATTGCTACAGAAAGCTTTATACCAACCTATTATAGTCCAATAAAAACTAGAATGCAAGCGTTTGCCTAAAATTTGTGAAATTGAAAATTTTCTCATAAAATGATAGTTTTAATCAAAAATTCTGTTTGATAGTTTAAATTACCAACCTACCACCCTCCACTACTAAAACAGCCCTTGACTTTCTCGATCTTTTTTTGTAATGTATATGTAATACAATATCATTACAAGGAGAAATGCCATGTCAAGACTTACACGAGACCGAGTTTATAACTTCCGCGTCAATACTCAACTATTTGAAGAAGCAAAAACCATCCTAGAAAGCCAAAACATCAGCCTTTCAGGTGCCCTCAACCTCTTTGTAGAACAAATCGTCCTTGAAAAAGGTCTCCCAATTAAAACAGCCGACCAACTCAAAGCAGAAATCTTCCTAGGCGAACTCAAGTCAGAACTAGATAAAGGCTACCAAGACATCATCGAGGGGCGTCTCTACGACGCAGACGAGGTCTTTTCAAAGTATGGACTATAAAGTACGCTTTACAGAACAAGCCAGACAAGACTTGGACAATATTTTCATCCACTACTCCACAGACTTCAGTGAAAACATAGCCAAGAAAGTCTTCACTCGTCTCCAACAAATTACCAACCTACTCACCTTCTCACCAGAGGGCGGTATTAACTTTGACCATAAAATCGGATACTCCCTCTATCCAGAAAATATGCTCAGAATGATTGTCTCTAAACAATACCTACTCTTTTACCTCGTTCATGAAAAAGAAGTCCATATCCTGAGAATTATCAACTCACGCACCGACTACCTAAACCAACTCGACCACCTCTTTCAACATATCCAAGACTGAGAAGTAAGCTCTCTGTCTTTTTATTTACTGTAAATCAATTGCATATGAAAAAGCATAAACAAGGATTTTTTAAAACTCCCAATCCTCTAACATATTGAGGAGCTCCCCAACGTTCGACTCATGCACAAGCTCGCGTTTGTAGAGAACAGCAATCAAAGCATGGAAACCATTCTCTTTTTAGACTCAAAATGACGAGATTGTGGACCTCTACAGGTCCAATAACTTTTAACATTATAGTTGATTGAATCTGGAATAGTCCGCCGAGTTTTCTAAAACATTGTTAGAAATTGGTTTAAATCCCCCAATCAACTTGTCTATTTTTTATCTCATTTCACTATACAATAAGTGAGACCGAAAAAGTCTTTAAAATTAAAAAACGCATAATATCAGGTCTTGAAAACTTGATACTATGCGTTTTATTGTGGCTTCATTTTATCCTGAAATGAAGTTTTTACCCATCCTCATTAAGAACAATTTGTTCATTGCAAACAAATTATACCCATTAGAAAGATTAGTCTTCTTTTTTCTTGCGAGCAAGAAGTCCAAATCCACCTAGGGCTCCAAGAAGTCCAAGTGCTGCGAGGCTAGCGTTAGCTTCTGTACCTGTGTTAGGCAATTCTTTTTGACCATCAACATATTTAGGTGTTGCTGGCATTTGAGGTTTAGCTGGCTGTTCAGGTATTGCTGGAGTTACTGGCTCTACCGGTTGTGCTGGTTGAGTCGGTTCAACCGGTGTTGGAGTTGGCATCTCAACTTTGCGGAAGATATGTCTGATATTACCATTTGAATCTGTCACAGTCTTCACATATTCGTAACCTGGAATTGTTCCCGGTTCTTTAGAACCTGGCTCACTTGGTTTCAATGGATTTCCATTCTCATCTGTCCAAGTAGTTGTATTTTGCTTACCTGGATTTGGTTGAGGAGCTGGTGGTGTTACTTTTTCATAAACATGAACAGTATCTCCATTTGACAGTTTCTTCGTTTCTACGAAGCGGTACTCTGGAATATCTTTCTTATCGACTGTTCCCGGTTCACTTGGATAGTTTGGAATCTCTTTGCCTTCTTTATCTTTGAAGAAGGTACTTACTTTTTCGTAGATATGTTCAGTATCACCATTTGGTAATTTCTTAGTCTCTACGAATCTGTATTCTGGAATATCTTTCTTATCGACTGTACCTGGCTCACTTGGATAGTTTGGAATCTCTTTGCCTTCTTTATCTTTGAAGAAGGTACTTACTTTTTCATAGATGTGTTCGATATCTCCGTTTGGAAGTTTCTTAGTCTCTACAAATTTATAACCTGGGATCGTTTTAGCTGGGGTTTCTCCTTCTTCTGTTGATTTCACAGGGTTGTTGTCTTTATCAACAGTAATAAGATTGCCTTCCTTATCCTTGAATGTTGTTGTTACTTTTTCGTAAATGTGTTCGATATCTCCGTTTGGAAGTTTCTTAGTCTCTACAAATTTATAACCTGGGATCGTTTTGGCTGGGATTTCTCCTTTTTCCGTTGATTTCACAGGGTTGTTGTCTTTATCAACAGTAATAAGATTGCCTTCCTTATCCTTGAATGTTGTTGTTACTTTTTCATAGATATGAGTAGTATTACCCTTGTTATCAACCTTAGTTTCAACAAATCTATAGCCCGGGAAGTCCTTCTTATCAACTTTGCCATCTTCTGTAGTACTTCCTGAAACAACATTCCCATCTGTGTCTTTAAACTCCGTTACAGGACGCACAGTTGGAGTATAAGTTTCAGAAACTACTTTACCATTGACGTCTTTCACTTGAACTGTTACTGGAGTTGCCTTTCCTACAAAATCTTTTTCTGGTGTAAATTCAACGACTCCATCCTTAAGTACATATGTTCCTTCTCCTGGAACTACAACTTCTTTCACTTCTTTACCAGTTTTATCAACTAATGTCAGAGTAGACTTATCAAGTTCAACTTTTTCATGACCTTTATTAAAGTTTACTGTTGTATTATCTTGATCTGGCGTATCAAATACTACAGGAGATGTTTGAATAGTTCCACGAGCTCCTTCAGTAACCGATGAAGCACCTGTTGGAGTCACATCTGTCACCGTTGGGGTGTAGGTAGTTGTTGTCGCTGTTCCGTTGGCATCTTTCACTTGAACTGTTACTGGAGTTGCCTTGCCTACAAAGCTTGAAAGAGGTTGGAAGGTGATGGTGTTGGTGTCTTTGTTTAGACTGTAGGTACCTTGATTTGCCACTGTGACAGTTGTAGTTTCTGCTCCATTGGCATCAAGAAGCGTTACCGTTCCCTTATCTAGCTCAACAGACTTCGCAACAGTTTCAACCATAGCACTACCTTTAGTAAAGTTCACAGTGCTAGCGTCTGTATCTGCAGTATCATACTTAATAACTGAAGTCTGGGCTTGTCCTTGCGGACCAGTTGTCTCTGAAGCTTCAGAGCTTGGCGTTACTGGAATAACTGTTGGGGTGTAGGTAGCTTCTTTCGTAATGATTGCAGTTTCATTCTTGGCATTTTTAACAGTCGCAGTTGCTTCAACTTTGATGGCATCTGGTGTCCCCTTGTACGCACCATCTGGTTGGAAGGTTACTTTACCTGTCGTTGAATCAATTGTATACCTACCAACTGATTGAACAACTACAGATGTTTCATCTGTCGCTTGGCCTGTAGTTGGATCCACAAGTTTATAGCCTGTGATAGTCGTTGTTGCTTCTGCTCCATTTGACAAGGCAAAGGTTGGAGTTCCACTTTGAGTAGCCCCTTGAATATCTTTCGATGTCACATCAGTCGACGTTAGAGAAACTGGAGTAACTGTCGGAGTGTAGGTAGCGGTTGAGGTTTCACCATTTGAGTCCGTTGCTTGAACAGTAACACCTGTCCCCTTCTCTGTGTATGATGGATCTGGTACGAAGGTCACAAGACCTGTTGTTGGTTCAATTGTGTATGTTCCTTCATTTGCAATTGTAACACTAGTAGTTGGTTGCATCGTTGATGGATCAATCAACTGACGTGTTGCAATCGTTACTGATGGATCTGATGTTTCAAATTCTGGTGTTCCACTTTGAGTAGCCCCTTGAATACCAGTCGAGGTAGCATCTTCAGATGTCATGGTCACATCTGTTACCGTTGGAGTGTAGGTAGTTGTTGTCGCTGTTCCGTTGGCATCTTTCACTTGAACTGTTACTGGAGTTGCCTTGCCTACAAAGCTTGAAAGAGGTTGGAAGGTGATGGTGTTGGTGTCTTTGTTTAGACTGTAGGTACCTTGATCTGCCACTGTGACAGTTGTAGTTTCTGCTCCATTGGCATCAAGAAGCGTTACCGTTCCTTTATCTAGCTCAACAGACTTCTCAACAGTTTCAACCATAGCACTACCTTTAGTAAAGTTCACAGTGCTAGCGTCTGTATCTGCAGTATCATACTTAATAACTGAAGTCTGGGCTTGTCCTTGCGGTCCAGTTGTCTCTGAAGCTTCAGAGCTTGGAGTTACTGGAATAACTGTTGGGGTGTAGGTAGCTTCTTTCGTAATGCTTGCAGTTTCATTCTTGGCATTTTTAACAGTCGCAGTTGCTTCAACTTTGATGGCATCTGGTGTCCCCTTATACGCACCATCTGGTTGGAAGGTTACTTTACCTGTCGTTGAATCAATTGTATACTTACCAACTGATTGAACAACTACAGATGTTTCATCTGTCGCTTGGCCTGTAGTTGGATCCACAAGTTTATAGCCTGTGATAGTCGTTGTTGCTTCTGCTCCATCTGACAAGGCAAAGGTTGGAGTTCCTTCTTGTTCTGCCCCTTGAATATCTTTCGATGTCACATCAGTCGACGTTAGAGAAACTGGAGTAACTGTAGGAGTGTAGGTAGCTGTTGAGGTTTCACCATTTGAGTCCGTTGCTTGGACGGTAACACCTGTCCCCTTCTTTTTGTATGATGGATCTGGTACGAAGGTCACAAGACCTGTTGTTGGTTCAATTGTGTATGTTCCTTCATTTGCAATTGTAACACTAGTAGTTGGTTGCATCGTTGATGGATCAATCAACTGACGTGTTGCAATCGTTACTGATGGATCTGATGTTTCAAATTCTGGTGTTCCACTTTGAGTAGCCCCTTGAATACCAGTCGATGTAGCATCCTCAGATGTCATGGTCACATCTGTCACCGTTGGAGTGTAAGTCGTTGTTGTAGCTGTTCCGTTGGCATCTTTCACTTGAACTGTTACTGGAGTTGCCTTTCCTACGAAACTTGAAAGAGGTTGGAAGGTGATGGTGTTGGTGTCTTTGTTTAGACTGTAGGTACCTTGATCTGCCACTGTGACAGTTGTAGTTTCTGCTCCATTGGCATCAAGAAGCGTTACCGTTCCTTTATCTAGCTCAACAGACTCCTCAACATTTTCAACCATAGCACTACCTTTAGTAAAGTTCACAGTGCTAGCGTCTGTATCTGCAGTGTCATACTTAATAACTGAAGTCTGGGCTTGTCCTTGCGGCCCAGTTGTCTTAGAAGCTTCAGATCTTGGAGTTACTGGAATAACTGTTGGGGTGTAGGTAGCTGTCGCAGTTGCAGTGAGTGGGTTGCCAGTAGTATCATTAGAAAATGTTACTGTCAAACGTACTGTAACTGCTGGTGCTTCCCCTGTAAAGTCTTTTTCAGGAGTGAAAGTGACCAATCCTGTATCTTTATCAATCTTGTAAGTACCTATTGTCTTACCATCTTTTGTAGCCGTTACAGAGCCATCTATCGCTCCTTCAAGGCTATAGAGTTTTGTTCCCTGATCAATCTTTTTCTCAGTTTCGACATCTGTTTTAAACTCAAATGTTGGGTCACCTGTTTGTGGTTCCCCTTGAATAGCCAATGATTTCGTAGGTTGACCCTCTATATCCAGAGGAGTAACAGTAATAGTGTAGACTGTTCTTGCCGTGGATGTGTTTGCACCATGATCTGTACCCGCTGTTGTCTCATCAACGTTTGTCTCATCAACTAGGTTAGTATTACTATCCATAACGTCTACTGTAACTGTATAAACACCAACTTCTGTCAATTTTAAGCTTGTTGCATCTGGGTAATTATGAGCATCACCAGTCTTTGTGTAAGATGCAACCACCCCACCATTTGGATCAGTCACTGTAATAGTTGTTATCTTGGTATTGTGACTAGTCTTGAAAGCTTTCTCAGCATCACTTGTAGATGGAAGTGAGTCATCTTCTGCATCAGCTACTGTCACATGAGCATTAGTTGTTACCGTACTTACTCCGTCCAAACTGCGGTCTACTAAGTCTACAGTTGTATTCATCTTAGTTGTATAAGAAGTCGAAGTAACAGTTGGTCTTCTATTGATAATCGTGGCTTCGTCCGTTGATTCTGCTGTAGTAGCCTTAACCACACCAGAAAATCCTGATGAAGTAGATACTTCCCAATGATCAGCATCTGTCTTTGTAGCTGTCACTACTGACTGATCCGATGACGACCATGTGTTCGTAGCTTTATCGTAAGAAACTGTTACATAGGTTCCATTCCCAACTGTTGTAGCTAAGGTATTTTCTCTCGCATAGACTGTTTCTTTACGAGTCACATCATTAACTGCTGTAACCTTTCCTGTAGCATCATAACTACGGTTATAGGCATAAATATAGAACTTGATAGAGCCATCCGCTTGCACAGAGGTGTACACTTCTCTATTCGTTACATCATAAGTACCATCTCCGTGATCGGTTCTAACAGTCGCATATTCAGCTGGTAGTTCCCAACGTCCACTTGTTTTATTCAAGGTTGCAACATGTGACGAGTTATCATTATCTTGGAGTGTGACAGATGAACGCATCAAGGATGCTGTAACAGCTTCTGTTTTAGCATAAACAGATATCTTATTTACACCAGCTGTTGCTGTCATTTCACGTGTAACTTTTAATTTAAATTGTTCACCAACTGTTCCGACTAATTCACCAGCTGTCACTGCTGTATTTGTGGTTCCCTCCGCAGCAACATACCACTTGCCTTCTCTATTTTCAAGTGCTGTGACACTTCCATCAGGCATGGTTACCTTGGCATAGGTAGCTCCTTTAGAGATAGTCACTGGGACTTCTGTTCCATATGCAGCAATGTTGAGGACATCAATTTTCGGTGCTACCTTAACTGTGATACCTGCATGGGTTTCTTGCCCCTGGGTTGTCCAACCATTCGCACCCGTTGGCTGGTTCCAGTCCTTAGCATAGGCTGTAACATAATAAATACCAGCTTCTGTTGGAGTCCCACTAATCAAAGCCTTCCCTGTATAACCCACAGTCGCACCGTCAGGACTAGTTAAGGATTTACTACCATCTAGCGCATAGGTCAATCCCGGAATCTCTGTATCCACGGCACGAGCTGTTCCAGTAGCTGTCACAATATTACCCGAGATTCCTGTAGTACTTGGCCCGTATTGATTACGGACTGTAACATCTGTCCCATCTGCTAGCGTATAGCTAACATTAGCACCGCCAGACATGGCACGAGAACCTGAAGTATCTGAGTAGTGGATATCAATACTATTTGTAGAGTGACCTTGCTCATTGGTGAAGCTACTTTCACCAACCTTTCCTTCAAAGACCTCTCCATTGGTTCCAATGTTTGGTGGAGTTGTGTCTTGCCAACCAATCCAACCACCACGAAGATTTCGGTACACTGCACGCACAGTTGCATTGGTCTGGGTATTGGTATAGGTCACATACATCCGCGTATCATATACCCCATTTGCCAGACCATCTGTCACAATCTTCCCCTGAATAGTATCTGTAGCTGCATTATAGGTTAAACCTGTTGGTAAGTTTGTCGGCTCTACCTTTGAGACCACCCAGCCAGCTGTGGCTGCTTTCTCTGTCACACTAAATCGTCCCTTGATCTTTTCGATATAGACACGGTCAGTACCTTGTTCATAGACATAGTGATAGATGTGGGTTGCAAGGTATTCATATCCTCCTCCTGCACCAAAAACTACATTATTATACGTTGAAATTCTTGACCCATCTGCGCGGAGTTTTCCTTTCCAGAGGGGAGCTTCTGCAGCCAAGGCTTCTGCTTGTTCCTTGGTTAGAGGAAAATCCACTCGACCTTTATTATTATTTCCGGAACCTGAGTTACCAGGATTCGTATCGGTACCTGTCCGTTGGTGAGAGTACACGACTGCTTCCAGAGTCGTAATATCTCCACTGATTCTATCAGTTGAGACATCTCCGTTTGTAGCGGCAGTTGCACCAAAGGTATAGATATCCTTACCTGTTGCAGAGGCTTCTGTTGTAGCTGTTGAAACTATCTTATAAGTGCCATCTCCCTGCGGAATGGATATATAATCTTTGGCATTTGGTTGTACAATTACACCACCGGCAGGAGGCGTATCAGCCAAAGAAACAGAAAATTCTTCTTTGCCTGTTTTACGGAGAGTAACATAGACAGCTTCAATAGATGACTTCAATTCTGCCATCGATTGGTTAAGGGCTTGGACACTCGCATCACCATTTGCTAAAGCAGCCTTTGCTTCTGTAATTTTAGCAGCATTGCTGGCTATGGCAGCTCTAATAGCACTCTTGACATCTTCAGAAAGGCTTGAATCATTTGCTTCTTTTTCCAAAAAACTATTTGCTAAACGATTGGTTACATCCGCCTCGGACACTCGCTTTTCTAACTCTACTTTTTCAGATGATTGATTTGTTTCTGCTGTATCGACTTGATTAGCTTGTGCTTGACTAGACGCTTCTGCAATTACAGTAATAGCATTTGTTAGGGCTTGGACTTGCTGAGCGACCTCTTCTTGACTTGGTTTAGCTTCTAAAACTGCTTGCGCACTTGTCAATGTTTGATTAGCAAAGTCAAGAGCTAGACTGTCTGTCCCCTTAGTAGCCGACTGGATTGCAGTACGTAAGGTCAAAATTTTCGATTGTAGTTCCGTCTTATCTGCAACTGTTTCTGTAGAGGATTCAGTTGCCGCTGCTTCGGTATTCTCATCGCTAGCTTGGGATGAGGCAGTATCTTCACTAGCATCCCTAGTTAGAACTGGCTCTGCGTCATAAGTAGTGGGTTTAGATGAGTTAGCACCTTGATTAGCCCCCTCATCGCCTATGGTCGGTGTTGGAGTCGTTGTTGAAGATGTTTCATTAACTCCTTCTACTTCTGTTGCTGATACCGCACCAGCTCCAAGAAACATCAGACCAGCCGCAATTGCCACTGATGCTGCCCCAAAACTATACTTACGAATACCATACCGAAGGTATCTTTCAGTTCTAAAATCTTGTTGATCTCTCTTCATGAGATTCAACCTCCTTGATTTATTTTATTCGTGTTGATTTAAAGCATTAGGGCAAATAAAAAGCCCCCCCCTTAAATTTTTTAGTAATATTAAGAGAAGAACATCTTAAAAAAGATTGCTAAATAATTGTACACATTTCAGTTCATTATAGCATTTATATTTGTAGCATTCAAGTATTATAACTGGTAATTATTGAGTTTGAATGAGTGTTTTTTAATTTTATTAGACATCTTTCTATTTTTCATTAACGATGATCAATGCTTTAGTATAAAACCAATTTACATACGCTTAAAGAGTATTGTATTAAAACACGTGACCCTAAGAATAACAGCAGTAACTTAAATTTATACTCTTCGAAAATCTCTTCAAACCACGTCAGCTTCACCTTGCCGTACTCAAGTACAGCCTGCGGCTAGCTTTCTAGTTTGCTCTTTGATTTTCATTGAGTATTACCTTACAAGAAGATATTTTGAAATCAAAAAAAGTTGAGACATAGCGTCTTCAACTTTTTTTACATTAGATTAACTACTGATTAAAGTGAGTTTACGTCAACTTTGATACCAACACCTTGAGTAGTTGTGATAGTCAAGTTTGTCACGTAAGTTCCTTTAGCTGTAGCTGGTTTTGCTTTTTGGATTGTTTCGTTGAAAGCTTTGAAGTTTTCAACCAATTTTTCAGCCTCAAATGATACTTTACCGATGATTGCTTGAACGTTACCTGCACGGTCAGCACGGTAAGTGATTTTACCACCTTTAGACTCTTCAACTGCTTTAGCAACATCCATAGTTACAGTACCAGTTTTAGGGTTTGGCATCAAGTTACGTGGTCCAAGGACACGTCCAAGACGTCCAACAAGAGCCATCATGTCAGGTGTAGCGATAACTACGTCAAAGTCCAACCAACCGTCGTTGATTTTAGCAACAAGGTCATCTTCACCAACAAAGTCTGCACCAGCAGCTTTCGCTTCTTCAGCTTTTGCACCACGTGCGAAAACAAGAACGCGTGAAGTTTTACCAGTACCGTTTGGCAATACCATTGCTCCACGGATTTGTTGGTCAGCTTTTTTAACGTCGATGTTCAAGTTGTAAGCAACTTCTACAGTTGCGTCAAATTTTGCAAAGTTAGTTTCTTTTGCAAGTGCTACAGCTTCTTCTACGCTGTATGCTTTTGTGCTGTCGATTTTCTCAAGAGCAGCACGAAGTTGTTTGCTTTTTTTAGCCATTTTCTATTCTCCTTGTAAGTGGTTCAATCGATTTTCATCTCCCACGTCACTTCTCGAAATGATGAAGTCTTGCGGGTTATCAGTCTATTAGATTCTTTTCCTACTTCGTTAAGCTCCCTTGCTGTACCCAAGTACAAGCATCAGTCACTTGCCTAGTATGAAAAGCAACTAATAGACTGCTGTGAGATTTTCTACTGTGTTATTGATTAGTCAACAACAGTGAATCCCATAGAACGAGCAGTACCTTCGATCATACGCATTGCAGACTCTACGTTTGCTGCGTTCAAATCTGGCATCTTAGTTTCTGCAATTTCTTGTACTTGTGCACGAGTAACTGTAGCAACTTTAGTTTTGTTAGGTGTACCTGATCCTTTTTCAACACCTGCAGCTTTTTTCAAAAGAACAGCAGCTGGTGGTGTTTTAGTGATGAAAGTAAATGATTTATCTTCGTAAACTGAGATAACAACTGGAATGATCATACCAGCTTGGTCAGCTGTACGAGCGTTGAACTCTTTTGTGAATCCCATGATGTTGATACCAGCTTGACCAAGAGCAGGTCCAACCGGTGGAGCTGGTGTAGCTTTACCAGCAGGGATTTGCAATTTTACAAGTTTTTCGACTTTTTTAGCCATTTTTAAATCCTCCTTTGTGGTTTTGGCGGTAATTAGAGATTTTTACCTCCCACAAGTATGCTTTTCACATACCCATCTATTATACACTATTTATCTGGAATTGCAAGAGAAAAGTTTATTTTTTAATCGACGTAATCTCCGCCTTCAAAGCCATAGTATTCTTCCAAACTGAGACCACTTGCAGCTATTTCTTTAGCTTCTTTTCCGACATAACGCAGGTGCCATTCTTCAGCCATATAGCCTGTTTCCTTTTCCTTGCCTTTGAGATAACGGACAACAAAGCCATAATCAGCAGCATGGTCCAAGAGCCATTGGGCTGCTTTTTCTTCTGTCACCAAATCACCATCAGTCCCAATCACATCAAAGGCCAAGCCTGTTTGGTGTTCGCTATAACCAGGTCGAGCAGAATAACGGTCGGCAGCTTCTTTCCCATCTTGATTGACATAATCTTGATAGAGCTTGGTCTGAGTTTCATAACTTCTAAAGCCACTGTAATGGTCGCTAATGGGGAAACCTGCCTCTTGCATCGCTTTGATGAGTTTAACCAACTCAGCCTTGGCTGTTGGATTTTCCCCCGGATTGTAGTCTTTAGACAATGGATAGTGTTTGTTGGCTACGATGATTTCATCGTATTTCCCTTGAATGCTGTAATAGTCTCCTTTGTTAACCACTTCTGCTTTTTTCTGGGCAGCTCCTTGAGACTTACTTCCAACTGTTCCATCAGCTTTAGCAGTTTGTTCTGTTTTAGCTGCTCCATCTTCATTTTTTGCTTTTTCTTGTGAACAAGCTGCTAGACTCAAGGCTAGCAAGGCTGTCAAGACAAGGTATCTTTTTTTCATTTCTACTCCTTTATTTCTAATAGTTTATCTAGTTCTGACGATAAACATTCGACTAATCTTTTAATCTCTTCCGGTTTTACTTGGCAAGTTTCTACTGTCATTTCTTCAAAGGGAACCCACCAGACTGGACCACGACCTTTAAGACCGTGGCCATTCATATCACCTGTCCGTCGTGGAAACAGATGCCAATGAAGATGGGCATCGCCATTTCCTAGCAGTTCGATATTCATTTTCTCAGCAGCAAATGCCTTGGCAACTGCCTCTTGGACTAGACTCATTTCTTCGAGAAAACGGAGTCTTGTTTCCTTTTTCAAATGGTGCAATTCGGTGACATGTTCCTTGGCTAGAAAGAGACTATAGCCTGCAAAATACTGGTGGTCTCCAACCACAAGATAGCCTGTTTCCAACTCTTTGACAAAGTAGGGATTTTCTCCCTTCTTGATGAGGTCAATTCTCTGACAAATTAGGCACATATTAGTCTACCAATGCGCTCTTGAGATAGGCATCGACCATACGCTCAGTCGCCACTACTGAGTCAATATGGGTACGCTCATAAGAATGGCTAGACTCGATACCAGCACCTAGAAGAGCATGTTTAACCTCTGCCCCTGCAGACATGGCTGCTGAAGCATCCGAACCATAAAATGGATAGATATCCAACTTAAATGGAATATCTTGCTCTTTCGCCAATCCAACCAAGTGTTGGCGGAAATCATAGTGATAAGGACCTGATGCATCCTTGACACAAATAGACACTGTATATTCGTCTGTTTGCTGGTCGTCACCCATAGCTCCCATATCCACAGCCAGATATTCTACTACCTGAGCAGGAATATTGGAGTTAGCCCCATGCCCCACTTCTTCAAAGACTGAAAAAGCAAAATGAGTTGTTACTGGTAATTCAATCTTCTCTTCCTTATAAATGCGAAGCAGGTTAAGCAAAATCGCTGCACTGACCTTATCGTCCAAATGACGAGACTTGATAAAACCTGTCTCTGTCACGACGGTTCGTGGATCAAAACTGATAAAATCACCGACCTCAATCCCCAAGGCACGAGTTTCTTTTTCATTTGTTACTTTGGCGTCCAAACGCACTTCCATATTGTCCTGCGTGCGTTCTGCAGTTCCTGCATCCTTGTAGACATGGCAAGAAGTTTGGTGGATGAGGATGGTTCCTGATACTTTTTCACCTGTGCTAGCCACATGAACGGTACAGTTTTCACCTTCAATCATGTTCCAAGGAAAGCCACCGATACGGTCCATTTTGAGACGGCCGTCTGGTTTGACAGCACGGACAATGGCACCCAGCGTATCCACATGGGCAGTCACATAGCGATGCTCTTCATCATTTTGACCTTTAATAGTTACATTAACACCCCCCTTGGCTGTGCGAACCGGCTGGTAACCAAAAGCTTCTAGAGTCTTGACTAAATAGTCCGCAATCTCACGAGTAAAACCTGTTGGCGACGCAATGGCTGTCAGTTCTTTGATATATTCTACTGTTTGATTCATTTCTTCACCTCTTTTGCTACCTATTATAACACATTTATCATCGGATAAAAAAAGAAAATCACTCCTGTAGACTTGGCTACAAAAGTGATTTTATAGTCAATGAAAATCAAAGAGCAAACTAGGAAACTAGTCGCAGGTTGCTCAAAACACTGTTTTGAGGTTGTAGATGGAACTGACGTAGTCAGTATCCTACACATACGACAAGGCGACGTTGAAGCAGTTTGAAGAGATTTTCGAAGAGTATTAGTGATTATTCCATTTCAAAAACATCACTTTCTTGCTTATTTGGTAGAACCAATGAGAGCAAGATTCCGACAATGGCTGGTACTAACCATGGGAGAGATGCCTTGGCAAAAGGAAGAGCATTGACAAGACTTGCAAGAAACTCAACTTTAAATGAGCTTCCTAGTACGCTTGCAATAGCAATAGCTGTAACCACAGCAATTGTCAACTGCATACCTGGTTTTGAAAGAGCTACAAATTTGTTGACAATGACAATCATAACGATAGCAATCGTGATTGGGTACAAGATAACCAGTACTGGAATTGAGTACTTGATAATCGCATCAAGACCCAAATTGGCAATAGCAAATCCAATCAAGGTAAAGCCTGTCGCATAAACCTTGTAGCTGATTTGTGGGAAGCGCTCATTAAAGAATTCAGCTGTTGACACAATCAAACCAACCGTTGTTGTGAAGCAGGTTACGGTAACCATAGCTGCAAGGAAGAGTTGGGCTGTTGAGCCAAAGATTTCTTGAGTCGCTTGTGACAAGATATAAACACCTGGTGTTCCACCTTTCATCGCTTCAGCTGGTACTGGGAAATGATTTCCAAGGAAACCTAAACCGATATAAAGAGCACTGAAGGCAAGGGCAACAACGATACCAACCACCCAAATAGTTGAAATGTATTCTTTCTTACTTGAAAATCCAAGTTGTTTCAAGGTTTGAACTGCGATTACGCTAAAGGCAACTGAAGCAAGGGCGTCCAAGGTATTGTAACCTTCTAGGAAACCTGTACCAAAGGCAGAAGCTTGATAAGCAGCTGAAGCAGCTTGAGGACTTGTTCCACCGTATTTGAAAGCTCCTAGAACAACCAAGATGACAATCAAGATTGCAAAGACTGGTGTTAAAATACGGCCGATACGGTCTAAGATTTTTGATGGATTAAGCGAGATTAAATATGCTGCCGCAAAATACAGAACTGTAAAGACAATCAAACCAAGACCTTTATTTGCATCCGACAAAAGGGGGCTAATCCCTACTTCGTAAGCTGTTGTAGCTGTACGTGGGATAGCAAAGAATGGACCGATTGACAAGTAAAGAACTGAGAGGTAAAGAGTCGCAAACCAAGGCGCTACCTTTGTTGAAATCTCATAGATATACCCTTTAGGATTGAGCGTTCCAATAATAAGGGTCAAGACGGCGATACCGACGCCTGAAAAGACAAAACCTGCGATGGCAGGAAGAAAATGTTCTCCAGATAGAGCACCTAGAGAAGGCGGAAAAATCAAGTTCCCCGCACCAAAAAATATTCCAAACAGGAGTAAACCTGTTAGGGCACCTTTTTTAGCCATGAAAATCTCCTTCATATTTATAAAATACTGACCTAGTATATCATGAATAGGAGTATGAAAAAAGCTTCACGAAGTAAATATTAAATGTTTTCAAGATTCTTAAAAATGAGAATTATCTAAAAATAAAACTCTCCTACCCAGTCCACACCAAGCAGGAGAAAATTCTTACGTTTAGAGTTCTTCAAAGGCAGTCATGCCACCCTGAACATTGATAACCTCATAACCTTGTTCTGATAAGAATTGGCAAGCACGCGCCGATCTCATCCCAGATTTACAAATAACATAATGTAACTGGTCCTTGTCCAACTGATCATAGCTATCGGCTAATTGACTAAGTGGCAGGTTGTGGGCGCCTTCTAAATGAAGAGCTTCAAACTCATCCACTTCTCTCACGTCCACTAAAGAAAGTTGGTCGTTTTGGTAAAGCTGGTAAAATGCGTCAAAGGTAATTTCTTTCATTCTTTTTCTCCTAATACTCTTCGAAAATCTCTTCAAACCACGTCAGCGTCGCCTTACCGTAGGTTCAGTTCTATCCACAACCTCAAAACAGTGTTTTGAGCTGACTTCGTCAGTTTTATCTGCAACCTCAAAGCTGTACTTTGAGCAGCCTGCGGCTAGCTTCCTAGTTTGCTCTTTGATTTTCATTGACTATAAAATTGCTTTAATCCTTTTTTTCAAATCCGGCACCACTTCTGCCTCAAACCAAGGATTTTTGGCCATCCAGATTTGATTTCGCGGTGAGGGGTGAACTAGTGGAAAATAGGTTGGCAAGTAGTTCTGGTAATGTTTTACCCGTTCTGTTACCTTGCCACTGATTTTCTCCTGCAAATAGTAGGCTTGGGCATATTGGCCAATCAAGAGGGTCAATTGAATATCTGGTAATTCTTGCAAGAGTTGCGGATGCCATTTTTCAGCAAATCCAGTTCTCGGTGGAAGATCACCCGACTTGCCATGCCCTGGAAAGTAGAAATCCATAGGCAGAACAGCAAAATAACCTGAATTGTAAAAAGTGTCTTCATCCACACCTAGCCAGTCCCGCAAACGATCACCACTTTTATCTTTCCAATAAAGGCCTGCCTCTTGGGTTTTAAGCCCCGGTGCCTGACCGATGATATTGATGCGAGCAGTCTTTGGCACTGCAAAGAGAGGTTCAATGCCACGCTCTGTATAGCTGGCATTCTGCGGATCCGCCATAATAGCCTGCTTGATTCTTTCGATTTGAGACATCTACTTTCCCTCCAAAAAGAAGTCTAAGCATAAGATCTCAGACTTCTATCGTTTTATTTGATCAATTCGTAAATAGCTTCGGCATAGATTGCTGCTGCTCGGAAGAGATCGTCCAAGGCGATAAATTCATTGGCTTGGTGCATGGTATCAATTGAGTCTGGGAACATGGCACCGTAGGCAACTCCGCGTTCGAGCAAACGACCAAAGGTTCCACCACCGATAACTTGCTCGTGACCTTTAAGTCCAGTTTGTTTTTCATAGACATTCAACAAGGTTTGCACAAGTGGATCTTCCATTGGCACATAGTGAGGGGTATGACCGTGTTCAGAAAGGCTAACAGAAGCAACTGGCAAGTTTTCAAGGATTGACTTGATTTGTTCTGGACTTGTTCCTTTTGGATAGCGGATGTTAAGGGCAATGGTATTATCAGTGCTTGTTTCGTCAAAGCGGAAGACACCGGCATTCATAGAAAGGGCACCCATCTTTTCATCCACATGAGCAATTTTGAGATTTTCACCCTCATGATCGTTCAAGAGAATCTTACCAGCAATATCAAGGTAATCTCTTGCAGGCCCTGCAAAGTCAAACTGGCTGAAGAAAAGAGCAAGATAAGTCGCACCATTGACACCTGAAGCAGGCATAGCACCGTGAGCAGATTTACCAATAATCGTCACCTTGTACTGACCGTTTTCTTCTTGGAGTTCTCCTCTAAGTTTGTGTTCTGCAACAAAGGCATCTAGTTTAGCTTGCAAGTCAGCCAAATCACCTGAAACGACTGCTGTTGCTGATTCAGGTACCATATTTTCACGCAAACCACCTGTGAAGCTGTGAAGACGGGCAACACCTGTATTTTCACCTGCAAAGTGGAGGTATTCCGTGATATTTCCTTTTTCACCATTGATGATAGGGAATTCAGCGTCTGGAGAGAAACCAAAATCTGGTTTTGCAAGTCCTACGTGCTCGAAATAGTAGTCCATGTCTGCCCAACCTGATTCTTCGTCTGTTCCAACGATGAAACGAACTTTCTTAGAAGTTGGAAGACCCAATTCTTTGATGATTTTCAAACCATAGTAACAAGCTGTTGTAGGGCCCTTGTCGTCCGAAGCCCCACGCGCATAAAGGCGACCGTCTTTGATAGTCGGTGTGTAAGGATCTGTATCCCAACCGCTACCAGCAGGAACCACATCCATATGGGCAAAGATGCCGAGAACTTCTTCTCCATCACCAAACTCGAAATGTCCTGCGTAGTTATCGACATTCTTAGTTGGGTAGCCATCGCGGTCTGCGATTTCAAGGAATTTTTCCAAGGCTTTTACTGGACCAGGCCCAAATGGATGCTCAGCATCAACCTTGCTATCATCACGTTCTGAGTTGATTTCCAAAAGGCTAAACAAGTCAGCCAAGAGGTCTTCTTTGCGTTTTTCTACTTCTGCTGTAAAATCAATTACTGTCATTTTTTTCTTCTTTCTATCTTTTCTCAATGATTTCATCTACTGGCAAGCGGTAGCTTGGTTCCAATTTTTCGTCCGTGTAACCCACTGTAATCAAAAGTTCTGGGCGGAAGCGGTCTTCGATTTCCAAAACTTCGTTGACTTTTGATTTGTCAAATCCAAGAATCAGATTTGATCCGATTCCTTGGTCTGTAAGAGCCAGAACCAAGTTCATAGCAACCAAACCTGCATTGAGGGCTAGGTAGTCGCTAACTTGCTGTTCGTTATAGCGTGCAAATTCAGCTGGCAAATTCTTCATAAAATATTGAAGTTGCTCTTCAGAAAAGTTATTAGCACCACCAACTCGGGCAATCTTACGAGCACGTTTAGCCAAATCTGTGTCTGTAAACAAGGCAATAGTTACAGGCGCTGATGATACCTGTTCAAAGTTTGAACCGTAAGCCAATTTTGCCAGTTCGGCATTTTTCTCACGAACCACCACAAATTTCCAAGGCTGGCTGTTGTGGGCACTTGGTGCCAAGGTTGCAATTTCGATAGCCGTACGCACATCTTTTGGATCAACTGGCTTATCAGTGAAATGCTTAGTCGCATGACGTTTTTTATTTAATTCAAGAAATTTCATAATCGATTTCCTTTTCTAATTCTACTGCTTCCATTCTACCATAATTTGAAAGAGCTTGCAGGGATTTTTCATGATTAAGTTTTTTCTATCACAGACATAAAAGATATATATTGGTTTATCAGGAAAGTTTCTGATAAACTAGCAAGTACTTTACATTTGAATGGAGACATTATGAAAAAATTTAGCCTATTACTAGCTACCCTACCATTTTTGGTTGCCTGTGGAAATCAATCCACACCCAAAGAGACCAGCACTCAAAAGACAATCGTCGTTGCTACAGCCGGCGATGTGCCGCCATTTGACTACGAAGACAAGGGCAATTTGACAGGTTTCGATATTGAAGTCCTAAAAGCAGTAGATGAAAAACTCAGCGACTACGAGATTCAATTCCAAAGAACTGCTTGGGAAAGTATCTTCCCAGGACTTGATTCTGGTCACTATCAGGCTGCAGCCAATAACTTGAGTTACACAAAAGAGCGTGCTGAAAAATACCTCTACTCACTTCCGATTTCGAACAATCCCCTCGTCCTTGTCAGCAACAAGAAAAATCCTTTGACTTCACTTGACCAAATTGCTGGTAAAACAACGCAAGAGGATACCGGAACTTCAAACGCTCAATTCATCAATAACTGGAATCAAAAACACACTGATAATCCTGCTACTATCGATTTTTCTGGTGAAGATATCGGCAAACGAATCCTTGACCTCTCTAACGGTGAATTTGATTTCCTCGTTTTTGACAAGGTATCCGTTCAAAAGATTATCAAGGACCGTGGTTTAGACCTCTCAGTCGTTGATTTACCTTCTGCAGATAGTCCCAGCAATTATATCATTTTCTCAAGCGACCAAAAAGAGTTTAAAGAGAAATTTGATAAAGCGCTCAAAGAACTCTACCAAGATGGAACCCTTGAAAAACTCAGCAATACCTATCTAGGTGGTTCTTATCTCCCAGATACATCTCAGTTACAATAAGACTCTTCGAAAATCTCTTCAAACCACGTCAGCTTTATCTGCAACCTCAAAGCTGTGCTTTGAGCAACCTGCGACTAGCTTCCTAGTTTGCTCTTTGATTTTCATTGAGTATAAGATGTACTAAAAGCGATTGGACCAGCCAATCGTTTTTAGTTTGCATTGGTTATTTTAGGAAACTCTTACAAAAAATCAAAAAAATTCTTCACATCCTCTACATACCCATGCTTTTCTATTAAGCTTGCTAATAGTTCCAGATTGTGTCCCTGATAGTTATCTTCACGACGTAGTTCTTCATACATTTCGATAAAGGGAAGCCCCTTGGATTTGGCCAATTCCAACTCCGCTTCGTAGTCATAAGCGACTTTACGAAATAGGATATTTACCAATTCCCCATCTTCAACCTCTATCACGGCATACTGGGCACGGTGATTTTTTAACGCCTCCCAGTTAAAATAGGGCATGCCAATCGAACCTGGATTGATGATTTGTTGCCCTTGACTGCCATAACGAAGCAACTGCTTGTGAACATGACCATAGACTGCCACGTCCGTTTTCTCATCGAGGAGTTGGTCAAATTTCTCTGTATCATTCTCAACTAGCAAGTCACCACCATAGTTCTTATTTGGCAAATTATGAGAGATAGAAAAGCGCAATCCGTCAATTTCTTTCTTTTCCAGCAAAGGCAAGCTTCGTAGCCAGACAATCGTTGCAGGATCCATTCGCTCCATCAAAAACTGGGTCATGCGCATGAGCTGGATTTCTTGCGGATTTTCCAAACCGTATTGCCCATCCAAGACCTCCAGGACACAATCATCCCAATTTCCTCGAACACTTGCTGTGATAGGAAGGTCCTTTAGCAGAGCGACTAAGTCATTTGCGCCTGGACCAGGAAGAAAAATATCTCCCAGAAGCCAGTATTCACTAACTCCTTGATTTTTAGCATCTGCAATCACTGCTTCTAGGGCAGTTGTATTGCCATGAATATCTGATAAAATTGCGATTTTATGGTTCATTGTGGTTTCCTTCCGTTTGGTAATCTACTCTTTCTTCTGCCACTTGAGGCAAGGTTTCTGTTTCCTGCGGGTTCAACTTTCTCTGAACAGCTTCTGCGACTGTTCTTGGTACCCCAACTTCGACAATCTCATCCACACTGGCTTCCTTGATTTTGGTCAGAGACTTGAAATGCTTCATGAGATTTTGCTTGCGTTTAGGTCCCAGCCCTTCAATGCCATCCAATTGTGATGAAAAGGAATTTTTGGAGCGCAGTTGGCGATGGAAAGTGATAGCAAAACGGTGAACCTCATCTTGAATGCGTTGGAGGAGGAAAAATTCCTGAGAATTGCGAGATAACTCCACCACCTCAAGCGGATCTCCAAAGAGCAATTCATGGGTTTGGTGCTTGTCATTTTTTTGCAAACCTGCAATGGGAATATCCAAACCCAGTTCTTCTTGGATGACCTGCTTGGCGATATTGACCTGACCTTGTCCCCCATCAATGACAATCAAATCTGGAGGAGTCAAACCGTCACGCTGAACTCGACCATAACGTCTGCGAATAACCTCACGCATACTGGCATAGTCGTCTGGTCCAACGACAGTCTTGATTTTATACTTACGATAATCCTTCTTACTTGGTTTGCCGTTGACAAAGACCACCATGGCTGAAACAGGACTGGTCCCCATGATGTTGGAATTATCGAAGGACTCGATGCGAACTGGGGTCGGGATTTGGAGCAAACGTCCTAGATTTTCAATAGCCCCCTGAGTCTTTTCAACAGATTTCTCTAGCAGGTTGAATTTCTGCTCTAGACTAACACGGGCATTTTTTATGGCTAAATTGACCAGTTGCTTTTTCTCTCCACGCTGGGGTTTGACAATCTTGGTGTCTACCAAAGCCTTGACAGCTTCTTCGTCAATATCCTGCGGAATCAGTACCTCATTGGGAACTAGATGAGATTTTTCTTGATAAAATTGTCCCACATAGGTTAGAAAGTCCTCATCCGGATCGTTGTAGTATGGAAAGAGATTAACATCCCGCTCAATAAGCTTGCCCTGACGAACAAAGAAAACCTGAACACACATCCAACCCTTGTCCACGTAGTAGCCAAAGACATCCCGATTTTGGAGATCCTTGGCCATAACCCGTTGCTTGGTTCGAAGCGTTCCAATGGCCTGAATCAGGTCACGATATTCCGCTGCACGTTCAAATTCCATAGTCTGGGCTGCCGTTGCCATCTTGCCCTTTAGGTCATCAATGATTTTGTCATCTTGCCCTTTCAGAAAATCAGAAACCTCCTGAGCCATAGACTTAAAATAGTCCTCATCTTTCTTACAGATGGTGTGGGCCATACATTGACCGATATGGTAGTAAAAACAGACCTTAGATGGTGGATTCGTACACTTGCGAAAAGGGAAAATCCGATCCAAAAGTCGCTTGATTTCATTGGCTGCCCCCACATCGGGGTAAGGTCCAAAATAAAGACCTCCATCTTTTTTGACCTGACGAGTGATAATCAAGCGAGGATAGCGTTCATTAGTGATTTTGATGAAGGGATAGGACTTATCATCCTTGAGCATGATATTGTATTTAGGCTTATTTTCCTTGATCAGGTTGATTTCTAGGAGAAGTGCCTCAATATTGGACTCCGTAACGATAAATTCAAAATCCACAATTTCAGACACCAGAGCCTCTGTCTTAGTATCATGACTTCCACGGAAATAGGACCTCACGCGGTTACGCAGATTTTTAGCCTTTCCTACATAGATAATGGTGCCGTTTTTATCCTTGTGAATGTAGCAACCAGGGCTGGTCGGCAAGAGCTCTAGTTTTGATTTAATCAAGTTATTCATAGTTCCATTATAGCAAAAAAGTAAGGAAAGATTGTTCCCTACTCACTAGTCTCATATAATTTTCGAACTCTTTCAACATCCTCTTCCTGGATACCATAAAAAGAACCTGCAGGTTGCATGACAGACTTCTCATCTGTATGGTCCAAGCCAATCGCATGCCCCAACTCATGTTCTGCCGTATGGACAAGGCGCTCATAGGAATAGCCATAGTTTGGATTGGACAAATAATAATGATTCAACCGCACCGTTACAGACAAGAATTGCCCCGTTAAGAGATTGGTCTGACTTTCCGCTTCTCCTGCCACAGGAGTGCCTCCGTCGTTCATCTCCGTAGCCATAATATCTGCCTTGCCGGCCTCAGTCACGATTTCAAAGTTAAAAGCACCAGTTTGATTCCAATTCTGAATCGCTTCTACATAAGCCTCTTGAAAGCGTGAATCCATCTGGGGATCTAGGTAAATACGAGCAGAAGCCTGCGGCCACCTTCCTTCAGAGTGTTGGTGACTATCTGTCTGATTCAACTTAGGCAGTTGCCCTGTTTTTTCCCATTGGTCGATACTTTGTTGACCAATCTTTACTGACCGCTCTGCTTGCTTCAGCGCTTCTTGAAAATCTCCATTAAGATACCAGAGAAATCCAAAAGCAAGAGTGCATAAAAGCAAAACAATCCAAACCAGGCGCCAAAACAAACGCCAAATAAAAGAAAAGAAAGCCCCTATCAAACGAAAAAGCCAGCGCATGTCCCTCCACCTTTCTAGCAAATAAAAATTATTTTACTAAAAGAAGCTGAAAGAAAGCTAAATACTGGCTTTTTCATCTTAACGTCCTACTATTTTTTTGAGTAACTGAATAGCTTTGTATTTTAAAGGCGATGGATTATAACGGAAAGTACCCGCTTTGCGTACAATATAGCCATTAAAATTCTGTTTAAAACGCAAAACGCCATCACTACCATCAAAAATCCCTTGAATACCTAGGAAGTTGTATTTAGGTATTCCACGTTTTATGCTTTCCAACATAACATATTTTTGAAGCAGTGCAGGGGCATAGAATTTATTAAACTCAGTGTAGGAACCACTAAAGAGATAAGTCGTTTCCTGAGGCATATAAACAAATAAACTCCCGGCTAAAACAATATCTTCTTCTCCATATTTTTCAATCAAGTCTCGCGCTTCTGCTTTTCGAACTTCAAACGTTTCAAATTGACTAGAATATTCTCTCAGTTGATTTTGTTTTTTCTCAGAATGAGGATTTTTACTCAAATCAAGTCGCAACTTGTCCAAGATTTCTTCTAGTTTACTTTGCTCACCTTGCAATTTGCTCATATAGTCCGAAAAATTTAAGCTTGCTATGAGAAACTCAGCTTGTTCTCCAAAAACATCATAAAAATGCTCATAATATTCTAAACTTTTATCACTATATTCTCTACGTTCAGAGGTTTCTTTTGTGATATTCTTAAAAATCGATAGTTCTTCACGTTTTAACTTTTTCAACCGAATGCCAAAGGTTTCAGCCTTTTTCACCAAGGGTTTACCCTTTTTGCTAAAACTTTTAAGCAAATTCTTTTCAGTTAATTCAGTCAAATCTTTATAGTATAACCAATCTGGTTCTCCACCTGGATACCCTGTCGTCAATCCATCAAATTGATAACCTA
The DNA here is from genome assembly GCF_001347015.1 of Streptococcus pneumoniae. Classification (GTDB taxonomy): domain Bacteria; phylum Bacillota; class Bacilli; order Lactobacillales; family Streptococcaceae; genus Streptococcus; species Streptococcus pneumoniae_E. Next base: position 227,323 of record NZ_CFGI01000002.1, read on the forward strand.
AATCAGTCAAACCTTGAATCATACTTTTTTTCTCAGCATCTATTGGATTACCTTGGCTATCAAAAGTTTGATAAGTTTCATAAGGTTTTACAAGCAACTCTAATACACCATTTTGCTTGGCATATTCTTTTAACTCCGCATAAAAAACTGGAAGGGCATCTTGTTGGGTATAAATCGGCCCCGAATTGAGTTCCATATGCAGACCACCCAGCATGGGCAAGCTATAAACCAGAGCTGCAACTTGAATCTCTCCTTCTTGTTTCAAAGCTAGATAAACAATTCGAGCCCCTCTTTTTTCTAACAAGTCCCCCATCTGAACAGATTGCATAAAGGAACGAGAAGAAACCTGACCAGAATAAGCTTGAAACTCTTCTTTCGTGAGTGTAATTAGTGCCATATACTTACTTTCTATGTTTTTTTCTTAATGTTTTACGGAAATCAAGAGCAAGTCTTAACAGAGGATAGAGAGGATGGGTAGGCATTGTAAATTCACCCAAGTATTCTTCGATCGTTGGATTAAAATTAGCTTTAAAACGATAGAGTCCACCATCTAAAGCATTCTCGATGCCTCCTAAATTTTGCCATAAAATGCCACGTTCAAAGGAATATCGAGCTGTCTCATACCAAGTCAAAATAGGAGCTTTATAACGTCTAAAATCATCATCCATACCAGCATATAGATTGACAGAGGTAATACCAAATTCCAAACTCAAAGTAGCCGCTAAGGGAACTCTTGCTTGACCTGCATCCATATATTCCTGCAGGAAAGTCAATTCCTCTAACAAACGTTCTTTTTCCTTCTTCTGCGCTTCTACTTTTGAAGTTCGAGTCGACTCAGTAAAGGTCTCTTCCAAGGCTCTGTTTTTCGCTAACTGTTCTTCTAATTCTTGCGAACGTTTAGAGACATCCAAGGTGGCCAAGGTGATGTAGGCCTTGTCCTTAAAATTATCTAACAACTTTTTATAATAGGCTTCATTCCTCAAATGAATCTCTTTCCGCTTCTCGGTTTTTTTCATCAAAAAGGAAAAGGACTCCAATAATTCAGTTCCACCAAATTGAACCTCTACACCCTTATTCCGTGCTGTTCGGATAGCTTGTTTTGTTGACTTGGAAAGTTTATCTTCTTCAAAATTTTCCTTGTATATTTTCGCCTGAATACGAGGTTGAATGGTGTCCCCCATTTCCTCTGTTTTTCCTGACCACCTTACTCCCATTTGTTGCAAACTATCAATAATAGCCAGATTTTCAGGATATTCTGTTTTTTCCTGATTAATTAACCTTTGAGACAGGCAAATACTTGGGTCAAAAGTCACAAAAATAGCTCTCTTACTGCGAGCATAAGACTTAATGGACTGCAGGACAAACTTTAAAAGTTCTATATCCCTGTAATCCAATATAGGACCTCTTGGAATATAAAACATTTTATAGCCTAAAGGCAGAGATTTTATGAGAATACTAGCCACAGCCAGTAACTTCCCCTCTTCATAGACACCAAATTTCTCATGATTCCAATCAGATTTCACTTTTTCCCAAGCACTGCTTTGTAATACATTAGCTAATTCATGTTCTTTGACAAACTGATCATATTCTAATGTGGGAATGCCAATTTGATAACGGTACATTTCCTACTCTCTTTCCTCCAGTATCTTATTACTATTCTACTACTTTCGTTTGAAAAGTCTAGTGAAAACATATTTTATTTTAGTTCTACTCCCCCTATGCTGAAGTTCAAACTAAGTCAATCTCTCTTCTAATTTGAAATCAATTGGTAGGGTTGCTAAAAAACGTTCCAATTGTTTTTCCCAGTAGTACCATTCGTGAGTTCCAGCACTATGGCTATAGGTCACATCAAAACCTAGTTTTTTGAGATTTTTCACTGCTAGATTATTGGCTGCATACAAGAAATCCTGTTCACCACACCAAGCCCAAAGCTTGGTCTTTTTGTCCGATTTTTTAGCCAGACTTTCAAGAGAATAGGGGCTAGCTGTCCAATCCTTAATCTCCCCAAACACACCTCTCCAATAAGCAGGTGTTCCCAGATTTTGGCTTTCAGGAGAAAACTCTTGAAAACTAAGGGCACCCGAAAAACTAGCTGCACGAGAGAAACGATTTGTAGCAAGAGCCAGTTTAAAGCAGCCGTAGCCTCCCATAGATAGACCAGCGATAAAGGTCTTTTCACGCTTGCTAGTCATATTAGGGAAGAAGCGTTTCAGAACCTCTGGCAATTCCTCTGCTAGAGCTGTATAATAGTCAAAACCATATTGGGTATCGGTGTACCAACCGTTGCTGGTATTGGGCATGACGACGATGAGGTTGGTTCCTCGAAGCAAGCGTTCTACATTGGTACGCTTGAGCCAGCTATTATGGTTGCCAGACATCCCGTGCAAGAGGTACAAGACTGGAATGTCTTTACAATCTGGTTCTTCCACTCGATTAGCATCAGGATAGAGGACATTCACTCCCCACTCCATATCCAAAACTTGTGAGTAATACTCAATTTTCATTACTGCCATGATTTGCTCCTTCTATTTTCCGATAAGAAAAAGCCGAAACTCGACTTTCTCTCTGTTTATTTCAAAGATTATTTTGCTTCCATGACTACTGGTAAAATAGCTGGACGACGCTTAGTCTGGTCAAAGAGATACTTAGTTAAATTATCACGAACCTTCCCTTTAAGGTCTGCCCAGTCAAAGTCATCTCCTTGCAGATAGTCTTCTACCGTCTGGTTAATCAATTCTGAACTTTCACGGAGAATATCGCGGCTCTTCTTGAGATAAACAAATCCACGCGTGTGAACACGAGCCTTGGCCACAATTTTCTTCTCACGACGGTTAACGGTGATTGCGACGATGAAAATACCATCCTCTGACAAGACCTTGCGGTCACGAAGAACCACATTTCCAACATCACCAATGGCATTCCCGTCAATCAAGACATCCCCTGCCGAAACCGCTCCAGCTGGGACAAAGTCCCCATTCTCATAAGCCATGCTGGTTCCCTTTTTAGGAATGAAAATGCGTTCTGGCAACATACCTACTGCCATAGCAGCCTTAGCATGGGCATCCAACTCGCGGTATTCCCCTTGAATTGGGAAGAGATACTTAGGTTGCAAGAGATTGATCATCAACTGCAAATCACGCGCATTTCCGTGCCCTGATACATGTAAACTTTGGGTAATCAATTTGACAACCCCTCCTGCCTGATAAATCATATTTTCCACACGCGCAACGAAGGCTTCTTTAGCAATAGACGGAGCCGTAGCAATATAGACCAGGTCCCCATCCTTGATTTCTACATAACGATGGCGACCAATCGACATCTTACGAAGTCCATTGATAGGTTCACCCATACGACCTGTCTCAAGAATAATCAACTCATGGTCTTCAAAGCGAGACATATCTTTCGGCTTAATCAAGAGAATTTCGTTGGCTAAAGACAACTTCTTGAGACGAATCGCTGTGCGGACGATATTTTCAATATCAAATCCTGTCAAGACGATACGTCGACCTGTTTTATCCGCAGCGTCAAAAATCTGCTGGATACGAGAAAGGTTACTGGAAACAGCTGCAACGATGATACGACCTTCCCAGTCAGCAATGGTTTGGGTAATTTCATCTCTAACTTCACTTTCACTAGCCACCTGAATATTGCTGTCCGCATTGGCCGAATCACTGAGGAGAGCCAGGACGCCGTCACGACCGATTTCTGCCAAACGAGCGAAGTCTGTCGCATAGGATTCACTAGCTGTCTGGTCAAATTTGAAGTCACCTGTATAAACGATGCTACCTTCAGCTGTCTTCAAGACAATTCCCAGGCTCTCTGGAACGGAGTAAGTCGTAGGGAAGAAGGAAACCACTGTCCCACCAAAATCAATCTCCGTATCTTCATCAATAACATGAAAATCATTAAATTTCTTGACTGCGTCATTTCCTTTGACAAAGAGTTTTGCCAACTCAATGGTCAACTCAGAGCCAAATACAGGTACCTTGGCTTCAGCCAAGAGATAAGGCAGAGCACCAATAGCATCTGCATGTCCGTGAGTTAAAAATACCCCAGCAATTCGATCTTTATTTTCAAAAAGGTAGTCCATCTTTGGAATCACCACATCCACCCCTAATTGTTCATTTTCGGGATATTTTAACCCTGCATTCAAAACAAAAATGGACTCTCCAATTTCAGCAATGTACATATTTTTCCCATTTTCACGTACACCACCAAGTGTTGTTAAACTAATATTACTCATTTTTCCTCCAAAATCTTAGTTTATCTTGATTATAGGGTTGCTTACCCTCTTATTCTAAAAGCACTATTACTGTTAGCCGAATCTTTTCCTACCATTATACCATTTTTTTGATGATTTTCAAAATGAAGATTTGTTTTCAAAAAAGAGCTGGTTGCCCAACTCTTTCCTAACTTCTACTCTTTTTCCATCAAAAAATCATAAATTTCTTGCACGGTACCCAGGGCCATCATTTCTTGGTCTTTGACAGTTTGTTTGAGATTTTGATAAATCTGACTTTCTCCTATCTCTCGCTTTGGCGCTTCTTTATTGACTGTCATGACACCATCTTTGATGGTCACAAAGCCTAGTTCTTCAAATACTTGAATCATCTTGACCAGCAAGATTTGTTGGATATTGAGATAAGTAGCCAAATCCTTCAGTTTATAGCGAATATCAAACTCTGGGAACTGGTAGATGGTTTTGTACAATTTTGCAAACTGCTCTCTAGTCCCATAGCCTGTTAGATAGTAGACCTTATCAATATCATTCTTGAAATAGACAGCAGAGAAATTCTGTTCCTGAAAAATGGTCTTCAGCTGAGTAATATCCTCTGGAATGGTTTTCACGACAACAGCTTCACTATTTACTAGATTCGGAAATTCTCCAGCAAAATCCAAGACTGGAACTCCTTCTGGCAAGACTGCATTTTTTCCACGGATGTTAAAAAGTTGAACACCCTCCACACGCGCATCCACCATCATCAACTGGAGCGCAGTTTGGCCATTCCATTGGTTGACAGAGAGAGTCACTGCCAATTCCAATTGCTTGGTCTGTGAGAATTCAGTCGCCCTTTTCCCTTGACCAAAGGCTACCACTTCAAAATTCGCCTCACCCTTGGAAATTTTCAGCTTGAGATGGGCATTTCCTGCCCCCATGGTTCGGGCACTTTCGACCTGAAAATCCTTGATATAAAAGACAGGTTTCTGATTGTCCATTCCAAAAGGTGCCAAGCGCTCAAAGTTCTTGACTGTTTCAAGACTCAAAGTCTCCAAATCCAACTCTTCATCTAGGTTTAACTTATTCTTGCTACCAGCATCTGCGCCTTTTTCACGGACATAATCTTCCAAGACCTGAGATAAATCTGAGAGTTTCTCCACTTCCAGCGTCATCCCTGCTGCACCAGCATGACCACCAAAGGCGATAAAAAGATCTCGATGAGGATCCAGAGCCTCAAAAATATCGACCGCTTCCACACTACGAGCACTGCCCTTAGCACGACCGTCTTCTATATTAAGAACAATGACTGTCTGTCCCAATTCTTCCAACAAACGACCAGCCACGATACCCAGAACCCCAGGATTCCAGCCTTCCTTGGCCAAGACTTGGACCTTCTTCTCAGGGTCCACCATGGTCTTAGTTTCTTCATAGATAGACTGAACAATTTCCTTGCGCTCTTCATTTTTCTGATGAATCATGAGGGCAATCTCATGCGCTTCCTCATCATCAAACCCAGTCAGCAAATCGATGGCAGGATTGGGATCATCCAAGCGGCCCAAGGCATTCAAACGAGGGGCAATCTGAAAACCAATCGTTTCTTCTGTTACTTCGTTGGTAGCAATACCAGCCATGTCTAGCATTTCTTGTAGACCAATGCGCTGAGTATGTCCCAACATTTCCAGACCATACTGAACCAAGATACGGTTCTCATCTGTCAAACTCACCATATCAGCAATGGTACCAATAGCGACCAATTCAAGCAATTCCACTTGTACTTCTTCTAAAAGGGCACAAGCCAGCTTGAAGGCCACTCCGCAACCAGCCAAATATTTGAAAGGATAGTCCGCATCCGGATGTTCAGGATGGACAATAGCATAGGCATCTGGTAAAGTTTCAGGCATGGAATGGTGGTCGGTCACAATGACATCCACTCCCATAGACTGGGCCAATTCAATGGCTTCGTGACCAGCAACCCCATTGTCCACCGTCACAATCAAGGAAATCCCTTCTTGCTCGATAAAGTATTTATAGACACTAGCATTAGGTCCATAGCCATCAGTAAAACGATTGGGCAAGTAAACACGGCACTCAGCACCAAGCTGTTCCAAACTTTCCTTAACAATCGAAGCTGAAGTCATGCCATCCGCATCGTAGTCTCCATAGATGAGAATATTTTCCCCTTCTTCAATGGCCTGACGAATCCGTTCCACTGCCTTGTCCATATCATGGAGCAGATAGGGATCATGTAAGTCCTCTAAAGAAGGTTCTAAAAACTTCTTTAGACTTTCTTGGTCCTGAATCCCTCTTTCAAATAATAACCGAGCCACTTCAGGACCCAGCCCAGCCTTCTTGGCTATCTTTGTAAAATCCGCATCTTCAACCTGCGGGGCAAATTGCCATTCATAAGTAGGTGTTATCAAAAAGACATCCACTCTTTCTAAGAATTCTATTGCTTCATTATAACATGATTTAGGCTTTTTCTCTATCCAGATTGCTTTCTACAAAAATTTTACTAACTTTTTTCAGATATGATTTGACAAGACAAATCTTTTGGTGTAGAATCGTGTTATAAAATCTAACACAAAGGAGATTCCTTATGGCTTTAGTAGAATTTGAACACGTCGAAAAATATTACGGAGACTACCACGCACTCCGTGACATCAATCTCCGTTTTGAAAAAGGGCAAGTCGTTGTCCTACTCGGACCATCTGGTTCTGGGAAATCCACTCTTATCCGCACCATCAATGGTTTGGAGGCTGTTGACAAGGGAAGCCTTCTAGTAAATGGTCACCAAGTTGCTGGTGCCAGCCAGAAAGATTTGGTGCCCCTTCGCAAGGAAGTAGGCATGGTTTTCCAACATTTCAACCTCTATCCGCATAAAACAGTGTTAGAAAATGTAACACTAGCACCTATAAAAGTTTTAGGAATTGATAAAAAAGAAGCTGAAAAAACAGCTCAAAAATATCTGGAATTTGTAAATATGTGGGACAAGAAAGATTCATATCCAGCCATGCTATCTGGTGGACAAAAACAACGGATCGCCATCGCACGTGGCCTTGCTATGCATCCTGAACTCCTTCTCTTTGATGAACCAACATCTGCTCTTGACCCTGAAACCATCGGAGACGTTCTGGCTGTTATGCAAAAATTGGCCCACGATGGTATGAATATGATTATCGTGACTCATGAAATGGGCTTCGCCCGTGAAGTTGCTGACCGTATCATCTTTATGGCTGACGGAGAGGTTTTGGTAGATACGACAGATGTCGACGACTTTTTCGACAATCCAAGTGAAGCTCGTGCCCAACAATTCCTCAGCAAAATCATCAACCACGAAAGTGACAAAGTAAAATAAGGAGGCACCTATGAAAAAGAAATTCTTTTTATCCGCATTATTGATTAGCCTTTTCGGCCTTGCTGCTGTAAAACCAGTTCAGGCTGATACCAGCGTCGCAGATATTCAAAAGAGAGGCGAACTAGTTGTCGGTGTCAAACAAGACGTTCCCAACTTTGGCTATAAGGATCCCAAGACAGGGACCTATTCTGGTATCGAAACCGACTTGGCCAAAATGGTAGCAGATGAGCTCAAGGTCAAGGTTCGCTATGTGCCTGTTACCGCACAAACCCGTGGACCCCTCCTAGACAATGAACAGGTCGATATGGATATCGCGACCTTTACCATCACAGACGAACGCAAAAAACTCTACAACTTTACCAGTCCCTACTACACGGACGCATCTGGCTTTTTGGTCAATAAATCTGCCAAAATCAAAAAGATTGAGGACCTAAACGGAAAAACCATCGGTGTTGCCCAAGGTTCCATTACACAACGCCTGATTACTGAACTGGGTAAAAAGAAAGGCTTGACCTTTAAATTCGTCGAACTTGGTTCCTACCCAGAATTGATTACTTCCCTACACGCTCACCGTATCGATGCCTTTTCCGTTGACCGCTCTATTCTATCTGGCTACATCAGCAAGCGCACAGTACTACTAGATGATAGTTTCAAGCCATCTGACTACGGTATCGTCACCAAGAAATCAAATACAGAACTCAATGACTATCTTGATAACTTGGTCACCAAATGGAGCAAGGATGGCAGTTTGCAAAAACTTTATGACCGTTACAAGCTCAAACCATCTAGCCATACTGCAGGTTAAGGAGGATACCCCATGACAGATTTATCATCTTGGACAGCCTATTTTCAGGATTTTGGACAATTTTTCAATGGTTTCCTCTTCACCCTTACCCTAGCGATCGGATCCTTTATCCTCGCTATGGTCTTGGGCATCTTCTTTGGAGCCATGTCAACCAGCAAGCGTCCGATTTTGCGTATTTTGGCTCGCATCTTTGTGGAGTTTTACCAAAACACTCCCCTCTTGGTGCAGTTTGTTATCGTCTTTTATGGTCTACCTCTTATCAGTGACCACACCATCATGATTCCGATTTATTGGACAGCTGTTCTCTGCGTGGGACTCTATCACGGAGCCTATATCGCTGAGGTGATTCGCTCAGGCATTCAGTCTATTCCTAGCGGTCAGATGGAGGCCGCCTTGTCGCAAGGTTTTACCTATATCAGTGCCATGCGCTTGATTATCTTACCTCAAGCCTTCCGTATCATTCTCCCTCCTTTGACCAACCAAATCGTCAACCTCATCAAAAACACCTCTACAGTCGCTATCATCTCTGGAGTGGACTTGATGTTTGTAACCAAATCTTGGTCAGCACTTAACGGAAACTACATTCCAGCCTTTCTAGGCGCTGCCCTTCTCTACTTTTCTCTCTGCTTCCCTGTTGCCCAGTTTGGTCGCAAGATGGAGCAAGCCAACAAAAAAGCCTATTCACTTTAGGAGGTTACTATGGAATCCATTTTAGAAGTTTTGACCCCAGATAACCTAGTCTTTATCTTTAAAGGATTTGGCTTGACCCTCTATATTTCTCTGATTGCCATCATCCTCTCTACTATCATCGGTACCGTGCTAGCCGTCATGAGAAATGGGAAAAATCCTATCTTGCGCATCATCTCCAGCATTTACATCGAATTTGTGCGTAACGTTCCCAACCTCCTCTGGATTTTCACTATCTTTTTAGTTTTTAAGATGAAGTCCACACCAGCAGGAATCACTGCCTTCACCCTTTTTACCTCAGCAGCCTTGGCTGAGATTATCCGTGGTGGCCTAAATGCCGTAGACAAGGGACAATACGAAGCAGGAATGTCTCAGGGATTTACTTCTGCGCAAATCCTCTACTACATTATTCTCCCACAAGCAATCCGTAAAATGTTGCCAGCCATCATTTCTCAGTTTGTAACCGTGATTAAGGATACCAGTCTTCTCTACTCTGTTATCGCCCTACAAGAGCTCTTTGGAGCTAGCCAAATTCTCATGGGCCGTTATTTCGAACCAGAGCAAGTGTTTAGTCTTTATATCCTGATTGCCCTCATCTACTTCAGCTTTAACCTAGCCATTTCTAGCCTATCTCATATGCTAGCCAAACGTTGGCAACAAGCTGCAGAATAATACTCTTCGAAAATCTCTTCAAACCACGTCAGCTTCACCTTGCCGTATATATGTTACTGACTTCGTCAGTTCTATCCACAACCTCAAAACAGTGTTTTGAGCAACCTGCGGCTAGCTTCCTAGTTTGCTCTTTGATTTTCATTGAGTATAAACAGCAACTCTCCAGTTAAATTGGAGAGTTTTTTGATGAGAGTAGATATTTATAGACCTCAATTTGACACCATACTTTTTCTATGATAAAATGTAACAAATTTATTTACAACAAATTAAATCTAAATGAAATGGAATTTTTTATGAAATCAATCAAAGGAATACTTTTTATCATAGCTAGTTTTGCCTTGACTATGTTGACTTGGATGAACACTTCTCCCCAATTCATGATTCCAGGACTAGCTTTAACAAGTCTATCTCTGACTTTTATACTAGCCACTCGTCTCCCACTACTAGAAAGCTGGTTTCACGGTTTGGAAAAGGTCTACACCGTCCACAAATTCACAGCCTTTCTCTCCATCATCCTACTCATCTTTCATAACTTTAGTATGGGCGGTTTGTGGGGCTCTCGCTTAGCTGCTCAGTTTGGCAATCTTGCCATCTATATCTTTGTCAGCATCATCCTTGTCGCCTATTTAGGCAAATACATCCAATACGAAGCTTGGCGATGGATTCACCGTCTGGTTTACCTAGCCTATATTTTTGGACTCTTTCACGTCTATATGATGATGGGCAATCGTCTCCTCACATTTAATCTTCTAAGTTTTCTTGTTGGTAGCTATGCCCTTTTAGGCTTACTAGCTGGTTTTTATATCATTTTTCTATATCAAAAGATTAGCTTCCCCTATCTAGGGAGAATTACCAATCTCAAACGCTTAAACCACGATACGCGAGAAATTCAAATCCATCTTAGCAGACCTTTCAATTATCAAGCAGGACAATTTGCCTTCCTAAAGATTTTCCAAGAAGGTTTTGAAAGTGCTCCGCATCCCTTTTCTATCTCAGGAGGTCATGGTCAAACTCTTTACTTTACTGTCAAAAATTCAGGTGACCATACCAAGAATATCTATGACAATCTTCAAGTCAGCAGTAAAGTAAGCGTAGACAGAGCTTACGGACACATGATCATAGAAGAAAGACGAGAAAATCAGGTTTGGATTGCTGGAGGCATTGGGATCACCCCCTTCATCTCTTACATCCGCAAACATCCTATTTTAGATAAACAGGTTCACTTCTACTATAGCTTCCGTGGAGAAGAAAATGCAGTCTACCTAGATTTACTTCGTAACTATGCTCAGAAAAATTCTAATTTTGAACTCCATCTAGTCGACAGTACAAAAGACGGCTATCTTCATTTTGACCAAGAAGAAGTGGCCAAACATGCAAGCGTCTATATGTGTGGTCCTCTTTCTATGATGAAGTCACTCGCCAAACAGATTAAGAAACAAAATCCAAAAACAGAGCTTATTTACGAAGAATTCAAGTTCAAATAACCAATCGAGTAGGGAATAATCTCTAGCCCCTCTCACACCACCGTACGTGCCGTTCGGCATACGGCGGTTCAACTAACTTTTAACGCATGTCGTTCAAGGTAATAATCCAAACACGAAACCAGTCCACGTTTTTCAAGGACTGGTTTTGATATAGCACGTTTAAGTACCGACTTCTGAGCTACTAATTGATAATGGTCGCCCCAGCCAGATACCTTATCTGCTATCCATTTAGGAACCCCTAACTTAAGCAATCCCCATAGTCGTCTCGATTTCTTCTTCCATTGCTTCCAGATAATCACTCGTAGGCGAGTACGCAAGCGCTCATCTATGCTAGTAACTATACTTTTCATATTTCCCAATGAGAAATAGTTTATCCATCCTCGAATAGACAAATTCAGTTGCTCAATACGTCTTGTTAAGTCTATACTCCATTTCCTCTGTGTTAGTTTCTTCAATTTAAGCTTAAATCTCCGAACACTATCTTGATGTGGACGACTTTTCCAACCATCTGATGATTTCCAGAACCCAAAACCTAGATATTTCAACTCTCTTGGTCTGGTAATCTTAGTCTTGGTCATGTTTACTTTCAAACCTAGCCGTTTCTCAATAAAACGACTGACTGAATACATCACACGTTTAGCGGCTGCCTCGCTTCCGACCGTAATCACACAATCATCTGCGTAGCGCACAAATCGAAGTCCCCTCTTTTCTAATTCCTTGTCCAATTCATTAAGCATGATATTGGATAAGAGAGGAGATAAATTTCCTCCCTGTGGTGTACCAACTAGCGTTTTATGACGCTGACCGTTAATGATAACACCTGAATGAAGATACTTACGAATCAAGGATTCCGTATCTCCGTCTTCGATAATGTTATGTACTAAGGACATCAATCTATCTTGAGGAACCATATCGAAAAATTTCTCTAGGTCTATATCCACTATCCACTCATAGCCGTCATTTAAGTACTCTAAGAGCTTCATGATGGCTTTTTCACATGACCTATTTGGTCTGAAGCCATAACTCGTATCTGAGAAATGGGGTTCACAAATGGAGCTCATGACTTGGACAATGGCCTGTTGAATCATTCTATCCATAACTGTTGGAATTCCTAGTTGACGGATGCCTCCGTTTGGTTTGGGAATCTCAACTCTAAGAACTGGTTGAGGCTTATATTTTCTCTGTTTTATCAGTTCCTTAGTCAGGCGCCAGTTTTGTCTGAGATAATTATCCATCTCTTCGATAGTAATTCCATCAATCCCAGCTGAGCCCTTATTGGATTTTACTTGATTGTAGGCTTCAAGTATATTTTCGCGTGATAATATCTTATCTAGCAATTTTGACATGTGCGTATTCCTTTCTTGTTTTGGTGCCTGAGGGACATCTTATATTTGTGAGCCTTCATCTAGTCAATACGTGACAGACTCCAGTTCTATCAGACCACTCGTTTTACAGACACAAGTGAAGTAGGATTACTTCGATTAGTTGGTCACCCCTTCGCTCCACTTCCATTACAGAAGTTTCCTCACTACTATGGGCTCGGCTGACTTCTCATGATTCGTTGTTACTACACTTTCAGCGCTCATGAGACCTCACGGGATAAGTCGTACATCTTTCCTCGTTTACTCTCGTGATTTACGCATATAGGTTACGTCTACCTTTTTGGACTTTAGAGTTTGAGGGCCCCTTATCCGCTATATACGCCTTACTATCACGTTCCTGTTCGTAGAGCCACGATTTCGCTATCCCTTCCTCTCCCCGCTACCTCACGATAGTCAGGCTTGGGAATCGCTATTGGGTTCACCGGTAGCGGGTGCCCTCGGAGGACTTACACCTCAGATGCACGACATGCCCGTCGTACCTCATACTCTCCTGGGATTCCCCAGGAGAGTTTTTTTATAGCCAAATAAAATAAGACCGGAGCGATACAATTTTGGCATTCAAATCAATTGATAAGAATGTTTTATAGTGGAGTGAAATAGGATACGAACAAATTGATTAGGAAAATCAAATAAATTTATAGAAATCTTTTAGCAATTATGGCGTCCTATTCCAGTTTCAAAACGCTATAGAAGCAGCATTGTGCTAGTCTAGTTTCAGTTGACTATACTAAAACGAGTAGCTTGAAATCAAAAAACCCACCCAATGGGCAGGTCTTCTCTGTATTATTCAGCTAGATTATGCTTTACCTTCTGAACCGAATACGTCGATACGTTCTTCAACTGATGCTTGGATAGCTTTTACACCGTCAGCCAAGAATTTACGTGGGTCGAAGAGTTTTTTCTTGTCGTATTCTGCTTCGTTTGCTTCGTAGTCACGAGCAAATTTACGAGTTGCGTTAGCGAATGCGATTTGGCATTCAGTGTTAACGTTAACTTTGGCAACACCAAGTTTGATAGCTGCTTGGATTTGTTCATCAGGAATACCTGAACCACCGTGCAATACGATTGGGAATCCTGGAAGAGCTTCAGTCAATTTTTGCAAGTGGTCAAGGTCAAGACCTTCCCAGTTTGCTGGGTAAGGACCGTGGATGTTACCGATACCAGCTGCCAAGAAGTCAATACCAGTTTCAACCATTGCTTTAGCGTCTTCGATTGGAGCCAATTCACCTTTACCGATGATTCCGTCTTCTTCACCACCGATAGTACCAACTTCAGCTTCTACTGAGATACCTTTAACGTGTGCTTTTTCAACAACTTCTTTAGCCAATTTAAGGTTTTCTTCAACTGGAAGGTGTGAACCGTCAAACATGATTGAAGTGTAACCAACTTCGATACACTCAAGTGCATCTTCGTAGTGACCGTGGTCAAGGTGGATAGCTACTGGTACAGTGATACCCATTGATTCAACAAGGTTAGCGATCAAGTTGCGAGCAACTTTGTAACCACCCATGTATTTAGCAGCACCCATTGAAGTTTGGATCAAAACTGGAGCTTTTTTAGCTTCTGCTGCGCGCAAGATAGCTTGAGTCCACTCAAGGTTGTTTGTGTTAAATCCACCAACTGCATAACCGTTGTCACGAGCTGCTTGGACAAATTTTTCTGCTGAAACGATTGCCATTTTATCAGGCCTCCTGTATATTTTTATGGGTCATCCCATTTACATTGTTCATTTTATCACTTTTTGACAAAAAAATCTAGTTTTTCCCGCAGTTTCGATTGAATTTCTTCTAGCTTCATCTATGTAAACCCTTTCTATCCCTAGTCTTGGGCGACTTTTGGAAAAGCTATGAAGAAGGTCAAACGATTCTCCTTCATCTCAAAACGATAAGCTAATTTTTCATGTTCTAATAGACTCTTGACCACAAAGAGCCCCATCCCAGACCCCTTGGCCTTGCGACTAGCATTGTCAGAAAAAGACTGGGCTAGTTTTTCTTGTTCTTCTGGACTACAGCTATTCTCAATAAAGAGTTCTCCTTTTCTTTCTCCAATTCGAACTAAGCCACCTGGAACAGAGTGCTTAATGGCATTACTGATGAGGTTAGACAGGATTAACTTCATAACTGATGGGTTTAGATAAGCCTGCTGATGGGTTAAACTATTGTCTATCTGGAGTTCTCTTTCTTTGGCTAGTAAGGCATAATCCTTAACGAGACTTTGCGTCATCTGGAGAAGATCAATTGTTTCCCTATCATCTCGTAATTCCTGCACAGAAGAGAGAGAAAGTATCTGGAGAACATGGTGATTGAGCTCATCCACAATCCCCAAGGCAACTCCCAGATAGTGATCTCTATCCTTATAACGCCCGATATTTTCTTTAATGTTTTCGATTAGGATTTTCAAACTAGCCAGCGGTGTTTTCAATTCATGAGAAGCTCCTCGTAGGAATTCGACCTTCATCTTTTCCAGCTGGAGAATGGCTTCATTCTTGTCATGCAAGTCCGCGATAACTGTCAAAAGATGTTGGTAGAGGCTATTGATTTGTTCCTTGAGATCACCAATCTCATCCTTAGAATCAACGCGCAATCGCACTTGAGTATCCAGTTCCATCATCCGACGGGTCACCCGCTTGATTTCCAAAATCGGGGCAACAATGGTCCGAGCGTAGATGTAAGCAATCAAGAGGGAAATCAGAAAGGAGGCCAGCAGGGTATAGGGAAGAAACTGGAGACTGATTTGCTCTGCTTCCTTTTGCAAATCCATGGAAGCTAGAAACTGGAGAGTCATAGTGCTACCATCTTGCGTTTTCACCTCACGCTCCTCGATAAAGAGAGAAGTTGTCTGGCGGTCTGTATCCAGAGGAAGATTGTCCTTGACTTCTAACTTGTCCTCAGTCATCTCACCCTTAACGGCCCCCTTAATCTCACTAGTCTGGGAATACAAGTCTAAGACTTGCTCGATACTCTGCCTGTCCTTCCCTTCTAGGGACTGGGCAATGGCTGTCGCTTTCTGGCCAATGGTTTCCTGACGATGGCTCAGATAAGTCGAGGGAAAGAGAAAATAAATAGCTAAATGAAGGCAGATAACCAGAACACTAAAAATCGAGAAGGTATAGATAAATATCTTTTTAAATAAACCTGTTCGTTTCATTTTCGCTCCAATTTATAACCAACATTGCGCACAGTGTGGATACAATCCAAGTCTAGCTTTTTCCGCAGTTCCTTGATATAAACATCAATAACACGGTCAAAGGGAACCTCATCTGTCGCTTTCCAGACCGCATCGATTATCTGAGATCGAGTCAAGGCTCGTCCTTCATTTTTCACTAAATAATCAAGAATTTCCAACTCTTTAGCATTGATAGCCACTTCTTGACCTGCTAGGCTGGCACTGTAGCTTTCAAAGTCCACCTTGGCATCCTTATAGGAGAAGACTCGTCCCATATCATAATAGCGCTTGAAAATCGCGTCCACCCTTACTTTTAAGAGAGAAAGGGAGAATGGTTTTTCCAGATAGCCATCTGCCAGAGAGGCAAAGGCACTCATTTTGTATTCCTCATCCTGAAAGGCAGTCAGCATCAAGACAGGGACTTGGCTGGTTTTGCGAATCTCAGCTAGCACTTCTAGACCATTGAGCTTGGGCATCTGGATATCTAGTAAAACTAAGGCCACCTCATAGCTGGAAAATTGCTCCAAGGCTTCTTGCCCATCTGCTGCCTCAATGGTTTCATAACCACAATCCGTCAAATAATCACTGACCCCCTCACGGATCATCTCTTCATCTTCTACAATTAAAATTTTCATACTTTAACTGCTCTCTATTTTTTATTTTTCTTAGAATAAATACCTACTCTATTTCTATTATAGCCTCTTACTGACCTTTTGTCTGTAAGCAACTGACCACTAGATAAAACAAAGAGAGCCTATCGCTCTCTCTGCTTGCATTTCACTCCTTGTGGAATGAAGGTTATTTAGTTGCTTTTGAAAATGTTACAACGTAGTTATAATCTTTCCCATTAGCTTGATAGACATAGTCCTCTTTGAAAGTATAGCCACGTTTGCTCAACTCTTCTTTCTTAGCATCAACTTGGCTCTTGACAGCTGCTTTAACCTGTTCATCTGATAAACCTTCCGCGACTTCAAGAGGAGTTCCATTGATATCCCCTAGAAAACCTGCAATATCTTTCATTTTATCAAAGTTATAAAATACATTTACTTTGACCTTTTGAGGAGCTGGTTGTTCTAGACTTCTACGATTTCTGCTAGCGCGTGGTTGAACTGCTGGAGCCATTCTGAAACCTGTAGTTCCTACTGGTTGCGTTTTGGCTTCTTTTGTGAATTCTACAACATAGTCATAGCTATCTCCGCCTTCAATGATTTGATCTAAGTCTGTTTTTGACGTAACTGTAAAGCCTTGTTTTTTCAGTTTCTCGATTTGGGCTTTTGTTTTTTCTTCAACAGCTCGTTTTAAGTCTTCTTTAGATGTCTCTCCAGAGAAAGTAAGCACATTTTCGCCATCTAATTCTCCTAACGCTCCAGCTATATCTTTAAGAGCTGTTAGATTATAGTAGATATTTATTTGTTTAGTTTTATTAGATAAATCTCTTTTTGCAACTTTTTTAGCTCTCACTTGAACTTTTGGTGCAATTCTGAAACCTGTAGTTCCTGTAGTTTCCTTAGTGAAAGTGACTACGTAGTTAAAGTTTTTCACAGTAGTATCTTGTTCAAAAATAATGTCATTTTTCACATGATACCCTCTAGCAGCTAGATCTTTTATCTTGGCTTGAATTTTTTCTTTTACTAGCTCTTTCGCCTGTGCTTCACTCGTTCCAGCAGGAATTGTGACAGTGTTATCTTCTCCCGGGTCAGATAGGAAACCATGAATATCTGGCATTTCATCATACATATAACTTATGTTTACCGTACCATCTGGTTGATTTACAGAACGAGTTGTTCTTCTAGACCTTGCTTGATATTCTCCTGCTCTTCGGAATCCTGAGTTACCAGTTGTAGAACTGTCCGACGTTGCCGCAGGTTGTGTTTGTGATGAATCTCCAGATGAAGATGGCTGAGAAGATGGATTGCTAGAGGTTAGCGCACTGTTTGCGACCGTACTATTTCCATCTATAGTTGTCCCATCATTTCGACCATTAGATAAGCCCTCTTTACTATAATTTGGTTTTGAAACTTCCTCATTCGGAATTTCTACAGCGTAAATTTTTTCTTGATATTCTTCAGCTTTTTCTGCTGCTTCTTCATTAGTTTTAGCATTTTGAATAGATTTTAATCCTTCTTCTTTAAGACGATTTACTTCATTTTTTAATTCTGTTTTTTTAGACTCATCATCAACTTTATCTATTTCTTCTAGTCTACTATTTGCTGCTTCATTTATAGTTTTTGAATTTTCTTCTTTTGCTGTTTCTAACGGTGCTTCAGTTCCTTTCTCTAAAGACTTCTCTGAATCCTCGTGTTCTTCAGCTGGTGCATCGGCTTGAGATTTTTCTGAATCTGATTTAGGTAACTCTGAGTTTCCGTCTCCAGTCGAAGCTTCAGTATTTTGTGAATTTTCCTCTGCTTCTCCTGAAGTTGCTGTTTCTACTCCTGAATGCGATGAATCAACTGATTGATCGCCAGTTTCTTCTGTATTTGTCGATGTTTCTGGAGCTGTTGTATCTCTTGTAGCTGAATCCTCAGCTGACAGTGCTGGCGCTTCTGAACTTGGGTTCGAAGCTGCAGGTTGATTTGTAGTTCCTGTATCTGAAGGGGAATTGTCTGTTACTGGAGTTGGTGTTACAACTTCTTCAGTTGATTGTCCTGATTCTTCAACTTCTGTTTCTGGATTTCCTGAGTTTGTTTCTGTTGTTGCATTTGTTGCGCTATCTTGTTTTCCTGTTTCATCAACAGAAGTTTTATCTGCATTACCTGCTTCACTTGCAGTTGGGCTCTCTACCGCTGGTGCTGGCGCTTCTTCTTTTTCTGCTTCTTTTGGTGCTGATTCTTCTTTTCCTGTAGATGTTCCTTCTGTTGACGCTGTTGGTTCTGATCCTACTTGTACAGCTGATTCATCACCTTGTGGTTTTTCTAAATCTGAATTAGATGATTCTGAGTTTCCAGTTTCTGTTACCGGACTCGAGTCAACCGAATTGCTATCAGTTGGAGCGTCTGCAGATGGAGTAGTTGAAGCTTCTTCCGTTGCTTCGGCTTTACCTTCTTCTTTTGAACCTGCTTCTTTATCCGTATCTTCTACTTTTGAGTCTTTTTCTTCATCTCCTGTAGTTGTTACTTCTGGTGTTGTTTCTTCTGTAACTGTTGATTCAGCCGCTGGCTCTGTTACTTTTGCTTCAGGTGATTCTGTTGGAGTTCCTTCTGGTGTTCCTGAAGCTTCTGAAACTTTTCCTTCTGATTCAGCTTCTTTCGGTGCTGGTTTCTCTCCTTCTCCTGTTTCTTTTTCAGACTTTCCATTAGACGTTGATACTGAAGAAGTTGAATCGCCTGAATTGCCATCCTCATTTGACTCACTTGTAGATGATACTGAATCTCCAGCTGGTTTTTCTACCTCTGACTCTGTTTCTTCAGCTTCTTTTCCTTCATCTCCTGTAGTTGGTCCTTCTGTAGCTGTTGATCCAGTTGATGGATTTGAGTCAGCTGAATCACTTGTTGCAGCTGATGAATCCGTGTCTGTAGCAGGTTGTTCTTCTGTAACTGGTGTTTCTTCTACTACGGGATTTTCTGATTCACCTTCGTTAGTCGCCTCATTTGTAGAGTCTGCTGCTGGCGCTGGTGTTGCTGGTTCCGTAGTTACAGATGTTCCTACTTCTTCTGACTCTTTTCCTTCAGCTTCATTTGCTACCTCGTCTGGTTTTGTTTCATCAGAGGTCAATGTTGAAGGAGTTGATTCACCTGAATCAGCACTAGTTGTAGCGCCTGTTGTTGGATTATTTGATGTTTCGGCGTTACTTTCATCTCCTGATGTTGAACCCTCGTTAGAATCAGACGAAGTCGCTTCTCCAGTTTCTTCTGTGGTGGTCGATACTTCTTCTGAGTCTGATGATGGAGCTACAGATGTTTTTCCTGTTTCTGCCGTATCCGGAGCTGATGTGTTTTCAACTGGTTCTACTTGACTTTTCTCTGTGCTTTCCGTAGATTCTACAGTCTTTGCTTCATCTGTTGCTCCATTACCGTGCGATGTTACATCTTTTGTTTCTGAAGTCGCTTCCTGTGAATTAACATCTTTACTATTAGTTTCTTCTTCAGATATGTTTTCGACAATATCAGCTTTTGTTTTAAGTGACGCAAGTTGAGATTCTGTCACCTCTGATTCTTGAATTGCTGGTCCATACTGTCCAACTAAAGCCTCCGAGTCGACCTTATCTCCTAAAATTTGTGCAACAGTAATCCAGTGACGTTCATGACGAGGGTTATTAAATGCACCAAGACCTGTATAAGTATATAGAGGATTTATCAATGATTTATAATGACCAGTCTGACCGGCAACTGTCTCACCCTTTGATTCTTTAATATAATCGGCTTTTTCTGAGTACCATTGCTCAATCGCCTCTGCAAATCCTTTATAATTCCACGCCAAGTTTTCTCCAAATGTTCTAGTACCAGTTGGAAAAGCTGTCCAAATATCTTTGTTAGAGAGACGAGCATGGGCATTCGTAATAGAAGACTCAGCAGCTCTCATAAGAGCCGTTTTTTCCAGTTGTGTTGACCACTTAATCGGAACATACTTATCTACTAATTTCTCCTCAAAAGCCTCTTTACGAATCTTATTAAGAGAATCTAAGATAGCTTGTTGATCTGGTGTTAAAAATTCTCCTTTAATTCCCACCAAAACATTGCCAGCAGATGCTTGACTCACTTCCGATTTAAATACAGTCTGCACTTCCTTTTGTGGTACAGCCGGTACTTCCCCTTTCGGTGTTACTGGCTCTTCCGCTTTCGATGCTGGAGTCAGTGTTTCTCCTGCTACTCCTGAAGTTCCTTCTGGTGTTCCTGAAGCTTCTCCTGTTCCCCCTGAAGTTACGTCTGAAGTTCCTTCTTCTGTTGTTGTGCCTGTCTCTGCTGTTGCACCTGGTGTAGTTCCTTCTGATGCATCTTCTTTAGGTGCTAGTCTCTCTTCTTCACCTGTTTCTTTTGGAGTTGATTCTGATTCCACTGTTCCTTCAGGTATTGATTCTACTGAAGTTCCTGAAGCTTCAGTAGATTCTGTTGGAGCTTCTACTTTTGGTTCAGTTGGTTTCGCTGCCTCTGGCTCTGTTCCTTCAGCTTCCTTTGCTACTTCTTCTGTTGAAGATGGTGTTTCTGGTTTTGATGGTGCTGGGGTTTCTTCTGCTGGTTGATCTTGTTCTCCTGAAGTGCCTTCCTCTACCACTGGCGCTGGTTCTGTTGGTTCAGCTGACGCCTCTGGTTGTTCAACTTTCGGCGCTTCTATTTTTCCTTCAGTTACATCTTCTTTAGGTGTTGGAGTAGTTGGCTCTTCTACTTTCGGCGTTGGAGTTTCTGCGTTTGGTTCAGCTGGTTTAGCTACCTCTGGCTCTGTTCCTTTTGGTTCAGATGATTCTGTTGGCGCTTCTACTTTCGGTGCTGGAGTAGTCGCTGCTTCTTCTGCTTTCGGTGCGGGTGTCACTGGCTCCTCTGCTTTTGGCGCTACTGGAGCTTCTGTTTCTTCTTTAACTTCTGGGCTTGTCTCTACTGGTGTCACTGGGGCAAGTTCTTCAACTGATTCTTCCGCACTTTCCACTACTGGAGCTGATACAGGCTGATAAACTGGGCTATAGTTCACAGTCATTTTTTCAACTTTCTCAGTGACATCTGTTAATTCAAAGGTAACAGCTTTTGTTTCCTGATCTTTCTTGAGCAAGACTTCGTAAGTGCGAACTTCGCCACTTGCACCACTTTCTTTGATGACAATCTTGTGTTTTGTGACTGTATCTGAAACCGTTTCAGCTTCGGTAAAGTACAATTCATTGTGCGGTAAGAATAAATTCTTGCCTGAAGCTTGATTCATTTCTTGGAGTACATCTACAGGGATATTGCTTGCTTCGCTGATAACACTTAATGTATCTCCCCACTTAATGACATACTTAAATAAATCACCTTCTTTTTGAAGATCAGCTTTCACTTCCTCAACTGTTCTGGCTACCCAGACACCATCTTGTTCACTTGCTGACACAGTTGGAGCTAAAAAGCCCAGACCCAGTAGAATCACACCTGTCGCAACAATTGCACCAGTTCTCAATTTTCTAAAGCCACGGAGGGACAAGCTTCCTCTAACATTTGTTTGTCTCATAATGTTTATTTTTCCTCACTAATCTATATTTTCCAAGGTAGACCCTGCCTAGGTCTACTAGCCTATGTTTGCGATATGGAGAGGCTTCTACAGATTTATCTATCTATTTTCAAGATAAGATTTCTATAGATTTTTATGCACAATTCCATATATAAGTTGCGAAACTCCTTTCTAATAAATTCCATAACCTTAGTATATCATATTTAAGTACTAAAGTACAAAGAAAGCAATGATTTTCACCATTGCTTTCTGCTTCATTTATCATTTTAGAACTTTCAGTTGCTAGCCTCATTTTTCAGTCTGGCATCAGTATTATTCACCATCCAGCAAAAGCTCTTTTGGTTGTTTTCTAAGGAGATTGCTTGAAGCAAGCGCCATAACGAGAACCACTAGAACCAAGGCAAGGACAAAGACGATGATAAAGTCTGATGTCTGAATGGAAATATCTAGGCTCGACAAGGTCTTGCTAAAGCCATCTACTTCTGCACCACCACCAAGGTTAGAGGCTTGAGCCGCCTTGCTAGCTTGCTTGGCAACACCTGAAGTGACATTGGCAAGGACGGTGTTTCCGATTGCACGAGCTGCATAGTTGGCTAGGAAGTAAGCAGAAACAAGAGCAGGGATGGCAATCAAGATGGATTCAGTAATAAATTGACCCAAGATACTTGCCTGCTTGAGACCGATAGAGAGGAGAATTCCCACTTCCTTACGACGGGCGTTAATCCAAAGACTAAGCAAGAGGGCAAGGAGAAGGACTGAGAAGCTCAAGCTGCCCCAGAAGAGGAGGTTGGCCATCTTGTACATACCAGAGATGGATTGCTCAAGAGCTGGATAGTTAGAGGAACTCTTCACCAGTGTATAGCTCTTCCAGTTGATACCGCTGATACCATTCAACTCTTTCATGACATCATCCAAGTTCTTGTCTGCTGTTACAAAGAAGGTTGCGTCCCCATAAATAGCTGTGTCTTCTGTGTATCCATAAAGTTTTGCAGCAGTGTGAATGTCTGTGATAGCTGTGTTTTCGTAGAGCTCTTGTGAGTAGGTTACTGCCGACTTATTGTGACCATCAAAGAGACCCTTGATTGTCACTTCGACTGTTTCCTTGGCACCTTTTTCATTGTCTGCATCATAGATATTGGAGTCTAGTTTGACCTTATCCCCGACTTTCCAGCCGTGTTTGGCTGCTAA
Organism: Streptococcus pneumoniae; assembly: GCF_001347015.1. Taxonomy (GTDB): domain Bacteria; phylum Bacillota; class Bacilli; order Lactobacillales; family Streptococcaceae; genus Streptococcus; species Streptococcus pneumoniae_E. The sequence continues at coordinate 250,406 of NZ_CFGI01000002.1, forward strand.
GTCCTTGTGCAGAAGAATCTTGTCCTTGTCGTCGTTTGTTAAGTGCTCACCTTCGACCAGCTTATAAGAACCGGAAACAAACTTGTCTTCTTTAGAGGAGTCATTGACACCTGTAATCATCAAGCTGCTTCCAAAATGTTTAGCACGGTCAGGTGTTAGATTTTTCTTGGTATCTGGCGTTTCGATGAGTTCATATCCAGTCAAATCTCCGATAGCGTTGATGCGTTTCACATAAGACTCGATGGCCTTGTTTTCGGTGATTTTTTTGATGTCTTCACCCTTAATATTCCCAGCACCACGTGGCGTTCCTTGATTGACGCGACGATTGATTTGCATGGAGAAACTGTTGGTGATATTTTTAAAGGTCTCCTGAGAAGCTTTGGCAGTAGCTCCCTTGATCGACAAGCCGACCAAACTCAAGCTCGCCATAAGGAGAATAATCAGGAAGATGACAATCGATTTGAAAAACTTCCTTGTGACATAGGCAAATGCATTGTGTAACATAGGTTCCCTTTCTAGATTTTGTTCTATTTCAATGTCTTATAACTTATATAAAATAATTTTTTACTATTTCCCTTAGATTGTGCGGACGGGAGCAACTTCCTGTAGGAATTTCATCCCTAATTTTTGAGCCATATGTCTCAAAAATTCCGGCCTAGATAATAACTTTGTTATTATCTAGGCTATCACTACTGCGGGAAATAGTTGTTAAAGACTCACTTCGTTTATTATTACTTTACACGTATCCGGTTACCAGCTAATACTATTTTAAAGTTTAATAACTAGATTCTATATTTCAGTCAGTTTCTTATCCTTCAATTCAAGTGTAATATCTGACGCTTGTGCCACTTCTTTGCTGTGGGTGACGACGATGACACATTTACCTGTTTTCTGAGCAAGTGATTTGAGCAGTTCGACAATATCTCCAGCAGTTTTAGGATCCAGATTTCCCGTTGGCTCATCCGCTAGAATAACTGGAGCTTCTGAGACCAAACTACGAGCAATGGCAACACGTTGTTGTTGACCACCTGATAACTGGAGAACATTCCGCTTGATCTGACTTTCATCCAAACCAAGCTCAAGAAGTGTATCCTTGCTTGCCTTTTTGTTGACCAAGCGGATATTTTCCAGTGGAGAAAGATAATCTATCAAGTTATAATTTTGAAAGACCAGGGAAATATGGTGCATGCGATGGTAGGAATAGCCCTTCTTACGAATATCCTCTCCTTGGAAAAGGATCGAACCTTCAACAGGACTATCTAAACCAGCAAGGAGGGACAAGAGAGTGGATTTCCCTGCTCCTGACTCACCAATAATACTGTAAAATTTCCCGGGTTCAAAATTATAATTGATCTGATATAGGACTGCTTCAGCAGTGTTCTTATAACGGTAGGTAAGATCTTGTAATTGTAATAAAGTCATGATTTCTCCTTCTTATACTCAATGAAAATCAAAGATTAAACTAGGAAGCTAGCCGCAGGCTGTACTTGAGTACGGCAAGGCGAAGCTGACACGGTTTAAATTTGATTTTCGAAGAGTATTAACTAATAGATGATAAAATTTCTTTCGGCGATTTTCTAAATAAGAATAGGAAACAAAGGGATACAGATAAGCAACTAAGCAGAACTAGAAAAACATAGGATTCTGCAAATGATAGGATATTAGTTGATAGACTGCTTGCTTTAGCTAGCGTGTCTTGTAAACTTGCCTGTTCTCCACTTGCTAGTAGTGTTTGGAGTAGGTAAGATGTGATTGCCTTTCCTGTAGCAAATGCTGGAAGCAAAGCACCGAGAGATACCAAAACTACCTCTAAACAGAATTGTAGGAAGATTGAGCTCTTGCCTTTGCCAAGTGCCAGTAAAATCCCCACTTCGTAGACCCTTTCTCTCAACCAGAGAGACAAGACCAAAATCAAAGCCCCTGCTCCTGCTATCAACATCCCATAAAGGAAGATGGTCAGAAAGGTTTGGAAGGTAGCAACTGAGTCTTTGATTTGTTCAAAAGCCTTGCTTTCCTTTTCGACTTGGTATCCTTGATTCTCCAAGGCCAAGTTTTCTACCTGCTTCAAGAGTCCGTCCATTTCCTTAGGATTTTCTACATAGAAGCGCGCTGCACTAACTTGAGGTTCACTATTGCCCAAAAGGGTTTGGCTACTTTCATAGTCTGTAAAGACCTGGTTTTCACTGAAGTCAGAAGACAAGCCTGTGAATTTCTCCTGTTTTTTACCAGAAAAGATGCCAACGATTTCATACTCGACAGTTTGTCCTTTTCCAGATTCTGACTGACCAGCATCTAAGGCAATCTTGTCATGAAGCGAAAGACCGTTCTTCTTAGCCAACTCTTCGTGGATGATGATTTTCTTGGAATCTCCTTTTTGAAGGTGTCGGCCTTCTTTTAAGTTGAAAGCCGAGCTGGTAAAGGTCACATCCTTAGATGAATCCTCAAGAGTCGTTAAGCTAACCAAGTTCTTATCCGCAGCTGACAAATCATCACGCTCCACGCTCTGCTCGCCACTCACTGCTTCCTTGTCTTTTAATTTTGCAATCGTCTCCAGTTCAGGAGAGACATTTTCCAGTCCCTTAATCTTGTTCACAGCCGCTAACTCTGACAACTTGAATGTCTGACCATTTTCTATCTTCTTAATAGAAAAAGAGGTATTGAGTGATTTATAAAGATTGGTTTCCACTGTTTTGTTGGACTTCATCAGCGTCAAACAGGCTGAAATTCCTGCTAATAAGATCAATAAAATCAGAAATAAAATAAAACTTCTCAGTCGTTTTCTGCTGACATAAGCCCAAGCTCTTTGGATTGGATTCATTTGCCACCTCCATATTTGTAAGACTATTATAAAACCCAAATATGAAATGTTTATGAAATACGAAAAAAATATCAAAAAGAGCAACGGCTTTCACCGTTGCTCTTTCAACTACTATTCTAGCTGGTTTCCGACTAGTCTAAGCTTGACTTATCTTAACTGAGCAAGAATAGCTTTGAGTTTCTCAATCAACTCATCTTCTGTGTGCTCAGATTCTTTCTCATTGGCTAGGAAGGCAACCGCTTGAGCGAGAGCTTCTCGTGCTTGGTCGAGGACTTTGGCATCTACATTTGTAAGATCGCTTTCTTGCAGAACCTTAGTCAATTCCTTGGTCAATTTCTTGAGTTCTGACTCTTTCTTACGACGAGCGATGAGGAAGAGAAGGAGACCAAGAAGGGCGAGCAGGCTGCCAATCATCGTACCGTATGGAAGATGACCTTGTTCTTTCCTTGTTTCTTTCATTTCTTCTTCATCCTTAGTCGCTTGCTTGCCTTTCAAGGATTCGAGTGCTTCTTTGACCTTGGCAGTCATCTCTCTCAAGCCTGCTTCTGTCAAGTCAGCATTTCTAAGGGCTTCTTGACCCTCTCCGAGAATGACCTTCGCAGCGTCGATGACAGATTGATCAATACCATCCAAGTCTTTCAAACGAGTTTCCAGTTCTTCAACCAATCGAGCAAGTTCAGACTTGTCAACAGGACGAGTCTCGCTAGGAGTCACTGTAGTGCCTGAATTGTTTGAAGTAGATGTAGAAACTGGTGTTTCTTGAGCTGGAGTACTTGCTTGAGCCTGTCCAACAGTAGACGATGGAGTAGCAGGATTGCTATTACTACTATTGTCTGTCGTCACACCAGGGGCTGGAGTATTACCACTGTTACCCGGTGTCGTACTGTTGCTATTGCTGTCAGCAGGGGTAGTAGTACCGCCGTTGTTGGTGTTACCACCGTTGTTAGTGTTACCACCGTTGTTAGTGTTAGTACTGTCGTCAGGACGTGGAGTTGGTGTTGGGTTTGGACGAGGAGCAGGCTGTGGATTGATGTTATCGATAGCTTGTTTACCATTGGTCTTCGCTTCTTCTACTTTATCGTTAGTTGGAGCGTCGTCAATAGCTTTCTTAGCGTCTTTTGCTGCTGTTTCAACATCAGATTTCGCTTTGTCCTTCTCTTCTTTCGTCAAGTCGGTACGCTTATCAATTTCATCTTTCTTAGTCTCAGCCGCTTGGTCGATAGCCCCTTTAGAAGCATCTGTAACTTTGTATTTGGCTGGTACATTTTCCGTACTACCATCTTCATATGTCACTGTAAGTTCAATATCATGGAAACCATCTGTTGTAGGATAGCTAGTTCCATCTTTCAGATTAACAGTCTGTTTGTGTTCAGCATTTACAGCGTCTAACAAATCATTATCTGTAACATTTTGTTTGTATGGTTTGACTAGTGTATTTGTAGTCACTGTATGCTCTGTCGGAGTGATACTTGCGCTAGATGCCTGACTGGTTGTGTCGTCACTTCCCTTGGTTGCG
>NZ_CFGI01000003.1 GCF_001347015.1 Streptococcus pneumoniae
GGCTCTTTGTCAACTGTAGTGGGTTGAAGAAAAGCTAAGATCTAGAAAGGACGAAATTCGTCCTTTCTTTTTTGATGTTGAGAGCGATAAAAATCCTTTTTTTGAAGTTTTCAAAGTTCCGAAATCCAAAGGCATTTCGTTTGATAAGTTTGATGAGATTATTAGTTGCTTCTAATTTGGCATTAGAATAAGGTAGTTGAAGGGCATTGACAATCTTTTCTTTATCCTTGAGGAAGGTTTTAAAGACAGTCTGAAAAAGAGGATGAATCTGTTTAAGATTGTCCTCAATGAGTCCGAAAAATTTGTCTGGCTCCTTGTTCTGAAAGTGAAAGAGTAAGAGTTGATAGACATTGTAGTGGTGTTTCAAGTCTTCTGAATAGCTCAAAAGCTTATCTAGAATTTCTTTATTCGTCAAGTGCATACGAAAAGTAGGGCGATAAAATCGTTTATCACTCAATTTACGACTATCCTGTTGAATGAGTTTCCAGTAGCGTTTAATAGCCTTATATTCATGGGATTTTCGCTCAAATTGATTCATGATTTGAACACGGACACGACTTATAGCACGGCTTAAGTGTTGCACAATATGAAAACGATCTAGAACAATTTTAGCACATGGAAAAAGCTGTTTAGCCAAGTCATAATAAGGACTAAACATATCCATCGTAATGATTTTCACCTGACAACGAACGACTCTATCGTAGCGCAGAAAGTGATTTCGTATGATAGCCTGTGTTCTGCCTTCAAGAACAGTGATGATGTTGAGATTATCAAAATCTTGTGCAATGAAACTCATCTTTCCCTTAGTGAAGGCATACTCGTCCCAGGACATAATCTTAGGAAGACTAGAAAAATCAGGCTTAAAACGGAAGTCATTAAGCTTGCGAATGACAGTTGAAGTTGAAATAGCCAGTTGATGAGCGATATCGGTCATAGAAGTCTTTTCAATCAACTTTTGCGCAATTTTTTGGTTGATAATACGAGGGATTTGGTGATTCTTCTTGACGAGAGGGGTCTCTGAGACCATTATTTTAGAGCAATGATAGCACTTAAATCGACGCTTTTTAAGAAGTATTCTAGTAGGCATACCAGTCGTTTCGAGGTAAGGAATTTTAGACGGTTTTTGAAAGTCATATTTCTTCATTTGACTTTCGCAATCAGGACAAGAGGGGGCCTCATAATCCAGTTTAGCGATAATTTCCTTGTGTGTATCCCTATTGATGATATCCATAAATTGGATATTAGGGTCTTTGATATCGAGCAGTTTTGTGATAAAATGTAATTGTTCCATATGAATCTTTCTAATGAGTTGTTTGGTCGCTTTTCATTATAGATCTTATGGGACTTTTTTTCTATACAAAAATAGGCTCCATAATATCTATAGAGGATTTACCCACTACAAATATTATAGAGCCTAAAAAAATCGCGATTTTAAACCGCGATTTTTTTATAATTTCTCATTAACAAAGCGGACAAACTGATTCCACCAAACTTTTAAGAAGAAGGCTTTTTCAACATTCTTTTCTGCAACCATTTCGAAACTAGGGCGCTCTGTGGTGATGTAACCTTGACCGATCAAGTCCTTGTCTTCATAACTTAAATGACCAACCACTGTTCCGGCTTCAAGTGGTGCTGGGATTGCTTTAGAATCAGGTGTGAATTGAATAGATTGGGAAGATTGATTCCCAACACGTTCGATTAGATAGATATCCTCTGGGGCCACTGCAGTTACTGTATCTTCTTTTCCATCTTGTACAGGGGCTTTGCTATCTTGATAGGCATCGCCTTGCTGAACGATTTTACGAAGTGTGAATGTCGAAGAGATATAATCCATTAGTGAAGATGTAGCTGTGAAACGAGCGTAGGGATTATTGTCTTGATGATCTGCATTTAAAACAACTGTGATGACTCTCATGCCTTTTTCGACAGTAGTACCAACAAAAGATTCTCCAGCTTTGTCTGTTGTTCCTGTTTTCAGTCCATCAAAACCACCACGGTAAGCAGGCATACCTTCTAACATGTAGTTGGTTGAAGTGATTGTTATCCCATCAAAAGTAGAAGAAGGTTTTTTGGTGATTTCCAAAACTTGTGGGTATTTTTTGATGAGGTTGCGGGCAACGATAGCGACATCATAAGCACTGAGCTTGTTTTCATCATCTTTTTTTGAACCCGGGTAAATATTATCCCCTAGTGTCTCATTGTTAAGACCTGTCGTATTGACAACAGTGGCATCCTGAATTCCCCATTCCAAGAGTTTTGCCCTCATCATATCGACGAAATCTTTTTCTGAGCCAGCAATTTTCTCAGCTAGGGCAATAGCGGCGCTGTTGGCACTAGATACCAGAGTTGCTTCAAGCAACTCTTCGACAGTATAATTACGGGCCTCCATAGGAACATTACTGGCTTCAGAATTTGTCGTCAATTGATAAGGATAATCAGAAATATCTACTGGGGTGGATAGTGTGATACTTCCATTTTCCAGAGCTTCATAGACCAGATAAACAGTAATCAATTTTGTTATGGAAGCAATTTCGACAGGTTGCGTTGCATCCTTCTCATAGAGAATTTTACCAGTATTTGCCTCAACAGCAATGGCATGTTTAGCAGCAATATTAAAATCTTGAGCAGCAACAGTAGATGCACCTCCTAAAAAGGAGACAGTTAATAAAGTTAAAAATATTTTTTTCATAGTAGTCTTATTCTATCATAAAGAAAAAAAATATTCTTGCTTTAATAATTCATCCGTTAAGCTTTTTGAAAATATGGTAAAATAGAGTGAGGGAGGTAACTCATGTTTCGTAGAAATAAATTATTTTTTTGGACCACAGAAATTTTACTCTTAACCATCATCTTTTACCTATGGAGACAGATGGGGTCTTTGATTAACCCTTTTGTTAGCGTGCTTAATACAATTATGATTCCATTTTTATTAGGGGGCTTTCTTTATTATTTGACAAACCCTATTGTTACTTTCTTAAATAAAGTCTGTAAACTCAATCGTCTACTTGGTATTTTAATTACCTTGTGTGCTTTGGTTTGGGGGCTAGTTATTGGGGTAGTCTATCTCTTACCGATTTTGGTCAATCAGTTATCTAGTTTGATTATATCTAGTCAAACTATTTATAGTCGAGTACAAGACTTAATCATAGACTTATCTAATTATCCTGCGCTCCAGAATTTGGATGTAGAAGCTACAATTCAGCAACTAAACTTATCCTATGTTGATATTCTTCAAAATATCCTAAATAGCGTATCAAATAGTGTGGGGAGCGTCTTGTCAGCTCTTATCAGTACTGTTTTGATTTTGATTATGACTCCAGTTTTTTTGGTTTATTTCTTATTAGATGGACATAAATTCTTGCCCATGCTTGAAAGAACGATTCTAAAGAGGGATCGCTTGCATATTGCAGGCTTATTAAAGAATTTAAATGCGACGATTGCTCGCTATATTAGTGGAGTTTCGATTGACGCAATCATTATAGGTTGTTTGGCTTATATTGGCTATAGTATTATTGGTTTAAAATATGCTTTAGTTTTTGCTATTTTTTCTGGTGTAGCCAATTTAATTCCTTATGTGGGCCCAAGTATTGGTTTGATTCCTATGATCATCGCAAATATATTCACTGATCCCCATAGAATGCTGCTTGCAGTGATTTATATGCTTGTTATTCAGCAGGTAGATGGTAATATCTTATATCCTCGAATCGTAGGAAGTGTTATGAAGGTTCATCCAATCACGATTTTGGTTTTACTTTTGTTGTCAAGCAATATCTATGGTGTAGTTGGAATGATTGTCGCAGTGCCAACCTATTCTATCTTAAAAGAAATTTCTAAGTTCTTATCCCGTTTGTATGAAAATCATAAAATAATGAAAGAACGAGAAAGAGAATTAGCTAAGTAAAAGTCAGGAGAACCCTGATTTTTCTTTACTGGAAGTGTCCTTTAGATTAGAAGATTGAAAATAAGTTAAAGTCCTAAACTAATTTTCACAGCTAAGAATAGTAGAAGTTAATCTGATAAAAATCGAAAAAACCAGTGGAATTCCGTGTCAGGGTAAGTTCCACTGGTTTTCATAGTCTATTAAAGTTCGAATGAAAGCTATTTATTTTAGTTTAACAAGTAAAAATTATTCCGAATAATATAAGGATTTATTTTATGGTTTTTAAACTCAAATGAATTGAAACAAAGAGAGTAGGAAAATTCTCATCTGAAAGTATTTTAGAATAATTCTCTTCGTGAATTTCTTCAAAACAGATAGCTTTATCTTAGGTATGTGTTAAGTGGATTTCGTAAGCTCTATTCACAATCGTAAAGTTATGCACTGAGAAAGTTGTAGTTAGTCTCCCAGTTTGCTAAATTTCTCGAATAGTATCTTTTTAGGTATGTGATTTCTTTTTTGCATTTTTGTGTTAGATAAGGTATAATGGTTTTATTGTCTTTTGGGGTCGTTACGGATTCGACAGGCATTATGAGGCATATTTTGCGACTCGTGTGGCGACGTAAACGCTCAGTTAAATATAACTGCAAAAAATAACACTTCTTACGCTCTAGCTGCCTAAAAACCAGCAGGCGTGACCCGATTTGGATTGCTCGTGTTCAATGACAGGTCTTATTATTAGCGAGATACGATTGAGTCTTGTCTAGTGGCTTGATAAGAGATTGATAGACTCGCAGTTTCTAGGCTTGAGTTATGTGTCGAGGGACTGTTAAACTAATACATAACCTATGGTTGTAGACAAATATGTTGGCAGGTGTTTGGACGTGGGTTCGACTCCCACCGGCTCCATTATTCCTTTGCATTCTTTTGCATTCCTTGGTAAAACGTTGTTAAATCAACGTTTTTTATTTTTGTCTTTGGTATTCCTTTGTATTCTTTTGCGAAAAAGGATACAACAAAGGAGTCACAAATAGAGCCTAAAACAGACCCTATTTTTAAAAAAGGGATACAAAAAAGGATACAACATTTGTTGCATCCTAGAAATAATTTTTCTTTTCCACGGAAGACATGGGATTCGAACCCACGCACGCTGTTACACGCCTACCGCGTTTCCAACACGGCCTCTTAAGCCTCTTGAGTAATCTTCCAATACTTACTCAAATAGTCTACCATAAAGATACTTATCTTGCAATAAAAATTCTGAAAATAAGAAAAAATGATAGAATTTGAAAGAAAATGATAAAAAATGCTTGACTTTAAAAGAAAGTGTGATAGAATGAATAGTGTAAACGATAACAGGAGGTGATTCGGTGTTAAAAACAGAGCGGAAGCAACTGATTTTAGAGGAGTTACATCAACATCATGTAGTTTCTCTAGAAAAATTAGTTAGTTTGTTAGAGACCTCAGAATCAACGGTTCGAAGAGACTTGGATGAGTTGGAAGAGGAAAACAAGCTTCGTCGCGTGCATGGTGGAGCAGAATTGCCCCACTCCTTGCAGGAAGAAGAAACCATTCAAGAGAAATCTGTCAAAAACCTTCAAGAAAAGAAGTTGCTTGCTCAGAAGGCTGCTTCTCTCATCAAGGAACAAGATGTCATCTTTATTGATGCTGGAACAACAACTGCTTTTTTGATTCATGAATTGGTCAATAAGAATGTTACAGTCGTGACCAATTCGATTCACCATGCCGCTCAGTTGGTTGAAAAGCAGATTCCAACGGTCATGGTTGGAGGAAGTGTCAAGATGGCGACAGATGCTAGCATCGGGGGCGTTGCTCTTAACCAGATTAACCAATTGCACTTTGACCGTGCCTTTATCGGGATGAATGGTGTTGACGATGGTTATTATACGACTCCTGATATGGAGGAGGGAGCTGTGAAGCGAGCTATTTTAGAGAATGCCAAACAGACCTATGTCTTGGTGGATTCGTCTAAAATTGGACAAACTTGCTTTGCCAAGGTAGCACCCCTCAAACGCGCTATCGTTATCACAAGTCAAGGGCATGAGCTCTTGCAGGCTATTAAGGAGAAAACGGAGGTAATAGAAGTATGATTTATACAGTCACACTCAATCCATCCATTGACTATATCGTTCGTTTGGACCAAGTCCAAGTTGGTAGTGTCAATCGTATGGACAGTGATGATAAGTTTGCTGGTGGGAAAGGAATCAATGTCAGTCGTGTCTTGAAACGCTTAGATATTCCAAATACAGCGACAGGATTTATCGGAGGCTTTACTGGTAAATTTATCACAGATACTTTGGCTGATGAAGAAATCGAGACGCGTTTTGTCCAAGTGGCAGAAGATACTCGTATCAATGTTAAAATCAAAGCAGACCAAGAAACAGAAATCAATGGGACTGGTCCAAATGTTAAGCCGGCTCAGCTAGAAGAATTGAAAGCTATTTTATCTAGTCTGACAGCAGAAGATACGGTTGTGTTTGCTGGTTCAAGTGCTAAAAATCTAGGCAATGTTATCTATAAGGATTTGATTGTCTTGACGCGCCATACTGGTGCGCAAGTGGTTTGTGACTTTGAAGGTCAGACCTTGATTGATAGTTTGGACTACCAGCCACTTTTGGTCAAACCAAACAATCATGAACTTGGAGCGATTTTTGGGGTTAAACTAGACAGTTTAGATGAAATTGAGAAATACGCGCGAGAGTTACTGGCTAAAGGTGCTCAAAACGTCATTATCTCTATGGCTGGTGATGGTGCCCTTCTTGTCACATCTGAGGGAGCTTACTTCGCAAAACCTATTAAGGGAACAGTCAAAAATTCAGTTGGAGCTGGTGATTCTATGGTTGCCGGGTTCACAGGTGAATTTGTCAAATCAAAAGACGCAGTAGAAGCCTTCAAATGGGGAGTTGCTTGTGGAACAGCAACGACATTCTCAGATGACTTGGCAACGGCAGAATTTATTAAAGAAACATATGAAAAAGTTGAGGTAGAAAAACGATGAAAATTCAAGACCTATTGAGAAAAGATGTTATGTTGCTGGATTTGCAGGCGACTGAAAAAACAGCTGTCATCGACGAGATGATTAAAAGTTTGACAGACCACGGTTATGTGACAGATTTTGAAATCTTTAAAGAAGGAATTTTGGCGCGTGAAGCTTTGACTTCTACAGGTTTGGGTGATGGTATCGCAATGCCTCATAGCAAAAATGCTGCTGTCAAAGAAGCGACTGTTCTCTTTGCTAAGTCAAACAAGGGAGTTGACTATGAGAGCTTGGACGGGCAAGCAACTGACCTCTTCTTCATGATTGCGGCTCCAGAAGGTGCCAATGACACTCACTTGGCTGCCTTGGCGGAATTGTCTCAATACTTGATGAAAGACGGCTTTGCTGACAAACTTCGTCAAGCAACATCAGCTGACCAAGTTATTGAACTTTTTGACAAAGCTTCAGAAAAAACTGAAGAGCCTGTTCAAGTGCATACTAATGAAACTGGTGACTTTATCGTAGCTGTTACAGCTTGTACGACAGGTATTGCTCACACTTACATGGCCCAAGAAGCTCTTCAAAAAGTGGCTGCTGAAATGGGTGTTGGAATTAAGGTCGAAACCAACGGTGCTAGCGGTGTTGGGAACCAACTAACTGCTGAAGACATCCGTAAGGCTAAAGCTGTTATCATCGCAGCAGACAAGGCAGTTGAAATGGATCGTTTCGATGGCAAACCATTGATCAATCGTCCAGTTGCTGACGGTATCCGTAAGACAGAAGAGTTAATTAACTTGGCTCTTTCAGGAGATGCTGAAGTCTACCGTGCTGCTAATGGAACAAAAGCTGCAACAGCCTCTAACGAAAAACAAAGCCTTGGTGGTGCCTTCTACAAACACTTGATGAGTGGCGTATCCCAAATGTTGCCATTTGTTATCGGTGGTGGTATCATGATTGCCCTTGCCTTCTTGATTGATGGTGCTTTGGGTGTTCCAAATGAAAACCTTGGTAATCTTGGTTCTTACCATGAACTAGCTTCTATGTTCATGAAAATTGGTGGTGCAGCCTTTGGTTTGATGCTTCCAGTCTTTGCAGGTTATGTTGCCTACTCTATCGCTGAAAAACCAGGTTTGGTAGCAGGTTTCGTGGCTGGTGCTATTGCCAAAGAAGGTTTTGCCTTTGGTAAAATTCCTTATGCCGCTGGTGGTGAAGTAACTTCAACTCTTGCAGGTGTCTCATCTGGTTTCCTAGGTGCCCTTGTGGGTGGATTTATCGCAGGTGCTTTGGTTCTTGCTATTAAGAAATACGTTAAAGTTCCACGTTCACTTGAAGGTGCTAAGTCAATCCTTCTCTTGCCACTTCTTGGAACAATCTTGACAGGATTTGTCATGCTAGCTGTGAACATCCCAATGGCAGCAATCAACACTGCTATGAATGACTTCCTTGGCAGTCTTGGTGGCGGTTCAGCTGTCCTTCTCGGTATCGTCCTTGGTGGAATGATGGCTGTCGATATGGGTGGACCAGTCAATAAAGCAGCTTATGTCTTTGGTACAGGTACGCTTGCGGCAACTGTTTCTTCAGGTGGTTCTGTGGCTATGGCAGCAGTTATGGCTGGAGGAATGGTGCCACCACTTGCAATCTTTGTCGCAACGCTTCTCTTTAAAGACAAATTTACCAAAGAAGAACGCAACTCTGGCTTGACAAACATCATCATGGGCTTGTCATTCATCACTGAGGGAGCGATTCCATTTGGTGCCGCTGACCCAGCTCGTGCGATTCCAAGCTTTATCCTTGGTTCGGCAGTAGCAGGTGGACTCGTTGGTCTTACTGGTATCAAACTCATGGCTCCACACGGAGGAATCTTCGTGATCGCCCTTACTTCTAATGCCCTTCTTTACCTCGTTTTTGTCTTGGTAGGAGCAATCGTAAGTGGAGTAGTCTATGGTTACCTACGCAAACCACAAGCATAAAAAATAGATATAAAATGAAAAGATTGGACCGTTTGGTGCAGTCTTTTTCTCTTTCCGAAATGTTTGTGAAATATGGTATAATAGAAGAATGGCAAACAAGAATACAAGTAAAACAAGACGGAGACCGTCTAAAGCAGAAGTCGAAAGAAAAGAAGCGATTCAACGAATGTTGATTTCGTTGGGAATCGCACTTTTATTGATTTTCGCAGCCTTCAAATTAGGGGCTGCAGGTATCACTCTTTACAATTTAATTCGCTTGCTGGTGGGTAGCTTAGCTTATCTGGCAATATTTGGTATCCTGCTCTACCTCTTCTTTTTCAAGTGGATACGAAAACAGGAAGGACTCCTATCAGGATTTTTCACCATATTTGCTGGCTTACTCTTGATTTTTGAGGCCTACTTGGTTTGGAAATATGGTTTAGACAAGTCCGTTCTAAAAGGGACCATGGCTCAGGTTGTGACGGATCTGACTGGTTTTCGAACGACCAGTTTTGCTGGAGGGGGCTTGATTGGTGTCGCTCTTTATATTCCAACCGCCTTTCTCTTTTCAAATATCGGCACTTACTTTATTGGTTCTATCTTGATTTTAGTGGGTGCCCTCCTAGTCAGTCCTTGGTCTGTTTACGATATTGCTGAATTTTTCAGTAGAGGCTTTGCTAAATGGTGGGAAGGACATGAGCGTCGAAAAGAGGAACGCTTTGTCAAACAAGAAGAAAAAGCTCGCCAAAAGGCTGAGGAAGAGGCTAGATTAGAACAAGAAGAGGCTGAAAAGGCCTTACTCGATTTGCCTCCTATTGATATGGAAACGGGTGAAATTCTGACAGCAGATGTTGTACTTGACGCTCCACCTTTTCCAGAAGAAGATTGGGTGGAACCAGAAATCATCCTGCCTCAATCTGAACTTGAATTCGCTGAACAGGAAGATGGCTCTGATGACGAAGATGTTCAGGTCGATTTTTCAGCCAAGGAGGCTCTTGAATACAAACTTCCAAGTTTACAACTCTTTGCCCCGGATAAACCCAAAGACCAGTCTAAAGAGAAGAAAATTGTTCGAGAAAATATCAAAATCCTAGAAGAAACCTTTGCTAGCTTTGGTATCAAGGTGACGGTGGAACGGGCTGAAATTGGGCCATCAGTGACCAAGTATGAAGTCAAGCCAGCAGTAGGTGTAAGGGTCAACCGCATTTCCAATCTAGCAGATGACCTCGCTCTAGCCTTGGCAGCCAAGGATGTTCGAATCGAAGCACCTATCCCAGGGAAATCTCTCGTTGGAATCGAAGTGCCTAACTCCGAGATTGCCACTGTGTCTTTCCGCGAACTATGGGAACAATCTCAAACGAAAGCAGAAAATCTCTTAGAAATTCCTTTAGGAAAGGCAGTTAATGGCACCGCAAGAGCTTTTGACCTTTCTAAAATGCCCCACTTGCTTGTCGCAGGTTCAACGGGTTCAGGGAAGTCAGTAGCTGTTAACGGCATTATCGCCAGCATCCTCATGAAGGCGAGACCTGACCAAGTTAAATTTATGATGGTCGATCCCAAGATGGTTGAATTGTCTGTTTACAATGATATTCCCCACCTCTTGATTCCAGTCGTGACCAATCCACGTAAGGCCAGCAAGGCTTTGCAAAAGGTCGTGGATGAGATGGAAAATCGTTATGAACTCTTTGCCAAGGTGGGAGTTCGGAACATTGCAGGCTTTAATGCCAAGGTAGAAGAGTTCAATGCCCAGTCTGAGTACAAGCAGGTTCCGCTACCGCTCATTGTCGTGATTGTGGATGAGTTGGCTGACCTCATGATGGTTGCCAGCAAGGAAGTGGAAGACGCTATCATTCGTCTCGGACAGAAGGCACGTGCTGCCGGTATCCACATGATTCTTGCAACCCAGCGTCCATCCGTTGATGTCATATCTGGTTTGATCAAGGCCAATGTCCCATCTCGTGTCGCATTTGCGGTTTCATCAGGGACAGACTCCCGTACTATCTTGGATGAAAATGGAGCTGAGAAACTACTTGGTCGAGGAGATATGCTCTTTAAACCAATCGATGAAAATCATCCTGTTCGTCTCCAAGGCTCCTTTATCTCGGATGATGATGTCGAACGCATCGTAAACTTCATCAAGGCTCAGGCTGATGCGGACTACGATGAGAGTTTTGATCCAGGTGAGGTTTCTGAAAATGAAGGAGAATTTTCAGATGGTGAATCTGGTGGAGATCCGCTTTTTGAAGAAGCCAAGGCTTTGGTAATCGAAACCCAGAAAGCCAGCGCATCTATGATTCAGCGCCGTTTGTCTGTTGGATTTAACCGTGCGACCCGTCTCATGGAAGAGCTTGAGATGGCAGGTGTCATTGGTCCAGCTGAAGGTACCAAACCAAGAAAAGTATTGCAACAATAAAAAATAGCTTCTTTCCAAGTTTGGAAGGAGGCTATTTTACTGGCTATTGATTACTTTTATACTCTTCGAAAATCAAATTCAAACCACGTCAGCTTCGCCTTGCCGTACTCAAGTACTGCCTACGGCTAGCTTCCTAGTTTGCTCTTTGATTTTCATTGAGTATTATTTTCTGAAGTTGGAGTAGTGGACTGTTTTTCATTTTCAGTAGTAGGCTTACTTGGAGCAGGAGTAGTAGATTCCTGAGTTGATGTTTTCTGCTCTTCTTTTTTCTCTTCCTTGACGCTGGCTTTTGGCGTTTCCTCTTGCTGTGTTTTTTCTTGAGTGGTGTTAGTTTCTTTATTGGGACTAGTGTTTTCCTTAGGGGATTCCTTTTGAATTTCTTTGACAATGGTTGTCGTCTGGCTTGTAGTAGGTTCTTTTTTAGTATTTTTGTTATTATCCAAGGCGTTTATGATAGTGATACTTGCGGTAATTAAGCCAAGGATACTAGCGATAGTCGCAACGATTTTTTGAAAGACTGTAAAGCCTTTTTTGATGTGTTCTGTTTTTGGTTTTGAAGTTCTACGATAATTAGACATACATTCTCTCCTTTAATTAAAATTTATTATACCGCATTTCTTTAAAAAAATCTTAAAAAAAGAGGAGATTTTTCTACACGAACTTCAGTAATTAGTTGAAATAAAATATGACTTATGATAGAATAAAATAAAGAAAGCGGTTTCAAAAAGGAGGGCGTTATATGTTCGAAATTAGAAATTTGAGTCTCTCTTTTGCAGGCAGGCGGTTGCTAGAGCCAACAGATTTGATATTTGAAAGGGGAAAAGTATATACAATATATGGGAAGTCAGGCGTAGGAAAGTCTTCTTTACTGAATAAAATTGGTTTGCTCTCTGCTACGGATCCTAGTGTTTCTTATTTCTTTGATGGAAAAGAGATTGATATCGAAAATAAGAAATCAGTCTCTGTCTTTATAGCTGAAGAAGTTGCCTTTGTATTTCAGGGGCGAAATCTAATAAATGATTTGACCGTATTTGAAAATTTAAGACTAGCTTTAAACTTTTATGACTTGAGTCCAGATGAAATAGAAAGCAAAATTGATACAGTATTGGCGGATTTACAGATTTCTTCTTTAAAGCATGCTTATCCAGAAGATTTATCCGGTGGTGAAGAACAACGAGTGGCAATCGCAAGAGCCTTAGTTACAGGAAAGACTCTCATCTTAGCTGATGAACCAACAAGTTCTTTGGATAAAGAAAATAGAGAAAAAGTCTCCGCCTTGTTAATTGATTTAGCTCACAAATATCATAAAATTGTATTGATTGTTTCGCATGATGAGGCGATGATTGCAATAGGAGATGTTCAGCTTCATTTTAAAGACCATAAATTAGTTGGGAATTGTCTTATTTTGAATTCTGATGAAGGGATAAAGGATTCTAAGAAGTGGTCCTCCTGTTTGTCGTCTTCTCATACGAAGCTATCCGTTTTGAAACATAGAAGGCCTTTTTTACCTAGATTATTAGCGTTTTTTATCTCTCTTGTAGTTGCTATAGCAGTAACCTCTATTAACTTTCAGTCCTTATTTGCGGATAAGTATCACCAACTGGTGAACAACTCACTCGAAAATGGCTTCTTGGTGATTAATGATTCGCTTCATTTACAAACTACAAAAGTGTTGGATGATTTTCTCAGTTTTGATAAGGAGGAAATCACCTCAATTAGCACAAGTCAGAATATTCAAACCGTCAAGCCTTATATGGAGTTTCTCTCTTTGGGTATGACGTTTGATAATTCAAAAGACTATTCACAACTTCAAAAGAACTTTCAGCCAACTTTGACTATTGATGGTCAGACCAGAAGCTTGACAAGAAATTTTTCAATTCAACCCTTGTATCAGACAAATACAACACAGAGGCAGATAGAGTATTTTGATAGGAGCAATGAAAAAGGGATTTATCTATCTGAGCAATTCATTTCAGATGAAAAATTACCAAATATAGTTTCGGGAACTACCGTGACACTGACTTTTTATATTCCAATTTCTTTATATGAATCAAGTATAGAGAAAGAGGGGAATATATTGAAAGGAGATGGCGATTTATTTGTCAAAGTGGATAAAACATATCCTGTTTTAGGGATTGTTAAAAAAAGTTATCCGTTTGAATATTCCCCTTATGGGAACACCCTATTTATGAATATTGCTGAAATGGAAGAATTGCAAAATGAAGCAATTCAACAGCATCCCATGACGAAGATGGCTTTAGATGGTTTTCCTTTGAAATCATGGATGCCGAGTGCGATTCATGTGTTACTAAAGGATAGCGGTGCTATTCCTGAAGAATTGAGTAGAATAAGAGCAATCTCTTCACAAATTACTATTTTATCATCATATGAAAACTACGAAGAATTTAATAAAGGACTCACCTATATCAGGCAATTTTTAATGTTGCTATCCCTAGTCTTACTCATCCTTGTCATCGCAGTATTGTCCTTTGTTTTCTTTTTGCTCAATCGTCCTCGACGCTTTGAAGTAGGGATTTTAAAATCTTTGGGATACAGTACTCAAAATATTGTTTGGCTTTTCTTAAAAGAATTAATTGGTTATGGTAAAACAATTTCGATATTAGCAAGTTGTTTACTCGTCATTCTTTCCATTTTAGCAATGCAAGTGCTTAAATTGGAAATTTCAGATGTTTTTAAATTCTATCTAACTTCCGTTTTCACCTTAATTGGATTATCAGTCTCAGTACTGATAATAAGTGGCTTACTACCTATATACACAACTTGTAGGCAAACAGTTGTCGATACTATCCGAAAGAATGGATGAGGTGATATCATGAAACATAAGATAATGAAAAAAATAATAGTGGTAGTGTTTGCTATCCCATGGTTAACATTTTTAAGTCAAGTACATGCAGATTATGTAAGTAAGTCTAGTTCTTTAGACGGTTATAGCTTGGTAGGCTTGAATGTTCTTAATGTGACTTTTAATGCTTCTGGCTATTCTGATACTTATAGTGGCAGTGTGTCAAATATGTATTTCACTGACTGGGCTTGGTTTCCTAATACGATAAGTAATCGTTCCACTTGGAAAAGTTCGATTCCATATGGTCAACGCGCAAATGGTACAGTCCATATAGGTGTAGGAGTAAATTCGCCTTGGGGAGCGGTTAATCTCTGGGGCGGACAAAATTACTTTTCTTTAGATTTTTAACAGAAATAATCAAAGTTAGATAGAATGAATAAGAATGCTCTTGATGATGGTATCAAGAGTATTTTATGTTATTCAGATTAATGCAAACATTGCCCTTTCTTGTCGCAAGCTCCGTTTCATGATACAATAGAGGGAGTGATTTTAGAAAGCGTGAGAAACATGATTTACTTTGATAATTCGGCGACGACCAAGCCCTATCCTGAAGCCCTTGAAACCTATATGCAGGTGGCTTCAAAAATTTTAGGAAATCCATCTAGTCTCCATCGTTTGGGAGACCAGGCAACACGAATTTTAGATGCTTCCCGTCAGCAAATTGCAGATTTGATTGGCAAGAAAAGTGATGAAATCTTCTTTACTTCTGGTGGGACAGAAGGTGATAACTGGGTTATCAAGGGTGTGGCCTTTGAAAAAGCCCAGTTTGGCAAGCACATCATCGTATCATCCATTGAACATCCGGCAGTCAAAGAGTCAGCCCTCTGGTTGAAAAGTCAAGGTTTTGAAGTGGATTTTGCTCCAGTTGATAACAAAGGATTTGTGGATGTTGAAGCGTTAGCAGATTTGATACGACCGGATACGACCCTTGTTTCCATCATGGCAGTTAACAATGAAATTGGCTCTATTCAGCCCATTGAGGCTATTTCAAAACTATTGGCAGACAAGCCGACTATTTCCTTCCACGTTGATGCGGTTCAGGCGCTTGCCAAGATTCCGACTGAAAAGTATCTGACAGAACGAGTGGATTTCGCGACTTTCTCTGGTCACAAGTTCCACGGAGTTCGTGGTGTTGGTTTTGTCTATATCAAGTCTGGTAAGAAAATTACGCCTCTGTTGACAGGTGGTGGTCAGGAACGTGATTACCGTTCGACAACTGAAAATGTGGCAGGGATTGCTGCGACAGCCAAGGCTCTCCGTTTGTCTATGGAAAAGCTAGATATCTTCACTAGCAAGACTGGCCAGATGAAGGCAGTGATTCGTCAAGCACTTCTGGACTATTCGGATATATTTGTCTTTTCAGATGAGGAAGACTTTGCCCCTCATATCCTGACTTTTGGAATCAAGGGTGTTCGTGGAGAAGTCATTGTTCACGCCTTTGAAGACTATGATATTTTTATCTCAACGACCTCGGCTTGTTCGTCCAAGGCAGGAAAACCAGCCGGAACCCTGATTGCCATGGGAGTGGATAAAGATAAGGCCCATTCAGCTGTGCGTCTTAGCCTAGACCTTGAAAATGATATGAGTCAGGTCGAGCAGTTTTTGACCAAGTTAAAATTGATTTACAATCAAACTAGAAAAGTAAGATAGGA
Source organism: Streptococcus pneumoniae (assembly GCF_001347015.1). Classification (GTDB taxonomy): domain Bacteria; phylum Bacillota; class Bacilli; order Lactobacillales; family Streptococcaceae; genus Streptococcus; species Streptococcus pneumoniae_E. The sequence continues at coordinate 15,753 of NZ_CFGI01000003.1, forward strand.
GCATTCATGCAATATTCAGAAATTATGATTCGCTACGGTGAGCTGTCAACCAAGGGCAAAAACCGTATGCGTTTCATCAATAAACTTCGTAATAATATTTCAGACGTTTTGTCTATCTATCCCCAAGTTAAGGTAACAGCAGATCGCGACCGTGCCCACGCTTACCTCAATGGAGCTGATTACACAGCAGTAGCAGAATCACTCAAGCAAGTCTTCGGGATTCAAAATTTTTCTCCTGTCTATAAGGTTGAAAAATCTGTAGAAGTTCTGAAGTCTGCTGTCCAAGAGATTATGCAGGACATCTACAAGGAAGGCATGACCTTTAAGATCTCTAGCAAGCGTAGCGACCACAACTTTGAACTTGATAGTCGTGAACTCAACCAAACACTTGGAGGAGCTGTATTCGAAGCCATTCCAAACGTACAAGCTCAAATGAAAAGTCCTGACATCAATCTTCAGGTGGAGATTCGTGAGGAGGCGGCTTATCTTTCCTATGAAACCATTCGTGGGGCTGGTGGTTTGCCAGTTGGAACTTCAGGTAAAGGGATGCTCATGTTGTCAGGAGGGATTGACTCACCTGTAGCAGGTTATCTTGCTCTTAAGCGTGGGGTAGATATTGAGGCAATTCACTTTGCCAGTCCACCATATACTAGTCCCGGTGCCCTCAAGAAAGCGCAGGACTTGACCCGTAAATTGACCAAGTTTGGGGGCAATATCCAGTTTATCGAAGTGCCTTTTACAGAGATTCAAGAGGAAATCAAGGCCAAGGCGCCAGAAGCCTATCTCATGACCTTGACGCGTCGCTTTATGATGCGGATTACCGACCGTATTCGTGAGGTACGAAATGGTTTGGTTATCATCAATGGGGAAAGTCTAGGTCAAGTAGCTAGCCAGACCTTGGAAAGCATGCAGGCTATTAACGCTGTGACCAACACTCCCATCATTCGTCCTGTGGTTACCATGGATAAGTTGGAAATCATTGACATCGCCCAGGAAATCGATACCTTTGACATTTCTATCCAGCCGTTTGAAGACTGTTGTACGATTTTTGCGCCAGATCGTCCGAAAACCAATCCTAAGATTAAGAATGCAGAGCAGTACGAAGCACGCATGGATGTTGAAGCTTTGGTTGAGCGAGCAGTGGCAGGAATTATGATTACTGAGATTACACCGCAGGTTGAAAAAGATGAAGTCGATGACTTGATTGACAATCTGCTTTAATCAGAAAACACAAAAGAATAGCGAAAATCAGGAAAGAAAGTTAGTTTTTTATCTAAAAAATAGGTAAAAAACTAACTTTTTTTCTATTTTTATGATATAATGAGATAAAATTTTGAATATAGAGAGTTTTCTGACAATGAATCATTCCTACTTTTATTTAAAAATGAAAGAACACAAACTCAAGGTTCCTTATACAGGTAAAGAGCGCCGTGTACGTGTTCTTCTACCTAAAGATTATGAGAAAGACACGGACCGCTCCTATCCTGTTGTATACTTTCATGACGGGCAAAATGTTTTTTATAGCAAAGAATCCTTCATTGGTCACTCATGGAAGATTATCCCAGCTATTAAGCGTAATCCTGATATCAGTCGCATGATTGTCGTTGCCATTGACAATGATGGTATGGGGCGGATGAATGAGTATGCGGCTTGGAAGTTCCAAGAATCTCCTATTCCGGGGCAGCAGTTTGGTGGTAAGGGTGTGGAGTATGCCGAGTTTGTTATGGAGGTGGTCAAGCCATTTATAGATGAGACCTACCGTACCAAAGCTGATCGCCAGCATACGGCTATGATTGGGTCTTCACTAGGAGGCAATATTACCCAGTTTATCGGTTTGGAATACCAAGACCAAATTGGTTGCTTGGGCGTCTTTTCATCTGCCAACTGGCTCCACCAAGAAGCTTTTAATCGCTATATCGAGCGTCAGCAACTATCGCCTGACCAGCGCATCTTCATCTATGTGGGAACGGAAGAAGCGGATGATACAGACAAGACCTTGATGGCTGGCAATATCAAACAAGCCTATATCGACTCATCGCTTCGCTATTACCATGATTTGATAGCAGGGGGAGTACACTTGGGCAATCTTGTTTTGAAAGTTCAGTCTGGTGCCATCCATAGTGAAATCCCTTGGTCGGAGAATTTACCAGACTGTCTGAGATTTTTTGCAGAAAACTGGTAAAGTAAGAAAGGAGAAAATATGCATATTGAACATCTTAGCCACTGGAGTGGCAATCTTAATCGTGAAATGTACCTTAACCGTTATGGTCATGCTGGGATTCCAGTTGTGGTCTTTGCTTCATCAGGTGGTAGTCACAACGAATACTATGATTTTGGTATGATTGATGCCTGTGCTTCCTTTATTGAGGAAGGCCGTATCCAGTTCTTTACCCTATCCAGTGTAGACAGTGAGAGCTGGTTGGCCACTTGGAAAAACGGTCACGACCAAGCGGAGATGCATCGTGCCTACGAACGTTATGTGATTGAGGAGGCCATTCCTTTTATCAAGCACAAGACAGGTTGGTTTGATGGAATGATGACGACAGGTTGCTCGATGGGGGCTTATCATGCAGTCAATTTCTTCCTTCAGCATCCAGATGTCTTTACCAAGGTGATAGCTCTTAGTGGTGTTTACGATGCACGTTTCTTTGTCGGCGATTACTACAATGATGATGCTATTTATCAAAACTCGCCAGTAGATTATATCTGGAATCAGAACGACGGCTGGTTTATTGATCGTTATCGTCAAGCAGAGATTGTGCTTTGTACGGGTCTCGGTGCCTGGGAACAAGATGGTCTACCATCCTTTTACAAGCTCAAAGAAGCCTTTGACCAGAAACAAATTCCAGCCTGGTTTGCTGAATGGGGACACGATGTCGCCCACGACTGGGAATGGTGGCGCAAACAAATGCCTTATTTCCTCGGCAATCTCTATTTATAAAAGGAGTTACCTATGAATTACCTTGTTATTTCTCCCTACTATCCACAAAACTTTCAACAGTTTACCATCGAACTTGCCAATAAAGGCATCACAGTCTTGGGAATTGGTCAAGAACCATACGAGCAATTGGATGAACCTTTACGCAATAGCCTGACCGAGTATTTCCGTGTTGACAATCTTGAAAATATAGATGAAGTCAAACGTGCAGTTGCTTTTCTCTTTTATAAACATGGACCAATTGACCGCATTGAATCCCATAATGAATACTGGCTTGAGCTGGACGCAGCTCTCCGTGAACAATTCAATGTTTTTGGTGCTAAACCAGAGGATCTCAAAAAGACGAAATTTAAGTCTGAAATGAAGAAACTGTTCAAAAAAGCAGGTGTCCCCGTGGTACCTGGAGCTGTTATCAAAACGGAAGCAGATGTTGATCAAGCAGTGAAAGAAATTGGTCTTCCAATGATTGCCAAACCTGACAATGGAGTGGGAGCAGCCGCGACCTTTAAGCTTGAAACAGAAGACGATGTCAATCACTTCAAGCAAGAATGGGACCATTCAACCCTTTATTTCTTTGAGAAATTTGTCACCTCTAGCGAAATTTGCACCTTTGATGGTCTAGTGGATAAGGATGGAAAGATTGTCTTTTCAACAACTTTTGACTACGCCTATACACCGCTTGATCTCATGATTTACAAGATGGACAATTCTTATTACGTGCTCAAGGATATGGATCCTAAATTACGTAAATATGGTGAGGCAATTGTCAAAGAATTTGGTATGAAAGAACGTTTCTTCCATATTGAGTTCTTCCGTGAGGGGGACGATTACATTGCCATTGAGTACAATAACCGTCCTGCAGGTGGTTTCACCATTGATGTTTATAACTTTGCTCATTCCTTGGACCTCTATCGTGGCTACGCAGCTATTGTCGCAGGAGAGGAGTTCCCGGCGTCAGACTTTGAAGCTCAGTATTGTTTGGCTACTTCTCGCCGTGCAAATGCTCACTATGTCTATTCTGAGGAGGACTTGCTTGCCAAATATAGCCAGCAGTTCAAGGTTAAAAAAATCATGCCAGCTGCCTTTGCGGAACTTCAAGGAGATTACCTTTATATGCTGACAACTCCGAGTCGACAAGAAATGGATCAGATGATTGCTGATTTCGGACAACGTCAGGCTTAAGAGACTATCGGATTAAGGAAATTCACTCCCTTAATCCTTTTGTTTTGTCTGATAAAAAATAAGAGCATCCTAACAAGGTAGCTATCATAAAACTTGTTCGATAACTATTTGAAGCAGGATTAGGTGGTCAGAAATTGAATTTTAATACTTCAATTGAGTCATAGTATTGTGTTTTCGTATCCTTAAATCAGCTAAAAGGATCCATGACGACACCTATACGATATAGTTTTCAAGATACTAAACAAGTCTATTAAAATATTCAGGTGACGCATAGATATAGTTAATTGAAGCTTTGTTTGAAATCTGATAAAATAATGATATTACTAAGTTTTAAAAACTAAAGAAAAGGGAAGATATGATTACAGGCGAATTAAAAAATAAAATCGATCAGTTGTGGGAAATTCTTTGGACAGAAGGAAATGCAAATCCTTTAACAAATATTGAACAGTTGACTTATCTCTTATTTATGAAAGATTTGGATAGTGTCGAGCTTGGACGTGAAAGTGATGCTGAATTTTTAGGGATTCCTTATGAGGGAGTTTTTCCAAAAGATAAACCTGAATACCGTTGGTCAACTTTTAAAAATATAGGAGATGCTCAGGAAGTTTATCGTTTAATGACTCAGGAGATTTTTCCGTTTATTAAAAATCTCAAGGGGGATACAGATGATACAGCCTTTTCACGATATATGCGAGAAGCTATTTTTCAAATAAATAAACCTGCTACGCTTCAAAAGGCAATTTCTATCTTAGATGTTTTTCCAACTAGGGGATTAGATGTAGATTTTGATAATGACAAACAAAGTATTACTGATATCGGAGATATCTATGAATATCTGTTATCAAAATTGTCGACCGCAGGTAAAAATGGACAGTTCCGTACACCTCGTCACATCATCGATATGATGGTTGAGTTGATGCAACCAACCATCAAAGATATCATCTCAGATCCCGCTATGGGTTCTGCTGGCTTCTTAGTATCTGCTAGCCGTTACTTAAAGCGTAAGAAAGATGAATGGGAAACCAATACAGATAATATCAACCATTTTCATAATCAGATGTTTCATGGAAATGATACGGATACGACTATGTTAAGACTTGGGGCGATGAACATGATGCTACATGGAGTAGAAAATCCACAAATCAGTTACCTTGACTCGCTGTCTCAAGATAATGAAGAAGCCGATAAATATACTTTGGTTTTAGCAAATCCTCCTTTTAAAGGCTCACTTGACTACAATTCAACCTCTAATGACCTTCTTGCAACCGTAAAAACCAAAAAAACAGAATTACTCTTTCTTTCTCTTTTCTTGCGAACTTTAAAACCAGGTGGACGAGCAGCAGTTATCGTACCTGATGGTGTCCTTTTTGGTTCGTCTAAAGCTCATAAAGGAATTCGTCAGGAAATTGTAGAGAACCATAAGCTTGATGCTGTAATCTCAATGCCTAGTGGTGTTTTCAAGCCTTATGCTGGAGTTTCAACTGCCATTCTCATCTTTACAAAAACTGGCAATGGTGGTACTGACAAGGTCTGGTTTTACGATATGAAAGCGGATGGTTTAAGTTTGGATGATAAGCGACAACCGATTAGCGACAATGATATTCCAGATATTATCGAACGCTTTCATCATCTTGAAAAAGAAGCAGAACGTCAGAGAACGGATCAATCTTTCTTTGTTCCAGTTGCTGAGATAAAGGAAAATGATTATGATTTGTCTATCAATAAATATAAAGAGATTGAGTATGAAAAAATTGAGTATGAACCAACAGAGGTCATCTTAAAGAAAATCAATGATTTAGAAACAGAAATTCAAGCTGGCTTGGCTGAATTAGAAAAATTACTCAAGTAGGGAGGTGGCTGTATGAAAAAAGTGAAGTTGGGGGAAGTCTTATCTCTAAAAAAAGGCAAGAAAGCCACTGTACTTGCTGAACAAACAACTCTAAGCCAACGTTATATTCAAATAGATGATTTAAGAAATAATAATAATTTAAAGTTCACTGAAAGTTTAAATATGACTGAAGCACTCCCAGATGATATTCTGATAGCATGGGATGGTGCTAATGCAGGAACAATTGGTTATGGGTTATCGGGAGCTGTTGGTAGTACAATTACGGTCTTAAAAAAGAATGAGCGATACAAAGAAAAAATTATATCAGATTACTTGGGAGTCTTTTTGGAAAGTAAATCGCAGTATTTACGAGATCATTCAACAGGTGCAACAATTCCTCATTTAAACAAGAATATATTACTTGATTTACAATTAGAATTGCTAGGTATCGAGGAACAAGAGAACATTATCAGTATTCTTAATACGATTAAAAGGCTTATTACTAAAAGAAAATTGCAGTTAGATGAACTAAACTTGCTTGTCAAATCCCGATATTCCGAGGAGGTGGTTGCATGAAGAAAGTGAAGTTAGGGGAAATTTGTGAAATAGTTACAGGTTCAACTCCAAAGAGTAGTAATCCAAATTATTGGAATGGAGAATACAAATGGATTACTCCTGCAGAAATTAGTGATGATGATTTTATCGTTTTTGACACACAACGGAAAATTACTAAGTTAGGAATTGAAGAAACGGGCTTGAAATCATTTCCTACGGGAACAGTTTTGTTATCGTCTCGTGCTCCGATTGGTAAAGTTGCAATTTCAGGATGTGAGATGTATTGTAATCAAGGTTTTAAAAATTTTATCTGCTCAAATAAAATCAATAATGAGTATTTATATTATTTTTTTAAAGCAAGAAAAAATTATTTGAATATTTTGGGGCGAGGAGCAACATTCAAGGAAATATCTAAAAGTATAGTATCTGATATTGAGATTTTTTTGCCAACGTATGACATACAGAGGAAACAAGTTAAAGTTCTAAAAAAAATTGATAAACTTATTTATACTAGAAAAGAACAATTGATTGAGTTTGAATATCTCGTAAAATCCCGATTTAACGAGATGTTTATGCTAAGAAACTTTCCATTAAAAAGACTTGGAGAATTAGTTGAAGAAGTCCGATATGGAACTAGTTTACCAGCCACTCTTAACGGTAAGTATGGATATTTAAGAATGAATAATATAACTGAAGACGGTCGATTGAATATACAGAATTTAAAACACATAGATGTTCCAGAGAAAGACTTAGAAAAGTATGTTGTAAGAAAAGGGGATGTACTATTTAATCGTACAAATAGTCTGGAATTAGTTGGGAAAACATGTATCTATGAATTAGATTATGATATGGTTATTGCAGGTTATATTATTCGTATCAGAACAAAGAATAATATTTTAAATCCTAGATACCTCTCTGAATTTTTAAATTTTCCTAGTACAAAGAAGTTTCTAAGGAACATCGCGAAAGGTGCTGTTAATCAAGCTAATATAAATGCAAAAGAATTACAAAATATTTTCATCCCCCTCCCCCCTCTAGCCCTCCAAAATGAGTTCGCAGACTTTGTAGCCCAGGTCGACAAATCACAATTGGCAATCCAAAAATCTCTGGAAGAACTTGAAACTTTGAAGAAATCTCTGATGCAGGAGTATTTTGGCTGATATTCTGCCATTGTAATTACCGTAATGATTTGTTATAATACAATAAAGGAGGAAATCAGATGGTAGTAAAAACAAGAAAACAAGGAAATTCAATCACCATTACGATTCCAAGTGAATTTAATATTCCAAGTGGTGTTAAATACGAAGCGAAATTGTTACCAAGTGGTGAGATTATCTTTACTCCTGAAGAATTGGGGCAGCAGGTTTCTTATGTATCTGATGATGCCTTTGACTTAAATTTAGATAAAATATTTGACGAATATGACGATGTTTTCAAAGCTTTGGTGGAAAAATGACAATCTATCTGACAGAAAAGCAAATTGAAAAAATAAATGCTTTAGCAATTCAACGGTATTCTCCAAATGAGAAAATTCAAATAGTTAGTCCTTCTGCCTTAAATATGATTGTGAACTTACCAGAACAATTTGTCTTTGGGAAGCCTCTTTATCCAACAATTTTTGATAAAGCAACGATACTATTTGTCCAATTGATAAAGAAGCATGTTTTTGCTAATGCTAATAAACGAACTGCTTTCTTCGTTTTGGTCAAATTTTTACAATTAAATGGCTATCGTTTTTCTGTAACGGTAGAAGAAGCAGTAAAAATGTGTGTAACCATCGCAGTAGAAGCTTTAACTGATGAAAAAATGATAAGCTACTCCAAATGGGTTTCTGAACATTCTGTTAGAGAAAAGGTCAAAAAGTAATCTAGTATGCTGGATTTGAATGAGAACAAGAAAATAAATGAACAGACAATATTAGAATTCTGTAATGCAGAAACTGATATTGTCTCTTTTTATTGATGAATAAGAAAGTGAAAAATTATGGAATCAAAAGTTACAATTATCATGCAAGAAATGTTACCTCTTTTAAATAATGAACAATTACTAGCATTGAGAGAGAGTTTAGAACATCATCTAGTAGACGGAAAAAAGCAGCAGAAGTATTCGAATAATAACCTGTTGCAACTCTTTATCACTGCCAAACAGGTAGAGGGCTGTAGCTCAAAAACAATTCGTTATTACCAGAGGACGATTGAAAACTTGTTTAATGGTATTAAGGAGTCTGTGACACAACTCACAACAGATGATTTAAGGAGTTATTTAGCAAATTACCAGTCTGAAAAGGATTGTAGTAAGGCGAATTTAGACAATATTAGGCGTATATTGTCTTCTTTTTTTGCTTGGCTTGAGCAAGAGGAATATATCATTAAAAATCCCATTCGACGGATAAAGAAAATTAAGACTGAGCAAAATGTGAAGGAAACTTATACAGATGAACATTTGGAAATTATGCGCGATAACTGTGAAAATTTGAGAGATTTGGCAATAATAGACCTACTAGCATCGACAGGTATGCGTGTAGGGGAGCTTGTACAGTTGAATCGTTCAGATATTGATTTTGAAAACAGAGAGTGTGTTGTCTTTGGTAAAGGAAAGAAGGAGAGACCAGTATATTTTGATGCTCGGACGAAAATTCATTTAAGAAACTATCTTAACGACAGAAAAGATAGTCATCCTGCTCTTTTTGTAACGTTAGTTGGAAAAGTCCAGAGGCTTGGAATTGCTGGTGTAGAGATTCGCTTAAGAAAGTTAGGAGACAAACTCGGTATACAAAAGGTTCACCCACATAAGTTCAGAAGAACTTTAGCGACTAAGGCAATTGATAAAGGTATGCCTATCGAGCAAGTCCAAAAACTGCTAGGTCATAGCAAGATTGACACAACCTTGGCCTATGCCATGGTCAATCAAAATAATGTCAAGCATTCACACCAAAAATTCATCTCTTAAAAGCAAATCCCGATTTAACGAGATGTTTGGGGATCCTTTAAATAATAACAAGAAATTTGCAGTAAAAACGGGACAACAGTGTTTTAAATTTTCAAGTGGAAAATTTCTTGATAAACATGATAGAGTTTTTGAAGGTTATCCTGCCTATGGTGGAAATGGCATTGCTTGGAAAAGTCGAAAATATTTAATTGATCATCCTACTATCATCATTGGTCGTGTAGGTGCATATTGTGGCAATGTAAGAACTACCCACGGTAAGGTATGGATAAGTGATAATGCTATATATATAAAAGAATTTAAGAATTCCGATTTTAATCTTGTATTTTTATTAGAATTAATGAAAGTAATTGATTTTAGTAAATTTGCTGATTTCTCAGGTCAACCAAAGATAACTCAAAAACCATTAGAAAATCAGAAATATATTCTCCCCCCTTTAGCCCTCCAAAATGAGTTCGCAGACTTTGTAGCCCTGGTCGACAAATCACAATTTGCTTGTGAGATAGCTATAAAAGTGTGGAGAAATAGCTTGAAATTTAGTATAATATAGCTAAACTATTTGTTTAAAGTGAGAAAAAAATGGGAAATTTTAGCTTTCTTTTAAAAAATGACGAATATGAATCTTTTTCAAAACCTTGCATTGAAGCTGAGAATATGATTGCTACATCAACTGTGGCAACTGCCTTTATGGCGCGTCGTGCTTTAGAGCAGGCTGTCCATTGGATATATAGTCACGATTCATATTTAGAAGCTCCCTATCGTGCTACTCTATCTTCTTTAGTATGGGATGATGATTTTAGGGATATCGTAGATTCTGAACTCCACAAGCAGATAGTTCTGTTGATTCGGTGGGGAAACCATGCTGCTCATGGTGGTGAAATTAAGGAACGAGAAGCGATTTTAGCTTTGCATCATTTGTATCAGTTTGTTAATTTTATCGATTATTGTTACAGCAATGAGTTTGTGGAGCGTTATTTTGATGAGAAGTGCTTACCACTTTCAGCAAACATCAAATACCGAGAAACTCCACAATCTATGATAAAGTTACAAGACAGTTTACCAGAACTGCCTGATTTTCATGAACAGATGGCTGCTCAGTCCGTAGAAGTTCAAGAGACTTATACTGAAAAACGTGAGACTGCAGCGCAACGGCAAGATGTGCCTTTCCATATTGATCAATTATCTGAGGCAGAGACAAGAAAGCTCTTTATTGATATCGATCTCCGTCTAGCAGGATGGATATTTGAAGAAAACTGTCGTGTTGAGATAGCTGTTGATGGTCTGAAGCACGGTTCAGGAATTGGTTACTGTGACTATGTACTTTATGGTAAAAATGGGAAAATTTTAGCGATTGTGGAGGCTAAAAAAGCCTCTGTCAATCCAGAAGTAGGGGAAGTACAGGTCAAAGAATATGCTGAAGCTCTGGAGAAACATATCGGCTATCAGCCAATTTGTTTTATTACAAATGGGTTGAAGCACTATATACTTGATGGTCCGAACCGCCGCCAGATTGCAGGCTTTTACTCTCAAGAAGAGTTGCAATTAGTGATGGATAGACGTCATCTTCAAAAACCACTTGAGGATATTTCTAGTAAAATTAGGGACGATATTTCCGGGCGTCACTACCAAAAACATGCGATTGCAAGCGTTTGTGAAGCTTTCTCTAATCATCGTAGACAGGCACTTTTGGTTATGGCAACTGGGGCGGGGAAAACTCGTACAGCAGTTTCTCTAGTTGATATCTTATCACGTCATAACTGGGTAAAAAACGTTCTCTTCTTAGCCGATAGAACTTCCTTGGTTAAGCAAGCATATGATTCGTTTAGAAAATTACTCCCAGATCTTTCCGTTTGTAACTTCTTAGAAGATAAAGAAGGATCTCAATCAAGTCGCATGGTCTTTTCAACTTATCCGACTATGATTGGAGCGATTAGTGGTCAAGAAGAAGTAAATCAACGCCCTTTCACTGTTGGGCATTTTGACCTTATCATAATTGACGAGTCTCACCGTTCTATTTATCAGAAATACAAGTCCATTTTTGATTATTTTGATGCAAGGATTGTAGGCTTAACAGCTACTCCGCGCCAAGATTTAGATAAAAACACCTATGGATTCTTTAATTTGGAGAATGGGGTTCCAACATATGCATATGATTTGGAAGAGGCTGTTAAAGACGGATATTTAGTAGCCTATCATTCTATCGAAACCAAACTGAAACTACCTACGGATGGTCTACATTATGATGATTTATCCGAAGAAGAAAAGGAACATTTTGATAGCAAATTTGAAGACGATAGCTGTGAAAAAGATATTGATGGGAGTGTGTTTAATTCCTTTATTTTCAATAAAAGTACAGTAGAAATTGTTTTAAATGAACTCATGACAAGAGGAATTCAGACAGCCTCGGGTGATGAAATTGGTAAAACTATTATTTTTGCTAAAAATCATGATCATGCGGAATATATCAGAGGTATTTTTAACAACCGCTATCCTGAAAAAGGGAGCGACTATGCTCAGGTGATTGATTATAGTATTAAGCATTATCAGACCTTGATTGATGATTTTAAAATTAAGGAGAAGTATCCTCAAATTGCAATTTCTGTCGATATGTTAGATACAGGTATTGATGTACCAGAGGTTGTTAATTTAGTCTTCTTCAAGAAAGTACGCTCCAAAACTAAGTTTTGGCAGATGATTGGTCGAGGAACCCGTCTATGTAAAGATTTATTTGGACCTGAGCAGGATAAGGAAAACTTCTTGGTATTTGATTATGGGGACAATTTTGATTATTTTCGTGCAGATCCAAGAGATGGAGAGGGTCGTCACATTGTTTCGTTGACTCAGCGTTTATTTAATATCAAAGTGGACTTGATTCGAGAACTTCAGGGACTCCAATACCAAGAAGATCAGTTTGCTAGAGCATACCGTCAGGAGCTTGTTTCAGAACTTCAAGGTCGTATAGAGAGCTTAAATGAGTTGGACTTCAGGGTTCGTATGGTTTTAGATACAGTTTATAGCTATAGGAAATTGGAAAGTTGGCAAAATCTAACTGCTGTTACAAGTGAAACCATTCAAAACAATCTCTCTCCGCTTCTATTTGATGAAGATAAAGAAGATGAGATGGCGAGGAGATTTGATTTGTGCTTACTTCATATTCAGTTAGGGCAACTGACAGCTAAATCTTCTACTGTTCATATTTCCCAAGTGATGAAGACGGCTAGAGCTCTTTCTGCTATTGGCAATATCCCGCAGGTTTTTGAGCAGGCTGAAATTATCAGGAAAGTACAGGAGCCTGAATTTTGGAAAGAAGTTAGCTTGTCTGATTTGGAAAAAATTCGTCTTGCTATTCGAGATTTATTACAGTTTTTGGATAAAACAGACCGTAAACCCTACTATGTTAACTTTGAAGATCGTATACTCTCCACTGTTCACGAGACCACAGCATTTTTGCAGGTCAACGACCTTCGGTCTTACAATGAAAAAGTTGAGCATTACTTGAAAACTCATCTGGATGAAGAGTCCATTTCTAAGCTATACCATAATGAAAAGTTGACATCTGATGATGTGCTTGTACTTGAAAAATTGCTCTGGGAAAAATTAGGTAGTAAAGCAGACTACCAAAATCATTATGAAAATAAGGCAATTCCGAGATTGGTTCGTGAGATTATTGGCTTAGATAGAGAGTCTGCCAATCGTATTTTTTCTAAATTTTTGTCGGATGAGAACCTTAATGCCAGGCAGATTTCATTTGTAAAATTGATTGTAGACTACATTGTAGAAAATGGTTGCTTAGAGATGAAAGTGTTAACGCAAGAGCCATTTAAATCTCATGGATCTGTTCAACTACTCTTCCAACACCAACTACCAGTACTTCGTAATATTGTTCAAACCATTGAGCTCATCAATGATCGAGCTGGAGAAGTGGCTTAAATTCTAAAGTGATTGTCATGCTGAGACTCATTTAAAATTAAAAATAGTAGAAATTTATGCTATATATGAGAAGTTTTATTAGGAAGAATGTCATCGTTTTCCTAGAATACAGTATCAGTTGTTAAGTAGCTGATAAATTTCAAAGTAGATACTTGTACTACGATGTTTGTTGATCGAGTTATTAACAAAAGAGCTACTTTGATTTTAAAGAAATAGAAAACAAAAAGCCGAGCAAGAATTCAATTGCAGGAGAAAATGAAGTAATACTCAATGAAAATCAAAGAGCAAACTAGGAAACTGACGAAGTCAGCTCAAAACACTGTTTTGAGGTTGTAGATAAGACTGACGAAGTCAGTAACCATACCTACGGCAAGGTGAAGCTGACGTGGTTTGAAGAGATTTTCGAAGAGTATAAATCTTCCTAGGATAAAGCAAAACGCATAATATCAAGGATTTTCAACACTTGATACTATGCGTTTTCTGATGTTAAAGACTTTCTACCAGGTTTTTTTAAAGCATAATTGTTAGTTGTAGTCATTTATTATTCTTCAAAGAAAAATGGTGGGGCGAATTTTTTCAGTTCTTCAAAGCACTTCTGAGCAGCATCTGTATCTTCACAGATGATAAGGCAAACATCATCACCACAAAGGGTTGCGATAATATATTGGAAATCAAGAGCATCAATAATTGTAGCGAACGATTGTGCTAGACCAGGAAGAGTTTTGAGTAGGACTTGGTGCTGAATAGGTCGCAACATGATGAGGGCATCTTCCATATAGTTTTCCAAACGTTTTTCCCATTTTGAGATAGAACCATTATTAAGAACATAATAAGCGTTATCTTCTTCGCGGACTTTTGATAGGTTCATATTTTTGATGTCGCGTGAGAGGGTTGCCTGGGTCACTTGAATGTCGTTCTCAGCAAGAAGGGATTGCAATTCAGCCTGTGTATGAATCTTGTTTTTTGCGACAAGAGCGCGTATGAGTTGGTGGCGGTGTTCTGATTTATTCATAATAATGTAACTCCTTTTAGCAAGGTATGGTAAGCGTGGACTGAGTGAGGTCGACAGTCAAGTGGTAGTCGGTATTGTCACGGATGGTGATTTCAAAGTCAGTCGTATAGAGGACTAAACGAAGAGTATCTCCTTCTTTAAGCTTGTAGATAGTTGGTTGCAGTTTAAATTGCACATCCATCCATTCATCTGCAGTAACATCCTCTACTAACAGTAAATCATTTCTATTTTGTAAATTGAGGTAACCTTTTGTCACGACTCGTTGTGTATCTGGTCTAATTGGTAATTCACAGAGATTTTCCAACATGTGGTAGCGTCCATTATCAATGGTTCTAGCACCTAAAACAGCAGGATAAGGTTGTAGGTATTTCTTTTGACCAAGTTCCAGTAGTTGAGCAGATAAAAGCCCCTTGTTTGTGCTGGATTTGATACGAAGATTGAGTTGAGCTCGACCGTTCAAGTGAAGATCCTTAGTCACAGGAAGGTCAATAGTAATCTGATTTGTTTTCCCTTGATAGAGTTCTGTATTGAAGGTCTGGTAGGTTTTACCATAGCGCTCAAAATCCTTATCTGAGTACTGGTTTTGAATCACTTGCTCTTCTTGACCAAGTGAGAAAATTTCTGAGCTTTCTTGATTCCCAAAGTCAGAAAGAGTCTGCCAAGTCTGAGGAGCGGTATTGTCCTGCCAGATAACAGTAGGAAGTTTGAAATCTGTATCTTGTCCCAGTAATTTCTTTGTCAACAAAGCATTCATGGACTCACGGAAGTCAATGGACTGCCAGTTGTTCATGTAAACATGTGCGCCATTATGGAAAAAGAGGTGCTTATTTATATGAGCAGGAAGAGCATGGAACATCTGGTAAACATGAAGTGGTTTGACATTCCAATCCTGTGAACCGTGGGTAAAGACAACCTCTGCTTTTACCTTATGGGCATTGAGCAGATAGTTGCGATCATGCCAAAACTGATTGTAGTCACCAGACTTGCGATCCAGTTGTTCTTTTACTTTTTCTAAGTCAGCTTGGTGAGCTTCATTGCCACGGATATAGTCGCCAGCCAAGAGATTACGAGAATAGGTTAACTCAGCAAGGGAGTCAAAGTCCTCACCTGGATAGCCACCTGGGCTAGTCACCAGACCGTTTTCACGGTAGTAGTTGTACCATGAAGAAATACCTGCTTCAGCAATGATAACCTCTAAACCATCGACACCTGTAGTCGCAAGACCATTGGACATGGTACCTAGATAAGAAAGTCCAGTTGTGGCTACTTTTCCATTTGACCAGTCAGCTTTGACTTGACGTTGGCGCGTGTGGTCGGTAAAGGCACGGCAACGACCATTGAGCCAATCAATGACATTTTTATAAGCCTCGATTTGCTGGTAGTCCCCGTTAGTCATGAAACCAGTAGAGTCTTTGGTACCAACACCTGACACATAGAGATTGGCAAAACCTCGTGGAAGGAAGTAGTCGTTGAGACTATAGCTAGAGTTGATGTGACTTAGCTTTTCCTCAGCTTCTGACACAAGCTCAGCTTGACCTTGGGGTTGGACGAGATTTAGTTGAGGTTCCTCTAGTTCAATCTTATGAGCAGGTTTAACCTCAAGCTCGCCCTCCATCTTGTAGAGAGCCTTATCGCTTGCCTTGTCATTTGTTCCTTGATGATAAGGACTGGCTGTCATGATGGCAGGGATTTGCCCCTCATAACGTGGACGAATAATGCTAACCTTGACTAGGTCTGGTATCCCTTTTTGGTCAGTATCGACACGAGACTCAACGTAGACCACTTCTCGAATGACATCATGGCTGGAAAAAGTTGCTAAACTCTTGCCGTTAAAGTAGTGGTAGTTATTATCCTCCGGCATAAGTCCGTCGCTTACCAGTTGATCAATCAGGGTATTCCCCTTTTTGGTGCGAGTATTGAGTAACTGATAGAGATTTTCAATCAAGTCACCGTATACAATAGGAAATCCAGTCTCCTTACGAAAAGCTTCACTGTCTTCGAAGTCAATCAAATAAGAAAAGCCTAAAAGTTGAAAGGCGACAGTATAAAAAATATCTGCTGTCAAGTCTTTGTCAGATTTGAAAAAAGTTAATATGTTAGTTTCTTTATCTATAGCTAAGCAGGAGAGTGGATAGTCGGTGTTCTCATAAGTGAAAAATAAGCGACGTAAAAAAGTTTCCAGTAATTCCTTGGGATTGGCTGTGTTTTGTAAATCAAAGCCATATTTTTTTAGTTCAGATAAGATATTTTCTTTTGGGAAAGTGATATAACTATATTGATTAAAACGCATAGAACCTCCATATAGAATGATAGTTAAGGTTATTATATCAAAAAAAAAGCAGAAAGGGAATTGTTAACTGTAAAAGGAAATAATCCAATAAAAATGAATAAAGTGCTAAACTTAATATAGAGAACAGTGTAATAATAGACATAATAGGTATAATATAAAAATTCTAGGAGATTTATATTGTATGTTTTCTATTTTTATATATAATATAGTATAAATATAAAAAACGATGACAAAAATACAAATGAATAGAAAGTAAATTAGTAAGCTGATGAAATTTTTCTCAAGAGAAGCCTTTTATAGGTGAAAATGGTATAATATAGTGAGAATGATAGAGGAGAAGTGTAAATTGATCGCACAACTAGATACAAAAACAGTCTATAGTTTTATGGAGAGCGTCATTTCAATCGATAAGTATGTGAGAGCAGCTAAAGAATACGGCTACACTCATTTGGCCATGATGGATATTGATAATCTTTACGGTGCTTTCGACTTTCTAGAGATTACAAAAAAATACGGTATTCATCCTTTACTAGGGCTTGAAATGACTGTATTTGTGGATGAGCAGGAAGTGAATTTGCGCTTTTTAGCTCTATCTAGTGTGGGCTATCAGCAGTTGATGAAGCTTTCAACAGCCAAGATGCAGGGTGAGAAAAGTTGGTCAGTCCTGTCCCAGTATCTGGAGGATATTGCGGTCATTATGCCTTATTTTGATGGACTGGAGTCGTTAGAACTAGGCTGTGATTACTATATTGGAGTTTATCCAGAAACACTGACAAGCGAATTTCATCATCCTATTTTGCCTCTTTATCGGGTCAACGCTTTTGAAAGCAGGGATAGAGAAGTTCTTCAAGTTTTAACAGCGATTAAAGAAAACCTACCGCTCAGAGAAGTTCCCTTGCGCTCACGACAAGATGTCCTTATATCAGCAAGTTCTTTAGAGAAATTATTCCAAGAACGTTTTCCTCAAGCCTTGGAAAACTTAGAAAAGCTTATTTCAGGTATTTCTTACGATTTGGATACTAGTTTGAAACTGCCTCGTTTTAATCCAGCTAGACCAGCAGTAGAAGAGTTGAGAGAACGCGCTGAGCTTGGGCTTGCTCAGAAGGGGTTGTCTAGTAAAGAATATCAAGACCGTCTAGACCAAGAATTGGCTGTTATTCATGATATGGGCTTTGATGATTATTTCTTGGTTGTCTGGGATTTGCTGCGTTTTGGACGTTCGAATGGCTATTATATGGGAATGGGACGGGGTTCTGCAGTAGGTAGCTTGGTTTCCTATGCCTTGGATATTACAGGGATTGACCCAGTAGAGAAAAATCTGATTTTTGAACGCTTTCTCAATCGTGAACGCTATACAATGCCTGATATTGATATAGATATCCCTGATATTTATCGTCCAGATTTTATCAGATATGTTGGTAATAAATACGGCAGTAAACATGCTGCACAAATCGTTACTTTTTCTACCTTTGGTGCCAAGCAAGCTCTACGAGATGTATTGAAACGCTTTGGTGTGCCAGAGTATGAATTGTCTGCAATTACCAAGAAAATCAGTTTCCGTGATAATCTCAAGTCAGCCTATGAGGGTAATCTCCAGTTTCGTCAGCAAATCAATAGTAAGTTAGAATACCAAAAAGCCTTTGAGATTGCTTGCAAGATTGAGGGCTATCCAAGACAAACCTCTGTCCATGCGGCTGGTGTTGTGATTAGTGACCAAGATTTGACCAACTACATTCCTCTAAAGCATGGTGATGAAATTCCACTGACTCAGTATGATGCTCATGGAGTTGAAGCTAGTGGGCTTTTGAAAATGGACTTTCTGGGACTACGAAATTTGACCTTTGTCCAGAAAATGCAAGAATTGCTTGCTGAAACAGAAGATATTCATCTGAAAATAGAAGAAATAGATTTGGAAGACAAAGAAACGTTAGCTTTATTTGCCTCTGGAAATACAAAAGGTATCTTTCAATTTGAGCAACCGGGTGCCATTCGCTTGCTCAAGCGTGTCCAACCAGTTTGTTTTGAAGATGTCGTAGCAACTACTTCCCTAAATCGACCAGGTGCTAGTGACTACATCAATAATTTTGTGGCAAGAAAGCATGGGCAGGAAGAAGTGACTGTTCTGGATCCAGTACTGGAGGATATTTTGGCTCCAACTTACGGAATTATGCTCTATCAGGAGCAGGTTATGCAGGTTGCTCAGCGTTTTGCTGGATTTAGTCTTGGGAAGGCTGATATTTTGCGTCGAGCTATGGGGAAAAAGGATGCCTCTGCCATGCATGAGATGAGGGCTTCTTTTATTCAAGGTTCATTAGAAGCTGGACATACTGCGGAAAAGGCAGAGCAGGTCTTTGATGTCATGGAGAAGTTTGCAGGTTATGGTTTTAACCGATCTCATGCCTATGCCTACTCAGCCTTGGCCTTTCAGTTGGCTTATTTCAAAACGCATTATCCAGCCATTTTTTATCAGGTTATGTTGAATTCTGCCAACAGTGATTACTTAATAGATGCACTTGAAGCAGGTTTTGAAGTAGCTCCATTGTCCATCAATACTATTCCCTATCACGATAAAATTGCCAACAAGTCCATCTATCTAGGATTGAAATCGATTAAGGGAGTCAGCAATGATCTGGCTCTATGGATTCTTGAAAACAGACCCTATTCTAACATTGAAGATTTTATAGCTAAATTACCTGAAAATTATTTGAAACTTCCTCTGCTAGAACCTTTGGTAAAAGTTGGTCTTTTCGATTTATTTGAAAAAAATCGTCAAAAAGTATTCAATAATTTAGTTAATCTATTTGACTTTGTGAAAGAGTTAGGAAGCTTGTTTGGAGATACTATTTATAGTTGGCAGGAATCGGAAGATTGGACAGAGCAAGAAAAATTCTATATGGAACAAGAGCTTTTAGGGATAGGTGTTAGCAAACATCCCCTACAAGCTATTGCAAGTAAGGTTATTTATCCGATTACCCCAATCGGAAATTTATCAGAAAATAGCTACGCTATTATTTTGGTTGAAGTTCAGAAAATAAAAGTAATTCGTACCAAAAAGGGCGAAAATATGGCTTTCTTACAGGTAGATGACAGTAAGAAAAAATTGGATGTTACCCTCTTTTCAGACTTATATCGACAGGTTGGGCAGGAAATAAAAGAGGGAGCCTTCTACTATATAAAAGGAAAAATCCAGTCACGTGATGGCCGTCTGCAAATGATTGCACAAGAAATAAGAGAAGCAGTTGCTGAACGCTTTTGGATACAGGTAAAAAATCATGAATCGGATCAAGAAATTTCACGTATTTTAGACCAATATAAAGGCCCAATCCCAGTCATTATCAGGTATGAAGAGGAACAGAGAACGATTGTTTCTCCCAACCATTTTGTAGCTAAATCTGATGAATTAGAAGTGAAATTGGATGAAATCGTTATGAAAACGATTTATCGCTAAAAATACGGAAAATAGAAGAATTTTAAAATCAAATGTGGTATAATCAATAAGAATGTTAAAAGAAAAAGGAGCATAACCAATATGAAACGTATTGCTGTTTTGACTAGTGGTGGAGACGCCCCTGGTATGAACGCTGCTATCCGCGCAGTTGTTCGTCAAGCAATTTCAGAAGGAATGGAAGTTTTTGGTATCTATGATGGATATGCTGGTATGGTTGCCGGTGAAATTCATCCCCTAGATGCAGCTTCAGTAGGAGACATCATTTCTCGTGGTGGTACTTTCCTTCACTCAGCTCGTTACCCAGAGTTCGCTCAACTTGAAGGGCAACTAAAAGGGATTGAGCAATTGAAAAAACACGGAATTGAAGGTGTAGTTGTTATCGGTGGTGACGGATCTTACCACGGCGCTATGCGTTTGACTGAACATGGCTTCCCAGCTATCGGTCTTCCAGGTACAATCGATAATGATATCGTTGGTACTGACTTCACAATCGGTTTTGACACAGCGGTGACTACTGCTATGGATGCTATCGATAAGATTCGTGATACATCATTAAGTCACCGTCGTACTTTTGTCATCGAAGTTATGGGGCGTAACGCTGGTGATATCGCTCTTTGGGCGGGTATCGCAACTGGTGCTGATGAAATTATCATCCCTGAAGAAGACTTCAAAATTGAAGATATCGTAGCAAGCATCAAAGCTGGCTATGAATGTGGTAAAAGACACAATATCATCGTTTTGGCAGAGGGTGTTATGTCAGCAGATGAATTTGCTCAAAAACTGAAAGAAGCAGGAGATACGACCGATCTTCGTGTGACAGAACTTGGACATATTCAACGTGGTGGTTCTCCAACTGCGCGTGACCGTGTATTGGCGTCACGTATGGGTGCGCATGCTGTTAAACTTCTTAAAGAAGGTATCGGTGGTGTTGCGGTTGGTATCCGTAACGAGAAAATGGTTGAAAACCCAATTCTTGGAACTGCAGAAGAAGGAGCATTGTTTAGCCTTACTGCAGAAGGTAAGATTGTTGTTAACAACCCACACAAAGCCGATATTGAGCTATCTAGCTTGAATAAGAGCTTGTCATAATTTACAATTTAGTTAATAAGACCAAAAAGGTCATATATATAAAGGAGTCACAAAAATCATGAACAAACGTGTAAAAATCGTTGCAACTTTGGGTCCTGCGGTAGAAATCCGTGGTGGTAAAAAATTCGGTGATGACGGATACTGGGGTGAAAAACTTGATGTTGAAGCTTCAGCTAAAAACATTGCTAAATTGATTGAAGCTGGTGCTAACACATTCCGTTTCAACTTCTCACACGGTGATCACCAAGAACAAGGTGAGCGTATGGCAACTGTTAAACTTGCTGAAAAACTTGCAGGTAAAAAAGTTGGTTTCCTTCTTGATACAAAAGGACCAGAAATCCGTACAGAATTGTTCGAAGGTGAAGCTAAAGAGTATTCATACAAAACTGGTGAAAAAATCCGTGTTGCAACTAAACAAGGAATCAAATCAACTCGTGAAGTGATTGCATTGAACGTTGCTGGTGCTCTTGATATCTATGATGATGTTGAAGTTGGTCGTCAAGTTTTGGTTGACGATGGTAAACTTGGTCTTCGTGTTGTTGCTAAAGATGACGCAACTCGTGAGTTTGAAGTTGAAGTTGAAAATGATGGCGTAATTGCTAAACAAAAAGGTGTGAACATCCCTAACACTAAAATTCCTTTCCCAGCTCTTGCTGAACGCGATAACGACGATATCCGTTTTGGTCTTGAACAAGGTATCAACTTCATCGCGATTTCATTCGTACGTACTGCAAAAGACGTGAACGAAGTTCGTGCAATCTGTGAAGAAACTGGAAACGGACATGTTCAATTGTTCGCTAAAATCGAAAATCAACAAGGTATCGATAACTTGGATGAAATCATCGAAGCAGCTGATGGTATCATGATCGCTCGTGGTGACATGGGTATCGAAGTACCGTTCGAAATGGTTCCAGTTTACCAAAAAATGATTATCAAGAAAGTCAATGCTGCAGGTAAAGTTGTTATCACTGCAACAAACATGCTTGAAACAATGACTGAAAAACCACGTGCAACTCGTTCAGAAGTATCAGACGTATTCAACGCTGTTATCGATGGAACTGACGCTACAATGTTGTCAGGCGAGTCTGCAAACGGTAAATACCCACTCGAGTCAGTAACTACAATGGCTACAATCGACAAGAACGCTCAAACTCTTCTTAATGAATACGGACGTCTTGATTCAGATTCATTTGAGCGTAACTCTAAGACAGAAGTAATGGCTTCAGCTGTTAAAGATGCTACTAACTCAATGGACATTAAATTGGTTGTAACTCTTACTAAGACAGGTCACACTGCACGTTTGATCTCTAAATACCGTCCAAATGCTGACATCTTGGCATTGACATTCGACGAATTGACAGAACGTGGCTTGATGTTGAACTGGGGTGTTATCCCAATGTTGACAGATGCTCCATCTTCAACTGACGATATGTTCGAAATCGCTGAACGTAAAGCGGTAGAAGCAGGTCTCGTTGAGTCAGGCGATGATATCGTTATCGTTGCTGGTGTACCAGTAGGAGAAGCTGTTCGCACAAACACAATGCGTATCCGCACAGTACGTTAAGAAAGATATAAAAACCTATCATATCCAGCTTTAGAGCTTGTGTGATAGGCTTTTTTGTATAGAGGGTAAGAAAGAGGCAAAACTTTCATAATGGATTGATACTCTTCAAACCACGTCAGCGTCGTCTTGCCGTAGGTATGGTTACTGACTTCGTCAGTTTCATCTACAACCTCAAAACCATGTTTTGAGCTGACTTCGTCAGTTTCATCTACAACCTCAAAGCAGTGCTTTGAGCAACCTGCGGCTAGCTTCCTAGTTTGCTCTTTGATTTTCATTGAGTATGAAATAAGATATGCACAAAGTGCTTAGGAAAGTCAAATGAATTTCTACAAATGTTTTAGCAATCGCAATCTACTTGTTTAGATTCGATCTGATATATTTTCGATTTAATGATATGGTATTTAAAACCTCCAAAGCAGCTTGCTCTATTATTTTACTTACGTGAGTGTAGATGTTATTTATTGTTTTAGTGTCTTTGTGTTCCACTCTAACCATTATAGCATTCTTCTCAGCTAGTGTACTAAGGAGTGTGTGCCTGAAAATATGGGAACTAAGGGGCTGGTTTATCGGTTTCGCTAGTTTAGTATTTGCCTTTTGCAAAGTGATCTTAAATGCCTTTCTCTAAATTTACATATCACTATTGTTTAACAAAATCTAATCTGCTTTATGTCACTTATTCTTTTTTTGAAATGTAGAATGAACTTTTTCAAAGTTTTTCGAATCCTTTAAAATCTGTTTGTTTTATATCGCCATTCTCCCCTTTTTTAATTCTCCCTATACAGCCTGATAATTTTCCCGATGGTGCGAATATGGTTGCTTTCGTCTAGGCGGATGTCGGGGTATTCGGGATTGAGTTTTTTTGAGGTAGCCTTAGCGGAGTTTTTTGACATAGTTAGCACCGTCTACTTGGAAGATGCCGATGGTATTATAGTCAATCTATGGGGGATTCTTGATAAATAGGTAGTCGCCGTTTCTTATCTTTGGATCCATGGACTTGCTGACGATATAAGCGATTACGTCGTAGTCGTCTGAGATTTCATCCTCATAGAATGGAAACTCATATCTAAATCGTCATCCTGCATCGAGCGGCTACCTGCAGAGATAAACTACCTAAAACGAGAGTAAGTAGTCGTCCAGTCTGATGATTTTTACGATACTTCGTTTATCTTCGTTTTTCTGCTCATACAGTTGCCTCTCGGCATAGATCAGGACTTTACCTTGTCTGGGTGGTGCCCGTTGGTCGTAGATAGATTGGATATCGCTAGGAGAATCCTTTTGAACTGGAGGAAAGAGGCATCAATCAAACTACTGAATACTTTAGCTAAGTCAAATATAGTATTTTTCTTAGTAGACCTAACCCTTTTTTCATAATTTCCAATGGTGTTTTTACTTATACCTATCTTAGTACTCAATTCTTATTGAGTCCAACCATTACTAGTCTATATTGTTTTATTTTTAGCCTGTAACAATCGCAATCTCTTCTTTATCAATGAATAAAATCGCTTTCTGTTTTTATAAGTAAACCATCACACGAAATCCAAGAAAATGAAAACTTTGTTGTGTTTTCATAAAAAATTTGTTGACAGAGCACGAAACGCCTACTATAATTAAATCAAGCTTAAGGAAATAACAAAAAAACAAATCAGAGGGAAAGACGATGAACACATTAAATGAGAAAGTAATCAATATCTGTAAAGCAGTAGTTAAAGAAACTTTAATCCAAGACATTTAGGAGAAAAAGATGAAGAAATCAAGAAAATTAGCCACATTAGGAATCTGTTCAGCTTTGTTTTTAGGCTTGGCTGCTTGTCAACAAGATGCTACAATTTCGAATGGGACGAGTCAAAGGCAAAGTAGTTCAACGAAAGTTCCATGGAAAGCTTCATACACCAACCTAAACAACCAGGTAAGTACAGAAGAGGTCAAATCTCTCTTATCAACCCATTTGGATCCAAAAAGTGTTGATGCATTTTTTAATCTCGTTAATGACTATAATACTATTGTCGGATCAACTGGCTTATCAGGAGATTTCACTTCCTTTACTCACACCGAATACGATGTTGAGAAAATTAGCAACCTTTGGAATCAAGAGAAGGGCGATTTTGTTGGGACCAACTGCCGTATCAATAGTTATTGTCTTTTGAAAAATTCAGTCACCATTCCAAAGCTTGAAAAGAATGACCAATTGCTTTTCCTAGATAACGATGCGATTGATAAAGGAAAGGTCTTTGATTCACAAGATAAGGAAGAGTTTGATATTCTATTTTCGAGAGTTCCAACTGAGGCAACTACAGATGTCAAAGTTCACGCTGAAAAGATGGAAACATTCTTCTCACAATTTCAATTCAATGAAAAAGCTCGAATGCTGTCTGTAGTCTTGCACGACAATCTGGATGGCGAGTATCTGTTTGTAGGCCACGTTGGGGTCTTAGTGCCTGCTGATGATGGCTTCTTATTTGTAGAGAAATTGACTTTCGAAGAGCCTTACCAAGCGATTAAATTTGCCAGCAAGGAAGATTGTTACAAGTATTTAGTCACCAAGTATGCGGATTATACAGGTGACGGACTGGCTAAGCCTTTTATCATGGATAATGATAAGTGGGTTAAACTTTAATAGTGATATGATATGACAGTAATCCTAGGACTTTTATTTCTATTTTTGATGAGTTGGTGGGTTATTTCAATCGTTAATAGCCAGAAATCAGGAAAAAATGAAAGATTTATAGGTTATATTCAAAAATACGATATTGATGGGAATGGCTATCAATCAGAAGTATGGGAAGTGACTGAGGAGGAAAATTAAGAAGTAAAAAACAGCGTCTTCTTTTTAGTATTGCACCTATTTCCAGACAGTCCATTTGTAGTTTTATCCAGATTGGTATATAATTTAACTTAGAGAAAATAGGAGGACTAATCAGATGGAATTAAAAGATTTTACAGAAAAAGAACAGGAAATGATTAAGAAGGGGCTGACGACGTCTAAGATTAGTGACAAGGAAACTGCTGAAAAAATTCTTGCACTTGTCCCACAAGACTTGATTAAGCGCATTCCGTTTTTCGTCAGAAAACATGCGACGACACGTACGATTAAACGCATTTCAATTGAACACCCTGAACTCTACGCTGCAGCTCAAACAAGTGGTGAAATCCCAGAAAAAGAACGCGAAGAGTTACGTCAGATTATCACGACTATCTTTGAACAAAAGATGAATAAGCATAGTATTAAGTAATTGGATGAGGACATTTTTTATTGGCGGTCTGGGAAGTAATATCTATCATAGCAAGGATTTTCTTCAAGAACTAGATTCGCAGATTTATTTTCTAAATCCATATGAAAAGCATCTTCGAGATGAAACAGAATTGAAATCATGGTTTAAAAATGAGATTGTAGAGGAAGAATCTATATGTCTGATAGGTCATTCTCTTGGAGGAGATTTGGCGCGTTATCTTGCATCGGAATTTTATGAAGTGACAAAACTGATTCTTTTGGATGGTGGCTATCTAGATTTAGATAAGATTTTAGTTTTAGATACAGAGTTAGAGGAAACTAAAAACTATATTGAATCTCAAGTCGTTTCGGACTTAAATCTTCTTATTTCTAAAGAAAAATCCGAAGCAAAGCATTGGTCAGAAAATATGGAGAAAGCTGTAAGACAGTCCTATCACTGGAATGCGGAGTATAATAGATATGAGTTGGCTATAAATTATGAAAATATAGAAGCGATCCTCCGCCTACGGAGGAAAATACAAGCTTTTAAGAGAGAAGTGGGAGATACCCTGTTTATTAGTCCTCGCTATCCTAATGAAGCTGCATGGAGAGAGGAAGCCCTAAAAGAATTGCCAGACTATTTTGATACTATTCTTCTAGAGAACTTTGGCCATGAGCTTTATACTCAAGCACCTAAAGAAATCGCTAATCTAATTAATGAGTGGTTCTCTTATACTCATTGAGCTACTTGTATTACTTAAAATGTTATAAGATTTAAAATAGCAGCATTAATAACTTTTCAGAACTATAATATTTATTTACTCTGATAGAGATTGTTACTGGAGTGAATTATCCTACCATTGTAATTACAGCAATTATTTATTTTAATACAGAAAAGGAGAAAATAAGATGGTCATGAAAATTAGAAAACAAGGAAATTCAATCACTATTCCAAGTGGTATAAAATCGGAAGAATTGGGTCAGCAGGTTTCTTATGTATCTGATGATGCCTTTGACTTAAATGTAGATAAAATATTTGATGAATACGACGATGTTTTCAAAGCTTTGGTGGGAAAATAACAGTATAATTGATAGAAAAGTAAATTGAAAAAATAAATGCTTTAGCAATTCAATGGTATTCTCCAAATGAGAAAATTCAAACAGTTAGTCCTTCGGCTTTAAATATGATTGTTAATTTACCAGAACAATTTGTCTTTGGGAAGCCTCTTTATCCAACAATTTTTGACAAAGCAACAATATTATTTGTCCGATTGATAAAGAAGTATGTTTTTGCCAATGCCAATAAGCGAACAGCCTTTTATGTTTTGCTTCAATTTTTACAATTAAATGGTTATCACTTTTCTTTTTCTGCGGAAGAAGCTGTTGATATGTGTGTGACTATAGCGGTAGGAGCTTTAACTGATGAAAAAATGATAAGCTATTCTAAATGAGTTTCTCAACATTTTATTAGAGAAAAAATTAAAAAATAAGGTAGTATGTTGGATTGAAATGAGCATAAGAAAAAAATGAAGAGACAATATTAGAATTCTGTAATGCAGAAACTCTGATATTGTCTCTTTTTAAAACACGCGATAAACATAGGGATTTTCTGGTTTATCGACTTTGGTAAAGCTGTCGATTTCCAAGGTTGGGAGGTTTTGTTTGAGTTCTTTATGGTAGTGATTGACCAGTTTTCCTTTGGCTGTGATCCAGGTGTTATTTTCATACTGACGGGTATTTCCCTTGGTCAGCAAACCATAGACACCAGAATCCGCGATACAATGGATAATGCCAAAGCGGAACAAAAATTGGCTATTGGAGTGACTGGGGTCGTTATAGACAAAGCCTGTGAACTGGACTGTCTTGCCCTCAAATTCATCTGGATAGTCGTAGATAGCCTCCATGACTTCCATATAGTTTTCATTCGTAATCTGAATGCTATCTTGGGACAAGTATTTATCCGCCGCCGTTCGCATTTCCTTTTCATAGGCTGTTTTTGAGAAATAAGAACTGGTATCTGGTTTCAAATATTGGCTTGTCGTCCCTTCGCTTATCTGAATGGCTTGATCCGTTCCTTCCGATAGGGGGAAATGATAGCCTTTGGCAGAAACGGTCTGAGAATCCAAGCTAACAGTTGGAAAAGTTAAGCCGACGACAATAGGAATAGCCAGAAGAGCAACACTCGTCACCTTGGCTAATCGGCTATTCAGATGACTGTGGGTTTTGACTTGCTTCATCCAGATATACAGTTGAACAATTGCCAAAATAAAGGAAAGTACCATGGAAATATAGGCCAGATAGGAATAGTGCATGTTGATGTACTGGTTTAATTTTCCGGACAGATGGAGATAAATAGTCAATTCAAAATAGCCAGCTAAAACTAAAAATCGAATCATAGGATGACTCCAATCAAGAGAGAATACACTAAGACGACAAGAGTCACAATCATAATGAAGTGACCGATAAATCGTGCTTTCAAGTAATTTTTCATCATGAGAATATTTTTGATATCCAGCATTGGGCCAATCACCAGAAAGGCCATAACTGGTGCCAATCCGAAACTCGAAAGAAGAGAAGCACCGATAAAGGCATCCGCCTCACTACAGAGAGAAAGAAGAAAGGCCAAAAGCATCAAGAGGAGGATGGCAAAAAGAGGGGTTGCGCTGATAGAAGTCAGAATACGAGTCGGAACATAGACCTGTATAACAGAAGCAAAGAGGCAGCCAAATACTAAATAACGTCCTGTATCAAAAAATTCATCAATGGCCTGCACAAAGACCTGAAAAACTTTTTTTGCAGGGCTCAAGCGAGAAAAATCATGTTCATGACAAGCCAGACGATTTTCTTTCTGAATCGGTTCTTGCCAGAAAAATCCTAGAAAAATCCCAAGTATCACAGCTACAAGAATGGAACCCAGAGCTCGTAACAGGGCGATATGGAAGGAGTTGCCAAAGGCAGAATAGGTCGCAAAGAGAACAATGGGATTGATAACAGGTGCTGTTACAAGAAAGGGAACAGCCGTGTAACTGGGGACCTTCTTTTCCAGAAAACGATTGATGATGGGGACGATTCCACATTCGCAAGAGGGAAAAAGAATCCCGACAAAGGTCCCAAAAAAGATTCTCCCCCAACGATTTCGAGGGAGAAAATGATAAACCTTGTCAGGTGTGATATAAACCTCAATCAGCCCTGAGACAATGCTTCCTATCAGAACAAAGGGGAGAGCTTCAATGATAATGGAGAGAAAAATGGCTCCAGTTTGAAGCACACTAGATGGGAGTTGTTGGAAAGCAGTCATCTAGTTTTTCTTTTCTGCTTTGGCTTTTTTCTCTTTGTCATCAGGGAAAGTGACTTGTTTCAAATCAGGGAGTTTAGCAAACTCTTCAAACATCTTGTCCAAGTCGTCTCGTTTTGTAAATTTTACAGCCATAGGTGTACCTCGATTCTAAATTCTACCTCTATTATACTATTATTTTGAGGAAAAGGGAGTTTTTTAATTTGTTTTCGATAGTTGATACTCTTCGAAAATCTCTTCAAACCACGTCAGCTTCGTCTTGCCGTATATATGTGACTGACTTTGTCAGTCTTATCTACAACCTCAAAACAGTATTTTGAGCAGCCTGCGGCTAGCTTCCTAGTTTGCTTTTTGATTTTTATTGAGTATGAAAAGGATTGGAGAAAGCCTTCCAGCTTGTGGTATAATAGATTCATGGATAAAAAATATGAAAAAATCTCCCAGGATTTGGGAGTGACGTTAAAGCAAATTGATACTGTTCTAAGTTTGACAGCAGAAGGGGCGACTATTCCCTTTATCGCACGTTATCGCAAGGATATGACTGGTAGTCTGGATGAGGTGGCAATTAAGGCCATTATTGACTTGGATAAAAGTCTGACAAATCTCAACGACCGTAAGGAAGTTGTTTTAGCTAAAATTCAAGAACAAGGCAAGCTGACTAAGGAATTGGAAGAAGCTATCTTAGCTGCCGAAAAATTAGCAGATGTTGAAGAACTCTACCTACCTTATAAGGAAAAGCGTCGTACCAAGGCGACCATTGCCCGTGAAGCTGGACTCTTTCCTCTTGCTCGCCTGATTTTGCAAAATGTAGCTGATTTAGAAAAAGAGGCTGAAAAGTTTGTCTGTGAAGGATTTGCGACTGGTAAGGAAACCTTGGCTGGTGCAGTTGATATCTTGGTCGAAGCCTTATCGGAAGATGTCAATTTACGCGCTCTAACTTATCAGGAGGTGCTGAGACACTCTAAACTCACTTCTCAAGCCAAGGATGAAAGTCTTGATGAAAAGCAGGTTTTTCAGATTTATTATGATTTTTCAGAGACAGTTGGAACTATGCAAGGTTATCGTACCTTGGCCCTCAATCGTGGGGAGAAACTTGGTGTCTTGAAGGTCGGTTTTGAACATGCAACGGACCGTATCCTTGCCTTCTTTGCTGCTCGTTTTAAGGTAAAAAATACCTATATTGATGAAGTCGTTCAGCAATCTGTTAAGAAAAAAGTCTTGCCTGCTATCGAGCGCCGTATTCGTACAGAATTAACTGAAAAGGCAGAAGAGGGAGCTATTCAACTCTTTTCTGACAATCTGCGCAATCTGCTCTTAGTTGCTCCGCTGAAAGGGCGCGTGGTTCTTGGATTTGACCCTGCCTTTCGTACAGGTGCCAAGCTAGCTGTCGTGGATGCAACTGGGAAAATGCTGACAACTCAGGTCATTTATCCTGTCAAACCAGCATCAGCTCGTCAAATCGAAGAATCCAAGAAAAATCTGGCAGACTTGATTGGTCAATACGGCGTGGAAATTATTGCCATCGGAAACGGAACGGCCAGTCGTGAAAGTGAGGCCTTTGTGGCGGAAGTTCTGAAAGATTTTCCAGAAGTCAGCTATGTTATCGTCAATGAAAGTGGTGCTTCTGTCTATTCTGCCAGCGAACTTGCTCGTCAGGAGTTTCCAGATTTGACAGTTGAAAAACGCTCTGCTATTTCTATCGCCCGTCGTTTGCAAGATCCTCTTGCCGAATTGGTCAAAATCGATCCTAAGTCAATCGGTGTCGGTCAATATCAACACGATGTCAGTCAGAAGAAACTGTCTGAAAGTCTGGATTTTGTCGTGGATACAGTGGTAAACCAAGTCGGTGTCAATGTCAATACAGCTAGCCCAGCTCTTCTTTCACACGTAGCTGGACTCAATAAAACCATTTCTGAAAATATCGTCAAATACCGTGAGGAAGAGGGAAAAATCATTTCACGCGCCCAAATTAAGAAGGTTCCGCGTCTGGGTGCCAAGGCTTTTGAACAGGCAGCTGGTTTCCTTCGTATCCCTGAAAGTAGCAATATTCTTGATAATACAGGAGTTCACCCAGAAAATTATTCTGCTGTTAAGGAACTCTTCAAACGCTTAGACATCAAGGATTTGAATGAAGTGGCCCAAAGCAAACTTAAGTCGCTTTCAGTCAAGGAAATGGCGCCAGAGCTAGACCTTGGTCCAGAAACTCTTAAAGATATCATTGCAGATCTTCTAAAACCAGGTCGAGATTTCCGTGATTCCTTTGATGCACCTGTACTTCGCCAAGATGTCCTAGATATCAAAGACTTAGTGGTCGGACAGAAGCTGGAAGGTGTGGTGCGTAACGTCGTTGACTTTGGTGCCTTCGTTGACATTGGGATTCATGAGGACGGCCTGATTCATATTTCACATATGAGTCGCAAATTTATCAAACACCCTAGTCAAGTGGTGTCAGTTGGAGATTTGGTGACGGTTTGGGTTAAGAAAATTGATACTGAACGTGAAAAAGTCAATCTGTCGCTTCTAGCTCCAAATGAAACTGACTGATTACGTTAAGCAGGTTTCACTAGAAGACTTTGGCAGACCTTTTATCCATCAAGTCCAGTGGAATTCTCGTCTACGTTCGACAGGTGGGCGATTTTTCCCAAAAGATGGGCATTTGGATTTTAATCCCAAGGTTTATCAGGAACTGGGTCTGGATGTTTTTAGGAAAATTGTCCGACATGAACTCTGTCATTATCACCTCTATTTTCAAGGAAAGGGCTATCAACACAAGGATCGGGATTTTAAGGAACTGTTGAAAGCAGTGGATGGATTACGGTTTGTGCCTTCCTTGCCAAATAGTCACTCCAAACCATTCAATCTCTATCGTTGCCAATCCTGCCAGCAAAGGTATCAGCGCAAGAGAAGGATTGATACTAAACGCTATCGCTGTGGACTTTGTCGAGGTAAATTGCAACTAATAAATCAGCCTGAGGACTGATGAAAGCCGAGCCTACCCGTGATATACTATGTCTAACCTAGCAGAAAGAGGAAATATCATGAACAGTAAATTTTATAAAATGAGACGCAATCGCATGATTTCAGGAGTTTTGGCAGGTTTGTCAGACAAGTGGCACTTTGATGTTACCCTTGTTCGTTTCTTGTTTGCCATTTTTACAGTTGCAAACTTTGGACTTGGTGTGATTATCTATATCATCCTAGCTTCTATCATGCCAACCAAGGAAGAAATCGAAGCAGAAATGTACGGAACAGGCCCACGCAAACGCAAAGAAGCCCAAGCTATTGACGATAATGAAGGCTGGTTTTGGTGAGGTAAATAAGAAAATAAGCTTTGTATTATAGACAAGGCTTTTTTTCATCTTGTCAGAATTCATGCCTAAATGGTATAATAAGCGTATAAAAATAATTTGACAGGAAATGGATTATGGCTAATGAAAATGAGTTACTCGCATTACGATCATCAGATATTGAGATTAAATACGACGAATTGCTTAATTTAGAAAATTCTCTAGAAAATAATCTCAAAGATCTTATTAAAGATATAGAAAAAATTGATTTAGATAGGGAAAAATTACAAAATAATGAATACCTTCAAGAATCTATTGAAAATATAGTCTGGGAGCAAGTACAACTTCAACTTGCCGCTCAGATAGGTGAAGAGTTTATAAATGAGAATCAGGGACAAACCCTAGACTTACGAAAAGAAGCACATATACAAACTGCTGAAAATTTTGAAAAAGGGAAACTTGCGACTCATAATAGAGATGTTAATTTTCAAGAAAGATACGACACTTGGCAAAATAATTTTGTTAAAGACGACTTAGGGAATATTCAAACACACTCAACTCGTTCAGGTAAAATTGTAAATACTTTAACCAAAGAAGCGAGAAAACCATTTGACACCGGAAGGCCAACAGGTTCAAAAGAAAAAGGAACCCAAATGGATCATACGGTTTCTGCTGGAGAGATTATACGTGATCCAAAAGCAAATGCTTTTTTGACAAAAGAAGAGCAGATTGCTTTTGCAAATAGTAAAGCTAATCTTAACGAAATTAGGAGTGAAGTTAATCAAGCGAAGGGAGATTTATCTACATCAGAATTATTCGATAATCCAAACTCTAAGGGACAATATGCTAGAGAAGTCCATAATATTAGTTCAAAAGAAGAGAAACAGTTAAGAGAGAAAAATAAAGAGGCACGTACGGAATACGACAGAGTGAGAGATGAGGCTGAGAAGCGAGCTATTCAATCAGGTAAAAAATCACGTCGTGATGAGGCGTTAAAAATTTCCGGAAAAGCTTTGAAAGCAGCGCTTTTACAGTTATTATCAGAATTTTTGCGAGAATTGATTTCTAAATTTATCTCTTGGCTAAAAGATACAGAAAGAAACTTATCGACTTTTATTGATAAAATAAAAGAGGCTATCATATCTTTTGTAAATAACTTAGCAAATCATGTATTAAATGTCGGTAAATCTGTAGTTACAATGATTGCGTCTGCAATAGTTGGACCTGTAATTAATACAGTTCTTAAAGCCTGGACCTTTATACACCAAGGTTGGAAATCTTTGAAAGAATCAATAGATTATATAAATAATCCTGAAAATAAAGATAAAAGCCTTGATATTATGATGTTAGAGGCTGGAAAAATTATTGTTGCGGGTTTAACAGCTACAGGTGCAATTGTAGTTGGGGAAGTTTTAGGAGCATCCCTCACTGCAAGTTTTCCAGTTTTGGCTATTTCAATACCACTTTTGGGAACAATCGGTAGCGTCATTGGAACATTTATGGGAGCAACTTTATCAGGAATTATTGGCGCTTTCGTACTAAAAATGATTGATCAGCAAATTGTCAATAAACAAATTTCCGAGCTAAATTCTAAGAAAATTGATCAAAATAATGAAATGTTAGTAATCCAAGATCAATTATTAGATGTTAAGAGTATAAAGTTACAAGCTGAAAAAGATTCTGTTATCAATACTATTAAGGAAAGACATGATATGGTTGCTTCAATGATGAAAGAAAAGCTGTCAGATATTTTTGCAGAATCTACAAGAGACGATAAAAGTGACTTTGATGAGATTGATACTTTATTACAAGAATTATTAGATTAAGGAGAAAAATATGGAACAAGAAGTATTTGAGCAAGAACAAGAAACAATTGAAATAAACATTAGTAACCATGATTTCGATGAAGCGAAAGAGCATCTGAAAGAGTTTGCTGAACAAAGTCAAGATGAATTGTATTTTGATACAGTTAGAACTCATGAAGATTTCTTTGGTTTTGAATTTGCTGAACATGGGGTTACAGGTAAAGAGTTTAATACTTTAGTTGAACAAACTCAAAATTACATTTCAAAATTTTATGATAATCAACAAAAACTTATTGAAGAATTTGGTCAAGTTTATAAAGCTTTAGAGGCTCTGGATAAAGATTATATTCAAGCAATCCTCTCTTCTGTAGTTGCCATTGAACATACCAACAAGAAAATTCTGAAAGAACAATCTCGTATTGATAAAACCATTGAGAAACAAAAAGCAACTCTAGTAGCTCTTAAGCAATTTAAAGAGAAATTTAACGAAGAAAATAGCAAAAACTCTATCGAAAAACATGAAGTAGTGCTTTCTAAATTCAATGATAGACTTGAAAATCTAGAACAATTCGCAAGCACTCTTCCTTCAGAACCAGTTTCAAATACTGGAGAAATTGAGCAACTTAGGAGAGAATTAAATGAAAGTAAACAACAAATTCAATTTATTTCAAATCGCCTTCTAACAGTCTTTATTGTTTCTGGAATTTCTATTGGTATGTTAGTGATTGCCTTGCTTTTCATGTTATTGAGGTAAGATATGTCAACTTCTCGAGATAAATTAATTTGTAGTGCAAAGAAATTAGACTTCTATTTTGGAAAAGAAAATAATTATCTTGATAAAGTAAATAATATTATAGAAAATAATACTGATACAAAATCAGTAGCAGAATTGTATAAATCTATTTTTTTATTACAACAAGCTAACAAACGAAACAAGCTTACACCTTTATTGAAAGATTTATCTGATAATCTAGCTAGCTTTCTTGGATATACTTACCTATTTGATATTTTGGAAAAAGAGTTAGGTCACCAAAAGAAATCATCTTTAGACGACCTTTTGGTGGAACTAAATCAGTTAGTAGGTTTAGAGAAGGTAAAAAAAGAAGTTAGTCGTTTAATTATTTATCAAAAAGTTCAGTCAAAAAGGAAAGAGTCTGGTTTAAATATTCCTAAAAGAACTTTACACATGGCTTTTATGGGAAATCCAGGAACAGGAAAAACAACTGTTGCTAGAATTATTGGAAGAATGTACTACCAATTGGGACTTTTATCCAAAGGACATTTTTTAGAAGTCTCCAGAACAGATTTAATTGCAGGTTACCAAGGACAAACTGCACTGAAAGTTAAAAATGTCATAGAAAATGCGAAAGGTGGAGTTCTCTTTATTGATGAGGCGTATAGTATTACTGAAAATGAAAATACTGATTCATATGGGCGAGAATGTTTAACAGAGCTTACAAAGGCTTTAGAAGATTCACGAGATGATTTAATTGTTATTGTGGCTGGTTATACCGAACCAATGAACCATTTCTTTGAATCAAATCCTGGTTTGAAATCTCGATTTAATTATTTTATTAATTTTGAAAATTATTCTTCTACAGAATTGTTAGATATTTTTGAAACATTAGCAAGAAAAGACGACTACCATATAGATGACAATCTGAAAGAAGTATTATTAAATTATTTTAATGAAAAGTTAGAAAGTAATCTCACCAATTTTTCTAACGGTCGCTTTGTTCGAAATCTATATGAAGATTTAATAATGAATCAAGCTGTCCGACTTAACCAAAGTGAAGCTGTGAATTTAAAAGAATTAACTTTGTTGATTAAAGATGATTTTTGTTTAGGTGAAAATCGTTCTAGTGACATAGATTTATAATCAAACGAAAGAATGAATCTTCAAACTATTTATGAATGTATTATTGATCGTTGCAGTCAATTTACGAATCTGAACCCTTGTATCTGCAAGGGTTTTCTTCTTGCCTTCTTTTTATGGTAAAATATTTTTAATGAACTGGGTACATTTCCCCCAATCTTACAAAAATGTAAGATTAAAGTCTCTTTTGTAAGGTTAGGTTATGGCAAGCAGTCTTTTTTTGATGTAAACTAGACTCATAAAGAACAAAGGAGTAACATCATGAAACAAATCTTACAGAAGAAAACAAGAAAACCAAGCCACAAAGATATTGAGCGCGTTCAGCTGGGATGCGCTATGATGCAAGCAACATTTCATTTGATGGGATATTAAGAAAGGAGATTCTCATGACACTTTTAGATGTAAAACACGTTCAAAAAATTTATAAAACTCGTTTTCAGGGCAACCAAGTAGAAGCCCTCAAGGATATTCACTTTACCGTCGAAAAAGGCGATTACGTCGCTATCATGGGTGAGTCTGGTTCTGGTAAATCAACTCTTCTCAATATTCTAGCTATGCTGGATAAACCAACTCGTGGGCAGGTTTATCTTAATGGAACGGACACAGCAACTATTAAAAATTCACAGGCTTCTAGCTTCCGTCGTGAAAAGCTGGGATTTGTCTTCCAAGACTTTAATTTGTTAGATACTCTCTCTGTAAAAGATAATATCTTGCTTCCGCTTGTCTTGTCAAGAAGACCCATTACGGAGATGATGAAGAAATTGGTGGTGACAGCTGAGAATCTAGGTATCAACCAATTGCAAGAGAAGTACCCTTACGAGATTTCTGGTGGTCAGAAACAGCGTGTAGCAGTAGCCCGCGCTATCATCACAGAGCCAGAAATTCTCCTTGCGGACGAGCCAACAGGAGCTCTTGACTCCAAATCATCTGCAGCCTTACTTGATGTCTTTGATGAAATCAATGAGCGTGGTCAAACCATTCTCATGGTAACCCACTCAACGGCAGCAGCTAGCAGAGCTAAACGTGTACTCTTTATCAAAGACGGCATTCTTTACAACCAAATCTACCGTGGAGAGAAGACAGAGCGTCAGATGTTCCAAGAAATCTCTGATACCTTGACTGTCATGGCAAGCGAGGTGAATTAGTATGTTTCGATTAACCAATAAGTTAGCGGTATCGAACTTGATTAAAAACCGCAAACTCTACTATCCTTTTGCGCTGGCTGTTCTCTTGGCGGTCACTGTCACCTATCTCTTTTACTCTCTAACTTTCAATCCTAAGATTGCGGAAATCCGTGGAGGAAACACCATTCAAGCTACTCTAGGATTTGGTATGTTTGTTGTCACCCTTGCGTCAGCCATTATCGTCCTTTATGCCAATAGTTTTGTTATGAAAAACCGTTCCAAGGAACTGGGAATTTATGGCATGTTGGGATTGGAAAAGCGCCATCTGATCAGTATGACCTTTAAGGAGTTAGTGCTATTTGGGATTCTAACTGTTGGAGCAGGTATCGGTATTGGAGCCTTGTTTGATAAGTTAATTTTCGCTTTCCTACTCAAACTAATGAAGTTGAAGGTTGAACTGGTTTCTACCTTCCAGATGAAAGTTGTCATTACAGTACTTGTTGTCTTTGGTTTGATTTTCCTAGGCCTCATGTTCCTGAATGCCCTTCGAATCGCTCGTATGAATGCTCTCCAGCTCTCGCGTGAGAAAGCAAGGGGAGAGAAAAAAGGTCGCTTCCTACCTCTCCAAACGATTCTTGGTTCCATTAGTTTAGGGATTGGCTACTATCTTGCCCTTACTGTAAAAGATCCTCTTACAGCCTTAACAACTTTCTTCATAGCTGTTTTGCTGGTTATCTTTGGTACCTATCTCTTGTTTAATGCAGGTATTACCGTTTTCCTTCAAATCTTAAAGAAAAATAAGAAATACTATTACCAACCAAATAACCTCATCTCTGTTTCCAACTTGATTTTCCGTATGAAGAAAAATGCGGTTGGACTAGCAACTATCGCTATTTTGTCAACAATGGTTTTGGTAACTATGTCAGCAGCGACAAGCATTTTCAATTCCGCAGAAAGCTTTAAAAAAGTTCTAAATCCTCATGATTTTGGAGTTTCAGGGCAAAATGTTGAAAAAGAAGACTTGGACAAACTCTTGAGCCAGTTTGCAAGTGACAAAGGTTATAAGATTAAAGAGAAAGAAGTGATTCGTTACACTTACTTTGGTGTTGCGACCCAAGAAGGAAATAAGTTAACCCTTTTTGAAAAAGGACAAAATCGTGTCCAACCCACAACAGTTTTCATGGTATTTGACCAAAAAGATTATGAAAATATGACTGGTCAAAAACTGTCTCTATCAGGAAATGAGGTCGGACTCTTTGCAAAGAATGAGGGAGTTAAAGAACAGAAAACTCTAACTCTGAATGATCATCAATTTTCTGTCAAAGAAGAATTTAATAAAGATTTCATTGTCAACCATGTCCCAAATCAGTTTAATATTTTGACTGCTGATTACAATTACCTTGTTGTACCTGATTTACAAGCCTTTTTGGATCAATTCCCAGATTCGGCTATCTATAATCAGTTTTACGGTGGCATAAATGTAAATGCCAGTGAAGAAGAACAACTCAAGGTCGCTGAAGAATATGATAAATACCTCGATCAATTTAATGCTCAATTAAACACGGAAGGTAGCTATGTGTATGGTAGTAATTTATCAGATGCTAGTGCTCAGATGAGTGCCCTCTTTGGTGGTGTCTTCTTTATCGGTATTTTCCTATCCATTATCTTTATGGTCGGAACCGTTCTGGTCATCTACTACAAACAAATTTCTGAAGGCTACGAAGACCGTGAGCGCTTTATTATCTTGCAGAAAGTCGGTTTGGATCAAAAGCAAATCAAGCAAACCATTAACAAACAGGTTTTAACTGTTTTCTTCCTTCCTTTGCTTTTTGCCTTCATACATCTAGCCTTTGCCTACCATATGCTTAGTCTTATTTTAAAAGTGATTGGTGTACTAGATACGACTATGATGTTGATTGTGACCTTGTCTATCTGCGCTATCTTCCTCATCGCCTATGTGCTGATTTTCATGATTACATCAAGAAGTTATCGCAAGATTGTGCAAATGTAAAAAAGATACCTCGACTTCAAAATCGAGGTATTTCTTGTATTTTATACTCAATGAAAATCAAAAAGCAAACTAGGAAGCTAGCCGCAGGTTGTTCAAAACACCGTTTTGAGGTTGTAGATAAGACTGACGAAGTCAGCTCAAAACACCGTTTTGAGGTTGTAGATAAGACTGACGAAGTCAGCTCAAAACACCGTTTTGAGGTTGCAGATAGAACTGACGAAGTCAGCTCAAAACACCGTTTTGAGGTTGCAGATAGAACTGACGAAGTCAGTAACATATACACGGCAAGGCAACGCTGACGTGGTTTGAAGAGATTTTCGAAGAGTATTAAATGCTGAAAAGTTGTCCTAGCAGAAAGGTAACGCCCATAGTTAAGAGACCAATAGCAAGGTTCCGAATCATAGCTGTTTTGGTTGGAGCCTTTCCAAGGCTAGCACTAGTGTAGCCAGTGAGAAGAAGGGCCACACCGACGATAAGGACAGTAGCAGGGATGCGGTATTCACTTGGGAAAACGGTAATTGAAAGCATTGGTGGTAAGCTACCAAGGAAAAAAGAAATAAAGCTAGAGATAGCAGCATGCCAAGGATTGGTAAACTCTTCATACTCAATCCCATATTTTTCCTCTACCAAAGCCTTGAGCGGATTATTTAAAAAGGCTTTGTTGGTGAGAAGTTGGGCTGATGTTTCACACTCACCATTTTGAATATAGGCAGCATAGAGGGAATTTTTGGCTAGTTCCATATCCTGATCTAGCAAGACTTGCTCACGCGCAACGGCTGCTTCCTCGGTATCTTTTTGAGTTGAAACGGATACATATTCTCCACCAGCCATTGAAAAGGCACCAGCTAGGATAGCCGCAAACCCTGATAAAAAGATAATCCAGATATTGCTCGTGGCACTAGCAACCCCGATAACCACACCAGCAATGGAAATAATCCCATCATTTGCACCAAGAACACCAGCACGTAGGATATTTAAACGACCTGCAAAGTTTGAATCAATTTCGTGATTTGTTTCTGACATATTATTCTCCTTTTTATCCAGTATAAAGGAAAAATATAGGGAAATCAATCTTTTAAAAGTATCTGAAAAAAGTTGCACGATTTTAATGATATAAAAATGTCGACATCTTCTCTGATAGATCAAACACCGAAGGTAAAGAATATAGAATAGCATAAAAAATTTTAAATTAAATACGATAAACATTTTGTTCACTTTATAATCGTTTACAAGAGAATAATGAGTATTAAATCAAATAAAATCCAAATATTTTGCGAACTTTTTTATATTTTTTTCGTAAAAGGCTTTACAAGTTCTTAAAAACATGATATAGTAATGGAGCT
This sequence comes from Streptococcus pneumoniae, assembly GCF_001347015.1. Classification (GTDB taxonomy): domain Bacteria; phylum Bacillota; class Bacilli; order Lactobacillales; family Streptococcaceae; genus Streptococcus; species Streptococcus pneumoniae_E. Next base: position 56,484 of record NZ_CFGI01000003.1, read on the forward strand.
TAGAAAATGAGATGATGTTTTCTAGCAAATATAAACCCGAGTAAAAAATGCCTACGGACAGGCAGGGTTGAATGCCGAAGCGTGGTTGAAAAGCCACATTATTGATAGGGTTAAAAGCCTACTTTTATAAGTTGATGTTAGGACACTTGTCCTAATTCATAAATTTTTAGTGTGGTGAAAGCACACGTCATCTTGTGAAACGATCAATAAAGTACGTAATATTTGCTACTAGAGAGTTAGGAAACATCGGGAACAGACATACTCAACAGAAACAAACATAAAAACGTCAGAAGATTGCAGAGCAGGTGAAAACCTGCTCTTTTTTCATGAGTCAACCTTTAGTTCCTTAGTTTTCATACGGTTCTAAAAATATGGAGAGGAGTATGTCTTGAAAGAGTTAGATCAAAACCAAGCCCCAATTTATGAGGCCTTGGTGAAGTTACGCAAGAAAAGGATTGTTCCCTTTGATGTTCCAGGTCACAAGCGTGGACGGGGAAATCCAGAACTTGTCGAACTCTTAGGAGAAAAATGTGTAGGCATTGATGTCAATTCGATGAAACCCTTGGATAATCTTGGTCATCCTATTTCGATTATTCGGGATGCAGAGGAGCTGGCAGCTGATGCTTTTGGAGCTAGCCATGCTTTTCTTATGATTGGGGGAACAACCTCATCGGTGCAGACTATGATTCTGGCAACCTGCAAGGCAGGAGATAAGATTATTCTGCCACGTAATGTCCACAAATCTGCTATCAATGCGCTGGTTCTATGTGGTGCCATTCCCATCTATATCGAGATGAGTGTAGATCCTAAGATTGGTATCGCTTTAGGTCTTGAAAATGACCGAGTTGCACAGGCAATAAAGGACCATCCAGATGCCAAGGCCATTTTGATTAACAATCCTACTTACTACGGCATCTGTTCAGACCTAAAGGGGTTGACAGAAATGGCTCATGAAGCTGGTATGATGGTTTTAGTAGATGAAGCCCACGGAGCGCATTTGCATTTCACTGATAAACTTCCAATTTCTGCTATGGATGCAGGAGCTGATATGGCAGCAGTTTCCATGCATAAGTCTGGTGGGAGTTTGACCCAAAGTTCGCTTCTTTTAATCGGAGAGCAGATGAACCCTGAGTACGTTCGTCAGATCATCAATCTGACCCAGTCAACATCCGCCTCTTACTTGTTGATGGCTAGCTTGGATATTTCACGTCGCAACTTAGCTCTTCGTGGAAAAGAGTCTTTTGAGAAAGTCATTGAGCTCTCCGAGTACGCTCGCCGTGAAATCAATGCCATAGGTGGCTATTATGCCTACTCAAAAGAGTTAATAGATGGTGTTTCGGTTTGCGATTTTGACGTGACCAAGTTGTCAGTTTATACTCAGGGTATTGGCTTAACAGGTATCGAGGTTTATGACCTCCTGCGCGATGAATACGACATTCAGATTGAGTTTGGTGATATTGGCAATATCTTGGCCTATATTTCGATTGGTGACCGTATCCAAGACATCGAGCGCTTGGTCGGTGCTTTGGCTGATATCAAGAGACTCTATTCACGAGATGGGAAGGACTTGATAGCTGGAGAATATATCCAGCCCGAGTTGGTGTTATCTCCTCAGGGAGCCTTCTATTCAGAGAGAAAAAGTTTGTCTTTAGACGAATCTGTTGGACAAGTCTGTGGGGAATTTGTCATGTGCTATCCTCCAGGAATCCCTATCTTGGCTCCTGGCGAACGCATTACACGTGAAATTGTAGACTATATCCAATTTGCCAAGGAACGTGGTTGCTCCCTTCAAGGGACGGAAGACCCAGATGTCAATCACATCAACGTCATTAAGAGAAAGGAGAACTAGATGGATTTATGGTTTTCTGAAGTTCATACTCCAGATGTCAAATTATCCTTGAGAACAGCCAAACAACTCTACGCTGGAAAAAGTGAATGGCAGGATATCGAAGTCTTGGATACACCAGCTTTTGGTAAAATACTGATTTTAAATGGGCATGTCTTGTTTTCAGATGCTGATGATTTTGTCTATAATGAAATGACTGTCCACGTTCCCATGGCTGTGCATCCCAATCCCAAGAAAGTCTTGGTTATTGGGGGTGGTGACGGTGGTGTTGCCCAAGTATTAACACTCTATCCTGAACTGGAACAAATCGATATTGTGGAACCAGATGAGATGTTGGTTGAGGTCTGTCGTGAGTATTTCCCAGATTTTGCCGCAGGGCTAGACGATCCTCGTGTTACCATTTACTATCAAAATGGGCTACGCTTTTTGCGAAACTGCGAAGATGACTACGATATTATCATCAACGATGCGACAGATCCCTTTGGACATACGGAAGGGCTCTTTACCAAGGAATTTTACGGTAACAGTTACAGAGCCTTGAAAGAAGACGGTATCATGATTTATCAGCATGGGAGTCCCTTCTTTGACGAGGATGAGTCAGCTTGCCGTAGCATGCACCGCAAGGTCAATCAAGCCTTTCCAATCAGTCGGGTCTACCAAGCCCACATCCCAACCAGTCCAGCTGGCTATTGGTTGTTTGGATTTGCATCGAAAAAATACCACCCTGTCAAAGATTTTGACAAGGAAGGCTGGAAAAAACGCCAGCTTTTCACAGAATACTACACTGCAAACTTACACGTGGGAGCCTTTATGTTACCCAAGTATGTTGAGGACATTTTAGAAGAAGAGGAAGGAAAAAAATGAGTCGTTTACTAGTTATTGGATGTGGGGGCGTTGCCCAAGTTGCTATTTCAAAGATTTGCCAAGATAGCGAAACCTTTACAGAGATTATGATTGCTAGCCGTACCAAGTCAAAATGCGATGACTTGAAGGCTAAATTAGAAGGTAAAACAAGTACAAAGATTGAGACAGCTGCTCTTGATGCTGACAAGGTTCAAGAAGTGATTGCCCTGATTGAAAGCTACAAACCAGAAGCTGTTTTGAACGTAGCACTACCATATCAAGATTTAACCATTATGGACGCTTGTTTGGCAACAGGTGTTCACTATATCGATACAGCCAACTACGAAGCAGAAGACACAGAAGACCCTGAGTGGCGTGCTATCTACGAAAAACGTTGTAAGGAACTTGGTTTTACAGCCTACTTTGACTACTCATGGCAATGGGCTTATCAGGAGAAATTTAAAGAAGCTGGCTTGACCGCTCTTCTTGGTTCTGGTTTTGACCCAGGTGTGACTAGTGTCTTTTCAGCCTATGCTTTGAAACACTATTTTGATGAAATCCACTATATCGACATTTTAGACTGTAATGGTGGTGACCACGGTTATCCATTTGCGACAAACTTTAACCCAGAAATCAATCTACGCGAGGTTTCTGCGCCAGGTTCTTACTGGGAAGATGGAAAATGGGTTGAAGTGGAAGCTATGTCAATCAAGCGTGAGTATGATTTCCCTCAAGTTGGACAAAAAGATATGTATCTCCTTCACCATGAAGAAATTGAATCATTGGCCAAGAACATTCCAGGTGTTAAACGGATTCGCTTCTTTATGACTTTTGGTCAATCATACTTGACGCACATGAAATGTCTTGAAAATGTTGGACTCCTTCGTACAGATACTATTAACTTCAACGGCCAAGAAATCGTGCCGATTCAATTCTTAAAAGCCTTGCTTCCAGATCCTGCAAGCCTTGGCCCACGTACAGTTGGCAAAACCAATATCGGATGTATCTTTACAGGTGTAAAAGATGGCGTTGAAAAGACCATCTACATCTACAATGTTTGCGACCATCAGGAATGTTACGCAGAGGTTGGTTCGCAAGCTATTTCTTACACGACTGGCGTTCCAGCCATGATTGGGACAAAATTAGTCATGAACGGAACTTGGAAGAAACCAGGAGTTTATAACCTTGAAGAGTTGGATCCAGACCCATTCATGGAAGCTCTAAATGAGTATGGTTTGCCTTGGGTTGTGGTTGAAAATCCACAAATGGTGGACTAATGAAGCTAGAACAAGTACCAACACCAGCTTACGTCATTGACTTGGCAAAGTTAGAAACCAACTGCCGCATTTTACAATATGTACAAGAAGAAGCTGGTTGCAAGGTTTTGCTTGCCCAGAAAGCATATTCTCTTTACAAAACCTATCCCTTGATTAGTCAGTATCTATCTGGTACGACGGCTAGTGGTCTATACGAGGCCAAGCTAGCTAGGGAAGAATTTCCTGGCGAAGTCCATGTTTTTGCACCTGCTTTCAAGGATGCAGACTTGGAGGAATTGCTGGAGATAACAGACCATATCGTTTTTAACTCGGAGAGACAATTGCGTAAACATGGGCCTCGTTGTCGGGAGGCTGGTATAAGCGTGGGTCTGCGACTTAACCCTCAGTGTTCAACTCAAGGAGATCATGCTCTCTATGATCCTTGTGCACCAGGTTCTCGTTTTGGAGTCACTTTAGACAAGATTCCTAGTGATTTGCTGGAATTGGTAGACGGTCTTCATTTTCACACCCTTTGCGAGCAGGGAGCAGATGATTTACAGACAACTTTGAAAGCTGTAGAAGAGCAGTTTGGAACCTATTTACATCACGTTAAATGGCTCAATATGGGGGGCGGACACCACATCACAAGAGAAGGTTACGATGTGGATTTGCTGATTTCTGAGATTAAGCGAATCCGAGAAACTTACAATCTTGAAGTCTATATAGAGCCTGGTGAAGCCATTGCGCTCAATGCAGGTTATCTAGCAACTGAAGTATTGGATATTGTCGAAAACGGTATGGAAATCTTGGTTTTAGATGCCTCTGCAACCTGCCATATGCCTGATGTACTTGAGATGCCCTATCGTCCACCTTTGAGAAATGGCTTTGAGGCACAGGAAAAAGCCCATACCTATAGACTGTCTTCCAATACTTGTCTGACGGGTGATGTAATTGGTGATTATAGCTTTGAAAATCCAGTCCAAATTGGAGACAGACTTTATTTTGAAGATATGGCTATTTATTCCTTTGTCAAAAATAATACCTTTAATGGTATTGGATTACCAAGTCTCTATCTCATGGACGAGCAGGGTGACTGCAGCTTAGTCAAAGCCTTTGGCTATCAAGATTTTAAAGGGAGATTATCATGATGGACAGTCCAAAAAAATTAGGCTATCGCATGCCAGCAGAGTACGAACCACACCATGGTACCCTCATGATATGGCCGACTCGACCAGGTTCATGGCCCTTTCAAGGAAAAGCTGCTAAAGCAGCATTTAGCCAGATTATCAAAACCATTGCAGAAGGGGAAAGAGTCTATCTTTTGGTGGACCAAGACTACTTAGCTGAAGCCCAAAACTACCTTGGAGATAGCGTTGTTTATTTAGACATTCCCACCAATGATGCCTGGGCGCGTGATACTGGCCCAACCATTCTCGTCAATGATAAAGGCCAGAAATTAGCTGTGGATTGGTCTTTCAATGCTTGGGGTGGTGCTGTTGATGGTCTCTACCAAAACTATGAAGATGATGACCAAGTAGCCTGTCGTTTTGCTGAGGTTTTGGAAATGCCTGTTTACGATGCTAAGCCTTTCGTCCTTGAAGGCGGAGCCATTCATAGCGATGGTCAAGGAACCATTCTTGTGACTGAAAGTTGCCTTCTAAGCCCTGGACGCAATCCTCATCTGACTAAAGAGGAAATTGAGAATACCTTATTAGAGTGCCTTGGAGCCGAAAAAGTTATCTGGCTTCCTTATGGTATTTATCAGGACGAAACCAATGAACACGTTGACAATGTTGCTGCCTTTGTTGGTCCTGCTGAGCTTGTTTTGGCTTGGACAGACGACAAAAGCGATCCTCAATATGCCATGTCAGAAGCTGATTTAGCGCTTTTAGAAAAGGAAACAGATGCAAAAGGTCGCCCTTTCACTATTCATAAGCTTCCTATCCCAGCTCTTCATCAAGTTGTAACCAAAGAGGATTTGCCAGGCTACATCTATGAAGAAGGAGAAGAAGAGCGATACGCAGGTGAACGACTAGCAGCTTCCTACGTCAATTTCTATATTGCCAACAAGTCTGTTTTAGTGCCACAGTTTCAGGATAAAAACGACCAAGTAGCCTTAGATATCCTCAGTAAGTGTTTCCCAGATCGTAAAGTTGTCGGAATTCCAGCCAGAGATATTCTATTAGGTGGTGGCAATATTCACTGTATCACCCAACAAATCCCAGAATAGGAGAAAAAGATGAGAAATGTAAGAGTTGCAGCCATTCAAATGCAATGCGCTAAGGATGTGGCAACAAATATCCAAACAGCGGAGCGTTTAGTACGTCAGGCTGCAGAACAAGGTGCACAAATTATTCTCTTGCCCGAATTGTTTGAACGTCCCTATTTCTGTCAGGAACGCCAGTATGACTACTACCAGCATGCCCAGTCGGTGACAGACAATACTGCCATTCAGCATTTTAAAGTTCTTGCCAAGGAACTACAGGTTGTTCTACCGATTAGTTTCTATGAAAAAGATGGCAATGTTTTATATAATTCTATCGCAGTCATTGACGCTGATGGGGAAGTGCTGGGCGTTTACCGAAAGACCCACATACCAGATGATCATTATTATCAAGAAAAGTTTTATTTTACGCCTGGCAACACAGGTTTCAAGGTCTGGGACACTCGTTATGCTAAGATTGGGATTGGCATCTGTTGGGATCAATGGTTCCCTGAAACAGCGCGCTGTCTTGCATTGAATGGTGCTGAATTGCTCTTTTATCCTACAGCCATCGGTTCAGAGCCAATTTTGGATACGGATAGTTGTGGTCATTGGCAACGTACCATGCAAGGACACGCAGCAGCTAATATTGTTCCAGTCATTGCAGCCAATCGCTATGGATTTGAAGAAGTCACTCCTAGTGAGGAAAATGGTGGGCAAAGTTCTAGTCTTGACTTCTACGGTTCCTCCTTTATGACGGATGAAACAGGAGCTATTCTAGAACGAGCTGAAAGACAAGAAGAAGCTGTTCTGTTAGCTACTTATGACCTAGACAAGGGAGCAAGCGAGCGCCTAAACTGGGGACTGTTTCGAGATAGAAGACCCGAAATGTATCAACGAATTACGGACTAGTAGGAGAGAAATGAGAGATTCATTCTGCTAGACTCGTTTTCACTAGCAACTATAGGGATACTAGGTCATCTAGCAAGTGGATTTTATATTTTAATCCTCTAAGGCTTTCTCGCACTTTGATGCGAGGAGCTTTTCTGTTTAAGCTTTATCCATAAAACATGCTATAATAGTTGCAGAAAGGTTGGTATTTATGGCTAGAATATTGGTTATTGAAGACAATAGTGACATTCAAGAAATTTTGCGAACACTTCTTACTGAGGAGCATGAAGTGATTCAAGCCTTTTCTGGTACAGAAGGAATCATGCTTTTTGACCAAGGTGGGATTGAACTCGTTTTGCTAGATATCATGCTTCCTGGGAAAAATGGGGATCAGGTTTTAAAAGCTATCAGGGAACAAAGTCAAATTCCAGTCATTATGCTAACGGCTTTGAGCGATAAGAAGTTAATCAGTCAATACCTCTTAGAGGGAGCCAATGATTACATAGTGAAACCTTTTGATTTGGATGAAGTCTTTGCTAGAGTGACTGTTCAACTGCGCCAAAGTGCAGAAAAACAGCCTGTGGAAATAGGAAAAACTGAAAATCTGCCACAAAACTTGAAAAATATCCAGTTTGATGCAGAAAGTTTTGAAATCAACAATAGTCAGGAAACGATTCGCCTTGCCAAGAAAGAATGCTTGATTCTCCAAACTCTCCTCAAACACCCTAAGAAAATTTTTACCAAAGAAGAACTTTATGAATTGGTCTGGGAGGATAGCTACCTACCTGGAGATAATACCCTCAATACGCATTTGAGTAATCTTCGTAAAAAATTAAACCAGCTTGACCCAACTCAAGAATATATTGAAACCATTTGGGGAGTTGGGGTAAGATTAAAAGGAGACAAGCAATGACCTACATGATAATCTTTATCCTACTGGTACTCTTAATTATTTTATCGATTACATTGATTCGTTATCATCTAGCACTTAAAAACTTGAGTCAACAGATTGAAGACAAGATTCTCACGGGTAGTATGAAAAGAGTCGGAATCAGCATTTTTTCCAAACATTTTTTACATCTCTACCAGCAGATTGAGAATCTATTTCAGGAAGTAGAACAATCTCGGTTGGTTATGAAAAGGGAAAAACAGACTCTGGATATGGCCATCAGCAATATCGCCCATGATATTCGGACGCCTCTGACTATCGCTTCAGGCTACACCCAACAATTGATAAAGTCTCCTGAAGATAAAGCAGAAACCTTACAAAAAATAGCCCAGCATCTTGATTTAGTTTCTAAACGTTTGGAGGCTCTCTTAGAATACCGTCGTTTGATGGAAGGAGCTGTCAAACCGAAACTGGAAGAAGTGGATTTTTCAGCTTTTATTACCAAGAAGACTTTGGCTTATTATGATGTTTTTCAGGCGGCAAATATCACGCTTGATTTTAAGGTTGAAGCTGGTCTGAAAATAAGGACTGATGAAGACTTGCTGGATCGCATTTTACAAAATCTGCTTGGAAATGTCCTCAAACATGGCAAGGAAGAAGCGCGGCTATCTTTGAGAAAGGAAAAGGCACAGCTTGTCTTAGAGATTGCAAACCTTGTCAAACAACCCATCAAAAAAATAGAAAATCTCAGCAACCGTTTTTATTCTGAAAATCTATCTGATACGGAAGAATCCTCTGGTTTAGGCCTTTATATCACTGAGGAATTATGCCATCTTCTCGGTGCAGAGATGAAACTAAGCACAGATGGGCAGTGGTTATCGGTTTTCATTTACTTTTAACGAAATAAACCTCCTCTGTCGGCCAGAGGAGGTCGTTTTATTATAGACTTTTCTTTTTGAAAACTGCCAGTCCACTTAGATTAAAGATTACAATCACAGCTAAGGTAACTATAAGGGTATAGAAAATGGATTCACTATTAGCAGTCATAGCATAGAAAAACTGCAATGATAAATATGGCAAAATTTTGATATTTGGAAAAATGAGCATTGGCATAGAAAGTAAGATAGAGCTGACCAAATATCCAATAAATACTGCAAGATAAGAATGACTAACATAGAGGATGAAGGAAACAATGGAAAGCCAAGCAAGGAGGCAAAGGAATTGAAGGGAAATGGTTATCAGTAGATTGCCAATAAAGCCATCAGGCATAGTTCCAAATCCATTTAAGATAGTTGCTGGAATAAAAGCAATCACAAGACTGATGATAACTTGCAAAAGTGCAATACAAGCCACTACAAAGGCTTTGGCAAGGAAAAACTCTGTACGAGAAACCCCTACTGTCAAACTATTTTTATAGAGCTTTCCGATTAAATCAACACCGAGAACGAGACAAGTTAGAACAATACAGAGAAAAACGAGGTTTGAACCTTGACTAGATGCGTTGATCAGGGCTTGTACACCGTCCCAACCATGGGTTGGAATGTCTGGCTCTTCTGTCTGGATTGCCATTAAATGGCCAGTAGCCCCAAAAACAGCCCCCATTAACATGAGTACAAAGAGAATGAATTCTGTGATCCAAAAACCTTTGGAACGGAAAAGACGGTAAAAGTCTGCTTGAATGGTATGTATCATGATTTTCCTCCTATTGGACCAATTGAGTGAAGTATTCTTCTAGGTTTTGACGGGCATAGTAAATCTCATCAATGGCAACATCTGACAAGGTTAATTCCTTGAGAATCTGTTTGACATCTTGTTCCTGACCAAAGATGTGGATTTCATTCTCAGGATTGACAACCTTGAACTGGAGCTGGATTTGTTCCTTCAATACTTGACAAGCTTTCTCTTGGTCAGCTGTCTTAAGCACAATATAATCCTCACTTAGTGTTTCAAATTCAGCTTTGCTGATTTCACGAATAATCTTGCCTTGATCTAAAATACCAAAACGATTGGCTAGAAGATAGAGTTCTGACAAGATATGGCTAGAGATGAGAATGGTTATCCCTTTTTCTTGATTGAGCCGTTGAATCATTAGTCGAAATTCTTTGATACCGATTGGGTCGAGACCGTTGATAGGTTCATCTAAGATCAGGAAGTCTGGTTTGGATAGAAGGGCAATGGCGATACCAAGTCTTTGTTTCATTCCTAGCGAGAAATCACGAAAGACTTTTTTACCTGTATCTGCCAAACCTACATAGTCCAGGGTTTCACGAATGACTTGATCAGCATTTGGAATATGACGAATCATACAGTAATATTTCAGATTTTGATAGGCTGTTAAGTGATTATGAGCTACGGGTGATTCGATCACTGAACCTACTCGAGATAGAGCCTTGGTCCACTCATTTTCCGAATAGCTAGAAAAGAGGGAAATAGTTCCTTTATCCGCAAAGAGTAGTTGCGTAATAATTTTGATTAAGGTAGTCTTCCCAGCTCCGTTCTTCCCAATAAGTCCATAAATATCTCCCTCTCTTATCGTTAGATGAAGATCCTGAAGGATAGCTTGTTTGTCAAAGTTTTTGGACAATCCATGAATGTCAAGTACTGTTTTCATGATTCTCTCCTTTTGATTTATTTTGATAACTCTAGTATAAAGCATAGAAATCAAAGAAAGCTCAAGCATTTCTAAAGAGTTTCTAAAGTTTTAGGAATTTTTAAATATCAAAACCCAGTTGACATGAACTGGGCTTCTTAATTATAAAATATATTTCTCAATGGCACGCGCAACACCGTCTTCTTCGTTGCTGGCTGTAACGTCATCAGCTAGGGATTTGACATAATCGCTGGCATTTCCCATTGCAATTCCAAGCCCTGCAAATTGGAGCATTTCAATATCGTTATTAGCATCGCCCATGGCCATAATTTCTGATGGCTCGATATTCAAAATCTCAGCCAAGCGTGACAGAGCAGTAGCCTTTGTCGTTCCAAGTGGCATGGCTTCATAAATGACAGGCTGCGAACGAACTCCACTAAATCGTTGGCAAAGCTCCTCAGCAAAACGCTGCTCAAAATCGTCAGTTTGACTCTCTGTTCCTAAAAACATACCTTGGAACATACGGTACTTGCCACTAGTCGCTTCCTCAAGAGAAATTTCAGTCAGGTCTGAGAAGACTAGCTCGGCATCATTTTGAATGATTTCATTAGGTTTACCACCGAGGACAAAATAATGCTCCTCATCAAAAAGAGTCAACTGAACATCACTTTTTTCAGCAAGCTCATAGAGATATTCAATGTCAGCTAGACTTAGTTCTTGCCAGTCAACCAAGCCCCAGTCGCTAGTCTGGTGAGTTGAACAACCATTGTTGACAATCACATACTCATTCTGGAGATCAAGCCCCAGTTTTTGATAGTAAGGGAGAACACCGAAAAGCGGGCGACCTGTACAGAGAACCAGTTTGACACCTTTTTCAATGGCTTGGTGAATAGCAGTAATATGAGCTTGTGGGATTTCCTTGGCTTCATTGAGGAGGGTTCCGTCCATATCCAAGGCTAGTAGTTTAATCATAAGACTTCCTTCTTTATCTTTTGGTATTATTATAGCATATTTTGGAGAAGAAATTGATAGAAAGCTTGGGGCTAATTGATTTTACAGTTTAGGATGTTTTGATGACAATTCAAGATTTGAAGAGGATATTTGGAAAAGATATGCTATACTAAATTTGTTATATAGTTAAGTAAACCATTCTATTCAATAATCTAGTCAAGGAAAACAGAGAATTTAATATGAAAAAACGGATTATTCAGATTTTACTAGCATTATCCTTAATTTTTTACAAATCAACATGGTTTTGGGGGCTTTTCAATCACCTCGCAAAGCCCTATCTACCAGCAAGTCGTGAATTTGTTCAGATTCTGCTTTTGATGGAGAGTGGAGTTCTTTTATTAGCAGTCATCTATCTACTAGTTTTTGCAGGAAAGCAAACTTTTCATTTCAAGTGGCAGTTGAGGTACTTTATCTACCTTTTACTGGGTTACATCACTTTGTATATGTCTGACTTCTTCTTGTCTTATTTCATACCCTCGTCTTCAAATCAAATTTCTTTGAATGAAACGGTAGAAATGATGGGGAGACAGGAGTTCCCTTATTTCTTGCTCATCGTTTGCTTCATCGCCCCTATTGCTGAGGAGTTGATTTATCGCGGTGTGCTTATGACAACCTTTTTCAAAAACTCGCCTTGGTACGGAGATGTCTTGCTTTCTGCTATTATTTTCGGTTATATTCATATCAATTTCGCTTTAACACCTCTTGCTTTTTTCATTTATGCTAGTGGAGGTCTCATTTTAGCTCTACTGTATCGCATGACAAAAAATCTCTACTATCCAATACTAGTTCATATTTTCATCAATATCACTGCCTTCTGGAATGTGTGGTTACTCCTATTTTCAGGAAGTTAGCTTACTAAAACAATGTCGGAACTTTCCGGCATTTTCTTTTCGATATTGGAGTGGTGTGTATCCAGTTATTTTTTGAATTGATTTTGAAAATAAGGTTGGCTTGAGAAAGGCAGATAGTGAAGATAGTTAAGAAGAATAGGATGTTCTTTTTTCCTTTTTGGAAAACTTCTAAAATATGGTATAATGAAAAGATAAAGAAGTTGGGGGTATAAGATGAACATTCAACAATTACGCTATGTTGTTGCCATCGCGAATAGCGGTACTTTCCGTGAAGCTGCTGAAAAGATGTATGTTAGTCAGCCAAGTCTGTCTATTTCTGTTCGTGATTTGGAAAAAGAGTTGGGCTTTAAGATTTTCCGTCGGACCAGTTCAGGGACTTTCTTGACTCGTCGTGGGATGGAATTTTATGAAAAAGCGCAAGAATTGGTTAAAGGATTTGATATTTTTCAAAATCAGTATGCCAATCCTGAGGAAGAAAAGGATGAATTTTCCATTGCCAGTCAGCACTATGATTTTTTGCCACCAACGATTACGGCCTTTTCAGAGCGCTATCCTGATTATAAGAACTTCCGTATTTTTGAATCAACTACTGTTCAAATTTTAGACGAAGTAGCGCAAGGGCATAGTGAGATTGGGATTATCTACCTCAACAATCAAAATAAAAAGGGGATTATGCAGCGGGTTGAAAAGCTAGGTCTAGAGGTCATTGAATTGATTCCCTTCCATACCCACATTTATCTTCGAGAGGGTCATCCTTTAGCTCAGAAAGAGGAATTGGTCATGGAGGATTTAGCGGATCTACCGACAGTTCGTTTCACTCAAGAAAAAGACGAGTACCTTTATTATTCAGAGAACTTTGTTGATACCAGCGCTAGCTCACAGATGTTTAATGTGACAGACCGAGCCACCTTGAATGGTATTTTGGAGCGGACGGACGCTTATGCAACAGGTTCTGGATTTTTAGATAGTGACAGTGTCAATGGCATTACAGTTATTCGTCTCAAGGATAACCTAGATAACCGCATGGTCTATGTTAAACGTGAAGAAGTGGAACTCAGTCAAGCTGGGACCCTCTTCGTAGAAGTCATGCAAGAATATTTTAATCAGAAGAGGAAATCATGAAAAAAAGAACAATAGTGGCAGTCATTGTACTGCTTTTGATTGCGCTGGATCAGTTAGTTAAATCCTATATCGTCCAACAGATTCCACTGGGTGAAGTGCGCTCCTGGATTCCCAATTTCGTTAGCTTGACCTACCTGCAAAATCGAGGTGCAGCCTTTTCGATCTTACAAGATCAGCAGTTGTTATTCGCTGTCATTACTCTGGTTGTCGTGGTAGGTGCCATTTGGTATCTACATAAACACATGGCGGATTCACTCTGGATGGTCTTGGGTTTGACTTTGATTATTGCTGGTGGACTTGGAAATTTTATTGACAGGATCAGTCAGGGCTTTGTTGTGGATATGTTTCACCTTGACTTTATCAATTTTGCAATTTTCAATGTGGCAGATAGCTATCTGACGGTTGGAGTGATTATTTTATTGATTGCAATGCTAAAAGAGGAAATAAATGGAAATTAAAATTGAAACTGGTGGCCTGCGTTTGGATAAGGCTTTGTCAGATTTGACAGAATTATCACGCAGTCTCGCGAATGAACAAATCAAATCAGGACAGGTCTTGGTTAATGGCCAAGTCAAGAAAGCTAAATACACTGTCCAAGAGGGCGATGTCGTCACTTACCATGTTCCAGAACCAGAAGTTTTAGAGTATGTGGCTGAGGATATTCCGCTAGAAATCATCTACCAAGATGAGGATGTGGCTGTCGTTAACAAACCTCAGGGAATGGTTGTGCATCCGAGTGCTGGTCATACTAGTGGAACCCTAGTAAATGCCCTTATGTACCATATTAAGGATTTGTCGGGTATCAATGGGGTTCTGCGTCCAGGAATTGTTCATCGTATTGATAAGGATACGTCTGGCCTTCTCATGATTGCTAAAAATGATGAGGCGCATTTAGCACTTGCTCAAGAACTTAAGGATAAAAAGTCTCTTCGCAAATATTGGGCGATTGTTCATGGAAATCTGCCTAATGATCGTGGTGTGATTGAAGCACCGATTGGTCGAAGTGAAAAAGATCGTAAGAAACAGGCTGTGACTGCTAAAGGGAAGCCTGCAGTGACTCGTTTCCACGTCTTGGAACGCTTTGGAGATTATAGCTTAGTGGAGTTACAACTGGAGACAGGTCGCACTCATCAAATCCGTGTTCACATGGCTTATATTGGTCATCCAGTCGCTGGTGATGAAGTCTATGGTCCTCGCAAGACTTTGAAAGGACATGGACAATTTCTTCATGCCAAGACTCTAGGATTTACTCATCCGAGAACAGGTGAGACCTTAGAATTTACAGCAGATATCCCAGAGATTTTTAAGGAAACCTTGGAGAAATTAAGGAAGTAAGAATGAAAAAGAAATTGATTAGTTTAGCACTTGCAGGCGCTTTTTTAGGTTTGTCATTGCATGGAAATGTTCAAGCTCAAGAAAGTTCAGGAAATAAAATCCACTTTATAAATGTTCAAGAAGGTGGCAGTGATGCGATTATTCTTGAAAGCAATGGACATTTTGCCATGGTGGATACAGGAGAAGATTATGATTTCCCAGATGGAAGTGATTCTCGCTATCCATGGAGAGAAGGAATTGAAACGTCTTATAAGCATGTTCTGACAGACCGTGTCTTTCGTCGTTTGAAGGAATTGGGTGTCCAAAAACTTGATTTTATTTTGGTAACCCATACCCACAGTGATCATATTGGAAATGTTGATGAATTACTGTCTACCTATCCAGTTGACCGAGTTTATCTTAAAAAATATAGTGATAATCGTATTACTAATTCTGAACGTTTATGGGATAATCTGTACGGTTATGATAAGGTTTTACAGACTGCTGCAGAAAAAGGTGTTTCAGTTATTCAAAATATCACACAAGGGGATGCTCATTTTCAGTTTGGGGACATGGATATTCAACTCTATAACTATGAAAATGAAACTGATTCATCAGGTGAATTAAAGAAAATTTGGGATGACAATTCCAATTCCTTGATTAGCGTGGTGAAAGTCAATGGCAAGAAAATTTACCTTGGGGGCGATTTAGATAATGTGCATGGAGCGGAAGACAAGTATGGACCTCTTATTGGAAAAGTTGATTTGATGAAGTTTAATCATCATAAGGATACCGAAAAATCAAATACAAAAAACTTTATATTAAATCTATCTCCAGAAATCATAGTGCAGACAAGTGATGCTGTTCCAGGTTTTTATGATAGTCCTATTGTAGACAACCCTGAATATATAGCATGGTTAGATAGTTTAGGGATAAAGCGAATAAATGCAGCTAGTACAGAATATGATGCAACTGTTTTTGATATTAGACAAAATGGCATAGTTGATATAAGTAAACAATATAAAAAAATACCATCGTTTGTTTCAGGATGGCATCAGAAATCTAATGGCGATTGGTGGTACCAAGCACCAGATTCTACAGGAAATTATTCTATCGGTTGGAACGAAATTGATGGAAAAAGATATTATTTTAATCAAAAAGGAATTCTAATAGAGCAATAATGAAAAAGAAATTGATTAGTTTAGCACTTGCAAGCACTTTTTTAGGTTTGTCATGGTATGGGAATGTTCAAGCTCAAGAAAGTTCAGAAAATAAAATCCACTTTATAAATGTTCAAGAAGGTGGCAGTGATGCGATTATTCTTGAAAGCAATGGACATTTTGCCATGGTGGATACAGGAGAAGATTATGATTTCCCAGATGGAAGTGATTCTCGCTATCCATGGAGAGAAGGAATTGAAACGTCTTATAAGCATGTTCTGACAGACCGTGTCTTTCGTCGTTTGAAGGAATTGGGTGTCCAAAAACTTGATTTTATTTTGGTAACCCATACCCACAGTGATCATATTGGAAATGTTGATGAATTACTGTCTACCTATCCAGTTGACCGAGTCTATCTTAAAAAATATAGTGATAATCGTATTACTAATTCGGAACGTCTATGGGATAATCTGTACGGTTATGATAAGGTTTTACAGACTGCCGCTGAAAAAGGTGTTTCAGTTATTCAAAATATCACACAAGGGGATGCTCATTTTCAGTTTGGGGACATGGATATTCAACTCTATAACTATGAAAATGAAACTGATTCATCAGGTGAATTAAAGAAAATTTGGGATGACAATTCCAATTCCTTGATTAGCGTGGTGAAAGTCAATGGTAAGAAAATTTACCTTGGGGGCGACTTAGATAATGTGCATGGAGCGGAAGATAAGTATGGACCTCTTATTGGAAAAGTTGATTTGATGAAGTTTAATCATCACCATGATACAAACAAATCAAATACCAAGAATTTCATTAAAAATTTGAGTCCGAGTTTGATTGTTCAAACTTCGGATAGTCTACCTTGGAAAAATGGTGTTGATAGTGAGTATGTTAATTGGCTCAAAGAACGAGGAATTGAGAGAATCAACGCAGCCAGCAAAGACTATGATGCAACAGTTTTTGAGATTCGACAAGACGGTTTTGTCAATATTTCAACTTCCTACAAGCCGATTCCAAGTTTTCAAGCTGGCTGGCATAAGAGTGCGTATGGGAATTGGTGGTATCAAGCACCTGATTCTACAGGAGAGTATGCTGTCGGTTGGAATGAAATCGAAGGTGAATGGTATTACTTTAACCAAACGGGTATCTTGTTACAGAATCAATGGAAAAAATGGAACAATCATTGGTTCTATTTGACAGACTCTGGTGCTTCTTCTAAAAATTGGAAGAAAATTGATGGAATCTGGTATTACTTCAACAAAGAAAATCAGATGGAAATTGGTTGGGTAAATACTGGAGGTCAATCCTATTATTTATCAAAGGATGGCTCTATGAAGACAGGCTGGCTTCAATATAAGGGGCAATGGTATTATTTTGCCCAATCAGGAGAAATGAAAACGGGTTGGGTAAAAGATAAAGAAACCTGGTACTATATGGATTCTGCTGGTATCATGAAGACAGGTGAGATAGAAGTTGCTGGTAACCATTATTATCTAGAAGATTCAGGAGCTATGAAGCAAGGTTGGCTTAAAAAGGCAAACAATTGGTATTTCTACAAGGAAGATGGTTCACGAGCCGTGGGTTGGATCAAGGACAAGGATAAATGGTACTTCTTGAAAGAAAATGGTCAATTACTTGTGAATGGTAAGACACCAGAAGGTTATACTGTTGATTCAAGTGGTGTCTGGTTAGTGGATGTTCCAGTAGAGAAAACTGCTACAACTAAAGTTACAAGTAATTTAGAAACAAAAGAATCCAGTGAAGTAGTGAAAAAGGATCTTGAAAATAAAGAAACGAGTCAACATGAAAGTGTTACAAGTTCCTCAACTAGTCAAGATTTGACATCATCAACTTCACAAAGCTCTGAAACGAGTGCAAACAAATCGGAATCAGAACAGTAGTAAAAAAGAAGGTTTTAGGGCCTTCTTTTTCCTATCAACTCTTTTCTATTTCCTGTTATTCATGTTATAATGGATAAATATGAAGAATCGGAGTGAGACTATGAAATACAAACGGATTGTCTTTAAGGTGGGGACTTCTTCTCTGACGAATGAGGATGGAAGTTTATCACGTAGTAAGGTAAAGGCTATCACCCAGCAGTTGGCTATGTTGCACGAGGCTGGTCATGAATTGATTTTGGTGTCGTCAGGTGCTATTGCGGCTGGTTTTGGAGCCTTAGGATTTAAGAAGCGTCCGACTAAGATTGCTGATAAACAGGCTTCAGCAGCGGTAGGGCAGGGGCTTTTGTTGGAAGAATACACGACCAATCTTCTCTTGCGCCAAATCGTTTCTGCACAAATCTTGCTGACTCAGGATGACTTTGTGGATAAGCGCCGTTATAAAAATGCCCATCAGGCTTTGTCTGTTTTACTCAACCGTGGCGCGATTCCTATCATCAATGAGAATGACAGTGTCGTCATTGATGAGCTCAAGGTCGGGGACAACGACACTCTAAGTGCCCAGGTAGCGGCCATGGTTCAAGCAGATCTTTTGGTTCTCTTGACAGATGTGGACGGTCTCTATACTGGAAATCCTAATTCAGATCCAAGAGCCAAACGCTTGGAGAAAATCGAGACCATCAATCGTGAGATTATTGATATGGCCGGTGGAGCAGGTTCTTCAAACGGTACTGGGGGCATGTTAACCAAAATCAAAGCAGCGACTATTGCGACAGAATCAGGAGTTCCTGTTTATATCTGCTCATCCTTGAAGGCAGATGCCATGATTGAAGCAGCTGAGGAGACCAAGGATGGTTCCTACTTTGTTGCTCAAGAGAAGGGACTTCGTACCCAGAAACAATGGCTGGCTTTTTATGCTCAGAGTCAAGGTTCTATTTGGGTTGATAAAGGGGCTGCAGAAGCTCTCTCTCAACATGGCAAGAGTCTCCTTTTATCTGGTGTTGTTGAAGCAGAAGGCGCCTTTTCTTACGGTGATATCGTGACAGTATTTGACAAGGAAAGTGGAAAATCACTTGGAAAAGGGCGTGTGCAATTTGGTGCATCTGCTTTGGAGGATATGTTGCGTTCTCAAAAAGCCAAGGGTGTCCTGATTCACCGTGATGACTGGATTTCCATTACTCCTGAAATCCAACTACTCTTTACAGAATTTTAGAGGTAAACTATGGTAAGTACACAAGAACAATTTGAACAGGTACAGGCTGTTAAAAAATCGATCAACACAGCTAGTGAAGAGGTGAAAAACCAAGCCTTGCTAGCCATGGCTGATCATTTATTAGCAGCTACTGAGGAAATTTTGGCAGCCAATGCCCTTGATATGGAAGCGGCTAAAGGTAAAACTTCAGATGTGATGCTGGATCGGCTTTATTTGGATGCAGGTCGTATAGAAGCGATGGCAACTGGGATTCGTGAAGTGATTGCTTTACCAGATCCAATCGGTGAAGTTTTAGAAACCAATCAGCTTGAAAATGGTTTGCTTATCACCAAAAAACGTGTGGCTATGGGTGTTATTGGTATTATCTATGAAAGTCGTCCAAATGTGACGTCTGACGCGGCTGCTCTGGCTCTCAAGAGTGGGAATGCGGTTGTTCTTCGTAGTGGTAAGGATGCCTATCAAACAGGCCATGCTATTGTTAAAGCCTTGAAAAAGGGCTTGGAGACAACGACCATTCACCCAGATGTGATTCAACTGGTGGAAGATACCAGCCGTGAAAGTAGCTATGCCATGATGAAGGCCAAGGGCTATCTAGACCTTCTCATTCCTCGTGGAGGAGCCGGTTTGATCAATGCAGTGGTTGAGAATGCTATCGTACCTGTTATCGAGACAGGAACTGGGATTGTCCATGTCTATGTGGATAAGGATGCAGATGAAGACAAGGCTCTGTCTATCATCAACAATGCCAAAACCAGTCGTCCTTCTGTCTGCAATGCCATGGAGGTTCTGCTGGTTCATGAAGACAAGGCAGCAAGCTTCCTTCCTCGCTTGGAGCAAGTTCTAGTTGCAGAGCGTAAAGAAGCTGGGTTGGAACCAATTCAATTCCGCTTGGATAGTAAAGCAAGTCAGTTTGTTTCAGGTCACGCAGCTGAAGCCCAAGACTTTGACACCGAATTTTTGGACTATGTTCTAGCTGTTAAGGTTGTGAGCAGTTTAGAAGAAGCGGTTGCGCATATTGAAGCCCACAGTACCCATCATTCGGATGCCATTGTGACTGAAAATGCTGAAGCAGCAGCTTACTTTACAGATCAAGTGGACTCTGCAGCGGTTTATGTCAATGCCTCAACTCGTTTCACAGATGGTGGCCAATTTGGTCTTGGTTGTGAAATGGGGATTTCTACTCAGAAATTGCACGCGCGTGGTCCAATGGGCTTAAAAGAATTGACTAGCTACAAGTATGTTGTTACTGGTGACGGACAGATAAGGGAGTAAGAGATGAAGATTGGATTTATCGGTTTGGGGAATATGGGAGCTAGCTTGGCTAAGTCTGTCTTGCAGGCTAGACCGTCAGATGAGATTCTCCTTGCCAATCGTAGCCAAGCCAAGGTAGATGCTTTCATTGCAGACTTTGGTGGTCAGGCTTCCAGCAATGAAGAAATTTTCGCAGAAGCAGATGTGATTTTTCTAGGAGTTAAGCCTGCTCAGTTTTCTGAACTGCTTTCTCAATACCAGATCATTCTTGAAAAACGAGAGAGTCTTCTTTTGATCTCCATGGCAGCTGGATTGACTTTAGAAAAACTAGCAAGTCTTATCCCAAGTCAACACCGAATTATTCGTATGATGCCAAATACCCCTGCTTCTATCGGACAAGGAGTGATTAGTTATGCCTTGTTTCCTAATTGCATGGTTGAGGACAGTGAGCTCTTTTGTCAGCTTTTAGCCAAGGCTGGTCTCTTGGTTGAACTGGGAGAAGGATTAATCGACGCGGCGACAGGTCTTGCAGGTTGTGGACCGGCCTTTGTCTATCTCTTTATTGAGGCTATGGCAGATGCGGGTGTTCAGACGGGATTACCGCGAGAAACAGCATTGAAAATGGCGGCTCAAACTGTGGTAGGAGCTGGTCAATTGGTCCTAGAAAGCCAAGAGCATCCTGGAGTATTGAAAGACCAAGTTTGTAGCCCAGGAGGTTCGACTATCGCTGGTGTAGCAAGCCTAGAAGCGCATGCTTTTCGAGGAACAGTCATGGAGGCAGTTGGTCAAGCCTATAAACGAACACAAGAACTAGGTAAATAAGAGGTGGCTTTGACTGCCTCTTTTATGGTGGTTGATACTCTTCGAAAATCTCTTCAAACTGCGCCAGCTTCCATCTGCAACCTCAAAACAGTGTTTTGAGCAACCTGCGGCTAGCTTCCTAGTTTGCTCTTTGATTTTCATTGAGTATGAAATGAGAAGACAAAAAGATTGTCACAAACTCCTATTTTTTTGATAGAATAGAAGTAGTAAAAAAGAAATGAGTTAGACATGTCAAAAGGATTTTTAGTCTCTCTTGAGGGACCAGAGGGAGCAGGAAAGACCAGTGTTTTAGAGGCTCTGCTCCCAATTTTAAAGGAAAAAGGGGTAGAGGTGCTGACGACCCGTGAACCTGGCGGAGTCTTGATTGGAGAGAAGATTCGGGAAGTGATTTTGGACCCAAGTCATACTCAGATGGATGCGAAGACAGAGTTGCTTCTTTATATTGCTAGTCGCAGACAGCACTTGGTGGAAAAAGTTCTTCCAGCACTTGAAGCTGGCAAGTTGGTCATTATGGATCGCTTCATCGATAGTTCCGTTGCTTATCAGGGATTTGGTCGTGGCTTGGATATTGACGCCATTGATTGGCTCAATCACTTTGCGACAGACGGCCTTAAACCCGATTTGACACTCTATTTTGACATCGAGGTGGAAGAAGGACTGGCTCGCATTGCTGCGAATAGCAATCGCGAGGTCAATCGTTTGGATTTGGAAGGGCTGGACTTGCATAAGAAAGTCCGTCAAGGTTATCTTTCTCTCCTGGAAAAAGAAGGAAATCGTATTGTCAAGATTGATGCTAGTCTCCCCTTGGACCAAGTTGTGGAAACGACCAAGGCTGTCTTGTTTGACAGAATGGGCTTGGCTAAATGAAACAAGATCAACTAAAGGCTTGGCAACCAGCCCAGTTTGACCGCTTTGTCCGTATCCTAGAACAAGACCAGCTCAATCACGCCTATCTCTTTTCAGGTTTCTTTGGAAGCTTGGAAATGGCTCAATTTTTGGCTAAGAGCCTCTTTTGTACGGATAAAGTTGGCGTCTTACCATGTGAGAAATGCCGAAGTTGCAAGCTGATTGAACAGGGAGAATTTCCCGATGTCACCTTGATTAAACCAGTTAATCAGGTCATTAAGACAGAACGCATCCGGGAATTGGTGGGACAGTTTTCTCAAGCAGGGATTGAAAGCCAGCAACAGGTCTTTATTATCGAGCAAGCTGAGAAAATGCACCCCAACGCAGCTAATTCTCTGCTCAAGGTCATCGAAGAACCCCAGAGTGAGGTTTATATTTTCTTCTTGACCAGTGATGAAGAAAAGATCTTACCGACAATCCGAAGTCGGACCCAGATTTTCCACTTTAAAAAGCAAGAAGAAAAACTCATCCATCAATTAGAACAAGCAGGTCTGGTCAAGAAAAAAGCAACTCTTTTAGCCCAGTTTAGTCAATCGCGAGCTGAAGCAGAAAAGTTGGCAAATCAGGCAAGTTTTTGGACCTTAGTCGATGAAAGTGAACGCCTGCTGACTTGGTTAGTAGCTAAGAAAAAAGAAAGTTATTTGCAAGTAGCTAAATTAGCTAGCTTGGCAGATGATAAGGAAAAACAAGATCAGGTTTTAAGAATTCTTGAAGTTCTCTGTGGGCAAGATATCCTACAAGCAAGAGTAAGAGTGATTTTACAAGATTTGTTAGAAGCTAGAAAAATGTGGCAGGCTAATGTCAGTTTTCAAAATACCATGGAATATCTGGTCTTGAAAGAAATATAAACTAAAAAATGAATGATAAAGAGAGGAAAGGGCTGTTTTATGGACAAAAAAGAATTATTTGACGCGCTGGATGATTTTTCTCAACAGTTATTGGTAACCTTGGCCGATGTGGAAGCCATCAAGAAAAATCTCAAGGGCCTGGTAGAGGAAAATACAGCTCTTCGTTTGGAAAATTCTAAGTTGCGCGAACGCTTGGGTGAGGTGGAAGCAGACGCTCCCGTCAAGGCTAAGCATGTTCGTGAAAGTGTCCGTCGAATTTATAAAGATGGTTTTCACGTATGTAATGATTTTTATGGACAACGTCGAGAGCAGGACGAGGAATGTATGTTCTGTGACGAGTTGTTATACAGGGAGTAGGCATGCAGATTCAAAAAAGTTTTAAGGGGCAGTCTCCCTATGGCAAGCTGTATCTAGTGGCAACGCCGATTGGTAATCTAGATGATATGACCTTTCGTGCTATTCAGACCTTGAAAGAAGTGGACTGGATTGCGGCTGAGGACACGCGCAATACTGGCCTTTTGCTCAAGCATTTTGACATTCAGACAAAGCAGATCAGTTTTCATGAACACAATGCCAAGGAAAAAATTCCTGATTTGATTGGTTTCTTGAAAGAGGGGCAAAGTATTGCTCAAGTTTCCGATGCGGGTCTGCCTAGCATTTCAGACCCTGGGCATGATTTGGTCAAGGCAGCTATTGAGGAAGAAATTGCGGTTGTCACAGTTCCAGGTGCCTCTGCAGGGATTTCCGCCTTGATTGCCAGTGGTTTAGCACCACAGCCACATATCTTTTATGGTTTTTTACCAAGAAAATCAGGCCAGCAAAAGCAATTTTTCGACTCAAAAAAAGACTATCCTGAAACTCAGATTTTCTATGAATCGCCCCATCGTGTGGCAGATACATTGGAAAATATGCTAGAAGTCTACGGTGACCGCTCGGTCGTCTTGGTCAGGGAATTGACTAAAATCTATGAAGAATACCAACGAGGAAAGATCTCTGAATTGCTAGAAAGCATTGCTGAAACACCACTCAAGGGCGAATGCCTTCTCATTGTTGAGGGTGCCAGTCAGGATGTGGAGGAGAAGGACGAAGAGGATTTGTTTTCAGAAATCCAAGCCCGCATCCAGCAAGGCATGAAGAAAAACCAAGCTATTAAGGAAGTAGCGAAGATTTACCAGTGGAATAAAAGTCAGCTCTACGCTGCCTACCACGACTGGGAAGAAAATGACTAAACAGGGAAGTTTGCCTTCTTCCCTTTTTTTGTTATACTAGTAGAAGAAAAAAATAGAAAGATTTGTGGGAGTGAAAAAGTCCGGGGGACTTTTTCAGCCTGAGCCAGGAAATTCGAAAGCGAGGAAAGTCCTGTGGACTTTTTCAGCCTGAGCCAGGAAATTCGAGAGTGAGGAAAGTCTTGTGGACTTTTTCAGCCTGAGCCAGGAAATTCGAGAGCGAGGAAGTTCAGTTGGCTTTTTCAATGTGAAACTTTTCTTCACACTCCCAAAGAGGTATTAGTGTCGTGTCTCAATCTTATATCAATGTTATCGGTGCTGGTTTGGCAGGTTCTGAAGCAGCCTACCAAATTGCAGAGCGTGGTATTCCAGTTAAACTTTATGAAATGCGTGGTGTCAAGTCAACACCCCAGCACAAAACAGACAATTTTGCTGAGTTGGTTTGTTCCAATTCCCTACGTGGGGATGCTTTGACAAATGCTGTTGGGCTTCTCAAGGAAGAAATGCGTCGCTTGGGTTCTGTCATCTTGGAATCTGCTGAGGCTACACGTGTTCCTGCAGGTGGTGCGCTTGCGGTGGACCGTGATGGTTTCTCTCAAATGGTGACCGAAAAAGTGGCCAACCATCCCTTGATTGAAGTGGTGCGTGATGAAATTACAGAATTGCCGACAGATGTTATTACAGTTGTGGCGACTGGTCCCTTGACTAGCGATGCCTTGGCTGAAAAGATTCATGCCCTTAATGACGGCGATGGTTTCTATTTCTACGATGCGGCAGCGCCTATTATCGATGTCAATACTATCGATATGAGCAAGGTCTATCTAAAATCTCGTTATGATAAGGGAGAAGCGGCTTATCTCAACGCTCCCATGACCAAGCAAGAGTTTATGGATTTCCATGAAGCCTTGGTCAATGCAGAAGAAGCACCGCTCAATTCCTTTGAAAAAGAAAAGTACTTTGAGGGTTGTATGCCAATTGAAGTCATGGCCAAACGAGGTATTAAAACCATGCTTTATGGCCCTATGAAACCAGTGGGGCTTGAGTATCCGGACGACTACACAGGACCTCGTGATGGAGAATTCAAAATCCCTTATGCGGTGGTTCAGCTTCGTCAGGACAATGCTGCTGGTAGTCTCTACAATATCGTCGGTTTCCAGACCCACCTCAAATGGGGAGAACAAAAGCGTGTCTTCCAAATGATTCCAGGCCTTGAAAATGCGGAGTTTGTTCGTTATGGTGTCATGCACCGCAATTCTTACATGGATTCACCAAATCTTCTGGATCAGACCTACCGTTCTAAGAAACAACCAAATCTCTTCTTTGCTGGTCAGATGACGGGTGTGGAAGGCTATGTAGAGTCCGCAGCATCAGGCTTAGTTGCAGGTATTAACGCGGCTCGACTCTTCAAAGGTGAAAGTGAGGCTATTTTCCCAGAGACAACAGCGATTGGAAGCCTAGCTCATTACATCACTCATGCAGATAGCAAACATTTCCAACCCATGAATGTCAATTTCGGTATTATCAAGGAGTTAGAAGGCGAGCGTATCCGTGATAAGAAGGCTCGTTATGAAAAAATTGCTGAGCGTGCCCTCAGTGATTTAGAGGAATTTTTAACAGTCTAATTTTTTTGAAAGAATTGCTCATGATACTATAAAAATCTTAGAAATTATGATAAAATAGGTAGGATAAAAAAAGGAGAGTGAAAATGGCGAATCCCAAGTATAAACGTATTTTAATCAAGTTATCAGGTGAAGCCCTTGCCGGTGAACGAGGCGTAGGGATTGATATCCAAACAGTTCAAACAATCGCAAAAGAGATTCAAGAAGTTCATAGCTTAGGTATCGAAATTGCCCTTGTTATTGGTGGAGGAAATCTCTGGCGTGGTGAACCTGCTGCAGAAGCAGGAATGGACCGCGTTCAGGCAGATTACACAGGAATGCTTGGGACTGTTATGAATGCTCTTGTGATGGCAGATTCATTGCAACAAGTTGGGGTTGATACACGTGTGCAAACAGCTATTGCCATGCAACAAGTGGCAGAGCCTTATGTCCGTGGACGTGCCCTTCGTCACCTTGAAAAAGGCCGTATCGTTATCTTTGGTGCTGGAATTGGTTCACCATACTTCTCAACAGATACAACAGCGGCCCTTCGTGCAGCGGAGATCGAAGCAGATGCCATCCTTATGGCTAAAAATGGGGTCGACGGTGTTTATAATGCTGATCCTAAGAAAGACAAGACAGCCGTTAAGTTTGAAGAATTGACTCACCGTGACGTTATCAATAAAGGTCTTCGTATCATGGACTCAACAGCTTCAACCCTCTCAATGGATAACGACATTGACTTGGTTGTCTTCAACATGAACCAACCAGGCAACATCAAACGTGTCGTATTTGGTGAAAATATCGGAACAACAGTTTCAAATAATATCGAAGAAAAGGAATAAGAAAGATTATGGCTAACGCAATTATTGAAAAAGCTAAAGAGAGAATGACCCAGTCTCACCAATCACTTGCTCGTGAATTTGGTGGTATCCGTGCTGGACGTGCCAATGCAAGCTTGCTGGACCGTGTACATGTAGAATACTACGGAGTAGAAACTCCTCTTAACCAAATCGCTTCAATTACGATTCCAGAAGCGCGTGTTTTGTTGGTGACACCATTTGACAAGTCTTCATTGAAAGACATCGAACGTGCCTTGAATGCCTCTGATCTTGGTATCACACCAGCTAACGACGGTTCTGTTATTCGTTTGGTTATCCCTGCTCTTACAGAAGAAACTCGTCGTGACCTTGCTAAAGAAGTGAAGAAGGTCGGCGAAAATGCTAAAGTGGCTGTCCGCAATATCCGTCGCGATGCTATGGACGAAGCTAAGAAACAAGAGAAAGCAAAAGAAATCACTGAAGACGAATTGAAGACTCTTGAAAAAGACATTCAAAAAGTAACAGACGATGCTGTTAAACACATCGACGACATGACTGCCAACAAAGAGAAAGAACTTTTGGAAGTCTAAAAATAAACAGAAAAACTCAGTTGGCATTGCTGGCTGAGTTTTATTCGAAAGAAGGAAATATGAATACAAATCTTGCAAGTTTTATCGTTGGACTGATCATCGATGAAAATGACCGTTTTTACTTTGTGCAAAAGGATGGTCAAACCTATGCACTTTCCAAGGAAGAAGGTCAACATACAGTAGGGGATACGGTCAAAGGTTTTGCTTACACGGATATGAAGCAAAAACTCCGCCTGACAACCATAGAAGTGACTGCCACTCAGGACCAATTTGGTTGGGGATGTGTCACAGAAGTACGCAAGGACTTGGGTGTCTTTGTGGATACGGGCCTTCCTGACAAGGAAATCGTTGTGTCACTCGATATTCTCCCTGAGCTCAAGGAACTCTGGCCTAAGAAGGGCGACCAACTCTACATCCGTCTTGAAGTGGACAAGAAAGACCGTATCTGGGGACTCTTGGCTTATCAAGAAGACTTCCAACGTCTGGCTCGTCCTGCCTACAACAACATGCAGAACCAAAACTGGCCAGCCATTGTTTACCGCCTCAAGCTGTCAGGAACTTTTGTTTACCTGCCAGAAAACAACATGCTTGGCTTTATTCATCCGAGCGAGCGCTATGCAGAGCCACGTTTGGGTCAAGTTTTAGATGCGCGTGTCATTGGTTTCCGTGAAGTGGACCGTACCTTGAACCTCTCCCTCAAACCACGTTCTTTTGAAATGTTGGAAAATGATGCTCAGATGATTTTGACTTATTTGGAAAGCAATGGCGGTTTCATGACCTTAAATGATAAGTCATCTCCAGACGACATCAAGGCAACCTTTGGCATTTCTAAAGGTCAGTTCAAGAAAGCTTTAGGTGGTCTTATGAAGGCTGGTAAAATCAAGCAAGACCAGTTTGGGACAGAGTTGATCTAGGGAGACTTATGAGAAAATCATTTTACACTTGGCTCATGACCGAGCGCAATCCTAAAAGCAACAGTCCCAAGGCTATCTTGGCAGACCTAGCTTTTGAAGAGTCGGCTTTTCCAAAACACACAGATGATTTTGATGAGGTCAGTCGTTTTTTGGAGGAACATGCCAGTTTCTCTTTTAACCTAGGAGACTTTGACGCCATCTGGCAAGAATACTTAGAACACTAGACTTTATTCATTGGGTTTGGGCTAGTAATTTCTCCGCCCCTTTGCTATAATAAAAAGAAATAAAAGGATTAGAGAGGTTCTTTATTTGAAGGAACATTCAATAGACATTCAACTGAGTCATCCAGATGACCTGTTTCATCTTTTTGGTTCCAATGAACGCCATCTTCGTTTGATGGAAGAAGAGCTTGATGTGGTGATTCATGCTCGTACGGAGATTGTCCAAGTTTTGGGAGAAGAGTCTGCTTGCGAGGAAGCCCGTCAGGTTATTCAAGCTCTCATGGTCTTGGTGAACCGTGGGATGACCGTTGGTACGCCAGATGTGGTGACTGCAATTAGCATGGTCAAAAACGATGAAATCGACAAGTTTGTCGCCCTTTACGAAGAAGAAATCATCAAGGATAATACAGGGAAACCTATCCGTGTCAAAACACTGGGTCAAAAACTTTATGTGGATAGTGTCAAACAGCATGATGTGACCTTTGGAATCGGACCTGCAGGAACAGGGAAGACCTTTCTTGCAGTGACCTTGGCCGTGACTGCCCTTAAACGTGGGCAAGTCAAACGAATTATCCTGACACGCCCAGCGGTAGAAGCAGGAGAGAGTCTAGGTTTTCTTCCGGGTGATCTCAAGGAGAAGGTAGATCCTTACCTTCGCCCCGTTTATGATGCCTTGTATCAGATTCTGGGAAAAGACCAAACAACTCGTCTCATGGAGCGTGAAATTATCGAGATTGCGCCCCTTGCCTATATGCGTGGACGAACCTTGGATGATGCCTTTGTCATTCTCGATGAGGCGCAAAACACGACCATCATGCAGATGAAGATGTTCTTGACGCGTTTAGGTTTTAATTCTAAGATGATTGTCAATGGAGATATCAGTCAGATTGACCTGCCACGTAATGTCAAGTCTGGTTTGATTGATGCCCAAGAAAAACTCAAGAACATCCATCAGATTGACTTTGTTCATTTTTCAGCCAAGGATGTGGTTCGCCATCCAGTTGTCGCTCAAATTATCCGAGCTTATGAACCAGAACAGGTTAAAAAAGAAGAGAGTGAAGAATTAGATCCTCAACCTCTATCTGAAGGATAGTTCTTTTGTACTTAAAGTTATCTCAATTCTAAGTATAAATTTGCTTTTTAAATATTTCATTCAATATCTTTGTATTAGATTAGAAAGGTTTCAAGCGGAGGAAACGTATGGAATCAATCTTTTTAAAACTAGCTCAGTATCCCATAGTCGAGACAGAGCGTTTATTGCTTAGACCTGTAACCTTGGATGATGCGGAAGCTATGTTTGAGTATGCCTCGGACAAGGATAATACACGTTACACTTTTCCAACCAATCAAAGCTTGGAAGAAACTCAAAATAATATTGCTCAGTTCTACTTGGCCAATCCCTTGGGACGGTGGGGAATAGAACTAAAAAGCAATGGTCAGTTTATCGGTACCATTGATTTGCACAAGATTGATCCTGTTCTTAAGAAGGCAGCTATTGGTTATATTATCAATAAAAAGTATTGGAATCAAGGATTAACGACAGAAGCCAATCGTGCCGTGATTGAGCTGGCTTTTGAGAAGATTGGAATGAACAAGTTGACCGCCCTTTACGATAAGGCTAATCCCGCGTCAGGAAAGGTCATGGAGAAATCAGGAATGCGTTTTTCCCACGAAGAAGCTTATGCTTGTATGGACCAGCATGAAGAAGGCCGAATCGTTACAAGAGTTCATTATGTCTTGACCAAGGAAGACTATTTTGCAAATAAATAAGCAGTTGAAAAGAAATTTTCGACTGTTTTTTCTTTCTCTTACGAATAATCTAAGAGAGGAGAAAATATGGAAGCAATTATCGAGAAAGTTAAAGAGTATAAAATCATTGTTATCTGTACTGGTCTGGGCTTGCTTGTAGGCGGATTTTTCCTGCTAAAGCCAGCTCCACAACCCCCTGTAAAAGAAACGAATTTACAGGCAGAAGTTGCAGCGGTTTCCAAGGATTCATCGACCGAAAAGGAAGTGAAGAAGGAAGAAAAGGAAGAACCGGTTGAACAAGATCTAATCACCGTAGATGTGAAAGGTGCTGTTAAATCGCCAGGGATTTATGACTTGCCAGTAGGTAGTCGGGTCAATGATGCTGTTCAGAAGGCTGGTGGCTTGACAGAGCAAGCAGACAGCAAATCGCTCAATCTAGCTCAGAAAGTCAGTGATGAGGCTTTGGTTTACGTTCCAACTAAGGGAGAAGAATTAGCTAGTCAACAGGCAGGTTCTGGGACGGCTTCTTCAACAAGCAAGGAAAAGAAGGTCAATCTCAACAAGGCCAGTCTGGAAGAACTCAAGCAGGTCAAGGGACTGGGAGGAAAACGAGCTCAGGACATTATCGACCATCGTGAAGCAAATGGGAAATTCAAGTCGGTCGATGAACTCAAGAAAGTCTCTGGAATTGGTGCCAAGACCATAGAAAAGTTAAAAGATTATGTTACAGTGGATTAAGAATTTCTCTATTCCCCTAATTTACCTTAGTTTTCTGTTACTTTGGCTTTACTACGCCATTTTTTCTGCATCCTATCTTGCTTTGTTGGGCTTCGTTTTTCTGCTAGTCTGTCTCTTTATCCAATTTCCTTGGAAATATGCTAGCAAAGTTCTAGTGCTTTGCGGAATATTTGGATTTTGGTTTCTGTTTCAAACTTGGCAACAGAGTCAGGCTGGTCAAAAACTAGCGGATTCTGTTGAAAGGGTACGGATTTTGCCCGACACTATTAAGGTTAATGGTGACAGTTTATCCTTTCGTGGCAAGGCTAATGGACACATTTTTCAAGTCTATTATAAACTCCAGTCCGAGGAGGAGAAAGAAGCCTTTCAAGTTTTAACAGCCCTTCATAATTTGGAACTTGAAGGAAAACTTTCGGAGCCAGAAGGGCAGAGAAATTTTGGTGGCTTTGACTACCAAGCCTATCTGAAAACTCAGGGAATTTACCAGACTCTCAATATCAAAAAAATTCAGTCACTTACAAAGGTTAGCAGTTGGGATATAGGAGAAAACCTGTCCAGTTTACGTCGTAAGGCTGTAGTTTGGATTAAGACGCATTTTCCAGACCCTATGCGCAATTACATGACAGGTCTCTTGTTAGGGCATCTGGACACAGATTTTGAGGAGATGAATGAGCTTTATTCCAGTCTAGGAATTATCCACCTCTTTGCCTTGTCGGGTATGCAGGTAGGCTTTTTCATGGATGGATTTAAGAAACTTCTCTTGCGATTGGGCTTGACCCAAGAAAAGTTGAAATGGCTGACTTATCCCTTTTCCCTTATTTATGCAGGCCTGACTGGATTTTCAGCCTCGGTCATTCGCAGTCTTTTGCAAAAGTTACTGGCTCAACATGGTGTTAAGGGCTTGGATAATTTTGCCTTGACGGTCCTTGTCCTCTTTATCGTCATGCCCAACTTTTTCTTGACAGCAGGAGGAGTCTTGTCCTGCGCTTATGCTTTTATCTTGACCATGACTAGCAAAGAAGGGGAGGGGCTTAAGGCTATTGCTAGAGAAAGTCTAGTCATCTCCTTGGGAATATTGCCTATTCTGTCCTTCTATTTTGCGGAATTTCAACCTTGGTCCATCCTTTTGACCTTTGTCTTTTCCTTTCTATTTGACTTGGTCTTCTTACCGCTCTTGTCTATCTTATTTGCCCTTTCCTTTCTCTATCCAGTCATTCAGCTGAATTTTATTTTTGAATGGTTGGAGGGAATGATTCGCTTTGTATCACAGGTGGCAAGTAGACCGCTTGTCTTTGGACAACCCAATGCATGGCTTTTAATTTTATTGTTAATTTCCTTGGCTTTAGTATATGATTTGAGAAAAAACATTAAAAAGATAACAGTATTGAGCTTATTGATTACAGGTCTATTTTTCTTGACCAAGCATCCACTGGAAAATGAAATCACCATGCTGGATGTTGGGCAAGGGGAAAGTATTTTCCTACGGGATGTAACTGGGAAGACCATTCTCATAGATGTAGGTGGCAAGGCAGAATCTGATAAGAAAATCGAAAAATGGCAAGAAAAGGCGACGACCAGCAATGCCCAGCGCACCTTGATACCCTATCTTAAAAGTCGAGGAGTGGCCAAGATTGACCAGCTAATTTTGACAAATACGGACAAGGAGCATGTTGGCGATTTGTTGGAGGTGACCAAGGCATTCCATGTAGGGGAGATCTTAGTATCAAAAGGCAGTCTGAAACAGAAGGAATTTGTGGCAGAACTACAAGCGACCCAAACTAAGGTGCGCAGTGTGACAACAGGAGAGAACTTGGCAATTTTTGGAAGTCAGTTAGAAGTCCTATCTCCAAGGAAAATGGGAGATGGCGATCATGAAGATTCCCTGGTTTTGTATGGAAAACTCTTGGATAAAAACTTTCTTTTCACTGGAAATTTGGAGGAGAAAGGAGAGAAGGACTTGCTGAAGCAATACCCTAACTTAGAGGTGGATGTCTTGAAAGCTGGCCAACATGGCTCTAAAAAGTCATCAAGTTCAGCCTTTCTAGAAAAACTCAAACCAGAGCTTACTCTCATCTCAGTTGGAAAGAATAATCGAACGAAACTCCCCCATCAGGAAACTTTGACACGACTGGAAACTATCAATAGTAAAGTTTACCGAACTTACCAGCAAGGAGCTATACGCTTTAAGGGGTGGAATAGTTGGAAAATAGAAAGCGTTCGATAGGAAGGATAGATACTATATATTAGTAAATTAAACTAAAAATCTGTTGCATAATAATGATAAAAACGATATAATGAAAGCGTCTTCGATATTGATGATATAAAATCATTAAAAATTAGCAAAAATCGTTTAATTAGTTAGTTTATAATCTATTGGTCTTCTTCAGTCCAGTGTATCTGCTAAGAGTGTTCTTAAAAGTATCGGTATGATTGGAATATCTTCTATAGATCTAGTATGAATTTCCATGGATATAGACATACTAACGTTCCGTCATGGTCTCGTTATTACAGCTATTCTGAGTATCCAGTTGGTTCTGGCTGGAACTACGGTCGTTATGAGGTCATAAACTATTACAGCGGAGGCTATTAATTCTTAAAGAGTGAGAAAAAGGAGGGCTAGATATGTTGCAGCTTACTCATGTGACCTTAAAAACGCGACAAGTCATCTTACAAGATGTTGATTTTACATTTGAAAAGGGTAGGATTTATGGTATTCTTGCTATCAATGGTTCTGGAAAGACGACACTATTCCGCGCCATTAGCAATTTAATTCCTATAAGTAGCGGAAATATTGCAGCCCCTCCTTCTTTATTTTATTATGAGAGCGTTGAATGGCTGGATGGAAACTTAAGTGGGATAGACTATCTTCGCCTTATCAAAAATATCTGGAAGTCAGGTCTGAACTTGAGGGATGAAATTGCCTATTGGGAAATGTCTGACTATATCAGTCTTCCCATTCGCAAGTATTCCTTAGGCATGAAGCAACGCTTGGTGATTGCCATGTATTTCCTCAGTCAGGCCAAATGTTGGCTCATGGATGAGATTACAAATGGCTTAGATGAGTATTATCGACAGAAGTTTTTTGATAGGCTTGCACAAATCGATAGGCAAGAACAGCTGGTTCTTTTAAGTTCCCACTATAAGGAAGAGTTGGTTGATGTCTGCGATAGAGTAGTAACCATTCATCAGGGGCAGATAGAAGAGGTTTAGTTTATGAAAGATGTTGGTCTATTTTTATTGAAAAAAGTTTTCAAAAGTCGCTTAAACTGGATTGTCTTACTTTTATTTGCATCTGTACTCGGTGTTACCTTTTATTTTAATAGTCAGACTGCAAACTCAGTCAGCTTAGAGACTAGCTTGGATGCCCATCTTGTAGCAAATGAGAGAGCTATCAATGAAAATGAAGCGAAACTTTCCCAAATGTCTGACACCAGCTCGGAGGAATACCAGTTTGCTAAAAGTAATTTAGAATTACAAAAAAATCTTTTGAAGCGAAAGACAGAAATTCTGACTTTATTAAAAGAAGGGCGCTGGAAAGAGGCCTACTATCTGCAGTGGCAAGATGAAGAGAAGAATTATGAATTTGTATCAAATGACCCGACTGCTAGCTCTGGCTTAAAAATGGGGGTTGACCGCGAACGGAAGATTTACCAAGCCCTGTATCCCTTGAACATAAAAGCACATACTTTGGAGTTTCCGACCCACGGGATTGATCAGATTGTCTGGGTTTTAGAGGCTATCATCCCAAGCTTGTTTGTGGTTGCTATTATTTTTATGCTAACGCAACTATTTGCAGAAAGATATCAAAATCATCTGGACACAGCTCAGTTATATCCTTTTTCAAAAGTGGCATTTGCCATGTCCTCTCTTGGAGTTGGAGTGGGCTATGTAACTGTGCTGTTTATCGGAATCAGCGGATTTTCTTTTCTAGCGGGAAGTCTGATAAGTGGTTTTGGACAGTTAGATTATCCCTACCCAATTTATAGCTTAGTGAATCAAGAGGTAACTATTGGAAAGATACAAGATGTATTATTTCCTGGCTTATTCTTAGCTTTCTTAGCCTTTATCGTCATTGTGGAAGTAGTGTACTTGATTGCTTACTTTTTCAAGCAAAAAATGCCTGTCCTTTTTCTTTCACTCATTGGGATTGTTGGCTTACTGTTTGGCATCCAAACAATTCAGCCTCTTCAAAGGATTGCACATCTGATTCCCTTTACTTACTTGCGTTCAGTGGAGATTTTATCTGGAAGATTACCTAAGCAGATTGATAATGTCAATCTGAATTGGAGCATGGGGATGGTCTTACTTCCTTGCTTGATTATCCTTTTGTTAGTGGGGATTCTATTTATCGAAAGATGGGGAAGTTCACGTAAAAAAGAAGTTTTTAAGGCTTAGTTTTCCTATGGGGAAGCTAAAGAAAAACTAATATAGGGAGGGAATCAACTTGGTTCTCTCTTTTTGATGTGGAAACCAAGCCAAAATACAAACAGAAACTTTTCAAAAAAATAACTTTTTATCTTGACAAGAGCTAGAAAACTTGGTATCATATAAAAGTTGAGAAAAGCAGAAGTGAGAGCTTCTCGCCTTGTGACATTAAGTTGCCTGGCCCTACGGATGAAAAGTTTCTAAGAAACGCTATCATAACGTGCGGGCTTGTATATTTACGAGTCCGCTATTGTTTTTCTCTAATAAAACAAAAGAGGTGAAAACCATAGCAAAGCAAGACTTATTCATCAATGATGAGATTCGTGTACGTGAAGTTCGCTTGATTGGTCTTGAAGGAGAACAGCTAGGCATCAAGCCACTCAGTGAAGCGCAAGCTTTGGCTGATAACGCTAATGTTGACCTAGTATTGATTCAACCCCAAGCCAAACCGCCTGTTGCAAAAATTATGGACTACGGTAAGTTCAAATTTGAGTACCAGAAGAAGCAAAAAGAACAACGTAAAAAACAAAGTGTTGTTACTGTGAAAGAAGTTCGTCTAAGTCCAACGATTGACAAGGGTGACTTTGATACAAAACTTCGCAATGCACGCAAATTCCTTGAAAAAGGAAATAAAGTTAAGGTATCTATTCGCTTTAAGGGTCGTATGATTACCCATAAAGAGATTGGTGCAAAAGTTTTAGCCGAGTTTGCTGAAGCAACTCAAGATATTGCCATCATCGAACAACGTGCTAAAATGGATGGACGTCAAATGTTCATGCAATTGGCGCCAGCGACTGACAAAAAATAATTGTCAGAAAGTTAAATAAAGGAGAAAAAATCATGCCAAAACAAAAAACACACCGCGCATCAGCTAAACGTTTCAAACGTACAGGTTCTGGTGGACTTAAACGTTTCCGTGCTTACACTTCTCACCGTTTCCACGGAAAAACTAAGAAACAACGTCGTCATCTTCGTAAAGCATCTATGGTGCATTCAGGAGATTACAAACGTATCAAAGCAATGCTTACTCGCTTGAAATAATAGCTTGACTGTAAGTAAACAATTCTAAGAAATATTTGGAGGAAATAAAACATGGCACGTGTTAAAGGTGGCGTTGTATCACGCAAACGTCGTAAACGTATTCTTAAATTAGCAAAAGGTTACTATGGAGCTAAACACATCTTGTTCCGTACTGCAAAAGAACAAGTAATGAACTCTTACTACTATGCATACCGTGACCGTCGTCAGAAAAAACGTGACTTCCGCAAATTGTGGATCACTCGTATCAACGCGGCAGCTCGTATGAACGGACTTTCATACTCACAATTGATGCATGGTTTGAAATTGGCTGAGATTGAAGTTAACCGTAAAATGCTTGCTGACTTGGCTGTTAACGATGCAGCAGCTTTCACAGCTCTTGCAGATGCAGCTAAAGCAAAACTTGTTAAATAATAACTGATAAGACTGGAACAGGATTGTCCCAGTCTTTTTAAAAATAAAGGAGAAAAATATGGCTTCAAAAATGCTACACACTTGCTTGCGAGTAGAAAATCTTGAAAAATCAATTGCATTTTATCAAGATGCTTTTGGATTTAAAGAATTGCGTCGCAGAGATTTTCCAGACCATGCCTTCACAATTGTCTATCTAGGTCTTGAGGGGGATGACTATGAGTTGGAATTGACTTATAACTACGATCACGGGCCTTATGTGGTTGGAGATGGCTTTGCTCATATCGCCCTCAGTACACCTGATCTTGAGGCACTTCATCAAGAGCATAGTGCAAAAGGCTATGAAGTGACTGAGCCAAATGGTCTACCAGGAACTGCACCTAACTATTACTTTGTCAAAGACCCTGATGGCTACAAGGTCGAAGTCATTCGTGAAAAATAATCTCGTCAAGTCAAGTAGAATGTTCGTTTTCTACTTGACTTTTTTTGGTTGAAAGAGTATACTAATAAAAATTTAACCTTTAAGGGGAGTCCAGAGAGACTCACAAGGTGTCAGATAAAAGAATAGTGCAATTTTCTAGAGGAGACTTTTTGAGTGTGCTCTCTTCTGTTGTACGATTTTAACTGAGGCCTTGCAATCGCAAGGTCTTTTCTTTGTCTGCTCCCCTTAAAATTTAAGGAGGAAAAGTCATGAATCCCACATGTAAGAAACGTTTGGGTGCAATTCGTTTGGAAACCATGAAGGTGGTAGCACAGGAGGAAATCGCGCCAAAAATCTTTGAATTAGTTCTAGAAGGGGAAATGGTTGAAGCCATGCGAGCAGGCCAATTTCTACATCTGCGTGTGCCTGATGATGCCCATCTCTTGCGCCGTCCTATTTCAATTTCGTCTATTGATAAGGTTAAGAAGCAGTGTCATCTTATTTATCGGATTGAGGGGGCTGGGACAGCTATTTTCTCAACCTTAAGTCAGGGTGATACTCTTGATGTGATGGGTCCTCAGGGGAATGGTTTTGATTTGTCTGACCTAGATGAGCAGAGCCAGATACTCCTCGTTGGTGGTGGGATTGGTGTTCCACCCTTGCTTGAGGTGGCCAAGGAATTGCATGCGCGTGGTGTGAAAGTAGTGACAGTCCTTGGTTTTGCCAACAAGGATGCTGTTATTTTAGAGGCGGAATTAGCTCAATATGGTCAGGTTTTTGTAACGACAGATGATGGTTCTTATGGTATCAAGGGAAATGTTTCCGTTGTTATCAAGGATTTAGACAGTCAGTTTGATGCTGTTTACTCATGTGGGGCGCCTGGAATGATGAAGTATATCAATCAAACCTTCTATAACCATCCAAGAGCCTATCTATCTTTGGAATCTCGTATGGCTTGTGGGATGGGGGCTTGCTATGCCTGCGTCCTAAAAGTGCCAGAAAGCGAGACGGTTAGTCAACGTGTCTGTGAAGATGGCCCTGTTTTCCGCACAGGAACAGTTGTATTATAAGGAGAAAATTATGACTACAAATCGTTTACAAGTTTCTCTACCTGGCTTGGATTTGAAAAATCCGATTATTCCAGCATCAGGCTGTTTTGGTTTTGGACAAGAGTATGCCAAGTACTATGATTTAGACCTTTTGGGTTCTATTATGATCAAGGCGACAACTCTTGAAGCCCGTTTTGGCAATCCAACTCCAAGGGTGGCAGAAACACCTGCTGGCATGCTCAATGCAATCGGTTTGCAAAATCCTGGTTTGGAAGTTGTTTTGGCTGAAAAGTTACCTTGGCTGGAAAGAGAATATCCAAATCTTCCTATTATTGCTAATGTAGCCGGTTTTTCAAAACAAGAGTATGCAGCTGTTTCTCATGGGATTTCCAAGGCAGCTAATGTAAAGGCTATCGAGCTCAATATTTCTTGCCCCAACGTAGATCACTGTAATCATGGACTTTTGATTGGTCAAGACCCAGATTTGGCTTATGATGTGGTGAAAGCAGCTGTAGAGGCTTCTGATGTACCAGTTTATGTCAAACTAACTCCTAGTGTGACCGATATCGTTACTGTCGCAAAGGCAGCAGAGGATGCAGGAGCAAGTGGCTTGACCATGATCAATACTCTGGTTGGAATGCGATTTGACCTCAAAACCAGAAAACCAATCTTGGCCAATGGAACAGGTGGAATGTCTGGTCCAGCAGTCTTTCCAGTCGCCCTCAAACTCATCCGCCAAGTCGCCCAAACAACAGACCTGCCTATCATTGGAATGGGGGGAGTGGATTCGGCTGAAGCTGCCCTAGAAATGTATCTGGCTGGAGCATCTGCCATCGGAGTTGGAACAGCCAACTTTACCAATCCATATGCCTGTCCTGATATCATCGAAAATTTACCAAAAGTCATGGATAAATACGGCATTAGCAGTCTGGAAGATCTACGCAAGGAAGTAAAAGAGTCTCTGAGGTAAACTGCAATCAATCTGTTCTTGATTTTTTATTAGTTTGTAATATGAATTTCAGAGAATTTTGGTACAATAAAATAAATAAGAACAGAGGAAGAAGGTTAATGAAGAAAGTAAGATTTATTTTTTTAGCCCTGCTATTTTTCTTAGCTAGACCAGACAGTGTAATGGCCAGTGATGGTACTTGGCAAGGAAAACAATACCTGAAAGCAGATGGCAGTCCAGCAGCCAATGAGTGGGTTTTTGATGCTCATTATCAATCTTGGTTTTATTTAAAAGAAGATGCCAACTATGCTGAAAACGAATGGCTGAAACAAGGTGACGACTATTTTTACCTCAAATCTGGTGGCTATATGGCCAAATCAGAATGGGTAGAAGACAAGGGAGCCTTTTATTATCTTGACCAAAATGGAAAGATGAAAAGAACTGCTTGGCTAGGAGCTTCCTATGTCGGTGCATCAGGTGCTAAAGTAATAGAAGACTGGGTCTATGATTCTCAATACGACGCTTGGTTTTACATCAAAGCAGATGGACAGCACGCAGAGAAAGAATGGCTCCAAATTAAGGGCAAGGACTATTATTTCAAATCCGGTGGTTATTTACTGACAAGTCAGTGGATTGAGCAGGCTTATGTGAATGCTAGTGGTGCCAAAGTACAGCAAGGTTGGCTTTTTGACAAACAATACCAATCTTGGTTTTACATCAAAGCAAATGGAAATCATGCTGATAAAGAATGGATTTTTGAAAATGGTCACTATTATTATCTCAAATCCGGTGGCTATATGGCAGTCAATGAATGGATTTGGGATAAGGAGTCATGGTTTTACCTCAAATCTGATGGTAAAATGGCTGAGAAAGAATGGCTATACGATGCTAAAAGTCAAGCCTGGTACTACTTCAAATCTGGTGGCTACATGGCGAAAAATGAGACAGTAGATGGTTATCAGCTTGGAAGCGACGGTAAATGGCTTGGGGAAAAAGCTACAAATGAAAATGCTGCTTACTATCAAGTAGTACCTGTCACAGCCAATGTCTATGATGCAGATGGTGAAAAGCTCTCCTATATATCGCAAGGTAGTGTCGTATGGCTAGATAAGGATAGAAAAAGTGATGACAAGCGCTTGGCTATTACTATTTCTGGTTTGTCAGGCTATATGAAAACAGAAGATTTACAAGCGCTAGATGCTAGTAAGGACTTTATCCCTTATTATGAGAGTGATGGCCACCGTTTTTATCACTATGTGGCTCAGAATGCTAGTATCCCAGTAGCTTCTCATCTTTCTGATATGGAAGTAGGCAAGAAATATTATTCGGCAGATGGGCTGCATTTTGATGGTTTTAACCTTGAAATCCCCTTCCTTTTCAAAGATTTGACAGAAGCTACAAACTATAGTGCTGAAGACTTGGATAAGGTATTTAGTCTGTTAAATATTGACAATAGTCTCTTGGAAAATAAGGGAGCTACCTTTAAGGAAGCCGAAGAACATTACCATATCAATGCCCTCTATCTCCTTGCCCATAGTGCTTTAGAAAGTGATTGGGGACGAAGTAAGATTGCCAAAGATAAGAATAATTTCTTTGGAATTACAGCCTATGATACGACCCCTTACCTTTCTGCCAAGACATTTGATGATGTGGATAAGGGAATTTTAGGTGCAACCAAGTGGATTAAGGAAAATTATATCGATAGGGGCAGAACTTTCCTTGGAAACAAGGCGTCTGGTATGAATGTGGAATATGCCTCAGACCCTTATTGGGGCGAAAAAATTGCTAGTGTGATGATGAAAATCAATGAGAAACTAGGTGGCAAAGATTAGTTCTATTGTTGGATATGATTTGAGTAAGTAGTAATACTCTTCGAAAATCTCTTCAAACTACGTCAACGTCGCCTTGCCGTATAGATGTTACTGACTTCGTCAGTTCTATCTGCAACCTCAAAACAGTGTTTTGAGCTGACTTCGTCAGTCTTATCTACAACCTCAAAGCAGTGCTTTGAGCAACCTGCGGCTAGTTTCCTAGTTTGCTCTTTGATTTTCATTGAGTATAAGTTAAAAATCCTGATTTCAAGTAAAATCAGGATTTTTTCATGGCTGCGATTTTTTCTGGGTCTGGTGTGACACGGAGGGTCTTTTGTCCTGTGTAGGTGACAAAACCAGGTTTTCCGCCAGTTGGTTTATTGAGTTTCTTGACTTCAATCATATCCACCTGCACCAGATTTGACAGGCGACCTTGAGAGAAGTAGGCAGCTAGCTCTGCTGCGTCTGTCTTGACTTCATCAGATGGATCTAGATTGCCTGAGATGATAACGTGGCTTCCAGGAATGTCCTTAGCATGGAACCAAAGTTCCTCCTTGCGGGCCATTTTAAAGGTTAGCTCCTCGTTTTGTAGGTTGTTTCGGCCGACATAGATGATGGTTTTGCCATCGCTTGCTAGATATTGTTCTGGTTTTTTGCGTTTCTGGATTTTCTCCCGCTGTCTTCTGCGGATAAAACCTGTTTGAATCAATTCTTCACGGATTTCAGCGATTTCTTCCAGTCCAGCTTGGTTGAGAACAGTTTCCACACTTTCTAGATAGAGAATGGTTGCCTTTGTTTCTTCAATCAGATCAGTCAAGTATTTGACAGCTTCTTTGAGTTTCTGATACCGTTTAAAATAGCGTTGGGCATTCTGGTTGGGAGTCAATGCCTTATCAAGGGCAATTGTGATAGGTTGGTTGGTGTAGTAGTTGTCTAGGATAACCTGGTCTTGGTCGTTAGGCACTTGGTGGAGAAAGGTTGTCAGCAATTCCCCTTTTTGACGAAATTCTTCAGCGTTGTCTGTCGCTAGTAACTCTTTTTCTTGTTTTTTAAGCTTATGACGATTTTTTTGAAGTTCATTTTCAACACGGCGAATGAGTTCACTGGCTTGCTGTTTGACACGGTCTCGCTCAGCCTTGTCCTTATAGTAGGTGTCCAACAAATCAGAAAGACTGGAAAAAGGCTCTCCCACTTGATTTTCAAAAGGAACTGGACTGAAAGAAGTCTCAGTCAAGCATGGTTTGGTTTCTTGATTGAAAAAGTTTCGGAAAGTGGAAAGTTTTTCACTAACCAGTATGCTTTCCAATTCATTTGCCGTATCGCGTCCCAGACCTTGAAAGAGGCTTTGAAGATTTTTAGCTGTCGTTTCCTGTGTTTGAAGGATTTCAAAGAGTTTCTCGTCCTTGATTGTAAAAGGATTGAGAGATTCCGTACTTGGCGGAGCGATGTAGGTCGACCCAGGAAGCAAGGTACGGTAGCTATTTTGTGAAAAGCCAACGTGTTTGATAACTTCGAGGATTTTATGACTACTTTTATCGACTAGTAGAATATTACTGTGTTTTCCCATGATTTCGATAATCAATGTTGCCTGAATATGGTCTCCAATCTCGTTTTTATTGGAAACTGTCATTTCCACAATACGGTCATTTTCCACCTGCTCAATCGATTCAATCAGGGCACCCTGCAAATATTTTCTCAAAACCATGATAAAGGTAGAAGGCTGGGCTGGGTTTTCAAAAGTTGTTTGGGTCAGCTGAATGCGTCCAAAAACTGGATGGGCAGAAAGGAGCAGGCGATGACTTTGGCGATTGCTGCGGATTTGCAAGACCAACTCTTGTTCAAAAGGTTGATTGATTTTCTGAATGCGACCATTCACTAACTCTCTTCGCAATTCCTCAACCATGTGGTGTAAAAAAAATCCGT
Source organism: Streptococcus pneumoniae (assembly GCF_001347015.1). Taxonomy (GTDB): domain Bacteria; phylum Bacillota; class Bacilli; order Lactobacillales; family Streptococcaceae; genus Streptococcus; species Streptococcus pneumoniae_E. Next base: position 99,285 of record NZ_CFGI01000003.1, read on the forward strand.
CAAATGACATCGTTCTCTCCTTGTGATTGTATTCCATAGTATTATATCAAAAAGGTAGAATAAAATCATGGAAATGTGGTATAATAAAGCCAAGTAAAGAGAAACGAGAAGCACATGTATATTGAAATGGTAGATGAAACTGGTCAAGTTTCAAAAGAAATGTTGCAACAAACCCAAGAAATTTTGGAATTTGCAGCCCAAAAATTAGGCAAAGAAGACAAGGAGATGGCAGTCACCTTTGTGACCAATGAACGTAGTCATGAACTCAATCTGGAGTACCGTGACACAGACCGTCCGACAGATGTCATCAGCCTTGAATATAAGCCAGAGTTGGAAATTGCCTTTGACGAGAAAGATTTGCTTGAAAATCCAGAATTGGCAGAGATGATGTCTGAGTTTGATGCCTATATTGGGGAACTGTTCATCTCTATTGATAAGGCTCATGAGCAGGCCGAGGAATATGGCCATAGCTTTGAGCGTGAGATGGGCTTCTTGGCAGTACACGGCTTTTTACATATCAACGGCTATGATCACTACACTCCGGAAGAAGAAGCGGAGATGTTCGGTTTACAAGAAGAAATTTTGACAGCCTATGGACTCACAAGACAATAAACGAAAATGGAAAAATCGTGACCTGATATCTAGTTTAGAATTTGCTCTCACAGGAATTTTTACTGCTATCAAGGAAGAACGCAATATGCGAAAACATGCAGTGACGGCTCTAGTGGTCATCCTTGCAGGTTTTGTTTTTCAGGTGTCACGAATCGAATGGCTCTTTCTCCTATTGAGCATTTTCTTGGTGGTAGCTTTTGAGATTATCAATTCTGCTATCGAAAATGTGGTGGATTTGGCCAGTCACTATCACTTTTCCATGCTGGCTAAAAATGCCAAGGATATGGCAGCTGGCGCGGTATTAGTGGTCTCTCTTTTCGCAGCCTTAACAGGCGCATTGATTTTTCTCCCACGAATCTGGGATTTATTATTTTAAACAGTAAGAGGAAATTATGACTTTTAAATCAGGCTTTGTAGCCATTTTAGGACGTCCCAACGTTGGGAAGTCAACCTTTTTAAACCACGTCATGGGGCAAAAGATTGCCATCATGAGTGACAAGGCGCAGACAACGCGCAACAAAATCATGGGGATTTACACGACTGATAAGGAGCAAATTGTCTTTATCGACACACCAGGGATTCACAAACCTAAAACAGCTCTCGGAGATTTCATGGTTGAGTCTGCCTACAGTACCCTTCGCGAAGTGGACACCGTTCTTTTCATGGTGCCTGCTGATGAAGCGCGTGGTAAGGGGGACGATATGATTATCGAGCGTCTCAAGGCTGCCAAGGTTCCTGTGATTTTGGTGGTGAATAAAATCGATAAGGTTCATCCAGACCAGCTTTTGTCTCAGATTGATGATTTTCGTAATCAGATGGACTTCAAGGAAATTGTTCCAATCTCAGCTCTTCAAGGGAATAACGTCTCTCGTCTAGTGGATATTTTGAGTGAAAATCTGGACGAAGGTTTCCAATATTTCCCATCTGATCAAATCACAGACCATCCAGAACGTTTCTTGGTTTCAGAAATGGTTCGCGAGAAAGTCTTGCACCTAACTCGTGAAGAGATTCCTCACTCAGTTGCTGTGGTTGTTGACTCTATGAAACGAGATGAAGAGACAGACAAGGTTCACATCCGTGCAACCATCATGGTCGAGCGCGATAGCCAAAAAGGGATTATCATCGGTAAAGGTGGTGCTATGCTTAAGAAAATTGGTAGCATGGCTCGTCGTGATATTGAACTCATGCTAGGAGACAAGGTCTTCCTAGAAACCTGGGTCAAGGTCAAGAAAAACTGGCGCGATAAAAAGCTAGATTTGGCTGACTTTGGCTATAATGAAAAAGAATACTAAGTAGAGGTGGGATCATGCCTGCTTCTTGTTTTTACAGAAGGAGGACTTATGCCTGAATTACCAGAGGTTGAAACCGTTCGACGTGGCTTGGAAAAATTGATTTTGGGTAAGAAGATTTCGAGTATAGAAATTCGTTATCCCAAGATGATTAAGACGGATTTGGACGAGTTTCGAAAGGAAGTGCCTGGTCAAGTTGTTGAGTCGATGGGACGTCGTGGAAAATATTTGCTTTTTTATCTGACAGACAAGGTCTTGATTTCCCATTTGCGCATGGAGGGCAAGTATTTTTACTATCCGGACCAGGTTCCTGAACGCAAGCATGCCCATGTTTTCTTCCAGTTTGAAGATGGTGGTACGCTTGTTTATGAGGATGTTCGCAAGTTTGGTACTATGGAACTCTTGGCTCCTGACCTTTTAGACGCCTACTTTATTTCTAAAAAATTAGGTCCTGAACCAAGCGAACAAGACTTTGATTTACAGGTCTTTCAAGTTGCTCTAGCCAAGTCTAAAAAACCTATCAAATCCCATCTCCTAGACCAGACCTTGGTAGCTGGCCTTGGCAATATCTATGTGGATGAGGTTCTCTGGCGAGCTCAGGTTCATCCGGCAAGACCTTCCCAGACTTTGACAGCAGAAGAAGCGACAGCTATTCATGACCAAACCATTGCTGTTTTGGGACAGGCTGTTGAAAAAGGTGGTTCCACCATTCGAACCTATACCAACGCCTTTGGGGAAGACGGGACCATGCAGGATTTTCATCAGGTCTATGACAAGGCTGGTCAAGAATGTTCACGTTGTGGCACCATCATTGAGAAAATCCAACTAGGCGGACGAGGCACCCACTTTTGTCCAAACTGCCAAAGGAGGGGCTGATGGGAAAAATCATCGGAATCACTGGGGGAATTGCCTCTGGTAAGTCAACCGTGACAAATTTTCTAAGAAAGCAAGGCTTTCAAGTGGTGGATGCCGACGCTCTTGTCCACCAACTACAGAAACCTGGTGGTCGTCTGTTTCAGGCTCTAGTCCAGCACTTTGGTCAAGAAATAATTCTAAAAAACGGAGAACTCAATCGCCCTCTCCTAGCTAGTCTCATCTTTTCAAATCCTGAGGAACGGGAATGGTCTAGGATAACTCAAGGAGAGATTATCCGTGAGGAACTAGCTACATTAAGAGACCAATTGGCTCAGACAGAAGAGATTTTCTTCATGGATATTCCCCTACTTTTTGAGCAGGACTACGTCTCTTGGTTTGCTGAGACTTGGTTGGTCTATGTGGACCGAGATGTCCAAGTGAAACGCTTAATGAAAAGGGACCACTTGTCCAAAGATGAAGCTGAGTCTCGTCTGGCAGCCCAGTGGCCTTTAGAGAAAAAGAAATATTTGGCCAGCCATGTTTTAAACAACAATGGAAATCAGGACCAGCTTCTTACTCAGGTGTTCTCCCTGCTTGAGGGAGGTAGGCAAGATGACAGAGATTAACTGGAAGGATAATCTGCGCATTGCCTGGTTTGGTAATTTTCTGACAGGAGCCAGTATTTCTTTGGTTGTGCCCTTTATGCCTATCTTTGTGGAAAATCTAGGTGTAGGAAGTGAGCAAGTCGCTTTTTATGCAGGCTTAGCTATTTCTGTCTCTGCTATTTCCGCGGCAATTTTCTCTCCTATCTGGGGCATCCTTGCTGACAAATACGGTCGAAAACCAATGATGATTCGAGCAGGTCTGGCCATGACTATTACTATGGGAGGCTTGGCCTTTGTCCCAAATATCTATTGGTTAATCTTTCTTCGTTTATTAAACGGTATATTTGCAGGATTTGTTCCTAATGCCACAGCCTTGATAGCCAGTCAGGTTCCCAAGGAGAAATCAGGCTCTGCCTTAGGTACTTTGTCTACAGGCGTAGTTGCAGGTACTCTAACTGGTCCCTTTATCGGGGGATTTATTGCAGAATTATTTGGCATTCGTACTGTTTTCTTACTGGTTGGTAGTTTTCTATTCTTAGCTGCTGTTTTGACTATTTGCTTTATCAAGGAAGATTTTCAACCAGTAGCCAAGGAAAAGGCTATTCCAACAAAGGAATTGTTTACATCAGTTAAATATCCCTATCTTTTGATCAACCTCTTTCTGACCAGTTTTGTCATCCAATTTTCAGCTCAATCAATCGGCCCTATCTTAGCTCTTTATGTACGCAACTTAGGCCAGACAGAGAATCTTCTTTTTGTCTCTGGTTTGATTGTGTCCAGTATGGGCTTTTCCAGCATGATGAGTGCAGGAGTTATGGGAAAGCTAGGTGACAAGGTGGGCAACCATCGCCTCTTGCTTGCAGCCCAGTTTTATTCAGTCATCATCTATCTTTTCTGTGCCAATGCCTCTAGTCCGCTTCAACTAGGACTCTATCGTTTCCTCTTTGGCTTGGGGACAGGTGCCTTGATTCCCGGAGTTAATGCTCTTCTCAGCAAGATGACGCCCAAAGTCGGTATTTCGAGGGTCTTTGCCTTTAATCAGGTATTCTTTTATCTGGGAGGTGTCGTTGGGCCTATGGCAGGTTCTGCAGTAGCAGGTCAACTTGGCTACCATGCTGTCTTTTATGCGACAAGCCTTTGTGTTGCCTTTAGTTGTCTCTTTAACCTGCTTCAATTTCGAACATTATTAAAAGTAAAGGAAATCTAGTGCGAGTAAAAATTAATCTCAAATGCTCCTCTTGTGGCAGTATCAATTACCTAACCAGTAAAAATTCAAAAACCCATCCAGATAAGATCGAGGTTTTAAAGTATTGTCCCAAGGAAAGAAAAGTAACCCTACATCTTGAATCTAAGTAGATTTTATGGTAAAATAATAGGGATTTTAAGGAGTTTGATATGTATAACCTATTATTAACCATTTTATTAGTATTATCTGTTGTGATTGTGATTGCGATTTTCATGCAACCAACCAAAAACCAATCCAGCAATGTATTTGATGCCAGCTCAGGTGATTTGTTTGAACGCAGTAAAGCACGCGGTTTCGAAGCTGTAATGCAGCGTTTGACAGGGATTTTAGTCTTTTTCTGGCTAGCCATTGCCTTAGCATTGACGGTATTATCAAGTAGATAAGAAAATAATGGGCAGGACTAGGTCTTTGCCTCTTTTTATTTTTAAAAGATATTTGAGAAGGTTTTACAGTAAAAGAAAATAAAAAATCTAGAAAGAAAATATGAAAGACAGAATAAAAGAATATTTACAAGATAAGGGAAAGGTAACTGTCAATGACTTGGCTCAGGCTTTGGGAAAAGACGGGTCCAAGGATTTTCGTGAGTTGATTAAAACCTTGTCCCTAATGGAAAGAAAGCACCAGATACGCTTTGAAGAAGATGGAACTTTGACTTTGGAAGTCAAGAAAAAACATGAGATTACCCTCAAGGGGATTTTTCATGCTCATAAAAATGGCTTTGGCTTTGTTAGCCTAGAAGGCGAGGAGGATGACCTTTTTGTAGGAAAAAATGATGTCAACTATGCTATTGATGGTGATACCGTCGAGGTAGTGATTAAGAAAGTCGCTGACCGCAATAAGGGAACAGCAGCGGAAGCCAAAATTATTGATATCCTAGAACACAGTTTGACAACAGTTGTCGGGCAAATCGTTCTGGATCAGGAAAAGCCTAAGTATGCTGGCTATATTCGTTCAAAAAATCAGAAAATCAGTCAACCGATTTATGTTAAGAAACCAGCCCTAAAATTAGAAGGAACAGAAGTTCTCAAAGTCTTTATCGATAAATACCCAAGCAAGAAACATGCTTTCTTTGTCGCGAGTGTTCTCGATGTGGTGGGACACTCAACGGATGTCGGAATTGATGTTCTTGAGGTCTTGGAATCAATGGACATTGTATCCGAGTTTCCAGAAGCTGTTGTTAAGGAAGCAGAAAGTGTGCCTGATGCTCCGTCTCAAAAGGATATGGAAGGTCGTCTGGATCTAAGAGATGAAATTACCTTTACCATTGACGGTGCGGATGCCAAGGACTTGGACGATGCAGTGCATATCAAGGCTCTGAAAAATGGTAATCTGGAGCTTGGGGTTCACATCGCAGATGTTTCCTATTATGTGACCGAGGATTCTGCCCTTGACAAGGAAGCCCTTAACCGTGCGACTTCTGTTTACGTGACAGACCGAGTGGTGCCAATGCTTCCAGAACGACTATCAAATGGCATCTGCTCTCTCAATCCCCAAGTTGACCGCCTGACCCAGTCTGCTATTATGGAGATTGATAAACATGGTCGTGTGGTCAACTATACCATTACACAAACAGTTATTAAGACCAGTTTCCGTATGACTTATAGCGATGTCAATGATATCCTAGCTGGCGATGAAGAAAAGAGAAAAGAATATCATAAAATTGTACCAAGTATCGAACTCATGGCCAAACTTCATGAAACTTTAGAAAACATGCGTGTGAAACGTGGAGCTCTCAATTTTGATACCAATGAAGCGAAGATTTTAGTGGATAAGCAAGGAAAGCCTGTTGATATCGTTCTTCGTCAGCGTGGCATTGCCGAGCGCATGATTGAGTCTTTTATGTTGATGGCCAACGAAACAGTTGCCGAGCATTTTAGCAAGCTGGACCTACCTTTTATCTATCGGATTCACGAGGAGCCTAAGGCTGAAAAGGTTCAGAAGTTTATTGATTATGCTTCGAGTTTTGGCTTGCGCATTTATGGGACTGCCAGTGAGATTAGTCAGGAGGCACTTCAAGACATCATGCGTGCTGTTGAGGGAGAGCCTTATGCGGATGTATTGTCCATGATGCTTCTTCGCTCTATGCAGCAGGCTCGCTATTCAGAGCACAATCACGGCCACTATGGACTAGCTGCTGACTATTATACTCACTTTACCAGTCCGATTCGTCGTTATCCAGACCTTCTTGTTCACCGTATGATTCGTGATTACGGCCGTTCTAAAGAAATAGCAGAGCATTTTGAGCAAGTGATTCCAGAGATTGCGACCCAGTCTTCCAACCGTGAGCGTCGTGCTATCGAGGCTGAGCGTGAAGTCGAAGCCATGAAAAAGGCTGAGTATATGGAAGAATACGTGGGTGAAGAGTACGATGCGGTTGTGTCTAGCATCGTTAAATTCGGTCTCTTTGTCGAATTGCCAAATACGGTTGAAGGTTTGATTCACATCACAAATCTACCTGAATTTTACCATTTCAATGAGCGTGATTTGACCCTTCGTGGGGAGAAATCGGGAACAACCTTCCGTGTAGGTCAGCAAATCCGTATTCGCGTTGAAAGAGCGGATAAGATGACAGGTGAAATTGACTTCTCTTACATCCCAAGTGAGTTTGATGTGATTGAAAAAGGCTTGAAACAGTCTAGTCGAAATGACAGAGGGCGTGGTTCCAGTCGTCGTTCAGATAAGAAGGAAGATAAGAGAAAATCAGGACGCTCAAATGATAAGCGCAAGCATTCACAAAAAGACAAGAAGAAAAAAGGAAAGAAACCCTTTTACAAGGAAGTAGCTAAGAAAGGAGCTAAGCATGGCAAAGGGCGAGGGAAAGGTCGTCGCACAAAATAAAAAGGCGCGCCACGACTATACAATCGTAGATACGCTAGAAGCAGGAATGGTCCTGACTGGAACTGAAATCAAGAGTGTGCGAGCTGCTCGAATCAATCTCAAGGATGGCTTTGCTCAAGTGAAAAATGGAGAAGTTTGGTTGAGCAATGTTCATATCGCTCCTTACGAAGAGGGCAATATCTGGAACCAAGAACCAGAACGGCGTCGTAAACTCCTGCTCCATAAGAAACAAATTCAAAAATTGGAACAAGAGACTAAAGGGACAGGAATGACCCTGGTTCCCCTTAAAGTCTATATCAAAGATGGCTATGCCAAGCTCCTTTTAGGCCTAGCTAAAGGAAAGCATGACTATGACAAACGGGAGTCTATCAAACGACGTGAGCAAAACCGCGATATTGCGCGCGTGATGAAAGCAGTCAACCAGCGATAAAAAGAGGAATGAAGATGGAAAAACTAGTTGCCTATAAACGTATGCTCTTGTGGACTAAAGAAACCATGCCAGAGGCTGTTCAGCAGAAACACAATACCAAGGTTGGGACTTGGGGGAAAATTACTGTCTTGAAGGGAGCTCTCAAGTTTATTGAATTGACAGAGGATGGTGAGGTTTTAGCTGAGCACCTCTTTGAAGCAGGAGCCGACAATCCCATGGCACAACCACAAGCTTGGCACCGAGTGGAGGCTGTAACAGACGATGTGGAATGGTATTTGGAGTTTTATTGTAAACCTGAGGATTATTTCCCTAAAAAATACAATACCAATCCGGTTCATTCAGAGGTCCTAGAGGCTATGCAGACAGTAAAACCAGGGAAGGCCTTGGATTTGGGCTGTGGTCAAGGCCGTAATGCACTCTTTCTAGCCCAGCAAGGTTTTGATGTGACAGCTGTAGATCAAAATGAACTGGCCCTTAAAATCTTGCAAAGCATTGTTGAGCAGGAAGATCTGGATATGCCAGTTGGTCTCTACGATATCAATTCAGCCAGCATTGGGCAAGCGTATGATTTCATCGTTTCGACAGTTGTTTTGATGTTTTTGCAAGCAGACCGCATTCCTGCAATTATCAAAAATATGCAGGAGCATACCACGGTCGGTGGTTATAATCTTATCGTTTGTGCTATGGATACGGAAGATTACCCTTGCTCTGTGAACTTCCCATTTACCTTTAAAGAAGGGGAATTGGCAGACTATTACAAGGACTGGGACTTGGTTAAGTACAATGAAAATCCAGGCCATTTGCACCGTCGTGACGAAAATGGCAATCGTATTCAACTACGCTTTGCGACCATGCTAGCTAAAAAAATCAAATAAACATGAATGAAGATTAGGAATTTTCCTGATCTTTTTCCTTTTTTTCGAATAATATAGAAAAGGAGGGAAATCATGTTTGTTGCGAGAGATGCTAGGGGAGAATTGGTAAATGTGTTAGAGGATAAGCTTGAGAAGCAAGCATACACCTGCCCAGCTTGTGGAGGTCAGCTCCGTTTGCGTCAAGGATCAAGTGTACGGACGCATTTTGCCCATAAATCCTTAAAAGACTGTGATTATTCCTCTGAAAATGAAAGTCCAGAACATCTGGCAAATAAGGAATCACTTTATCACTGGTTGAAAAAAGATTCAGAGGTTCAATTAGAATACAAGCTTCCAGAGCTTAAACAGATTGCGGATGTGTTTGTAAATGGTAATCTAGCTTTAGAGGTTCAATGTAGTCCCTTGCCTCAAAAAGTTCTTAAAGAGCGTAGTGAGGGCTATCGTAGTCAGGGTTACCAAGTACTGTGGTTGCTGGGGGAAAAACTTTGGCTCAAGGAGCGGTTGACTCGTCTGCAAGAAGGTTTTCTATACTTCAGTCAAAACATGGGATTTTATGTTTGGGAAGTAGACAAGGAAAAACAAGTTTTAAGACTCAAATATCTCATCCACCAAGATCTCCGTGGGAAACTCCATTATCAAATCAAGGAATTTCCCTGTGGTCAAGGTAGTCTACTGGAGATATTACGTCTTCCCTATAAGAAACAAAAACTATCTCATTTTACAGTTTCTCAGGATAAGGACATCTGTCGTTATATCCGACAGCAACTTTATTATCAAAATCCCATTTGGATGAAAGAACAAGCAGAAGCCTATAAAAAGGGAGAAAATCTCCTAACTTATGGGCTAAAAGAATGGTATCCACAAATAAGACCACTAGTAGGTAATTTTTGCCAAATTGAGCAAGATTTGACTAGCTATTATCAGTATTTTCAAACCTATTATCAAGAAAATCCTCAAAATGATTGGCAAAAGCTCTATCCACCAGCCTTTTATCAGCAATATTTCTTGAAAAATATGGTAGAATAGAAAGGATGGAGGAATCTAATGGTATTACAAAGACATGAAATAAATGAAAAAGATACATGGGATCTATCAACGATTTACCCAACTGACCAGGCTTGGGAAGAAGCCTTAAAAGATTTAACAGAACAATTGGAGACAGTAGCCCAGTATGAAGGTCATCTCTTGGATAGTGCGGATAGCCTACTCGAAATTACTGAATTTTCTCTTGAGATGGAACGCCAAATGGAGAAGCTTTACGTTTATGCTCATATGAAGAATGACCAGGACACGCGTGAAGCCAAGTACCAAGAGTACTACGCTAAGGCCATGACACTCTACAGCCAGCTAGACCAAGCCTTTTCATTCTATGAGCCTGAATTTATGGAGATTAGCGAAAAGCAGTATGCTGACTTTTTAGAAGCTCAACCAAAGCTGCAGGTTTATCAACACTATTTTGACAAGCTCTTGCAAGGCAAGGAACATGTTCTTTCACAACGTGAAGAAGAATTATTGGCTGGCGCTGGAGAAATCTTTGGTTCGGCAAGTGAAACATTCGCTATCTTGGACAATGCGGATATTGTGTTCCCTTATGTCCTCGACGATGATGGTAAGGAAGTGCAACTCTCTCATGGGACTTACACACGTTTGATGGAGTCTAAAAACCGTGAGGTTCGCCGTGGTGCTTATCAAGCCCTTTATGCAACTTATGAGCAATTCCAACATACTTATGCTAAAACCTTGCAAACCAATGTTAAGGTTCAAAACTATCGTGCAAAAGTTCGCAACTACAAGAGCGCTCGTCATGCAGCCCTAGCGGCTAATTTTGTTCCAGAAAGTGTTTATGACAATTTGGTAGCAGCAGTTCGCAAGCATTTGCCACTCTTGCATCGATACCTTGAGCTTCGTTCAAAGATTTTGGGGATTTCAGACCTCAAGATGTACGATGTCTACACACCGCTTTCATCTGTTGAATACAGTTTTACTTATGAAGAAGCCTTGAAAAAGGCAGAAGATGCCTTGGCAGTCTTGGGTGAGGATTACTTGAGCCGTGTTAAACGTGCCTTCAGCGAGCGTTGGATTGATGTTTACGAAAATCAAGGCAAGCGTTCAGGTGCCTACTCTGGTGGCTCTTACGATACCAATGCCTTTATGCTTCTCAACTGGCAGGACAATCTGGACAATCTCTTTACTCTTGTTCATGAAACAGGTCACAGTATGCATTCAAGCTATACTCGTGAAACGCAACCTTATGTTTACGGAGATTACTCTATCTTCTTGGCTGAGATTGCCTCAACGACCAATGAAAATATCTTGACGGAGAAATTATTGGAAGAAGTGGAAGACGACGCAACGCGCTTTGCTATTCTCAATAACTTCCTAGATGGCTTCCGTGGAACAGTTTTCCGCCAAACTCAATTTGCTGAGTTTGAACACGCGATTCACCAAGCGGATCAAAATGGTGAAGTCTTGACAAGCGATTTCTTAAATAATCTCTACGCAGACTTGAACCAAGAGTATTATGGTTTGAGTAAGGAAGACAATCCTGAAATCCAATTTGAGTGGGCTCGCATTCCACACTTCTACTATAACTACTATGTATACCAATATTCAACAGGCTTTGCAGCAGCCTCAGCTTTGGCTGAAAAAATTGTCCATGGTAGTCAAGAAGACCGTGACCGCTATATCGATTATCTCAAGGCAGGTAAGTCTGACTATCCACTCAATGTCATGAGAAAAGCTGGTGTTGATATGGAGAAGGAAGACTATCTCAACGATGCCTTTGCAGTCTTTGAACGTCGTTTGAATGAGTTTGAAGCCCTTGTTGAAAAATTGGGATTGGCATAAGATGGTTGAATCATATAGTAAAAATGCCAACCATAACATGCGTCGTCCTGTTGTCAAGGAAGAAATTGTAGACTTGATGCGTCAGCGTCAAAAGCAAGTCACAGGATCTTTGAAAGGATTGGAAGACTTTGCTCGCAAGGAAAATATTCCCATTATTCCCCATGAAACGGTTGCTTATTTCCGTTTTCTTATGGAAACCATGCAGCCTAAAAACATTCTGGAAATTGGGACGGCCATCGGTTTTTCAGCCCTTTTGATGGCTGAACATGCGCCAAAGGCCAAGATTACAACCATTGACCGCAATCCAGAAATGATTGGCTTTGCCAAGGAAAATTTTACCCAGTTTGACAGTCGTAAGCAAATTACTCTCCTAGAGGGAGATGCGGTGGATGTCTTATCTACCCTGACAGAGTCCTATGATTTCGTCTTTATGGATTCTGCCAAGTCTAAATACATCGTCTTTCTGCCAGAAATCCTCAAACATTTGGAAGTTGGAGGTGTGGTTGTCTTGGATGATATTTTTCAAGGCGGTGATGTTGCCAAGGACATTATGGAAGTCCGTCGAGGTCAGCGAACCATTTATCGAGGACTTCAAAGACTATTTGATGCAACCTTAGACAATCCAGGACTCACTGCAACATTAGTCCCTCTGGGGGACGGCATTCTCATGCTTCGTAAAAATCTAGCAGATGTTCAATTGCCTGTTAGCGAATGATTTTCAGAATAATTTAAGAAAATATAGTAAAATAGATAGAGTAACACTTATCTCAAAGGAGTAGACATGAAGAAAAAACTATTGGCAGGTGCCATTACACTATTATCAGTAGCAACTTTAGCAGCTTGTTCGAAAGGTTCAGAAGGGGCAGACCTTATCAGCATGAAAGGGGATGTCATCACAGAACATCAATTTTATGAGCAAGTGAAAAGCAACCCTTCAGCCCAACAAGTCTTGTTAAATATGACCATCCAAAAAGTTTTTGAAAAACAATATGGCTCAGAGCTTGATGATAAAGAGGTTGATGATACTATCGCCGAAGAAGAAAAACAATATGGTGAGAACTACCAACGTGTATTGTCACAAGCAGGTATGACTCTTGAAACACGTAAAGCTCAAATTCGTACAAGTAAATTAGTTGAGTTGGCAGTTAAGAAGGCAGCAGAAGCTGAACTGACAGATGATGCCTATAAGAAGGCATTTGACGAGTACACTCCAGATGTAACGGTTCAAATTATCCGTTTGGATAATGAAGACAAGGCCAAAGAAATTCTTGAAAAAGCCAAGGCAGAAGGTGCTGATTTTGCTCAATTAGCCAAAGATAACTCAACTGATGAAAAAACAAAAGCAAATGGTGGAGAAATTACCTTTGATTCTGCTTCAACGGAAGTACCTGAGCAAGTCAAGAAAGCCGCTTTCGCTTTAGATGTAAATGGCATTTCTGATGTGATTACAGCAACTGGCACACAAGCCTACAGTAGCCAATATTACATTGTAAAACTCATTAAGAAAACAGAAAAATCATCTAATATTGATGACTACAAAGAAAAATTAAAAACTGTTATCTTGACTCAAAAACAAAATGATTCAACATTTGTTCAAAGCATTATCGGAAAAGAATTGCAAGCAGCCAATATCAAGGTTAAGGACCAAGCCTTCCAAAATATCTTTACCCAATATATCGGTGGTGGAGATTCAAGCTCAAGCAGTTCATCAAAAGAATAGTCCAAATCAATGAGTCAGGGAAAAAACTCGACTTCAGGAAAAATGAAGTGAATCTTCCCACAATAAAACGCATAGTACAAGGTTTTCAATACCTGGTATTATGCGTTTTTTTGATTTTAAAGACTTTTTGACCAGCCTCATTTTTTTAACTTGATACTCAGTGAAAAGCAAAGATTAAACTAGGAAGCTAGCTGTAGGCTGCTCAAAGAACAGCTTTGAGGTTGCAGATAAAACCTATGAGGTCACCAACATATATAATGTGAAGTTGACGTGGTTTGAATAGATTTTAGAAGAGTATGAGTCTGGAAGTTTTAATGGATAATGCAAGATTCCATAGAATGGGTAAGCTAGAGTTCTTATGTGAAGAGTTTGGGCATAAACTTTTACCTCTTCCTCCCTACTCATCTTATACTCAATGAAAATCAAAGAGCAAACTAGGAAACTAGCCGCAGGTTGCTCAAAGCACTGCTTTGAGGTTGTAGATAGAACTGACGAAGTCAGCTCAAAACACTGTTTTGAGGTTGCAGATAGAACTGACGAAGTCAGTAACATATATACGGCAAGGCGACGTTGACGCGGTTTGAAGAGATTTTCGAAGAGTATTAGTATAGAAAAGTGAATCTGAACTAGTACATCACTGCTTCTAAAACATTCTTATAAATTGATTTAAATTCTCAAATCACATTATTCAGTTCTTATTTCATTTTGCTCTACAATCCTGTTGAGAAGACACGTGTTCATATCAAAAAGGTATTGGCAAGTTGCAATACCTTTTTACGAGGCTCTTTTGTCTTATTTTTGTTTCAACTGACTATATCTCCTATGGTTCTAGTTCAGAAGGCTAGGTTATAATTATGATTGATAGGAAGTATCATTCCAAGTATTGAGAGTGAATGTTTCAAAATCATGGGTTTCTAGAATGGTCAGGCTGGCATTTGCTAAACCGCCATCTTTACGAAGAAGTGGTTCTTTATATCCTAGAAGAGTACGAAGACTGGCAGTAAGATTGGCACCGTGACCGACAATTAGAATACGCTCAGCCGGACTATCTTTTAATGATTTGATAAATTGGATGGTCCGTTGAGTGGTATTATAGAGGGATTCAGCTCCAAACATTTGAGTGTCAAATTGAGCAAGATTAGATCGGAAAGCTTTGATTTGTTGCGGGTAAATAGCTTCCAAGGTTGCAATTTTCAAACCTTCCAACTTCCCCAGCTGCCATTCACGGAGATTAGGGACACTTTCTAAAGAACAGGGCGTCTTGAGTTGACTTTGGATAATCTCAGCAGATTTGACCGCTCGAGGTAAATCACTTGCATAAATCTGATCAAAAGGAATTTCCTTGAGATACTGGCCAAGTCGTTTTAGGGTGTCAATGGATTCAGGAAGTAGGGGAGAATCTCCACTAGCACCTTGAAAACGCCCTTCTTGGTTCCAGACAGTACGACCGTGGCGGACAAAGTAGAGTTTCATTACTTGCTGTCCTCCAAAATATCGGCAAAGTCTGCCTTTACAAAGTTAGCCAAGTCTTGGGGAGCAACGATAATGCTGTGACCAACTTCGCCAGCAGAGACAATCATTTGTTCTAAACCTAGAGCGATTTTATCGATAAAAATGGGATAATTGTGTTTCTGACGAATACCAACAGGATTATTGGCTCCATGAATGTAACCTGTTGTTTTTTCCAAGTCCTTTTGTGGAATCATGCTCACTTTTTTATTGCCAGAAATTTTGGCTAGTTTCTTTTCAGATAAGTGTTGAGTGATAGGGACAATTCCGATAATCGGTCCTGTTTTATCTCCCAAAAGAGCCAAGGTTTTGAAAATCTGATCTCGTTCATAACCTTGAGGAAGCTCTCCTTCCAGGGCATTGATTTGAATCCCCTGATGTGGGATACCTGCTTTAGATAGGATTTGTTCCACCAATGTTTTTTTGATTTTAACTTTTTTTGCCATTATTTATATTTATCCTCCAATTGGCTCATCCAAATACCAAGCCAGATTCCTAGAGCAAAGAAGAAGGCGATGATGACATAACCAACAAGTGAAAGGCCGGTATATTGGATGCTTTCAGCGTTTCCTGCATTTGGAATCAAGATCAAAAGGGTGCTTGATAGGACGATACCGATGATGAAATGATAGACACGTGAGTGATAGTTGTTTAAGGCATAATCCATCAATTTTGAAAAAATGATGAGAGTTGCACCTGCCCCAATTCCAATCGGGAAGAAAGTTCCCAATAGGTCAAAGGTTTTAAAACCAGTCAACATAGGGGAATAGAGACCCAAAATCAAGAGTAGATTTGATGGGCTGAGGCCAGGAACCAATACACCAAGAGCCAGCAGTGCACCAGCTAGGACGAAATTAAGAAAGCTGGCACTTAAGGTTCCAACAACAAAATTTAAGGCATAGAGTCCTAGTCCAGAAATGATAAAGGTTGCCCAAAACCAAGCTAAATCAATCTTGTCTCGGTTAGATTCTCGAGTTGATTCTTTGAGAAGGCTAGGAACTGTACCAATGATGGCACCCGCAAAGCTCCATAAGACAAAGACTTGATAATTTTCAAGCAGGTATTCAATCGGATAAGAAAATAGGCCAATTCCCAGAAGCATACCAATCGCAACTGGAATAAAGTACAAAACATTTTCTTTAAAGTCTTTAAAGGGATGGGCCAGAAAGCCAATCATCCGTTCGTAAATTCCTAAGATTGCTGCTAGAACCCCTCCGGAAATTCCCGGTAGGATAAATCCAAGAGCAATGACAATCCCTTTAATAATGCGCGCTAACCATGAGAGCATATATTTCCTCCAACTATTTCTATTTCAAAAAATCCTTACTATATTGTATCACAATCAAACACAAAAAGAAAAAGCAAATGCTAAACAAATGCTTTTAAGGTTTTAAAAAGATTTTTCTAAAGGTTTCTTCTTTGTTTTTTAAGGGAGAGATGACGTTGATATCCAAATCGTGGTCAAAGCCGGCAATTTTCCCTTTAGATGTGTATTGGTGAATATCATAATCTAAATCAGTTTTAGGACTGCTCTCCAAAAATCCTGAGTTAGAGCCGTAGGACGGAATCCAAACAGAGGTAAACTTGCCTGTATCAATACTATGTTCTTCCATGAAATAGACCCCAACGTAGATTCCGATGTTTTTAGCACCTAGTGATGCTAGTTTTGCTCGAAAGGCTTCAACACCTTCGTTCATATTGGACATGGTTTTATCTTCCACATCTAGCCAATAGTAACTAGGACTGTAAGGAGAGGCTGCATTGTAGAAAACTTCAGCGGCTTTTTCCATTTCTTGGACACTTTTTCCAGCTACATAAGCGTAGACAGCAACTGGGACATTCCGCTTTTGAAGTTCAGTGATATGACTCTTATAGGCCTTGTCTATTCCATTGATAAAGGAAGCATCATTTTCTTTTGTCGTTTGAGCACCACTGTGAACACGAACAATAGCGCCTGAAATATTTTGTGAGAGGGCATCGTAGTTGATTTCCTCAGGACGCTGCCAGCCAGAGAGGTCAATAATCGGTTTGTCTAAGTGTTTCAAAGCCTGTGCTTCAATCTGCGCTATGTTGGATTTTGTTTTAAAGGATTGGTTGTCATTAAGTGGGCGATTGATGATTAAAATGAACATCATAATCCCAAAAAAACTAAATAAAATAAGTGGATGAATTTGTTTTCTCATATCTCATAATTTTACCCTAAAAATGAAAAAAAATCAAAAAAAATGGGTTAAGGAAAGGACTTTGGAGCATTTTTTCATTCAAGAGCGCGGAATGATTTGAAATATGGTATAATAAAAGGGAATTTCTACAGAAAAGAGAAGATTATGTCAAATTTTGCCATTATTTTAGCAGCGGGTAAAGGGACTCGCATGAAATCTGATTTGCCAAAAGTTTTGCACAAGGTTGCGGGTATTTCTATGTTGGAACATGTTTTCCGTAGTGTGGGAGCTATCCAACCTGAAAAGACAGTAACAGTTGTAGGACACAAGGCGGAATTAGTTGAGCAGGTCTTGGCTGGACAGACAGAATTTGTGACTCAATCTGAACAGTTAGGAACTGGTCATGCGGTTATGATGACAGAGCCAATCTTAGAAGGTTTGTCAGGTCACACCTTGGTCATTGCAGGAGATACTCCTTTAATCACAGGTGAAAGCTTGAAAAACTTGATTGATTTCCACATCAATCATAAAAATGTGGCCACTATCTTGACTGCTGAAACAGATAATCCTTTTGGCTATGGACGAATTGTTCGTAATGACAATGCTGAAGTTCTTCGCATTGTTGAGCAAAAGGATGCCACAGATTTTGAAAAGCAAATCAAGGAAATCAACACTGGAACTTATGTTTTTGACAACGAGCGTTTGTTTGAGGCTTTGAAAAATATCAATACCAACAACGCTCAAGGAGAATACTATATTACAGATGTCATTGGCATTTTCCGTGAAGCTGGTGAAAAAGTTGGCGCTTATACTTTGAAAGATTTTGATGAGAGTCTTGGTGTAAATGACCGTGTGGCTCTTGCGACAGCTGAGTCAGTTATGCGTCGTCGCATCAATCATCAACACATGGTCAATGGTGTTAGCTTTGTCAACCCAGAAGCAACTTATATTGATATTGATGTTGAGATTGCGCCTGAAGTTCAAATCGAAGCCAATGTTACCTTGAAGGGGCAAACGAAAATTGGTGCTGAGACTATTTTGACAAACGGTACTTATGTAGTGGACAGCACTATCGGAGCAGGAGCGATCATTACCAATTCTATGATTGAGGAAAGTAGTGTTGCTGATGGTGGGACTGTCGGACCTTATGCCCACATTCGTCCAGGTTCAAGTATCGCTAGCCAAGCACATATTGGAAACTTTGTTGAGGTGAAAGGTTCTTCAATCGGTGAGAATACCAAGGCTGGTCATTTGACTTATATCGGAAACTGTGAAGTGGGCAGTAACGTTAATTTCGGTGCTGGAACCATTACAGTCAACTATGACGGCAAAAACAAATACAAGACAGTCATCGGTAACAATGTCTTTGTTGGTTCAAATTCAACCATTATTGCGCCAGTAGAACTTGGTGACAATTCCCTCGTTGGTGCTGGTTCAACTATTACTAAAGACGTGCCAGCGGATGCGATTGCTATTGGTCGCGGTCGTCAGGTCAATAAAGACGAATATGCAACACGCCTTCCTCATCACCCTAAGAATCAGTAGGAGTCTGTCATGGAATTTGAAGAAAAAACGCTTAGCCGAAAAGAAATCTATCAAGGACCAATATTTAAACTGGTCCAAGATCAGGTTGAATTACCAGAAGGCAAAGGAGTTGCCCAACGGGATTTGATTTTCCACAATGGGGCTGTCTGTGTTTTAGCAGTAACGGATGAACAAAAACTCATCTTGGTCAAGCAGTACCGCAAAGCTATCGAGGCTGTCTCTTACGAAATTCCAGCCGGAAAATTGGAGGTAGGAGAAAACACAGACCCTGTCGCAGCAGCCCTTCGTGAATTAGAGGAAGAAACAGCCTATACAGGGAAGTTAGAACTCTTGTACGATTTTTATTCAGCTATTGGCTTTTGTAATGAAAAGTTAAAACTATACCTAGCAAGCGATTTGACAAAGGTGGAAAATCCGCGTCCGCAGGATGATGATGAAACCTTGGAAGTCCTAGAAGTAAGTCTAGAAGAAGCCAAGGAATTGATCCAATCAGGTCATATTTGTGATGCCAAGACAATTATGGCTGTTCAGTATTGGGAATTGCACAAAAAATAGAGGAGGTCAGTATGGGTAAACCTTTATTAACGGATGAAATGATTGAAAGAGCTAATAGAGGCGAAAAAATTTCAGGTCCTCCTTTGCTAGATGATAATGAGGAGACTAAGATTTTACCAACCTCTTCTTCCCGTTTTGGTTATACCAATCCTAGGGAACATGGTTTTAGCCAGGAAACCTTGAAGATTCAGGTCGAACCATCTATTCATAAAAGCCGTCGCATTGAAAATACTAAGAGAAATGTCTTCAATTCTAAGTTGAATAAGATTTTATTTGCAGTCATCTTTCTCTTGATTTTGCTTGTCTTAGCAATGAAACTTTTGTAATAGAAAAGGAAATGAAATGAAAATAGGAATTATTGCGGCTATGCCAGAAGAACTGGCGTATCTGGTCCAGCATTTAGACAATGCCCAGGAGCAAGTTGTTTTGGGGAATACCTATCATACAGGAACCATTGCCTCGCATGAAGTCGTTCTTGTAGAAAGTGGAATTGGTAAGGTCATGTCTGCTATGAGTGTGGCGATTTTAGCTGATCATTTCCAAGTGGATGCTTTGATTAACACAGGATCTGCTGGGGCAGTAGCAGAGGGTATTGCTGTTGGAGATGTTGTGATTGCTGATAAATTAGCCTATCATGATGTGGATGTCACAGCTTTTGGCTATGCTTATGGACAAATGGCGCAACAACCGCTTTATTTCGAATCAGATAAAACCTTTGTTGCCAAAATCCAAGAGAGTTTATCTCAATTGGATCAGAACTGGCATCTTGGTTTGATTGCTACAGGAGATAGTTTTGTCGCAGGAAATGATAAGATAGAAGCGATTAAGTCCCATTTTCCAGATGTTTTGGCTGTTGAGATGGAGGGGGCAGCTATTGCTCAGGCAGCGCATGCTCTTAATCTTCCAGTTTTAGTCATCCGAGCTATGAGTGACAATGCCAATCATGAAGCAAACATCTCTTTTGATGAGTTTATTATTGAAGCTGGACGTCGCTCTGCTCAAGTCTTATTAGCCTTTTTGAAGGCCTTAGATTAAGCGAAAATTTGACAGTTTTTCTAGCTTATGATAAGATTTAAGTAAAGAAAAGCTAGAAAACGTTTCAGAGGATATTATGAGTATTGAAATGACCGTCAGTGAGATTGCAGAGGTCTTAGGATTATCTCGCCAAGCAATCAATAACCGTGTCAAAGAATTACCAGAAGAAGACACAGATAAAAATGACAAAGGGGTAACAGTCGTTACCAGAAGTGGCTTGATTAAGCTAGAAGAAATCTATAAAAAAACGATTTTTGAAGATGAGCCTGTCAGTGAAGATGTCAAGCAACGTGAACTGATGGAGATTCTAGTTGATGAGAAGAATGCAGAAATTCTTCGTCTATATGAACAATTAAAAGCCAAGGATCGTCAGTTATCAGAAAAAGACGAGCAGATGCGTATCAAAGACCGTCAGATTGCTGAGAAAGACAAACAACTCGATCAGCAGCAACAATTGACCCTTCAAGCCATGAAGGATCAAGAAAATCTTAAGCTAGAGCTGGACCAAGCAAAAGAAGAAGTCCAATCCACTAAGAAAGGCTTTTTTGCTCGTTTATTTGGAGGATAATCAAGGAGCTGTTTAGGTTACATGCTAACCTGATGGCTTCTTTTGTTTCCAATCTAAATAGTATAGTTGCTCAAGTAAAATAACAGTATAGGAGAGGTAGAAAATGGAACGATTAGAAGATTACATTGCTTTTGACTTAGAATTTAATCATCACGAAGGACAAACACACTTGATTCAAGTATCGGCAGTGCGTTTTAGAGATGGTCAGGAAATTGACGCCTATGATTCCTATGTCCATACTAGTGTGCCTCTAAAGAGTTTTATCAATGGTTTGACTGGGATTACAGCTGAGACCTTAAAAGATGCTCCCCCAGTGGAGAAAGTTATCAAAGATTTCCAAGAGTTTGTGGGTTCTTTGCCGATGATAGGCTACAATGCTGCTAAAAGTGATTTGCCTATTCTAGCGGATCATGGTTTAGACTACAGCCAGCAGTACAAGGTGGATCTGTATGATGAAGCTTTTGAACGTCGCAGTTCGGATTTACATGGTATTGCCAATCTCAAATTGCAAACTGTTGCCTCATTTCTTGGATTTCAAGGACAGTCCCATAATAGTTTAGAAGATGCTCGTATGACGGCGCGTGTTTACGAGTCCTTCTTGGAGTCGGATCAAGCTAGAGAATTGTTAGAGACAGAAAGTAGCCTATCAAACAATCCTTTTGGTGGCTTGGACTTATCTCAATTATTTGACTAGGAGTGCCTATGAAACCTGAAAAACCTAAAAAATTGGGTTTTAAACAGATTTACCTCAATCTTGATAAAATCCTCTTTCTCTTTTTCTTGATTTTTATGATAGTGGAGTATTTGTGGGTACCATTCAATTCATGGTTGGCTAGCTTCTTATTAGATCAGACAGGTTATCTTTTTATTTCCTATAACAATGTTTTAGCCATCCTCACTCATTCTCCATTGATTAGTCTAGCTTTTTTAGCCTTGATTATCATTAACCTTCTGGTTGCTTATTTTCAAATAGGACTCCTCTTTATTGGTGCTCGTCATCTCCTCTATCATGAAAAGCGAAGGCTAATTGAGTATATCCGCAAGGTTTTCCATGAAAGTTTTGGATTTATGAAAAAGCTAACTTGCGCTAAAGCCTTGTTTATCTTTTTCTATATAGCTATGCTTTTTCCTTTTATACGGAAAATGCTGAAGATTTATTATCTCAATAAAATCGTTATTCCAGAGTTTATCCAAGATTATTTAGAAGATAAATATTGGATGTGGTGGCTGAGCATCCTACTTCTATCTCTTATCTTTCTCTATGTCTCTGTCAGATTGATGTTTGCTCTTCCGAAGATTGTATATGATCAGCTGACTGTTCGAGAAGCAGTGATGTTTAGTTTGGAGAAAACCAAGAAAAGAGTTGCTTTTTATGCTTGGAATTTATTTTATATCTTGCTCAAGGCAAATTTATTATTTTATCTTCCTTTGATTCCTTTGTTATTGGCTCAAACTTTGCTAGATGACATCACTCAGAGAGAGTCTCTGATTCTTGGTATTTTGAATTTTGTCGTGATTAAAAATCTTTATTATATGGCTCTGACTTACTTTTTGGTTAAATTTGTTTCATTTTTGACAGGAAAGGAGCTGGATATGCTTCCTCGGAGAGAAAAAGATCACATCATGCGATGGGGAGTCATGACTTGTGCTAGTCTTTTCTTTGCCTTAGAAGGTTATATTTATCTGGAGGCTCCCATGGTTCATCTACCTCAGCTTATTTCTCACCGAGGGGTTTCCAATGCAAATGGGATTCAAAATACAGTAGAATCCTTAGAAACTACAGCACAACTCAAACCAGACTTGGTGGAGACGGACGTGCAGGAGACAAAAGATGGGCAGTTTGTCATGATGCATGATGCAAACTTGAAAAATCTAGCAGGTATCAATAAAAGTCCTCAAGACTTAAACTTGGAGGAACTTAAAGGGATTGATATTTTTGAAAATGGCTACCAGACTAAAATTTCAAGCTTTGAAGATTATCTCAGTCGAGCCAACGAACTTGGTCAAAAATTACTAATTGAAATTAAAACCAGTAAAAAAGATAGTCCAGACATGATGGACCGCTTTTTAGCCCGTTATGCTGCAAAGCTCAAGATTTATGGGCATCAAATCCAATCTTTAGACTACCATGTTGTCGAAAAAGTAAGACAGTATGATGCCGAACTGCCAGTTTATTTTATCATGCCCTACAATTCTGTCTTTCCTAAAACAAAGGCGACAGGATATACTATGGAGTACTCGACCTTGGATGAATATTTTGTAAGCAAACTATGGACAACGGACCAGAAACTTTATGTCTGGACTGTCAATGATTCAGAAGCTATCAGCAAATCTCTTCACTTAGGAGTAGATGGAGTGATTACAGATGATTTGGAAAAGGTTCAGTGGGAAATAGAAGTAGCCCAAGAAGATCCAGAATATACGGATTTGCTCTTGAAAAAAGCTCTGGAATTCTTTGAATTTTAGTAATAAAAAAGAGGAACAACTATTCCTCCCATGATAGGTAAGTATTCTTGTGAATGCTTGCTTTTTTGTGGTTGCAATTCGTTTACGAGGATTGTTTGTCTTGTTCTTGTTTCAATCAACTTTATAGTAATTTGAGATTGGAATAGTACATTACAACTTCTAAAATGGTACTAGAAATTGGAAAGCTTCTTTTATTCTCTATATCCATCAGAAAGAATTGATTAAAAATTAGGAGACTTTTAATTTCTTTTCCGAATAAATAGATAGAAGCATCAAATCTAGTAAATTAGATTAAAAAATGTGCTATAATGAAAGGAGAAGAAATATGACTGTACGTCATCCGGGCATCAGCCCAACTAACGATTTGGTTGCTAAGAAAATCTTTAGAAACCCAGAAATCACTTGTCAATTTATTCACGATATGCTGGACTTGCCAGCAAAAAATGTGACCATTTTGGAGGGAAGTAACATTCATGTCTTGCCTTCCATGCCGTACTCGGCACAGGATTTCTATACCAGTATTGATGTCTTAGCTGAGTTGGACAATGGAACCCAAGTTATCATTGAGATTCAAGTCCATCATCAGAATTTTTTCATCAATCGCCTGTGGGCTTACTTGTGTAGTCAGGTCAATCAAAATCTTGAAAAAATCCGTCAACGTGAAGGAGATACTCACCAGAGTTACAAACATATCGCACCAGTATACGCTATCGCAATCGTGGATAGCAACTACTTCTCGGACGATTTAGCCTTTCACAGTTTTAGTATGCGAGAGGATACGACAGGTGAGGTCTTAACTATCACCAATAACGGTCAGGAAAACCATCTGGTTAAGATGGCGTTCTTGGAATTAAAAAAATACAGAGAAACCAGCAAAGACGAGGTTCGTAAACCATGGTTGGAGTTTTTCGGCAACAAGCCCTTTACCCAGCAACCCGAGCGAGCTATCAGCCAAGCAGATCAACTGCTGGACTATAAGAGCTGGTCCGAGGAGGACAGGAAAATGTTTAGTCAACTACGTATGCGCGAAGAACAAGCCTTGTTAGCACAGGACTATGCTTTGGAACAAGCTGAAGAGCGTGGTCGAGCTGAAGGCATTGAAGAGGGATTAAAAGTAGGTTTAGTAAATCTAGTACGCCAAGGTCTTCTAACACCTGAGGTTGCCAGCCAGCAATTGGGAATGACTGTAGCTGAGTTTGAAGCGCTGTTGAAAGAACATAAGTGAGAAATCTGTAAGCGTTATGCAATCTTAAAACAACCTAAAAAAGATAGCTAAATTTCTTGATGTAAAGAGTTTGGCTATCTTTTTTTATCTAAGATATTGTTATTTTCAGGAAAGTTTGAACTTTTCACTTTCTTTTCCGAATAAATAGATAGAAGCATCAAATCTAGCAAATTAGATTAAAAAATGTGCTATAATAGAAGGAGGAAAAGGATGATTCTAAGACATCCGGGCATTAGCCCAACCAATGACTTGGTAGCTAAGAAAATCTTTAGCAATCCAGAAATCACTTGTCAATTTATTCGCGATATGTTGGACTTGCCAGCAAAAAATGTGACCATTTTGGAGGGAAGCAACATTCACGTCTTGCCCTCCCTGCCTTACTCAGCGCAGGATTTTTATACCAGTATAGACGTTTTGGCGGAGTTGGATAATGGAACACAGGTTATTATCGAAATCCAGGTCCATCATCAGAATTTTTTCATCAATCGCCTGTGGGCTTATCTGTGCAGTCAGGTCAATCAAAACCTAGAAAAAATTCGCCAGCAAGAGGGCAATACTCACCAGAGTTACAAGCATATCGCACCAGTATATGCTATCGCAATTGTAGATAGTAATTACTTCTCAGATGACCTAGCTTTCCACAGTTTTAGCATGCGAGAGGACACGACAGGTGAAGCCTTAACCATCACAAATAATGGACAAGAAAACCATCTAGTCAAGATGGCATTCTTGGAATTAAAGAAATACAGAGAAACCAGCAAAGACGAGGTTCGCAAGCCGTGGTTGGAGTTTTTTGGGAACAAGCCCTTTACTCAACAACCCGAGCGAGCTATCAGCCAAGCAGACCAGCTGCTGGACTATAAGAGCTGGTCCGAGGAGGACAGGAAAATGTTTAGCCAACTACGTATGCGCGAAGAACAAGCCTTGTTGGCACAGGACTATGCCTTGGAACAAGCAGAGGAAAAAGGTTTAGAGCGTGGTCTTGAACGCGGTCGTGCAGAGGGGATTGAACAAGGTTTAGAGCGTGGTCTTGAACGTGGTCGTGCAGAGGGTCTTGAACAGGGACTGGAGCGTGGGAAAGTCGAAGGAAGTTTGTCCATGCTACTAAATCTAGTCCGTCAAGGTATTCTAACACCTGAGGTTGCCAGTCAGCAATTAGGCATGACCGTAGCTGAGTTTGAGACATTGTTGTAAAATCATCACTAACGGTCAGGAAAATCATCTGGTCAAGGTGTGCTTTTTGTACTAAAAATACAGGCAAGCGTTTTTGCTTTAGTCTCTTTATCCTTTATCTCTCCTTTGGTTTCTATTTACTTGCAGGAATTTTGGAGAGACTTTGGGTATGATTTTGCTATCGGCCTTTCTCTTTGCTTCTTTCCTATATTTATCTGGGCTTTTACGAGTCTCGCTATGGCTGATTTTTGTCATGGTTAGTCTACCTCTGCTACTCGACAAAGCTGGGAGAGCCTACATCAAGTGATTTGGGATAGGAGTTATATCAAATAATATCTCAGGATTTCTGATTTTTCGGAGAGCCTGTTTTTTTATTTGCTGAGTCTAGGATAGGTCTTTCTGGCGATAGATAGCAAGACGAGCAGTTCCGTTCGAATGTCATATAAATTTAAAATTTCTGAAAATAATGAAAAATATACTAAATTTCCAAATAAGGAGCCTCTAAATCCTTTAAAATAAGCAACATGCATATATATATATATATATATATAATTATCGATTTTCTGAAACAAAGTGAGGTTGAAGGAAGGGAACTAAGTTGATATAATTAAGTATTAGTAGACAATGGGCTTTTTGTCATTTGTTTAAGATGAAAAAAGGTCATGTTTTCCTGTTTTTATGGCGAGTTGATGCCTGCATGAACATGGCTAGAGGAGCAAAGACAGGGTAGAAAGAAAGGAAAAACTATGAAACAGTTTAAAATGAATGAGCGCCAACGCTTTTCTATACGCAAGTTTTCAATCGGAGCAGCCTCAGTCTTGCTAGGGTCTGTCTTTTTTGTGGCTAATCCAGCGACAGAAGTGCAGGCGGCAGAATCAAGTACAGAAGTAGTCGCTCAGGATAGGGATGTCAAGCCTGACAATTCATCTGCCCTAAGCTCATCAGAGACAAGCAGTCAAAATCCAAGCGTAGGACAAGCAGGAACTGAAGCAGAAACTCAAGGAACAGAGAAAAAAGAGCCAGGAACTCCATCTAAAGATGGTGAAGGAAAAGCTAAGGTTGAGGAAACGAGTACTGAAGGCAACTCTAAATTAGAATCAAATAAAGAGATAGCAGAAAAACAAGATCAACCGAAAACAAATATTGAACTTAGTAGACAACTAAATACTCAGAACTTAGAATCGCTATTAAGTGAAATTGCTGCCGTAAAAACAGAAAACTACACAGAAGAATCAGTAGGAGCCTTAAAAGCAAAAGCTGAAGAAGCAAGACAAGTCCTTGCAACGGCGCAAAATCAAACAGAAGTAGATGCAGCCTTTAGAACATTAGTAAGTTATAAAAACACTGGCTTAAGACGTGTTAAGAAGGATGTAGAACCTAAGGCTCCTAAACTTGATACAACAAACGGTAAAGCAACAGTCGGTCTAAAGGCAGGGAATACTGAACCAAACAGTACCAATATCGCAGGGCATAATCATAGCTTAAATGGAACTACTTTTACAGAAGGTAGTGGGTTTAGGGCGATTCCAGAAGGAGATGTAACTCTTTCTCATTACGATAGAAGTTTAACAACGGAAGTTGGAAAGGCTCCAGATGCAAGGTTCTTGCTGAGATGGAGAAGGGGGCAAGGATATAGTCCACAAGTTACTACTGGCGGCATTGGAATATATTTAGAGTATGAAAGACAACTACCAAATACTGGTAACTTTGTAGAGAGAATATTTTATAGCAAAGGTTCTACCAATACCGTAGGATCATATAGAGCTGTTTTTAGAATGGCAGATAGATCAAATGGAACGGTATATGGGTATCAAGGATTTGATATTACTGTAAAACCGCTTGCTCCGACAGTAACTATTGAAAATTTAGATAATGCTGCTGGGAAAATTTCAAAGGTAACTGCTACAGCTAGAAATTCGAGTGATTCATCTGTTGATTTTTATGTGAATGGAGCTAAAAAAGCAACTGTTAAGGCAAGTAATGGTATTGCAGAGTGGACGCCAACCGAAGTTTTTAATGCTAATGATAGAGTAAGTGCTACTAATACAGCAAGAGATAAGGAATATTTAGAAGGAGAGACTATAGGAGGAACAACTAGAATTCCTATATCCACAGCTACTTCAAATATGAGTAGTGAAGTCGTAATACCAACTCCAGTAGCACCGACAGTAAATAAGGATGAACTTCAAGCATTAGTAGATGAAGCACCTGGTATCAAGACTACAGCGGCATATTATAATGCACCAGATAATAATAGAAATGCCTACGATGAAGC
This sequence comes from Streptococcus pneumoniae, assembly GCF_001347015.1. Classification (GTDB taxonomy): domain Bacteria; phylum Bacillota; class Bacilli; order Lactobacillales; family Streptococcaceae; genus Streptococcus; species Streptococcus pneumoniae_E. The sequence continues at coordinate 127,115 of NZ_CFGI01000003.1, forward strand.
AATAACAACTGGAGATACTGCATTAAAGAAACAAAATGTTCAGCAGGATGAATTAAATACTAATCGAGATAAGATTAAGGAAGCGAAAAAAGGTTTAACAGGACAAGCAACCAATACAGACGCCTTGACCCGAGCAACAGGTACTGATGCAGATAGTACAAAAGCGACTGATGCGAAGTATTACAATGCAGATGCCTCTAAGAAAGATGCTTATGACCAAGCTGTAGCAAATGGTAAGACTGTCTTAGGAAAAGCAAATGTAACGCAGAAAGAAGTAGATGGTGCCCTATCAGCTATCAATACCGCTAAAGGTCAGTTGGATGGACAAGCAACCAATACTCAAGAGCTTCAAGCACTAGTAGATGAAGCAGCCAACACGGCTCTAAGTTACAAGTATCACAATGCTGACAAAGATAAGAAAGATGCTTTTGATAAAGCTATCGAAAAAGCGAAGGCTGTTTTAGATGATGTATATGCTTCTCAAAAAGCAGTTGATGAAGCTAGGGATAATCTAAAACTAGCTAAAGAATCTTTGAATGGAATTTACATACCACCGTATACTCCACAAGCAGATCAACCTCAACCTTCTACTCCTACTCAGCCAGACCAAGGAGCTACTGAGACTCCAACAGCTCCATCTGAGCCAGCTCCACAACCGTCTCAACCAACTGCTCCGGGTCAACCTGCAAGTCCTGCCCCAGCTCCAAGTTCAGCTCCGACTCAAGCTCCTAGAGTGGCAGCAAATCCTTCAGCTAGCTCAACGAGCACGCAAGCTCCAGCTCAAGAGCAAGTTGACAAGTCTGAACTTCGTGCCTTGACTCAAGAGTTAGACCAACGCTTGAAAGCTTTGGCAACAGTATCTGATCCGAAAATCGATGCAGCCAAGGCTGTCCTCCTAGATGCTCAAAAAGCTCTGGAAGATAGTGCCTTGACAGAGCAAGGTCTGGGTACTGCAGTAGAGTCTGTGAAGGCTGCCTTGAACTCTCTCAAAGATGTGAAAGCAAATGCTAGCGACAGCAAGCCTGCACAGGACAAGAAAGATGCTAAGCAAGGAACGGAAGATAGTAAGGATTCAGATAAGATGACTGAAACAAACTCAGTTCCAGCAGGAGTGATTGTGGTCAGTCTACTTGCTCTCCTAGGCGTGATTGCCTTCTGGTTGGTTCGCCGTAAGAAAGAGTCAGAAATCCAGCAATTAAGCACGGAATTGGCCAAGGTTCTCGGACAGCTAGATGCAGCCAAAGCGGATAAGAAAGTCCTTGCCAAAGCCAAAAAACTTCTCCAAGAAACTCTTGATTTTGTGAAAGAAGAAAATGGCTCAGCAGAGACAGAAGCTAAACTAGTAGAGGAACTTAAAGCAATCCTTGCCAAACTCAAGTAAAACATGATTTATGAAATGTCAGACCTAAAAGACATTTCCGTTCACAAAAGCAGCGACGAGTAACCCTTGTCGTTGCTTTTTGGCTATTTTGGAGACAAGATCCGCCTTGACTAGCAAAAGAAAAGATTAGTCCAATAGTGCCCGATATGATTTTGCGTAGCAGAAAGCATACAAATTAAATTGAATATAGTAAAATAGGATTAGAAATCTTAAGAAAGTTGGTTCTTTATTGGAAACGATAGTATTTTCAATTTCCGTTTTTTTAGCAGGGGTCTTGTCCTTCTTTTCTCCCTGTATTTTTCCACTTCTGCCAGTCTATGCTGGGATTTTATTGGATGATCAGGAAAGTGCAAAAAGTTTTTCCTTGTTTGGGAGAAAGGTTCTCTGGTCAGGCTTGATTCGAACGCTTTGCTTTATCGCAGGTATTTCTCTCATTTTCTTTATTCTAGGCTTTGGTGCTGGTTACTTTGGTCATATTCTCTATGCAAATTGGTTTCGATATGTCATGGGAGCTATTATTATCATTTTGGGTCTTCACCAGATGGAAATTTTTCATTTTAAGAAATTAGAGGTTCAAAAAAGCTTTACTTTTAAGAAATCAGAAGCCAATCGTTATTGGTCAGCCTTTTTACTCGGTATTACCTTTAGCTTTGGTTGGACGCCTTGTATTGGTCCAGTTTTAAGTTCTGTTTTAGCGCTTGCGGCTTCTGGAGGCAATGGAGCTTGGCAAGGTGCTATCTATACTCTTATTTACACTCTGGGGATGGCTCTTCCTTTCTTGGTCTTGGCTCTAGCTTCAGGTGTAGTCATGCCTTATTTTAGTAAAATCAAACGTCATATGATGCTAATGAAGAAAATTGGTGGTTTCCTCATTATTTTAATGGGAATTTTGTTACTATTAGGACAAGTAAATGTTCTAGCTGGAATTTTTGAATAAAGGAGAAAATGATGAAAAAAGTAATGTTTGCTGGCTTAAGTCTCTTGTCATTAGTTGTATTGATGGCCTGTGGTGAGGAAGAAACTAAAAAAACTCAAGCCCCACAACAGCCAAAACAAGAAACGCCTGTACAGCAAATTGCTGTTGGGAAAGATGCTCCAGACTTCACCTTGCAATCCATGGATGGTAAAGAAGTCAAGTTATCTGATTTTAAGGGTAAAAAGGTTTACTTGAAGTTTTGGGCTTCCTGGTGTGGTCCATGTAAGAAAAGTATGCCTGAGTTGATGGAATTAGCTGCAAAACCAGATCGCGATTTCGAAATTCTTAGTGTCATTGCACCAGGAATTCAAGGTGAAAAAACTGTTGATCAATTCCCACAATGGTTCCAAGAACAAGGATATAAAGATATCCCAGTTCTTTATGATACTAAAGCAACCACCTTCCAAGCTTATCAAATTCGAAGCATTCCTACAGAATACCTAATTGATAGTCAAGGAAAGATTGGAAAGATTCAATTTGGTGCTATCAGTAATGCGGATGCAGAAGCAGCATTTAAAGAAATGAACTAGAATCGATAAAAATCTGATTACAAGATGTAGTCAGATTTTTTTAGAAAAATATTTTATAAATAGTCACAAATCTCCTATATTTATGGTAAAATAGAATCATCATTTTATTTGGAGAAGAAATATGAATATATTTAGAACAAAGAATGTAAGTTTGGATAAAACGGAGATGCACAGGCATTTGAAGTTATGGGATTTGATTTTGCTGGGTATCGGTGCTATGGTAGGGACAGGCGTCTTTACAATTACAGGTACTGCAGCCGCAACTCTTGCTGGTCCAGCCCTAGTGATTTCAATCGTCATTTCTGCCTTGTGCGTGGGATTATCAGCCCTCTTTTTTGCAGAATTTGCTTCACGAGTACCTGCTACAGGTGGTGCCTACAGTTATCTCTATGCTATTTTAGGAGAATTTCCAGCTTGGTTGGCTGGCTGGTTAACCATGATGGAATTCATGACAGCCATATCTGGTGTGGCTTCGGGTTGGGCAGCTTATTTTAAAGGCTTGCTTTCTCAATATGGGATAGCTCTTCCTCATGCTTTAAATGGTACCTTTAATCCTCAAGCAGGGACATTTGTTGATTTATTGCCTATTCTTGTCTTGATCTTGGTGACTTCGCTTGTTTTACTAAATGCCAAGGCAGCCTTACGCTTTAATTCGATTCTAGTCATTTTGAAATTTTCCGCTTTAGCTCTCTTTGTTTTAGTAGGAATTTGGAATATTAAACTTGATAATTGGAGTAATTTTGCTCCTTATGGTTTTGGACAAATCTATGGTGCTAGTACTGGTATTATGGCTGGTGCCTCCTTAATGTTCTTCGGTTTTTTGGGATTTGAATCCATCTCTATGGCTGTAGATGAGGTCAAGACTCCTCAAAAAAATATTCCTAGAGGGATTGTCTTATCGCTTTCTATCGTAACCATTCTCTATGCCTTGGTGACGCTTGTTTTGACTGGTGTGGTTCACTATAGTCATTTAAATGTCAATGATGCCGTTGCCTTTGCCCTTCGTAGCGTTGGGATCAGTTGGGCAGCCAACTATGTGTCATTAGTGGCTATCTTGACCTTGATTACAGTTTGTATCTCGATGACCTATGCCCTATCGCGTATGATTTACAGTTTAGCGCGCGATGGCTTAATGCCTGCCGCCTTTAAAGAACTAACGAAGACTAGCAAGGTACCAAAGAATGCTACTATTTTAACAGGTCTAGCTTCAGCAGTAGCAGCAGGAATGTTCCCTCTTGCTAGTATCGCAGCCTTCTTAAATATTTGTACCTTAGCCTACTTGATTATGCTAGCTTACGGCCTGATTCGCTTACGGAAAGAAAAAGGCATGCCCAAAGCAGGAGAATTTAAAACACCATTGGTACCCTTATTACCGATTTTATCAATCATCATTTGTCTATCCTTCATGTTGCAGTATAATATGGAAACTTGGATTGCTTTCCTAGTTGCTTTGTTGATAGGAAGTATTATTTACTTCACTTATGGTTATAAGCATTCTACCATAGAAGAATAATACTCTTCGAAAATCTCTTCAAACCACGTCAGCTTCGCCTTGCCGTATGTATGGTTACTGACTTCGTCAGTTTCATCTACAACCTCAAAAACATGTTTTGAGCTGACTTCGTCAGTTTCATCTACAACCTCAAAAACATGTTTTGAGCTGACTTCGTCCGTTTCATCTACAACCTCAAAAACATGTTTTGAGCTGACTTCGTCAGTTCTATCTGCAACCTCAAAGTCGTGCTTTGAGCAGCCTGCGGCTAGCTTCCTAATTTGCTCTTTGATTTTCATTGAGTATATAAAGTGAGAATCTGTTGAGTTGTTGAAACTCAGCAGATTTTTATATGTGAAAGAAATTTCAAATTTTTTCTAAAAATATCTTGACAGATTAAGTTTTTAGGAGTAGAATGTTTACTAGTTAATTAAACAGTTAAGGAGTTGTTCATGAAGAAACAAAATTTATTTTTAGTCTTGTTAAGTGTCTTTCTTTTATTGCTAGGAGCCTGTAGTCAAAAGGAAAGCCAGACAGGAAAGGGGATGAAAATTGTGACCAGTTTTTATCCTATCTACGCTATGGTTAAGGAAGTATCTGGTGACTTGAATGATGTTCGGATGATTCAGTCAAGTAGTGGGATTCACTCCTTTGAACCTTCGGCAAATGACATCGCGGCCATCTATGATGCAGATGTCTTTGTTTACCATTCACATACGCTCGAATCTTGGGCAGGAAGTTTAGATCCCAATCTAAAAAAATCCAAAGTGAAGGTTTTAGAGGCTTCAGAGGGAATGACTTTAGACCGCGTCCCAGGGCTAGAAGATGTAGAAGCAGGGGATGGAGTTGATGAAAAAACGCTCTACGATCCTCATACTTGGCTAGATCCTGAAAAAGCTGGTGAAGAAGCTCAGATTATCGCTGATAAGCTTTCGGAGGCGGATAGTGAGCATAAAGAAACTTACCAAAAAAATGCGCAAGCCTTTATCAAAAAAGCTCAAGAATTGACTAAGAAATTCCAGCCTAAATTTGAAAAAGCGACTCAGAAAACATTTGTAACACAACATACAGCCTTTTCTTATTTAGCTAAGCGATTTGGACTCAATCAACTTGGTATTGCAGGTATCTCTCCGGAACAAGAACCAAGTCCAAGACAACTAACAGAAATTCAGGAATTTGTGAAAACCTATAAGGTTAAAACGATTTTTACAGAAAGTAACGCTTCTTCAAAAGTAGCTGAAACTCTTGTCAAATCAACAGGTGTAGGTCTTAAAACTCTGAATCCTTTAGAGGCAGACCCACAAAATGACAAGACCTATTTAGAAAATCTTGAAGAAAATATAAGTGTTCTAGCAGAAGAATTAAAGTGAGGAAAAAATGAAAATCAATAAAAAATATCTAGCAGGTTCAGTGGCAGTTCTTGCCCTAAGTGTTTGTTCCTATGAACTTGGTCGTTACCAAGCTGGTCAGGCTAAGAAAGAGTCTAATCGAGTTGCTTATATAGATGGTAATCAGGCTGGTCAAAAGGCAGAGAACTTAACACCAGATGAAGTCAGTAAGAGAGAGGGAATCAATGCTGAACAAATTGTTATCAAGATTACGGATCAAGGTTATGTGACTTCTCATGGAGACCATTATCATTACTATAATGGCAAGGTTCCTTATGATGCCATCATCAGTGAAGAGCTCCTCATGAAAGATTCGAATTATCAGTTGAAGGATTCAGACATTGTCAATGAAATCAAGGGTGGTTATGTCATTAAGGTAAACAGTAAATACTATGTTTACCTTAAAGATGCGACCCATGCGGATAATATTCGGACAAAAGAAGAGATTAAGCGTCAGAAGCAGGAACATAGTCATAATCATAATACAAGTACAGATAATGCTGTTGCTGCAGCCAGAGCTCAAGGACGCTATACAACGGATGATGGTTATATCTTTAATGCCTCTGATATTATAGAAGATACGGGTGATGCTTATATTGTCCCTCACGGCAATCACTTCCACTATATTCCGAAGAGTGACTTGTCTGCCAGTGAATTAGCTGCTGCCCAAGCCTTCTTATCTGGAAAAGGCGGTCAATTAAGTACGGTTGAATATCGTTCAAGCAGAGGTGAAACAAGATCTAGTGTGAGAAGGAGTCAATCTGAGACACCTCAAAATCCTGCAACAGATTCTGAAAGTCAAAGTGAGGACTTAGCTAGTCTCCTTCAAGAATTGTATGCTTTGCCACTTAGCCAACGTCATGTGGAGTCTGATGGATTGGTATTTGACCCAGCACAGATTATAAAACGTACAGCAAATGGTGTGGCAGTTCCTCACGGGGATCATTTCCATTTCATCCCTTATTCGCAAATGTCTGCCTTGGAAGAAAAATTGGCTCGAAATCTACCAATTGGAGGTCAGCCAGTTCAAAAGCATTCTGATAATACGAAACCAAGCAGTACAGATAAACTAAGTTCAACCATTAAACCAAACTTTAATCTCAATACGCAAGCACCGAATCGAGCAACTGGAGGCGCCTATACAACGGATGATGGGTATGTCTTTAGTCCGACAGATGTGATTGAAGATACAGGAGACGCTTTTATTGTACCGCATGGCAATCATTTCCACTATATACCAAAAGGCGCTTTGTCTGCAGGAGAATTGGCTGCAGCCCAAGCCTATTGGAATGGGAAGCAAGGGTCTCGTCCTTCTTCAAGTTTTAGTCATAATGCAAATCCAGCTCAACCAAGCTTGTCAGAGAACCACAATCTAACTGTCACTCCAACTTATCATCAAAATCAAGGGGAAGATATTTCAAGCCTTTTACGTGAATTGTATGCCAAACCTTTGTCAGAACGACATGTGGAATCGGATGGCTTGGTATTCGACCCAGCACAAATAACAGATCGTACAGCAAATGGTGTTGCTGTGCCTCACGGAAATCATTATCACTTTATCCCTTATTCACAAATGTCTGATTTAGAGCAGAAGATTGCAAGAATGATTCTGTTAAAAGGGCAAAATGGTGCAGTCGTGCCAGGAATGCATTATTTGAAACCAGCACCAAAACCGCAAGCTCAACCGTCAACTGAGAAAAAACAAACTAATTTTGCAGTAGAACAGGTTGTTAGAAAAGTGGGAGCTGGATATGTTGTGGAAGTTTCTGGTGTCAGCCACTATGTTTTTGCTAAAGACCTAGCTAAGGATAAGATTGATGCTATTGAAAATCTCTTGTCTAATAAAACTCAAGAGACACATGCTCTAGTTGCGAAGAAAGAAAATGTCGCTTCTCGTGACCGAGAATTTTATAATAAAGCTTACAATCTGTTAACCCAGGCTCATAAAGCTTTATCTGAAAATAAGGGGCGTGCTGTTGATTTCCAAGCCTTAGACAAATTAGCAGAACGCTTGAATAATGAATCTTCTAATAATAAAGTAAAATTGGTAGATGATTTATTGGCATTTCTAGCACCGATTACCCACCCAGAACGCCTTGGCAAACCAAATGCTCAAATTGCCTATACAAACGATGAAATTAAATTAGCGAAATTAGCAGGTAAATATACAACATCTGATGGCTATATCTTTGATGAGCATGATATTGAAAGTGATGCAGGAAATGCCTACGTCACTCCACACTTGAACCATAGCCACTGGATTAAAAAAGACAGCTTATCTGAAGCTGAAAGGGCAGCAGCTCAGGCTTATGCTAAAGAAAAAGGCTTACAAGCTCCAAATTCTACTGAAGCAAAACCAGAGGCAACAGGGACAGAAGCTATCTATAACCGCGTAACAGCTGAGAACAAGGTACCATTAGAAAAAATACCAAATCATTTACAGTATACTGTAGCTGTACAGAATGGTTACTTTATCATTCCTCACTTTGATCACTATCATAATCTTAAGTTTGCATGGTTTGACGAAGGACTCTATAAGGCACCTGAGGGTTATACCTTAGAAGATTTATTTGCTACTGTAAAATACTACGTTGAACATCCGGACCAACGTCCTCATTCAGATAATGGTTGGGGTAATGCTAGCGACCATGTTCGTAAAAATAAGGCAGACCAAGACGGTAAACCTGATGAAAATAAGGAACATGATGAAGTAAGTGAGCCAACTCGCCCTGAATCTGATGAAGGAGAGAATCATGCAGCTTTAAATCCTTCAGCAGATAATCTTTATAAACCGAGCACTGATGAAGACGAGACAGAGGAAGAAGCTGAAGATACTACAGAAGAGCCAGAAGTCCATCAAGTAGAGACTGAAAAAGTGGAAGCCAAACTCAAAGAAGTAGAAGCTTTACTTGATAAAGTAACGGATGCTAGTCTGAAAGCTACTGCGACTGAAACCCTGGCTAGTTTACGAGGTAACTTGAGCCTGCAAACCATGGATAATAATGACATCATGACAGAGGCAGAAAAATTACTTGCTTTGTTAAAAGGTAGTGAGTCAATTGAGACGAAGCCAGAAGCATAAGTTTATCCTATTAAATCAAGATGATGTAAGAGTCAGTAGTAATACTGGCTTTTATTTTTTTAAATGATATAAAAATCTTGACAGATAAACTTAAAAAAGGTAAACTATTTACTGGTTAATTAAATGGTTAAATAACCAGTTTAGAAAAAATGTTTAACCGAGAAAAAGAAGTTAAGAAAAAGCTTCATCATTTATTGAAATGAGGGATTTATGAAATTCAGTAAAAAGTATATAGCAGCTGGATCAGCTGTTATCGTATCCTTGAGTCTATGTGCATATGCACTAAACCAGCATCGTTCGCAGGAAAATAAGGACAATAATCGTGTCTCTTATGTGGATGGCAGTCAGTCAAGTCAGAAAAGTGAAAACTTGACACCAGACCAGGTCAGCCAAAAAGAAGGAATTCAGGCTGAGCAAATTGTCATTAAGATTACAGATCAGGGCTATGTAACGTCACATGGTGATCACTATCATTACTATAATGGGAAAGTTCCTTATGACGCCCTCTTTAGTGAAGAACTTCTGATGAAGGATCCAAACTATCAACTTAAAGATGATGATATTGTCAATGAGGTCAAGGGTGGCTACATTATCAAGGTCAATGGAAAATATTATGTCTACCTGAAAGATGCAGCTCATGCTGATAATGTTCGAACTAAGGATGAAATCAATCGTCAAAAACAAGAACACGTCAAAGATAATGAGAAGGTCAGCTCTGATGTTGCTGTAGCAAGGTCTCAGGGACGTTATACGACAGATGATGGTTATGTCTTTAATCCAGCTGATATTATCGAAGATACTGGTGATGCTTATATCGTTCCTCACGGAGGTCACTATCACTACATTCCAAAAAGTGATTTGTCTGCTAGTGAATTAGCAGCAGCAAAAGCTCATTTAGCTGGCAAAAATACGCAACCGAGCCAGTTAAGCTATTCTTCAACATCTAGTGACAATAACACGCAATCTGTAGCACAAGGATCAACTAGCAATCCAGAAAGCAAAACTGAAAATCTCCAAAGTCTTTTGAAGGAACTCTATGATTCGCCTAGTGACCAACGTTACAGTGAATCAGACGGTCTGGTTTTTGACCCTGCCAAGATTGTCAGTCGTACACCAAATGGAGTTGCGATTCCGCATGGTGATCATTATCACTTTATTCCTTACAGCAAACTCTCTCCTTTAGAAGAAAAGATTGCCAGAATGGTGCCTATAGGCGGAACTGGTTCTACGGTCTCTACAAATGAAAAACCTCATGAAGTAGCGTCTAGTCTAGGAAGTCTTTCAAGTAGTCCATCTACTTTGAATCATGCCTCATTACTTACAAATAAGCCTATCTCTTCAACATCTGATGGCTATATCTTTAATCCTAAAGATATTGTCGAAGAAACTGTTACAGCTTATATTGTAAGACATGGTGATCATTTCCATTACATTCCTAAGTCGAATCAAATTGGACAACCGACTCTTCCAAATAATAGTCTAACAACACCTTCGCAATCTCTTCCAATCAATCCAGCTGTTTCACATGAGGAACATGAAGAAGATGGTCATGATTTTGATGTCAATCGAATTATCAGAGAAGATGAAGCAGGATTTATCATGACTCATGGTAACCACAATCATTACTTCTTCAAGAAGGATTTGACACCAGAACAAATCAAGGCAGCGCAGGATCACTTGAGAGGTAAAATGCCAGCAACACCAAATCCAGCTCATGATGACGATCACGATGAAGATCATCATGGACACCATCATGATGAAGACCATGATCACGGTTTTGATGCCGATCGTGTCATTAGTGAGGATGAGCAAGGATTTGTCATGAGTCACGGAGACCATAATCATTACTTCTTCAAGAAGGACTTGACAGCTGAGCAAATTAAGGCTGCACAAGACCATTTAAAAACACATCATGATGCAGAGCCTGTAAAACCTCTTGCTAAAACGGTAGAGTCTTTCTCAAGAGATGCTAGTGATGAAGAAAAGATTGCTTACATTTCTAAGACCTATGGTGTTCCACTTGAAGCTATTAGAATTTCAAACGGATTCTTTGTCTTTGGAAATCCAGACCAAGCCTACGATCCAACACATATCCATCCCTATGCTGTACGTAAGGAACACGTTCGTCTTCCGCTCCAAACTGGTAATCCAGAGCTTGATTTCTTAAATGAACTTTATACCACTGCTTTGCGAGATGGTGTGTCTCCTTATAGTTTGCAGGTAGAAAATGGTAGTTTTGTGATTCCTCATGGCGACCACAATCACTACATCAAGGTGCAAACTAAGGGATATGAAGTGGCTTTGAAAAACAAGATTCCAGCCCTACAATCCAATTATCAACCTGGAGCCTTTGATGAGAAAACAGTCTTAGCAAAAGTAGAACAACTTCTAGCTGATAGCAGAAGTATCTACAAAGACAAGCCTATTGAACAAAGACAGATTGAGTTAGCCTTAGGTCAGTTTACTGAAAACATGAAGAAACTGGCAACTAACTCTACAGCAGGTTATCTTGCGACACTTGATCTCTTTGATAAGCAATATATCCATATTGATGAAAGTATCAAACCTGTTGAAACAAGTGCTTTAGATAAGAAATATCAGGCCTTAATTGATAAAATCAATACCTTGGATACAGACTCTTATGGACTTCCAAAGAAAGACCTTCTTGTTCGACTCCAAGAAGCTAAATTGGCTAAAGATGAGGCTGGTTTAGCAGCGGTTGAATCACAACTTCAAGCTCTTCAAGACTTTAATGATCGTACTGGTGATACAACAGTGGAATACATCAAGTACTTCTATGAGCATGTAAACGATGGTCGTTTAAGTGATGAGCTTCGTAATAAAGTAGCTAATTTGACTTTTACTTTATATCAATCCCAATCCTTCCGTAAGGCTGTGGACTTGAATAAATTGTTCCCAAGCATTTACCAAACCAAACAAGAAGTAGAAGAGGCTTTGAAAAATCAGCCAACTTCTGCAAAAGTAAATGAAACAGTTTTAGATAAAGAAACAGTTGATAACCAATCTGCTAAGCAAGCGATTTATGAATTTTTGAAAGATCTTTATCCTGATCTCAAAAAAGAAGAGCATGTCAATCATATTAGCAAGGAAGAAGTAGAAAGTCTTTTGAGCAAGGCAAATCAACTCTTGGAACAACTCCAAGAAGAAGGAATCAGACAATCCTTGGCAGAAGAAGTAGAAAATCTCAAAGCTGCCACAAACAAGGCTGATGCAGACTTGGATGAAGTAAACAGCCAGATAAAAGATGTCTTGACTCGTATTGCTAGCGCCCTTCAACAAGAAAAGGAAAATGCTGAACAAGATCCTCAGACACTTGTACTTTATCAAAAACTCTACGATATTCTCATATCGCTTCACTCTTATTTAGAAAGTAATAATGGTTCTGATGAGGACTTTGATAAAGTGGATGCATTACTAGATCAACTTTCTGCTAAGAGTAAAGACAAAGCAGCTTTACTTGAATTGACAAAAGCTATTCTAGTTTTGAATCACCAAATCCAGTCAAAAGCTAGCGCAAGTGAAGAAACAAGTCCAGCAAGAAATGCTGAAGCAAATGGTGATAACACCAGTGCTGAGAACCAACCAAATGTAGCTACGGAATCTAACAGTGATACTGCAAGCGACGAAAACAAACCAACCAACACAAGAGATTCTAAACCTGCTGAATCAACTTCAGAAAATGAAACAGCATAATCTACAACAAGTACTGGAAACTAAGAAAAACCAGCAGAATAAAAAGAAAGGCGAAGTAGCTGAGCTACCTCGTCTTTTTAGCCTTTATAAGCTACGATACCAATGATGGTATCAACTGCGCGTTCCATGGTCTGAAGGCTGACGTATTCAAAACGTCCATGCATATTTTCTCCTCCCGCAAAGATATTAGGAGTTGGGATTCCCATAAAGGAAATCTTAGAGCCATCTGTTCCACCACGGATTGGTTCGATTATAGGAGTGATACCCAGATCTTCCATAACAGCTTTGGCAATGGTAATTGGAGTCATATCTTTTTCAATGACTTCTTTCATATTGTAGTACTGGTCTGTCAAGTTTAGAGTGACACGGTCGCTACCAAGTTCTTGATTCATCTTATCAGCGATAGACTGCATAGCCGCTTTACGCGCTTCAAAGGCATCTTTTTCAAAATCGCGAATGATGTAGCTAGCACTTGCCTCCTCAACGCTACCTGTCACATCCATTAGATGATAGAAACCTTGGTAACCATCCGTTAACTCAGGTCTGTCCTTTTCTGGAAGTTGATTGTGAAAATCAATTGCTAGCTGAAGGGCGTTGACCATCTGACCTTTGGCAGTACCAGGGTGGACATTACGTCCTTGGAAATGCAATTCAGCACCAGCTGCTGAGAAAGTTTCGTACTGAAGTTCTCCTAGTGGTCCTCCATCAACAGTGTAGGCAAAATCCACATCAAAATCTTCTGCATCAAATTTATTAGCACCAACACCGATTTCTTCATCTGGACCAAAACCAACACGAATTTCACAGTGCTTGATTTCAGGATGAGCAGTTAGATATTCAATGGCAGTCATAATCTCAGCAATCCCTGACTTGTCATCAGCCCCTAGCAAGGTTGTTCCATCGGTTGTGATGAGCGTTTGTCCTGGATATTTCTCAAGACTCTTGAAGTCAGCTGGATCGAGTTTGAAACCAGAATTCCCTAGTTCAATCACACCACCATCGTAGTTTTCAATCACCTGCGGATTGACTCCTTCGGCATTAAAGTCAGCAGTATCCATGTGGGAGATGAAGCCAATTTTACGTGTTAAAGATGGATCATTAGCTGGCAAGGTCCCAATAGCAAAACCATTTGGTAGATAATAAACATTTTGTAATCCAACACGTTTCATTTCTGGGATCAGGATATTGGTTGCGAAATCAACCTGACTCTGGGTACTTGGAGTAGTAGTAGAGTGTTCATCAGAGCGCGTGTTGACCTTAACGTAGGTTAAAAAGCGGTCCAAGAGATTTGGATAAGTCATAAAAAACTCCTTTTGAATTCATTTTTTCCATTGTATCATAGAAAAGAGAGAAAAACAAAAGACAGAAGTTAGGGCAATCTGCTATGTTAGCGTTTACTTATCAGTGGATTCATGATAAAATAAACTTGATAAAAACATCACAAGGAAGCGATTATGAAAAAAGCAATTTTAATGATGACCTTTGGTTCACCAGAAGAGATTACCTTTGAAGGTGTAGCTGATTTTTTCACAAATATTCGTCGTGGAGTGAGACCTCAAGACCATGAGATTCAAACTCTTTATGATAATTATGTGCGAATTGGAGGTACTCCTCTGCAAAAAATTACCCGTGAAGAGGTTGCCTTGGTAGAAGCTAGGCTGGGGAATGAATATAGTGTCTATTTTGCCAATAAATTTTCCAGACCTTTTATTACAGATGTGATTGGTCAGATGGAAGCAGACGGCATTGAACAGTGTATTTGCTTGATTTTGGAGCCCCATTATTCTTTCTACTCTGTCATGGGTTATGAGAAATTTTTAGAAAGCAAGCAAATTCAATTTTTGGTCATTAAGGACTGGTATCAGGAAGAAGCGCTCTTAAACTATTGGGCAGATGAAATTGCTAAGATTTTAAAGGAAGAAGTAAAGCAGGATAGCTTTAAAGTCATCTTTTCAGCCCACAGTGTGCCTATTTTTGCCTTGGACTTTGGTGATCCTTATATCGATCAAATTTTTGAAAATAGCAAGTTAGTCGCTGAAAAACTAGGCTTGAGTTCCGAACAATATACCAATACCTGGCAAAGTGAGAGTGATATTGGGATTCCATGGATTAAGCCAGATGTATTAGAATATCTCAGAGAACAGATAGAACATCCAGACCATTATATTTTTGTTCCTATCAGCTTCATTAGCGAGCATATTGAAGTCTTGTTTGATAATGATGTGGAATGTTATGACTTATGTCAGGAATTGGGTGTCAACTACCATCGTCCCCCAATGCCAAATACGGATTCTCGTTTGATTGATGCTTTGGTCAATACAGTTAGAGTCAATGAACATCAGGAGTTTAAGGAATTTCTCCCAGAAGAAGAAACCTTTGATGAGTTAGTTCCTTCAGATGAGACGAAAAACATTTTGGCTGAATCTCAAGATTTACAAATGCCAGAATTTGTGAAAAAATTGATTGAGAAAAAAGGTCGGGAGAATGTCAAGATGCCTTATCTTATCAAGAAAATGCTTGAGAAAGCAGGTAAATTACCAAAAGAGTAAAGAAAAAAGGATTTAGCTTTGTGCTAGATCCTTTTAATCGATTATTTTTTCTCAAGAAGAGCTTTGATTTCTTGAAGGACTTCCAATTCGGTTGGTTTTTTTTCGTCAGTTTTTTCTTCCTTTATGCCAGTGAGTTTCTGTGCTTTTTCAATACCCTTGATAATAAAGAAGAGGGCGGTACCCACAAAGATAAAATTGATAATAGCACTTAAAAAGTTACCATAGCCGACTCCATGCCAAGAAAGTTGAGCGATACGTTCGACTTTAGCAGCTTTCAAAGCGGGATTTAAAATAAGAGGAGTGATAATGTCGTTTACAAGTGAAGTAACGATAGCACCAAAAGCAGAGGCAATGACAACACCGACAGCAAGGTCAATAACATTTCCTCGAAGCAAGAATGATTTTAGATTTTTTAACATACTGTTTTCCTTTCAACGTTTCGTGTTTCATTGTATCCTAAATCATTATAGAAGGCAATTAAAAGGCTCATAAATGGAGCATTATTTTCTAAAAATATAGACCTTGCTCAAGATATAATTGATGATAATAATGAGTATTTGTGCAATTATTGTTTCAATTGCATTTACCTTATCAAGATTTTCATTTACAAATTGCCCTATGATGTGAGGGAATTGAGTCACAAACAGAAAAGTAAAGAGCAAATCTAACAGAAAAGTAGAAAGGCGAGCAAGAAAAAATTTCACTAAACGAATAAGCCGATTCTTCCTTGCTTGCTTAAATACAAGCCTATCATTTGTGATAAAGGCAAAGAGGATACCAAATATATTTGCCAAGGCCGTAGCAAGAAGTTCCTGATGACTTAGTTGATAAATGACTAGTCGTGAGAGAATCGAAACTAGAGTTGTTGCAAGGCCAAAAAAGAGATAGGCTAAGATTTCATTGTTAAAAAATTTTTGAATAGGTTTTTTCATGCTTTAAGTATAGCATAAAGCAGGCTATTGTGCTATACTAGTAAGGTTGATTGAATCAACCCTTGGTGCTTAGCTTCTTTCACCAAGCATATTACACGCGGGAAACCGCCAAAGGAGAAAAGATGAAAAAATTAACTATTCGTGATGTTGCAGATATTGCAATCGTTGCTGCTATCTATGTCGTTTTGACTGTTACACCGCCCCTAAATGCCATCAGCTATGGTGCTTATCAGTTTCGTATTTCAGAAATGATGAACTTTATGGCTTTTTACAATCCAAAGTACATTATAGGAGTTACTATCGGTTGTATGATTGCCAATTTCTTTAGTTTCGGACTGCTAGATGTCTTTGTTGGTGGTGGATCAACCTTAGTATTCCTCAGTCTAGGTGTTTGGCTTTTTGCAAAATATAGCAAGGATTACCTCTTTAATGGATTGATTCGAAAAGATCATTTCTTCTTTTCAATCCTCTTTTCAATTTCCATGTTTACAATTGCTGCCGAGTTGAATATCGTAGCGCAATTACCATTTTTCCTTACTTGGTTCACAACAGGAATTGGTGAATTTGCCTCATTGATTATTGGCGCGATTATTATTGGTAAAATTGGTCGTCGAATTGATTTAAGCAAATAGAAGAAGATAAGCTAGGTAGCTATTACCTGGCTTTTTCTTATGGAAAATATCTAAGGAAACTTGACAAGATTATCTAACTATAGTATACTTTTTAAGTAAGCTGATTTAGCTCAGTTGGCAGAGCGCATCCATGGTAAGGATGAGGTCGCCGGTTCAATCCCGGCAATTAGCATGATATAGACAAGAAAACCCTTGATTTACAAGGTTTTTTGTTATGTCTACCCCAAATTTTTCAAAGATATTTCTTATGCACCTGTGTAAATAAAACTAATACTCAATGAAAATCAAAGAGTAAACTAGGAAACTAGCCGCAGGTTGCTCAAAACACTGATTTGAGGTTGTAGATAAGACTGACGAAGTCAGTCACATACATACGGCAAGGCGACGCTGACGAAGTTTGAAGAGATTTTAGAAGAGTATAAAGAGTTTCGTCTGTTGACAAAAGTCATTCTCTTTAGTAGAATAGTAGATGCGATGAGTCGATAGGTAGTCTTCGGACTACTATTGAGCATAAGGAGGTCATAACGCAGGAGCGGACCTTGATGAGTTGTGTGAACCTGCTCATCACATGAAGATGCCTCTTAGTCCCTAGTCTAGCGACTGGGGATTTTTATTTTCCAAAAAATGATGAAAAAGCTTTGCAATTCATGGAAAAAGTAGTATAATACTTCTATTATAGAAATTTTTAGAAAATTCCGAAAGAGGTTATGTATGGGATATACAGTTGCTGTAGTCGGCGCGACAGGTGCTGTCGGTGCTCAGATGATAAAAATGTTGGAAGAATCAACACTTCCAATCGATAAAATTCGTTTACTTGCTTCTGCACGTTCAGCAGGCAAGACTTTGAAATTTAAAGACCAAGATATTACGATTGAAGAAACGACTGAGACAGCTTTTGAGGGAGTTGATATTGCTCTCTTTTCAGCAGGTGGTTCGACATCAGCTAAGTATGCACCATACGCAGTGAAGGCTGGAGCGGTAGTAGTAGATAATACATCTTACTTCCGTCAAAATCCAGATGTTCCTTTGGTTGTTCCAGAGGTCAATGCTCATGCACTTGATGCCCACAACGGTATCATTGCCTGCCCTAACTGTTCAACAATCCAAATGATGGTAGCTCTTGAGCCAGTTCGCCAAAAATGGGGCTTGGACCGTATTATTGTTTCAACTTACCAAGCAGTTTCAGGTGCTGGTATGGGAGCAATTCTTGAAACACAACGTGAACTTCGTGAAGTCTTGAATGATGGTGTAACCCCACGTGATTTGCATGCGGAAATCTTGCCCTCAGGTGGTGATAAGAAACATTATCCTATCGCTTTTAATGCTCTTCCACAAATCGATGTCTTCACTGACAATGATTACACTTACGAAGAGATGAAGATGACTAAGGAAACTAAGAAAATTATGGAAGATGATAGCATTGCAGTATCTGCAACATGTGTGCGTATTCCAGTCTTGTCAGCTCACTCTGAGTCAGTTTATATCGAAACAAAAGAAGTGGCTCCAATAGAAGAAGTCAAAGCAGCTATCGCAGCCTTCCCAGGCGCTGTTCTTGAAGATGATGTAGCTCATCAAATCTATCCGCAAGCCATCAATGCAGTAGGTTCACGTGATACCTTTGTTGGTCGTATCCGTAAAGACTTGGATGCTGAAAAAGGAATTCACATGTGGGTTGTTTCAGACAACCTTCTCAAAGGTGCTGCTTGGAACTCAGTTCAGATTGCTGAAACTCTCCACGAACGTGGATTGGTTCGTCCAACTGCCAAATTGAAATTTGAATTAAAATAGTCATATCGTTTAGGAGTTCAGATGAACTCCTTCTTTGAAATAGAGAGGTGTTTTCATGTCTTATCAAGATTTAAAAGAGTGTAAAATCATCACGGCCTTTATTACTCCCTTCCACGAGGATGGTTCCATCAACTTTGATGCCATTCCATCCTTGATTGAGCATTTATTGGCCCATCATACAGACGGCATTCTTCTAGCTGGAACGACTGCTGAGAGTCCAACCTTGACTCACGATGAAGAGTTGGAACTCTTTGCGGCTGTACAAAAAGTTGTCAATGGACGTGTTCCTTTGATTGCGGGTGTGGGTACCAATGATACGCGTGACTCTATCGAGTTTGTCAAAGAAGTAGCAGAATTTGGTGGTTTCGCAGCTGGGCTTGCTATTGTTCCTTACTACAACAAACCTTCTCAAGAAGGAATGTATCAGCACTTTAAGGCCATTGCAGATGCTTCTGACCTACCAATTATTATCTATAACATTCCAGGGCGTGTGGTTGTCGAATTGACTCCAGAAACCATGCTTCGCTTGGCTGACCATCCAAATATTATCGGTGTCAAAGAATGTACGAGCTTGGCTAATATGGCTTACTTGATTGAGCACAAGCCTGAAGAATTCTTGATTTATACAGGTGAGGATGGAGATGCTTTCCATGCCATGAATCTTGGTGCGGATGGGGTTATTTCTGTTGCATCCCATACAAATGGGGATGAAATGCACGAGATGTTTACTGCCATTGCCGAGAGTGATATGAAGAAAGCCGCAGCTATTCAGCGTAAATTCATTCCTAAGGTTAATGCCCTCTTCTCTTATCCAAGTCCTGCTCCAGTTAAGGCCGTTCTTAACTACATGGGATTTGAAGCTGGACCGACTCGTCTACCTCTAGTTCCAGCACCAGAAGAAGATGCCAAACGCATTATCAAAGTCGTCGTAGATGGCGACTACGAAGCGACCAAGGCAACTGTAACAGGTGTCTTAAGACCAGATTACTAATAAAGATAATAAAATCCATGACCGTAAGAACGATCATGGATTTTTCTTATTTTCCTAAACAGAATTGGCTAAAGAGTTGGGTAATGAGTTCATCAGGAGCAGCATCTCCAGTGATTTCTCCGAGGATTTCCCAAGTACGAGTCAAGTCAACTTGAAGTAAGTCAACTGGCATCCCCAGTTCAAGACCTTCGTTTACAGCTTGTAGGCTTTCAACTGCCTTCTCAATCAAGGAAATATGACGGGCATTTGACAAGTAGGTAGCATCTTGTTCAACCAAACCAGCATTTTCAAAGAAGAGGTTGTTGATTCTCTCTTCAATCTTGTCGATGTTTTGGTTTTTAAGGACTGAAATACGAATAACGTCTTCAGGTAGTTCTGAAGTTTCAATCGCTTCAGGCAGGTCAGTTTTGTTAAGAAGAATAATGCGATTAGTCTCCTGACTGATTTCTAGGAGTTGGCGGTCTTGGGCAGTTAGTGGTTCACTGGCATTTAGCACCAGTAGAACTAAGTCAGCTTCCTTGAGGGCTTTTTTCGAACGCTCAACACCTATTTGTTCCACAATGTCATCTGTTTCACGAATACCAGCTGTGTCAATCAATTTGAGAGGAACACCGTTGATGTTGACGTATTCTTCGATGACATCTCGAGTAGTACCAGCAATATCTGTGACGATAGCCTTGTCCTCACGCAAGAGGTTGTTGAGGAGGCTAGATTTTCCAACGTTGGGGCGTCCGATGATAGCTGTTGAAATTCCTTCACGGAGGATTTTGCCGCGACGGGCTGTCCTAAGGAGATTAGTTAGCAATTGCTCAAACTCCATAGTCTTCTCACGGACAACAGCAGTAGTGGCTTCCTCAACATCGTCATACTCAGGATAGTCGATATTGACCTCAACTTGGGCAAGTGTATTGAGGATTTCTTGACGGGTATTATTGATAAGATCAGAAAGGGAACCATCTAATTGTTTGACCGCAATGTTCATGGCCTTGTCTGTCTTGGCGCGGATGATATCCATCACCGCCTCGGCCTGTGTCAAATCCACACGACCGTTTAGAAAGGCACGTTTGGTAAATTCACCAGGTTCTGCTAACCGAGCTCCTTCACGGATAGCTAGTTGGAGAATTTCATTGGTCACGGCAATCCCGCCGTGAGTGTTAATCTCGATAATATCCTCACGAGTGAAGGTTTTTGGAGACTTCATAGCTCCCACCATGACCTCGTCCATGACTTTACCAGTCAGAGGATCAACGATGTGACCGTAGTTGAGAGTGTGGCTAGCAACCTTGCTCAAGTCTTTTCCTTTAAAAATCTTTTGCGCAATAGCAAAACTGTCTGTTCCGCTCAGGCGGACAATACCAATAGCCCCTTCACCTAGTGGAGTAGAGATAGCAGCGATGGTATCAAATTCACGTGTAATCATATTGTTTCCTTTAATAAATAGCTCTTTTCTTGGAAATTTTTCCAAGTCTCTTTTCAAATTGTAACAAATTTGAACTATTTCTTCAATGGATGCTACTTGGAGATTGAAAAAGCCTAAGCAATTCTGCTTAAGCTAGCTTATTTGGTGCGCATTTCACCTTGAGGGAAGTAAGTTCCTTCTGGCATGTCGTTGATGATGACATGGACAGCAGATTGAGGTGCTCCAGTGTTACGGACAACAGCTTCCGTTACTTCCTTAGCAAGAGCCTTCTTTTGCTCGAGCGTGCGTCCTTCAAATAAATCGATGCGTACAAATGGCATAATAGCTTCCTCCACTAGTTTTTGATTTCTTCTATTTTACCACATTTTGCCGTTTAAAGCTTAAGAAAATTATGATATACTAGAATGTAGCAAAAATTTAGAAATGGACGTGAAGCAAGAAACATGGCACAGTTGTATTATCGTTATGGGACCATGAACTCTGGTAAAACGATTGAGATTCTCAAGGTGGCCTATAACTACGAGGAGCAAGGAAAAGGTGTTGTGATTATGACCTCGGCTCTGGATACTCGTGACGGTGTTGGCTATGTATCGAGTCGAATTGGCATGAAACGCTCTGCCATTGCGATTGAGGAAACGACGGATATCTTTGGATTTATCCGTGATTTACCAGAAACACCTTACTGTGTTTTGGTCGATGAAGCCCAGTTTCTCAAACGTCACCATGTTTATGACCTAGCTCGTGTTGTAGACGAGTTAGATATACCCGTCATGGCTTTTGGTTTGAAAAATGACTTTCGTAATGAATTGTTCGAAGGTTCCAAGTATCTCTTGCTTTTAGCAGACAAGATTGACGAAATCAAGACCATCTGTCAGTATTGCAAGAAAAAGGCGACCATGGTGTTGCGTACACAGGATGGACTGCCCGTTTACGATGGAGAACAGATCCAGATTGGTGGTAATGAAACCTATATCTCGGTTTGCCGTAAACATTATTTTGCGCCAATGATAACCTCTAACAAGGAGCAAAACTATGACAATTGAACTAAGAGATGTTACAATGGAAAATTATTTTGATGTTTTGAATTTGGATGTCAAGGAATATCAAAAACAATTCATTGCTACTAACGCAATTAGTTTAGCTGAAGCATACGTCTACACTAAAAATGGAGATTTTGTAGCTCCATTGGCAGTTTATGATAATGATGCAATTATAGGTTTTGTGATGATAGCTTATGATAAAAAGATCGGAATTAGTAGTGGAAATTATTTACTATTTCGTTTTATGATTGATAAGAATTTTCAAAATCAAGGATATTTTAAACCAATTATGAATAAAGTGCTAGACTATGTTCGGACAGCGCCAGCAGGTTTAGGCAATAAACTTTGGTTGTCTTATGAACCAGAAAATGAATATGCAAGATCTTGTTACCTCAGTTATGGATTTAAAGAAACTGGGGAAATATCCGAGAACGAAGTAGTAGCAATCTATGATTTAACAATTGAGAAATAAGGAGAAAAAATGAACATCTATGATCAACTACAAGCAGTAGAAGACCGTTATGAAGAACTAGGAGAATTGCTCAGTGACCCGGATGTCGTTTCAGACACCAAACGTTTTATGGAGCTTTCAAAAGAAGAGGCTTCAAGTCGTGATACGGTGACAGCCTACCGTGAGTACAAACAAGTCCTTCAAAACATCGTTGACGCTGAAGAGATGATTAAGGAATCAAGCGGAGATGCGGACTTGGAAGAAATGGCCAAGCAAGAGCTCAAAGATGCCAAGGCTGAAAAAGAAGAATACGAAGAAAAACTGAAAATCTTGCTCCTTCCTAAAGATCCAAACGATGACAAGAACATCATCCTTGAAATCCGTGGCGCTGCTGGTGGAGACGAAGCGGCACTTTTCGCTGGAGACCTTCTAACTATGTATCAAAAGTATGCGGAAGCCCAAGGTTGGCGCTTTGAAGTCATGGAAGCCTCTATGAATGGTGTCGGTGGTTTCAAAGAAGTGGTTGCCATGATTTCGGGTCAATCTGTATACTCTAAACTCAAGTACGAATCAGGTGCCCACCGTGTGCAACGTGTTCCTGTGACAGAAAGTCAAGGCCGTGTTCATACTTCGACAGCGACAGTTCTTGTTATGCCAGAAGTTGAAGAGGTTGAATATGATATTGATCCAAAAGACCTTCGTGTTGACATCTATCACGCCTCTGGTGCTGGTGGACAGAACGTCAATAAGGTTGCGACTGCCGTTCGTATCGTTCACTTGCCAACCAATATCAAGGTTGAGATGCAGGAAGAACGTACCCAGCAGAAAAACCGTGAGAAGGCCATGAAAATCATCCGTGCGCGTGTTGCTGACCACTTTGCACAAATTGCACAAGATGAACAAGACGCTGAGCGCAAGTCAACAATCGGTACTGGTGACCGTTCAGAACGGATTCGTACTTATAACTTCCCACAAAACCGTGTTACGGACCACCGTATCGGCTTGACTCTCCAAAAACTAGATACTATTTTGTCTGGTAAATTGGATGAAGTTGTGGATGCCTTGGTTCTTTATGACCAAACACAAAAATTAGAAGAATTAAACAAATAATGAAATTAGCTCAATTATTTTCAGATTTTGAAGAAGAGTTGATAGGACAAGGAGAGGAAGCTGAAAGCCTCTCTTTTGTCTATCGTAGCCTGAAAAATCTCTCTTTTACGGACTTTGTTTTTGCCCTCCAGCAAGAGGTGACAAAAGAGGAAGAAGTATTTGTAAAAGGAATTTTCCAACAGTTAGCAGCTCATAAACCGGCTCAGTACATCATTGGACAGGCAGATTTTTATGGAATGCAGTTAAAAGTTGATGAGCGAGTATTGATCCCTCGTCCAGAAACAGAGGAGTTGGTGGAGCTTATCCTGGCTGAAAATCCTGAGACGAATCTTTCAGTTCTGGATATTGGAACAGGAAGTGGAGCTATTGCTCTCGCCTTAGCAAAAAATAGACCAGCTTGGTCAGTGACGGCAGTAGATATTTCCCAAGATGCCTTAGATTTAGCTAAGGAAAATGCTAAAAATCAAAATCTTCAAATATTTTTAAAAAAATCTGACTGTTTTACAGAAATTTCTGAAAAATATGATATAATTGTTTCCAATCCACCCTATATCTCTCGTGAAGATGAGTCAGAGGTCAGCTTGAATGTCTTGCATTCGGAGCCTCATCTAGCTCTCTTTGCAGACGAGGATGGCCTAGCTATTTACCGTAGAATTGCGGAAGATGCAACAGACTATCTCAAAGATGGTGGTAAGATTTACCTTGAAATTGGATACAAGCAAGGTCAAAGTGTTCCTGAACTTTTTAGGAAACATCTTCCTGAAAAGCGAGTACGAATACTCAAGGACCAATTTGGTCAAGATAGGATGGTCGTGGTTGATGATGGACAGGATTAGACAAGAGTTGGAAAAGGGCGGAGCAGTCGTTCTGCCTACAGAGACGGTTTATGGTCTTTTTGCCAAGGCGCTAGACGAAAAAGCAGTTGACCATGTTTACCAGCTCAAACGTCGACCTAGAGACAAAGCACTCAATCTCAATATCGCCTCTTTAGAGGTTATCTTGCACTTTTCAAAGAATCAGCCAGCTTATCTACAAAAACTTGTCGAGACCTTTTTACCAGGTCCCTTGACCATTATTCTCGAAGCCAATGACCGAGTTCCCTATTGGGTCAATTCTGGTCTTGAAACTGTTGGATTTCGGATGCCCAGTCACCCTATCACACTGGATTTAATTCGAGTGACAGGGCCCTTGATTGGGCCGTCTGCCAATATTTCAGGTCAGGCAAGTGGAGTGACCTTTGAACAAATTCTGAAGGATTTTGACCAAGAGGTTCTGGGTCTGGAAGACGATGCTTTTCTAACTGGACAGGATTCAACTATTTTGGACTTGTCTGGAGACAAGGTGAAAATCTTACGCCAAGGGACCATTAAGCGAGAAGATATTCTTACTCAGTTGCCAGAGATTTCTTTTGAGGAGGCATGAAATGCTAAGAAATTTAAGAGAAACTGATGTGAAAGCAATATGTGAGATCAACCAAGATGCTTTGGGCTATTCTTTTAGTCCAGAGGAAACGGCTAGTCAATTAGCTAGACTGTCTCAGAATTCACATCATTTCTTACTTGCTTATGAGGATGAAGCTAGTCATGCCTTGCTTGGTTATGTCCACGCTGAGGTCTATGAATCACTTTATTCTAAAGCAGGATTTAATATCTTAGCCTTAGCAGTTTCACCTCAAGCGCAAGGTCAAGGTATTGGTAAAAGTTTACTACAAGGGTTGGAACAAGAAGCTAAAAGACGTGGTTATGGGTTTATCCGCTTAAACTCTGCTGATCATCGTCTGGGAGCTCATGCATTTTATGAAAAAGTTGGTTATACTTGTGATAAAATGCAGAAACGGTTTATTCGCATCTTTTAGTTTATTTTCTTATTGTAAAATCAAACTAATGGACTAGTCACACAATAAAGGAGAAGACCTATGATTTTTGACAAAGATGATTTTAAAGTATACGATGCTGATCTCTGGAATGCTATTGCCAAAGAAGAAGAACGCCAACAGAATAATATCGAGTTGATTGCTTCGGAAAACGTAGTTTCCAAGGCTGTTATGGCAGCTCAAGGGTCTATCTTGACAAACAAATATGCCGAGGGTTACCCAGGACACCGTTATTATGGTGGAACGGATGTAGTAGATGTGGTAGAATCTCTAGCCATTGAACGCGCAAAAGAAATTTTCGGCGCTAAATTCGCTAATGTCCAACCTCACTCAGGCAGCCAAGCCAACTGTGCGGCTTACATGGCCTTGATTGAGCCAGGTGATACGGTTATGGGGATGGATTTGGCAGCAGGTGGACACTTGACCCACGGAGCTCCAGTTAGCTTCTCAGGTCAAACCTACAACTTTGTTTCTTACAGTGTTGACCCTGAAACGGAACTCTTGGACTTTGATGCTATCTTGAAACAAGCCCAAGAAGTAAAACCAAAATTGATCGTAGCAGGTGCTTCAGCCTATTCTCAAATTATCGACTTTTCAAAATTCCGTGAAATTGCGGACGCTGTTGGGGCTAAGCTCATGGTAGATATGGCTCATATCGCTGGTTTGGTTGCAGCTGGTCTTCACCCAAGTCCAGTACCATACGCTCATATCACTACAACAACGACCCACAAAACCCTTCGTGGACCTCGTGGTGGTTTGATTTTGACCAATGATGAAGACTTAGCTAAGAAAATCAATTCAGCTATTTTCCCTGGTATTCAGGGTGGCCCTTTGGAGCATGTTGTGGCAGCTAAAGCTGTTTCCTTCAAAGAAGTCTTGGATCCAGCCTTCAAGGAATATGCTGCTAATGTTATCAAGAACAGCAAGGCTATGGCAGATGTCTTCTTACAAGACCCTGATTTCCGTATCGTTTCTGGAGGAACTGAAAACCACCTCTTCCTAGTGGATGTGACTAAAGTTGTAGAAAACGGAAAAGTTGCTCAAAACTTGCTGGATGAAGTCAATATTACCCTAAATAAAAACTCAATCCCTTACGAAACCTTATCACCATTCAAGACTAGTGGGATTCGTATCGGAGCAGCAGCTATTACTGCACGTGGATTTGGTGAAGAAGAAAGTCGCAAAGTGGCTGAGCTCATCATTAAAACTCTTAAGAATGCAGAAAATGAAGCTGTCTTAGAAGAAGTGAGAAGTGAAGTCAAAGTGTTGACAGACGCCTTCCCATTATACGAGGACTAAAACTTTTATGGACATTTATATTAAGAAAGCCATTATTCACCAGTTCAGTCCGGATGATACCGAGCTGTTCCTAGCGGATAAGCTTCTCAATATTACTCCAAAAATCGAAGAATACCTGCGTAGAAAAATTGAACGTGTGTATTCAGATGAAGCTAAGACTGGGATTTTCGAGGAAGAAAATCCCTTCTTCAATCATATCACAGACGATTTGTTGGAGACATCAGTAACACTGGCTAATCTCTGGAAAGAAGAGTTCAGTATTTCTGAAAACCTCAAGACCAATGACTTGATTTTTGTGCAATTTTCGAAAGAAGGCGTGGAACATTTCGCTTTCTTGCGAATTGCTCTGCGTGAGACCTTGACTCACCTCGGAGGAGAAGTTGATAATCCAATCAAGCTGACTCAGAATAACCTGCCTGGATTTGGAACAGGGGCTGATGAGGCCTTGGTGGTTAATCTTCAGAGTCGCAAGTACCATCTGATTGAAAAACGAATCAAGTATAACGGGGCTTTCTTGAACTATTTTTCAGATAATCTTCTTGCTGTCGCTCCTAAGATTTCTCCTAAGAAATCTATCAAGGAATTGGAAAAAACAGCACAGCGCATTGCTGAGACTTTTAACACAGATGATTTTCAATTTCAATCCAAGGTCAAATCAGCGATTTTCAACAACCTAGAAGAAAGCAATGAATTGTCACCAGAGAAACTGGCCAATGACCTTTTTGACAACAATCTGACGGCTCGTTTGAGCTTTATTGACCAAGTCAAAGAAGCCGTACCAGAACCTGTTCAATTTGATGAAATTGATGCCAGTCGCCAATTAAAGAAATTTGAAAATCAAAAACTTTCCTTGTCAAATGGAATTGAGCTCATCGTTCCCAATAACGTCTATCAAGACGCCGAGTCTGTTGAGTTTATCCAAAACGACAATGGAACCTACTCTATCTTAATCAAAAATATCGAGGATATCCAAAGTAAATAATGTTTAAACGAATTCGAAGAGTGCTTGTACTAGCAGTCTTCCTTTTTGCTGGATATAAAGCTTACCGCATTCACCAAGATGTTAAGCAAGTTATGACCTATCAACCCATGGTGCGAGAAATCTTGAGTGAAAAAGACACCCCAGCAAACGAAGAGCTTGTGCTCGCTATGATTTATACCGAAACAAAAGGAAAAGAAGGCGACGTCATGCAGTCTAGTGAGTCTGCCAGTGGTTCCACCAACACCATAAATGATAACGCCTCTAGCATTCGGCAAGGCGTTCAAACTCTGACAGACAATCTCTATCTGGCCCAGAAGCAGGGTGTTGATGTCTGGACGGCTGTTCAAGCCTATAATTTTGGACCAGCCTATATCGATTTTATCGCCCAAAATGGCAAGGAAAATACCTTGGCTCTGGCCAAACAGTACTCTCGTGAGACTGTTGCTCCCTTGCTTGGTAATACCACTGGAAAGACTTATAGTTATATTCACCCTATTTCCATTTTTCACGGTGCTGAACTTTATGTAAATGGAGGAAACTATTACTATTCTAGGCAGGTTCATCTTAACCTTTACATCATCAAATGTTTCACTCTCTTTTCAACATCTGGCTAATCCAGGTGTTTTTGTTATAAGTTTTCTTTAAGATAGATATATTACTCTAAAAAGGTAAAGGAGGGAATTCCCTATGAGAAAGAAACTCTTTCTGACCAGTGCTGCGGTCTTGTGGGCAGTAACAGCTATGAATAGCGCCCATGCAGCAACAGATGTTCAAAAAGTTATCGATGAAACCTATGTTCAACCTGAATATGTCCTAGGTTCATCATTGTCTGAAGATCAAAAAAATCAAACCCTTAAAAAACTAGGCTACAATGCCTCAACAGACACCAAAGAACTCAAGACCATGACACCTGATGTCTATTCTAAGATTATGAATGTGGCCAATGACTCTAGCTTACAATTGTATTCATCAGCCAAGATTCAAAAACTAGGTGACAAGTCGCCACTTGAGGTCAAGATTGAAACACCAGAGAACATCACTAAGGTGACTCAGGATATGTACCGAAATGCAGCAGTAACCTTGGGTGTGGAACATGCTAAAATCACTGTAGCAGCCCCTATTCCAGTTACAGGTGAGAGTGCTTTAGCAGGGATTTATTATTCGCTAGAAGCTAATGGAGCCAAGGTGCCACAAGCCAACAAAGATTTGGCTCAAGAAGAGCTAAAGGCTTTGTCCGATATCAATGCTGAAAACAAGGACAAAACAGGCTATGATGCTAATAAATTAAACGTTGCCTTAGCAGATATTAAGTCAGGACTCGCCAAAGCTAAAGAAAGTAAGGGAAATCTGACAGAGGAAGATGTCCGTAAAATTGTTGAAGATACCTTGAAAAATTACAAACTTGATCAGGTTATAACAGGAAACCAAATCAATATCATCATCAATTTTGCTTTGAATCTCTCAAAAAGTGATATTCTTAGCAATACAGACTTCACTAAAACTCTAAATGACCTTAAACAAAGTATTGTTTCACAAGCTGGCGACAGTTTTAAAAATATCAACCTTAACTTTGATGCTGATAAGGCGCTAGAGGACGGTGGGAACTTCTTAAGTTCCCTCTGGCAAGCCATTGTCAACTTCTTCAAGAGTTTTGGTTCTTAAGAAATTTCATGGTATAATAGATGGTAACCCTAACGTTGCCGTCTTTTTTGTCGGCCAATAGAAAGAGAAAATAATGTTAAAGAAAAATGATATTGTAGAAGTTGAGATTGTTGACTTGACCCATGAAGGGGCAGGAGTTGCCAAGGTGGATGGTTTGGTATTTTTTGTTGAGAATGCTTTACCGAGTGAAAAAATCCTTATGCGTGTCCTCAAGGTTAATAAAAAGATTGGTTTTGGGAAAGTTGAAGAATACCTTGTCCAATCACCACACCGTAATCAAGATTTAGATTTGGCTTACCTGCGTTCAGGAATCGCGGATTTAGGTCATCTTGCCTATCCAGAACAGCTCAAGTTTAAAACCAAGCAAGTCAAAGACAGTCTATATAAGATTGCTGGAATTGATGATATAGAGGTTGCTGAAACTTTAGGTATGGAAAATCCAGTCAAGTACCGTAACAAAGCACAGGTCCCTGTTCGTCGAGTGAATGGTGTTTTGGAAACAGGATTTTTCCGTAAGAATTCCCACGACCTCATGCCTTTGGAAGATTTCTTTATACAAGATTCTGTGATTGATGAGGTAGTAGTAGGTCTACGTGACTTGCTACGTCGTTATGATTTGAAACCTTATGATGAAAAGGAACAATCTGGCTTGATTCGAAATCTTGTGGTGCGTCGTGGGCACTATTCAGGGCAAATCATGGTCATTTTGGTGACAACTCGTCCCAAAGTTTTTCGTGTTGACCAATTGATTGAACAAGTCATCAAGCAGTTTCCAGAGATTGTGTCTGTTATGCAAAATATCAATGACCAGAACACTAATGCTATTTTTGGTAAGGAATGGCGTACGCTTTATGGACAAGATTTTATCACTGACCAGATGTTGGGAAATGACTACCAAATCGCTGGCCCTGCCTTTTATCAAGTCAATACTGAAATGGCTGAAAAACTTTATCAAACAGCTATTGACTTTGCTGAATTAAAAGAAGATGATGTGGTCATTGATGCCTATTCTGGTATCGGGACGATTGGTATTTCTGTTGCGAAACACGTCAAGGAAGTCTATGGTGTTGAAGTAATTCCAGAAGCGGTTGAGAATAGTAAGAAGAATGCTCAACTGAACAATATTTCAAATGCCAACTATGTCTGTGACACAGCTGAAAACGCCATGAAGAATTGGCTTAAAGATGGAATTCAACCAAGCCTTATCCTAGTTGATCCACCAAGAAAAGGACTCACCGAGAGTTTTATCAAAGCTAGTACCCAAACAGGAGCTAACCGCATCGCCTATATCTCATGTAATGTCGCAACCATGGCGCGTGATATCAAACTCTACCAAGAATTGGGATATGAATTGAAGAAAGTCCAGCCGGTTGATCTGTTTCCTCAAACGCATCATGTGGAGTGTGTAGTGTTGCTACAACGAAAAAAAGGGTGAAAATCCTTGATTTTAAGCTATTTTACAAGCATTTTGTCTTTGTAGATAAAGGCAATTTTGACGTCAAAAAAGTCCTAAAAAGGCACATAGATTTATATGTATTTGTAGATGTCGTTTGCGCATCGGAAAAATGAATACAACAATAAATATTTATCTTAAGAGAGACTGGGCAAAAACTAGTTTCTAAATAAAACCACACAGTGATTCCAGTCTTGAATCCAATCAAGCTGAAAGAAATACTGTGTGGTTTTTGAATAGTGGATGTTTTAGAGGCTAGATTCTTGGCCAATTTGGTGAGATTCATGCTCATAAAGATGAATCCTATTTCTGTTGCGATAGCTTGTTTCCCTCTGACATGCACTCTGCGCACGCCAAAAACACTCTTCAATCTACCAAAAACGGGTTCAACATCGATTTTCCGTTTGGCATAGATTCGAGAGCCTTCTTCACTATGTAATGTTTGCTTAAGGAGTTCCTTAAAGTAATTCCAAGTTGGATTATAATGGATTTGTTTCTGATTCCCACTATCTGTTTTAGCCAACTGTTCTAACTCAGGAGTATCTTGAACTTTATCCGCCTCATAAATCTTGAAATCACGTTGAAAGCCATACTTGTCAGTTGGCCTAGAGTAGTTCTTAAAAGAATAAACTAGGCCGTCGGGCTTTATAAACTGGTCCGTGTCCTCAAGATATTCCCAGTTCATTGGATTATCTGTGCTCGTCTGGTATTTTTTAGTCAATTCCTTCTGATACATGGTGTAGGGAATAAGCGGTGTCTTTTCCAATTCAT
The DNA here is from genome assembly GCF_001347015.1 of Streptococcus pneumoniae. GTDB lineage: Bacteria > Bacillota > Bacilli > Lactobacillales > Streptococcaceae > Streptococcus > Streptococcus pneumoniae_E. Next base: position 158,631 of record NZ_CFGI01000003.1, read on the forward strand.
CAATGATAAAACGATAATTTTCTTCGCTACCATAACCGGCATCAGCTACGATATAGTTGAATAAGTCTAGGGTTTGAATCGATTGGAGGAAGGGTTTCAGAGTGCGAGTGTCTGTTGGATTTGGAAAGATATCAAAGTCAAGGACATACTGACCATTGGTAGCCGCTTGGACATTATATCCAGGTTTCAGTTGTCCATTTTGCATATGGTCTTCCTTCATCCTCATAAAAGTGGCATCATGATCCGTTTTTGAGAAAGAGTTGCGGTCTTCTAAAATTTTTCTAGCTTCTTCATAGCGCTGTTTACGAGGAAGGAAATCCTCCTTTAATTGCTTACGGATTTTCTTTATCCGACGGCGTTTTTGTCTATTGGCAGATCCACCCTTTATCACTTTAGGCTCTTCTTCGATAACTTGTTCTATTTCAGCTAAGGTAGCCTCCGTTTTTTCTAGTAGCTCCTCCAAGCCCTGACTGGTTTCCCGATCTTCTTTAGATAAGGCGAGATTTACCCCTTCTTGAATCAGCTGATCATAGAGCTGAGAAATTTTCCCATTCAAGGCTGCTTCATATTTGTCAATAGCTCTTTTCCAAGTGAAAGAATAGAGATTGGCATCAGCTTCTAGTTTTGTTCCATCAATGAACAAGGCATCATCCTCAATCATCCCGTTCTCACGCATGAGTAAGGAGAAGTAAATAAAAGCAGTTTTGATTAGGTTGTTGGCATGTTTACTGGAGCGGAAGTTATTAATCGTTTTATAGCTAACATAGGTATCTTGGCTCAACCATTTCATGGGAATGACTTCTGAGTTCATTTGAACGATTTTACGTCCAGAGAACACTTGACGAGCATAAGCGAACAGGGTCATCTTCATGAGCATGGCTGGATGAAAGGCAGGGCGACCAGTATGAGAGGTCTCTTCCGATAGAACTTGACTAGGGATATTGTCCACAAAGAGGCTAATCATTCTTGCTTCGTGATTTGATGGAATATCGTAGGAAAGATTTACTTCCAAACTTAACTGATTTGTGTTATAATCTTTATACATTGTCATGGCTTTCTAATTGTTTTGTTGTTATTTTAATCATAAACCATGACATAAGAAAACGAGCATCTCCAACTACGGAAATGCTCGTTTTTTGATAGTTAGAAGTGGGTTTTTGCCCAGTCTCTATTGTGATTTATGAAGTGTAGTGAATATGGTATAATAAGATTAAGCAGAAAGAAGTTTGATAAATTTAGAGTGACCTAAGGTCAAGAAGGTATTTGGAACATTTAGTTATATACATTCCTATTTGTCGCGATAATGCATTGTACTGGCTATACCAAAAAGATGTACAGGAACCAGTAGATAATAGAATAAAGATGGAAAGAATATAAAAAATAATATGAGGTGATTATATGGCTGAAATTAGATTTAAAAATCTACCTAAGTTGTTAAGTAGTATGGAGGAAAAAGAATGGATTATTGATAGCTTTTCATTCAATTACAAAAATGAGGATTATGTTGTAATATTAAAGTTATATAGTGATACAGAAAGAAAGCCATCTGAATATGCTAAGGTAAAATTAGAATTCATTAGGGCTAATAATATTAATGAATCTATACAGGCGTATGCGAATTTTTACGAGGTTTACTTCAATTCTTTAGATGAATTTGCGAATTTTTTTAATATAAATAGAGGTAGTGCAAATAGAAATTTATTTGTAGATTTCTCTGAAATTTTTTCAGAATTTATACCAGATAAAAAGTATGAGGAAAAGCAAGGTTTAATTAAACAGCTCCAAGGTTCAAGATGTGAGGGAAACAATCCTAATGCAATATACTGTTATGATGTAAGAAGAAATGGAGAGATTGATGGAAGAAAGAATACCAGATCAAAGGCGAATAGTAATAAGGCGTATACTCTAAGAAGAAGTTTGTATGAAAAATATAAAGATGATAAAAATCTTAGTTTCTTCTTTTCTGATAAATTAGAAGATGAAAGAACTGATGAGGAAATAATAAAGCAAGTTGCTGCTAGACACTGATTTGTTATATATGGATTAAACCTTTTAACGATAACATTATGCTATCGTTAAAAAGTATGTGGATATGTTCCCAAATACGAACGCAACTACTTGGCATACTTGGTGTTCACTCGTTTCATGTCGAATGTGTAAGCTTGTTGAAGAAACGCAGTTAATCTTCAAAAGGTTCCCCAAACCTTTTGAGTTCCGCAGACACATCTGAACAAATTGCGGCTGATTTTGGCATTCACGAAAGCAACTTAATTAGTCGGAGTCAATGGATTGAAGCAACTCTTATTCAAAATGGTTTTACGATTTCAAATTCTGCCTCAATTCTGTAAAAACAGTAAAATTCGAAGGATTGTAAGGTAAGAGTTTTTTTCTTTCTGAAAAAATGGTATAATAGCAATCAAAACTAGAAAATAAAACGGAATTTGGAACAGATTTGTCTGTATCCTAGTAGAGTGGTGATACTATGAAGATTAGTAAGAGGCACTTATTAAATTATTCCATCTTGATTCCCTACTTGCTTTTATCTATTTTGGGCTTGATTGTGGTCTATTCGACCACCAGTGCTATTTTAATTGAAGAAGGCAAGAGCGCTTTGCAATTGGTTCGAAACCAAGGAATCTTTTGGATTGTTAGTTTGATACTGATTGCCTTAATTTATAAATTGAGACTAGATTTTTTGAGAAATGAGCGACTAATCATTTTAGTTATATTGATAGAAATGCTTTTATTGTTCTTGGCTCGTTTTATTGGTATTTCCGTAAACGGGGCATACGGTTGGATTTCAGTTGCAGGAGTAACTATTCAGCCAGCTGAGTACTTAAAAATCATTATTATTTGGTATTTGGCTCACCGATTCTCCAAACAGCAAGAAGAAATAGCTATTTATGATTTTCAAGTTTTGACTCAAAATCAATGGCTTCCTCGTGCTTTTAATGATTGGCGATTCGTTCTCCTAGTTCTGATTGGAAGTTTGGGAATTTTCCCTGATTTAGGAAATGCGACTATTTTAGTCTTGGTTTCCTTGATTATGTATACAGTTAGTGGAATCGCTTATCGCTGGTTTTCAACCATTCTGGCGCTCGTATCTGCCGCTTCTGTCTTTATCTTGACCACTATCAGCCTAATCGGTGTTGAGACTTTTTCAAAAATCCCAGTATTTGGCTATGTAGCCAAGCGCTTTAGTGCCTTTTTTAATCCTTTTGCCGATCGTGCGGATGCGGGTCACCAGTTATCTAATTCTTATTTTGCCATGGTCAATGGCGGTTGGTTTGGTCTAGGTCTTGGAAACTCGATTGAAAAACGAGGTTATTTACCAGAAGCTCATACAGACTTTGTCTTTTCTATCGTGATTGAAGAATTTGGCTTTGTTGGTGCCAGTCTTATTTTAGCTCTCTTGTTTTTCATGATTCTGCGGATTATCTTGGTCGGTATCCGAGCGGAGAATCCTTTCAATGCCATGGTTGCACTCGGTGTCGGAGGGATGATGTTGGTTCAGGTATTTGTCAATATCGGAGGGATTTCGGGCTTGATTCCATCTACAGGAGTAACCTTTCCCTTCTTATCCCAGGGGGGGAATAGTCTTCTAGTCTTATCAGTGGCAGTGGCCTTTGTCTTAAATATTGACGCCAGTGAAAAGCGCGCTAAGTTGTACCGAGAATTGGAAAATCAACCAATGAACCTTCTGTGAAGTAGAATAAAGAAAGGATAGTCTATGTCTCTTCAAAAATTAGAAAATTATAGTAATAAAAGTGTTGTGCAAGAAGAAGTATTGATTCTAACAGAATTGCTGGAAGATATTACTAAAAATATGCTTGCACCAGAGACCTTTGAAAAAATCATGCAGTTGAAAGAATTATCAACGCAGGAAGATTATCAAGGTCTAAACCGTCTAGTGACTAGCTTATCAAATGATGAAATGGTCTATATTTCACGCTATTTTTCAATCTTACCTCTTTTGATTAATATTTCAGAGGATGTGGATTTAGCTTATGAAATCAATCATCAAAATAATATTGATCAGGACTACTTAGGTAAATTATCTACAACGATTAAATTGGTAGCAGAAAAGGAAAATGCCGTTGAGATCCTAGAACACTTGAATGTTGTCCCTGTTTTGACAGCCCATCCAACACAAGTGCAACGCAAAAGTATGTTGGATTTAACAAATCATATTCATAGTCTTTTGCGTAAATACCGTGATGTTAAGTTGGGGTTGATCAATAAAGAAAAATGGCACAATGATTTGCGCCGTTATATCGAAATTATCATGCAGACAGACATGATTCGTGAGAAAAAATTAAAAGTGACTAACGAAATCACGAATGCTATGGAATATTACAACAGCTCCTTTTTGAAAGCTGTACCTCACTTGACGACGGAGTATAAGCGCTTAGCGCAAGCGCATGGTCTGAATTTAAAACAGGCTAAACCAATCACCATGGGTATGTGGATAGGTGGTGACCGTGATGGAAATCCCTTTGTTACAGCAGAGACCTTGAAGCAGTCTGCACTCACTCAGTGTGAAGTCATCATGAACTATTATGATGAAAAGATTTACCAATTTTATCGTGAATTTTCTCTTTCAACTAGCATTGTCAATGTCAGCAAGCAAGTCAGAGAAATGGCTCGTCAGTCTAAGGATAATTCGATTTACCGCGAAAAAGAGCTTTACCGTCGTGCCTTGTTTGATATTCAATCAAAAATTCAGGCAACTAAAACCTATCTGATTGAGGATAAGGAAGTTGGGCCTCGTTATGAAACAGCCAATGATTTTTACAAGGATTTGATTGCCATTCGAGATTCTCTACTAGAAAATAAGGGAGAGTCCTTGATTTCAGGTGATTTTGTGGAATTATTGCAGGCAGTAGAGATATTTGGTTTTTACCTAGCATCAATTGATATGCGACAAGACTCTAGCGTCTATGAAGCCTGTGTGGCAGAACTCTTGAAATCAGCAGGAATTCATTCTCGCTATAGCGAGTTGAGCGAAGAAGAAAAGTGTGACCTTCTCTTGAAAGAATTAGAAGAAGATCCACGAATTCTTTCTGCGACTCACGCAGAAAAATCAGAACTATTAGCAAAAGAACTAGCTATTTTTAAGACGGCTCGTGTTTTGAAAGATAAGTTGGGAGATGATGTCATTCGTCAGACCATCATTTCACATGCAACCAGCCTTTCTGATATGCTAGAATTAGCTGTCCTATTAAAAGAAGTAGGACTGGTGGATACGGAAAGAGCGCGTGTTCAGATTGTTCCTCTTTTTGAAACAATTGAAGACTTGGATCATTCAGAGGAAACAATGAGAAAATATCTTTCTCTTAGCCTTGCCAAAAAATGGATTGCCTCACGAAATAACTACCAAGAAATCATGCTTGGCTACTCTGACAGTAATAAAGATGGTGGTTACCTATCATCATGTTGGACCCTCTACAAGGCTCAACAACAATTGACTGCTATTGGAGATGAATTTGGCGTTAAGGTTACCTTCTTCCATGGTCGTGGTGGTACTGTCGGTCGTGGTGGCGGGCCAACCTATGAAGCCATCACATCTCAACCGCTCAAATCTATCAAGGATCGTATCCGCTTGACGGAGCAGGGTGAAGTAATTGGCAATAAATACGGTAATAAAGACGCCGCTTACTATAATCTTGAAATGCTAGTATCGGCAGCTATTAACCGTATGATTACTCAGAAGAAGAGCGATACCAATACCTCAAATCGTTATGAAGCCATTATGGATCAAGTAGTGGACCGTAGTTACGATATCTACCGTGATTTGGTCTTTGGTAATGAGCATTTTTATGACTATTTCTTTGAGTCAAGTCCAATCAAGGCTATTTCAAGCTTTAATATTGGTTCTCGTCCAGCAGCTCGTAAGACGATTACTGAAATCGGTGGTTTGCGTGCCATCCCTTGGGTATTCTCATGGTCACAGAGTCGTGTTATGTTCCCTGGATGGTACGGGGTTGGTTCAAGCTTCAAGGAATTTATTGATAAAAATCCAGAGAATATTGCTATTTTACGAGATATGTACCAAAATTGGCCTTTCTTCCAATCGCTTCTTTCAAATGTTGATATGGTTTTGTCAAAATCAAATATGAATATTGCTTTTGAATATGCTAAACTTTGTGAAGACGAGCAAGTTAAGGCCATCTATGAGACTATTTTAAATGAATGGCAAGTTACTAAGAACGTTATCTTGGCTATTGAAGGACATGACGAACTCTTAGCTGACAATCCATATCTAAAAGCTAGTCTGGATTACCGTATGCCTTACTTTAATATTCTCAACTATATTCAGTTAGAGTTGATTAAACGCCAACGTCGTGGAGAATTGTCCAGTGATCAAGAACGATTGATTCATATCACCATCAACGGAATTGCGACAGGCTTGCGTAATTCAGGCTAATCATTTTCAAAAGTGAAGATCAAAAAAATTCTAATAGACTATTGACAAGTAGTTTAAAAATGATATAATTTAACCATTCAGAAAAGTAATCGTACAAACTTTCAAGAGAGTCTGTGGTAGCTGAAAACAGATAAGTGGTGATGATGAAAATTGGGCTGAATGTTATTTAGAATTTGAAATCATAAAAATTCGGTGAGCACACCTTACAGTGCATCTCGTTATTGCGAGACAGAGCGATAGGGAAATTCCCTATAATTGAGGTGGTACCGCGCATCGACGTCCTCACACAAGTTTTTTGTGTGAGGACTTTTTTGATGGAGGTTAGTATGGAAAGAAAACGATGGCGTCGCTTGTTTATACTCAATGAAAATCAAAAAGCAAACTAGGAAGCTAGCCGCAGGTTGCTCAAAGCACTGCTTTGAGGTTGTGGATAGAACTGACGAAGTCAGTAACCATAGCTACGGTAAGGTGAAGCTGACGTGGTTTGAAGAGATTTTCGAAGAGTATTAGATAAGTGAAGTATTTTAAAGGAATTAAAAAGGAGAAATAAAATGAAAAATAAACGTTTAATTGGAATTATTGCTGCATTAGCAGTCTTAGTAACAGGAAGCTTGATTTATTCTTCAATGAATAAATCAGAAGCTCAGAATAATAAGAATGAAAAGAAAGTTGCCAAAGTTGGTGTTCTTCAGTTTGTGAGCCATCCATCTCTTGATTTGATTTATAAAGGGATCCAAGATGGGCTTGCAGAAGAAGGTTATAAAGATGACCAGTTGAAGATCGACTTTATGAACTCAGAAGGTGACCAAAGTAAGGTTGCGACAATGAGTAAACAATTGGTTGCAAATGGAAATGACCTTGTGGTTGGTATTGCGACACCAGCTGCTCAAGGTTTGGCTAGTGCCACAAAAGACCTACCGGTTATCATGGCTGCTATTACAGACCCAATTGGTGCTAACTTGGTCAAAGATTTGAAAAAACCAGGTGGCAACATTACAGGGGTATCTGACCACAATCCAGCTCAACAACAAGTTGAACTCATCAAAGCTTTGACACCGAATGTGAAAACAATCGGAGCTCTTTACTCAAGTAGCGAAGACAATTCAAAAACACAGGTCGAAGAATTTAAGGCTTATGCTGAAAAAGCAGGTCTGACAGTGGAAACATTTGCAGTTCCTTCAACAAATGAAATTGCCTCAACTGTCACTGTTATGACTAGCAAGGTAGATGCTATTTGGGTTCCAATTGATAACACCATTGCATCAGGATTTCCAACGGTTGTCTCTAGCAATCAAAGTTCTAAGAAACCAATTTATCCAAGTGCGACAGCTATGGTAGAAGTAGGTGGTTTGGCATCCGTTGTAGTTGACCAACATGACCTTGGTGTGGCAACTGGAAAAATGATTGCGCAAGTCTTGAAAGGTGCGAAACCAGCTGATACTCCAGTCAATGTCTTTTCAACTGGTAAGTCAGTCATCAATAAAAAAATAGCACAAGAACTAGGTATTACGATTCCTGAGTCTGTTCTCAAAGAAGCAGGACAAGTCATCGAATAAATAAGGAAGGGAGGAGGAGACTCTTCCCATTTTTTAAAAAGATGAATATAGAAAGGATTAAATAAAATATGATTGTTTCCATTATTTCTCAAGGATTTGTCTGGGCTATTTTAGGTCTGGGAATCTTTATGACATTTAGGATTTTAAACTTTCCAGATATGACGACAGAAGGTTCCTTCCCTCTTGGGGGAGCTGTTGCTGTCACTTTGATAACCAAAGGTGTGAACCCCTTTTTAGCGACACTTGTTGCTATTGGAGCCGGTTGTTTGGCTGGAATGGCAGCAGGCCTTCTTTATACAAAAGGGAAGATCCCCACTTTGCTCTCAGGGATTTTGGTGATGACTTCTTGTCACTCAATCATGCTCTTGATTATGGGACGTGCGAATTTAGGCCTGCTTGGAACCAAGCAAATTCAGGATGTTTTGCCTTTTGATTCAGACTTGAACCAACTCTTGACAGGTCTTATCTTTGTCAGTCTTGTCATTGCTCTCATGCTCTTTTTCTTGGACACCAAACTCGGACAAGCCTATATTGCTACAGGTGACAATCCTGATATGGCTAGAAGTTTCGGGATTCATACTGGACGCATGGAGCTTATGGGCTTGGTCTTATCAAATGGTGTGATTGCCCTTGCAGGAGCTCTCATTGCCCAGCAAGAAGGCTATGCCGATGTATCTAGAGGAATCGGGGTTATCGTTGTGGGGCTTGCAAGTTTGATTATTGGAGAAGTTATCTTCAAGAGTTTGAGCTTGGCAGAACGTCTAGTTACCATCGTTGTAGGTTCTATCGCTTATCAATTCTTAGTGTGGGCAGTTATTGCGCTTGGCTTTAATACAAGTTACCTTCGTTTATACAGTGCCTTGATTTTAGCAGTCTGTCTCATGATTCCAACATTTAAGCAAACAATCTTGAAAGGAGCCAAATTAAGCAAATGACAGCAATTGTAGAATTAAAAAATGCAACCAAAGTCGTTAAAAATGGCTTTGATGAAGAAAAGATTATTTTAAATGATGTTTCCTTAGAAATTTTTGAACAGGATTTCATCACGATTTTAGGTGGAAATGGTGCTGGGAAATCAACTCTCTTTAACACTATTGCAGGAACCTTGTCATTAACCAGTGGAACCATCCGTATTTTGGGTGAAGATGTTACTAAGTTTTCACCAGAGAAGCGGGCTAAGTATCTGTCTCGAGTCTTCCAAGATCCAAAGATGGGGACAGCTCCTCGTATGACAGTGGCAGAGAATCTCTTGATTGCCAAGTTTCGTGGTGAAAAGCGTGAACTATTTCCACGACGCTTGACTAGTTATAAGGATGAGTTTCAGACAACAATTGAAAAAGTAGGAAATGGTCTTGAGAAACACTTGAATACACCGATTGAGTTTTTATCAGGTGGTCAAAGACAAGCCTTGAGTCTCTTGATGGCAACCTTGAAGCGACCTGAATTACTCTTGCTAGACGAGCATACTGCAGCTCTTGATCCAAAGACCAGTGTTTCCCTCATGGAATTGACAGATGAATTTGTCAAGAAAGATCAGTTGACAGCTCTTATGATTACTCATCACATGGAAGATGCTCTCAAATATGGCAATCGTTTAATTGTCATGAAAGAAGGACGAATTATTCAAGATTTGAACCAAGAAGAAAAAGCAAAAATGAAAATCTCTGATTATTATCAACTCTTTGAATAAAGTAGGGAAAATGCGTGAAATGGTTTACTTTTTTTCTGAAATAAAGTATACTATATAAAGTAAACTATGATAACATGGAGGTATTGTGTATGGTTGACAAACAAGTCATTGAAGAAATCAAAAACAATGCCAACATTGTGGAAGTCATAGGAGATGTGATTTCTTTACAAAAGGCAGGACGGAACTATCTAGGGCTCTGTCCTTTTCATGGTGAAAAAACACCTTCTTTCAACGTTGTAGAGGACAAGCAGTTTTACCACTGTTTTGGTTGTGGTCGCTCAGGTGACGTCTTTAAGTTCATCGAGGAGTACCAAGGGGTTCCCTTTATGGAGGCTGTCCAAATCTTAGGTCAGCGTGTCGGGATAGAGATGGAAAAACCGCTTTATAGTGAACAGAAGCCAGCTTCACCCCACCAAGCTCTTTATGATATGCACGAAGATGCTGCCAAATTTTATCATGCTATTCTCATGACAACGACCATGGGGGAAGAGGCCAGAAACTACCTTTATCAGCGTGGTTTGACAGATGAAGTGCTAAAGCATTTTCGGATTGGTTTAGCACCTCCAGAACGAAACTATCTCTATCAACGTTTGTCTGGTCAGTATCGTGATGAGGATTTTCTAGATTCAGGGCTATTTTACCTATCAGATGCCAATCAATTTGTAGACACTTTTCACAATCGGATTATGTTTCCCCTGACAAATGATCAGGGAAAGGTCATTGCCTTCTCAGGTCGTATCTGGCAGAAAACGGATTCACAAACTTCTAAGTATAAAAATAGCCGATCGACTGCAATTTTTAACAAAAGTTACGAATTATATCATATGGATAGGGCAAAAAAATCTTCTGGAAAAGCCAGTGAGATTTATCTGATGGAAGGATTCATGGATGTTATCGCAGCCTATCGGGCTGGAATCGAAAATGCTGTGGCGTCCATGGGAACAGCCTTGAGTCGCGAGCATGTTGAGCATCTAAAAAGGTTAACCAAGAAGTTGGTTCTTGTTTACGATGGCGATAAGGCTGGGCAAGCTGCGACATTGAAAGCGCTGGACGAAATTGGTGAGATGCCTGTGCAGATCATCAGCATGCCTGATAACTTGGATCCAGATGAGTATCTACAAAAAAATGGTCCAGAAGACTTGGCCTATCTATTAACGAAAACTCGTATTAGTCCGATTGAGTTTTACATTCACCAGTACAAGCCTGAAAATAGTGAAAATCTACAGGCTCAGATTGAGTTTATTGAAAAAATAGCTCCCTTGATTGTTCAAGAAAAGTCCATCACTGCTCAAAACAGCTATATTCATATTTTAGCTGACAGTCTGGTGTCCTTTGATTATGCCCAGATTGAGCAGATTATTAATGAAAGCCGTCAGGTGCAAAGGCAGAATCGCATGGAAGGAATTTCCAGACCGACGTCAATCACTATGCCTGTCACCAAGCAGTTATCGGCTATTATGAGGGCAGAAGCCCATCTACTTTATCGAATGATGGAATCTCCCCTTATTTTAAACGATTATCGATTGCGGGAAGACTTTGCATTTGATACACCTGAATTTCAGGTCTTATATGACTTGCTTGGTCAGTATGGCAATCTTCCTCCAGAAGTTTTAGCAGAACAGACAGAGGAAGTTGAAAGAGCTTGGTACCAAGTTTTAGCTCAGGATTTACCTGCTGAGATGTCACCGCAGGAACTAAGTGAAGTAGAAATGACTCGAAACAAGGCTCTCTTGAATCAGGACAATATGAGAATCAAAAAGAAGGTGCAGGAAGCTAGCCATGTAGGAGATACAGACACAGCCTTAGAAGAATTGGAACGTTTAATTTCCCAAAAGAGAAGAATGGAGTAATAATGGCAACAAAACAAAAAGAAGTAACAACATTTGACGTACAAGTAGCAGAATTTATCCGTAATCATAAGCAAAAAGGGACAGCGACAGATGATGAAATCAATGCTAGTCTTGTCGTTCCTTTTACCTTGGACGCTGATGGGATTGAAGATCTCTTGCAACGGATTCAAGATGCAGGAATTTCTATCACAGATAACGAAGGAAATCCAAGTGCGCGTGTTCTTAGTGCTGAAGAAGAACCAGAACTCAGTGACGAGGACTTGATTGGTTCAACTTCTGCTAAGGTTAATGACCCTGTCCGTATGTACTTGAAAGAAATCGGGGTCGTTCCTCTCTTGACCAATGAAGAGGAAAAAGAATTAGCACTGGCTGTAGAAGCTGGTGATATCGAAGCCAAACAACGTCTTGCGGAAGCCAACCTTCGTTTGGTTGTTTCTATAGCCAAGCGTTATGTCGGCCGTGGTATGCAGTTCCTTGACTTGATTCAAGAAGGAAATATGGGCTTGATGAAGGCGGTTGACAAGTTTGACTATTCTAAAGGGTTCAAGTTTTCAACTTATGCAACTTGGTGGATTCGTCAGGCTATCACTCGTGCTATTGCGGATCAAGCTCGTACCATCCGTATCCCAGTTCACATGGTTGAAACCATCAATAAATTGGTTCGTGAACAGCGTAATCTCCTTCAAGAATTGGGACAAGATCCAACACCAGAACAAATCGCTGAACGTATGGATATGACCCCTGATAAGGTTCGTGAAATCTTGAAGATTGCCCAAGAACCAGTATCCCTTGAAACACCGATCGGTGAAGAGGATGATAGCCATCTTGGAGACTTTATCGAAGATGAAGTGATTGAAAATCCAGTGGACTATACAACTCGTATCGTCTTGCGTGAGCAGTTGGATGAGGTCTTGGATACTCTTACAGACCGTGAAGAAAATGTTTTGCGTCTACGTTTTGGATTAGATGATGGAAAAATGCGTACCCTTGAAGATGTGGGTAAAGTCTTTAATGTGACTCGCGAACGTATCCGTCAGATTGAAGCTAAAGCTTTGAGAAAATTACGCCAACCAAGTCGTAGCAAACCGCTTCGTGATTTTATTGAAGACTAAGAGTGAGGATGAATATGGCTTATACAGAAGAGCAAATTGAGAATATCAAAACACGCATTTTAACAGCCTTGGAAGAAGTCATCGACCCTGAGTTGGGAATCGATATTGTCAATCTTGGTTTGATTTATGAGATTCGTTTTGATGGCGACACAGGTCAAACAGAGATTGATATGACTTTGACAACTATGGGTTGTCCCCTGGCAGATCTTTTGACGGACCAGATTTATGATGCCATGACAGAGGTGCCAGAAGTAACTGATACTGAGGTCAAATTAGTCTGGTATCCAGCCTGGACTGTTGAAAAAATGAGTCGCTATGCCCGCATTGCCCTAGGCATTAAGTAAACAGATAAAAGCATGTGAGAGACCATTGGAAAGAGAGGAAATTTCCCCTCTTTTCCTCTAGTCTCTCCTTTCTTTTGCTGATTTTATTCAAAGAAAATGATATAATAGTAGTTATGGAAAAAAAGAAATTACGCATCAATATGTTGAGTTCAAGTGAGAAAGTAGCAGGACAAGGAGTTTCAGGTGCCTACCGTGAATTAGTTCGTCTTCTTCACCGTGATGCAAAGGATCAATTGATTGTTACTGAAAATCTACCAATTGAGGCAGATGTGACTCACTTTCATACGATTGATTTCCCCTATTATTTATCTACATTTCAAAAGAAACGCTCAGGGAGAAAAATTGGCTATGTGCATTTCTTGCCTGATACACTTGAGGGGAGTTTGAAAATTCCATTTTTCTTAAAGGGAATTGTTAAACGCTATGTATTTTCTTTTTACAATCGGATGGAGCACTTGGTTGTGGTCAACCCTATGTTTATCGAGGATTTGGTGGCAGCTGGTATTCCACGTGAAAAAGTGACTTATATTCCTAACTTTGTAAACAAGGAAAAATGGCATCCCCTTTCACAAGAAGAGGTAGCGAGACTACGAACAGAGCTAGGTCTTAGTGACAATCAGTTTATCGTAGTAGGTGCTGGGCAAGTTCAGAAACGAAAAGGGATTGATGACTTTATCCGTCTGGCTGAGGAATTGCCTCAGATTACTTTTATCTGGGCGGGTGGTTTCTCTTTTGGTGGCATAACAGATGGTTATGAACGTTATAAGAAAATGATGGAAAATCCCCCTAAAAATTTGATTTTTCCAGGTATTGTGTCGCCAGAGCGGATGCGCGAATTGTATGCCCTAGCGGATCTTTTCTTGTTGCCTAGTTACAATGAGCTCTTTCCGATGACGATTTTAGAGGCTGCTAGTTGTGAAGCTCCTATTATGTTGCGTGATTTAGATCTCTATAAGGTAATTTTAGAGGGAAATTATCGGGCGACAGCAGATAGAGAAGAGATGAAAGAAGCTATTCTGGAATATCAAGCAAATCCTGCTGCTTTAAAAGATTTGAAAGAAAAAGCTAAGAATATTTCTAGAGAGTATTCTGAAGAGCATCTGTTACAAATCTGGTTGGAATTTTATGAGAAACAAGCCGCTTTAGGGAGAAAGTAAAAAGTGAGGTAATCTATGCGAATTGGTTTATTTACAGATACCTATTTTCCTCAGGTTTCAGGTGTTGCGACCAGTATTCGAACCTTGAAAACAGAACTTGAAAAGCAGGGACATGCTGTTTTTATCTTTACGACGACAGATAAGGATGTCAATCGCTATGAAGATTGGCAAATTATCCGCATTCCAAGTGTTCCATTCTTTGCTTTTAAGGATCGCCGCTTTGCCTATCGAGGCTTTAGCAAGGCACTTGAAATTGCCAAGCAGTATCAGCTAGATATTATCCATACTCAGACAGAATTTTCTTTAGGCTTGTTGGGGATTTGGATTGCGCGTGAATTGAAGATTCCAGTCATCCATACCTATCACACCCAGTATGAAGACTATGTGCATTATATTGCCAAGGGTTTGCTGATTCGTCCTAGCATGGTCAAGTATCTTGTCAGAGGTTTCCTGCACGATGTGGATGGGGTTATTTGTCCTAGTGAGATTGTCCGTGACTTGCTATCTGACTATAAGGTTAAGGTTGAAAAGCGGGTCATTCCGACTGGGATTGAATTAGCCAAGTTTGAGCGTCCGGAAATCAAGCAAGAAAATCTGAAAGAACTGCGTAGTAAACTAGGGATTCAAGATGGTGAAAAGATGTTGCTGAGTCTTTCGAGAATTTCCTATGAAAAAAATATTCAAGCAGTTTTAGCAGCTTTTGCAGAAGTTCTGAAAGAAGAAGACAAGGTTAAACTGGTGGTAGCTGGGGACGGTCCTTATCTGGATGACCTCAAAGAGCAGGCCCAGAAACTAGAGATTCAAGACTTTGTTATCTTTACAGGTATGATTGCTCCTAGTGAGACAGCTCTTTACTATAAGGCGGCGGATTTCTTCATCTCGGCCTCGACAAGCGAAACGCAAGGCTTGACCTACTTGGAAAGTTTGGCCAGTGGAACACCTGTCATTGCTCACGGAAATCCTTATCTGGACAATCTTATCAGTGATAAAATGTTTGGAACCTTGTATTACGGTGAACATGATTTGGCTGGAGCTATTCTGGAGGCCCTGATTGCAACGCCAGATATGAATGAGCATACCTTATCAGAGAAATTGTACGAGATTTCAGCCGAGAACTTTGGGAAACGAGTGCATGAGTTTTATCTGGATGCCATAATTTCAAATAACTTCCAGAAAGATTTAGCAAAAGATGATACGGTCAGTCAGCGTATCTTTAAGACAGTTTTGTATCTTCCGCAAAAGGTGGTCTCTGTACCAGTAAAAGGCTCTAGACGCATGCTGAAGGCTTCAAAA
Organism: Streptococcus pneumoniae; assembly: GCF_001347015.1. Lineage (GTDB taxonomy): Bacteria > Bacillota > Bacilli > Lactobacillales > Streptococcaceae > Streptococcus > Streptococcus pneumoniae_E. The sequence goes on from NZ_CFGI01000003.1 coordinate 174,060, forward strand.
ACACAGTTGATCAGCATAAGAGATTATTGGAAAGACCATGAAGAATAGAAAGAGGAACAGCTATGAAAAAACAATTAATGAGAAGTGGGCGTGACAAAAAGATTGCGGGTGTTTGTGCTGGAGTGGCCTATTACCTAGATATGGATCCAACTATTGTTCGTGTAATATGGGGTGTTCTTGCATTTTGTTATGGGGCAGGAATTGTAGCTTATATCATTTTATGGATTATTGCGCCGGTAGCAAGTGACTATTGAAAACTAGCTCAATTCATGCTAAGATAATAGAAAATAGAATGTAACGAAGGAGAAAAAAATGGCATTTGGAGATAATGGAAATCGTAAAAAAACTATGTTTGAGAAAATAACCTTGTTTATCGTGATTATCATGCTAGTAGCAAGTTTATTGGGAATTTTTGCAACTGCAATTGGTGCCCTCAGTAATCTATAAAATAGATTCAAGAAAATTTAGTGACTGGGATTTCCCAGCCCTTTTTTAAAGTGAGAAGAAATAATGAGTATGTTTTTAGATACAGCCAAGATTAAGGTCAAGGCTGGTAATGGTGGTGATGGCATGGTTGCCTTTCGCCGTGAAAAATATGTCCCTAATGGTGGTCCTTGGGGTGGTGATGGTGGTCGTGGAGGAAATGTGGTCTTCGTTGTAGACGAAGGTTTGCGTACCTTGATGGATTTCCGCTACAATCGTCATTTCAAGGCTGATTCTGGGGAAAAAGGAATGACCAAAGGAATGCATGGACGTGGTGCTGAGAATCTTAGAGTTCGAGTGCCACAAGGTACGACTGTCCGTGATGCAGAGACTGGTAAGGTCTTGACAGATTTGATTGAACATGGTCAAGAATTTATCGTTGCCCACGGTGGTCGTGGTGGTCGTGGAAATATCCGCTTTGCGACACCAAAAAATCCTGCACCGGAAATCTCTGAAAATGGAGAACCAGGTCAGGAACGTGAGTTACAATTGGAACTAAAAATCTTGGCAGATGTCGGTTTAGTAGGATTCCCATCTGTTGGGAAATCAACACTTTTAAGTGTTATTACCTCAGCTAAACCTAAAATTGGTGCCTACCACTTTACCACTATTGTGCCAAATCTAGGTATGGTTCGTACCCAATCAGGTGAATCCTTTGCAGTAGCCGACTTGCCAGGTTTGATTGAAGGGGCTAGTCAAGGTGTTGGTTTGGGAACTCAGTTCCTCCGTCACATCGAGCGTACACGTGTCATCCTTCACATCATTGATATGTCAGCTAGCGAAGGACGTGATCCTTATGAGGACTACTTAGCTATCAATAAGGAGTTAGAGTCTTATAACCTCCGTCTCATGGAGCGTCCACAGATCATTGTAGCCAATAAGATGGACATGCCTGAGAGTCAAGAAAATCTTAAAGAATTTAAGAAAAAATTGGCTGAAAACTACGATGAATTTGAAGAGTTACCAGCTATCTTCCCAATTTCTGGTTTGACTAAGCAAGGTCTGGCAACGCTCTTGGATGCGACAGCTGAATTGTTAGACAAGACACCAGAATTCTTGCTCTATGATGAGTCAGATATGGAAGAAGAAGCATACTACGGCTTTGACGAGGAAGAGAAAGCCTTTGAAATTAGCCGTGATGACGATGCGACATGGGTGCTTTCTGGTGAAAAACTCATGAAACTCTTTAATATGACCAACTTTGATCGTGATGAATCTGTCATGAAATTTGCCCGTCAGTTACGTGGTATGGGGGTTGATGAAGCTCTACGTGCGCGTGGTGCTAAAGATGGTGATTTGGTCCGCATTGGTAAATTTGAGTTTGAATTTGTAGACTAGGAGACTGGTATGGGAGATAAACCGATATCTTTCCGAGATGCGGATGGCAATTTTGTTTCCGCCGCAGACGTTTGGAATGAAAAGAAATTGGAAGAACTATTTAATCGTCTCAATCCAAATCGTGCCTTGAGGTTGGCACGAACTAAAAAGGAAAATCCATCTCAGTAAAGAAGCTAAAAAATCCCGTGCCTCATCAGACACGGGATTTTGTGGTACGACGGGCATGTATAGCAAACTGAATCTGGAATAGCACAGCATATCTTCTAAAATATCGTTATAAATTGATTTGAATTTCAAAATTAAATTGTTTGATTCTTATTTCCAGCGTCAGACTTAAAACGCTCTATCCCCAGACCGTTTTAATCCGCTACCTCACGATAGTCAGGCTTGGGAATCGCTTTTGGGTTCACCGGTAGCGGATACCCACCGAGGACTTACACCTCAGATATACGACATGCGCGTCGTACTTCAAACTGGACTGAGATTTTCATCTTAGTCCTTTTATCAAAGAAGGAGCAATTATTTATGAATACACGTGTCTTTAAGGACATCTCAAAGGTACAACATAGGGTATGGCTGGGATTTACAACTAAACAGATTGTTTTTGTATTTCCAGCCATCGCCCTAACCATTTTGGTATTGGGCTTGAACCTATTTTACTGGCAATTTGGGGATTGGTTTGTCTATGGTTTTGTTTTTAGCTTTACCATTCCACTCATGTTATTTGGTGTCTATCGCCCTAATGATTTACTATTTGAAATCTACCTCAAGTACCGATTTCATTATGAACTAACAGTACCAGATCGTACATTTACTGGAAGAAAAGGAGATCAACGTGAAAAAATTAAAACACTCAATGAAACCAAAGACCTCTTCTAATGACAAAAAGTAAAAGACTAAAACACAGAATCAGGAGATTAGACCTTCTACCGTAAATACGTTATCCTGTCAGGGACTTTTTCAAAATGGACTCATGCAGGTCAGTCCAAGTTTTTTCTCACAAACCTATCTCTTAGGAGATGTCAATTATCAAACAGTTGGCTTAGACGATAAGGGAGCAATTGTTGAGAAAAATTCCGTAAGAGTATTCTCTAGCCCTTACAGGAAGATGGGTTTGATGCTTATCGTGATGAATTAAATCACATGATGAATGCCAACTTAGAGGCTGGTGAGAACAACTTTTCAGCCGTCAAGTTTCTTTCATTTGGCAAGAGCGACCAAACACCAAAACTAGCTTTTCGTTCTCTGCCACAAATTGGGGAATATTTCAAGAGTGGCTTTTTAGAGATTGATGTATCTCTTGGTCTGCTCGGTGGAGAGGAGCGAGTGAATGTCCTTGCGGAGATGTTACGAGGTGAAAATTATTTATCGTTCTCTTACAAGGATTTGTCCCTCTCAGGTCAATCCACCAAACACTTTATTGCCCCAACCTACCTTTTCTTTAACCACAAGCATCATATTGAATTGGACGATCGATTATTACAGATTGTCTATGTTCGTGACTATGGTATGGAGCTAGGGGATAAATTTATTCGAGACTTAATGCAGTCAGATTTAGAAGTGATGATTAGCCTACATGCTAAAGGCTCTACTAAGTCTGAAACAATGACCAAGCTACGAACTAAGAAGACCTTGATGGAATCGCAAAAGATTGGGGAACAACAAAAGATGGCACGGACAGGCATCTATTTGGAGAAGGTCGGCCATGTTCTTGAGAACAACATCGATGAAGCTTAGGCTCTTCTTCAAACCATGACCCAAACAGGAGATAAACTGTTTGACACCGTATTTCTAATTGGCGTGCTGGCGGATACTGAAGACCGACTCAAGCAGTCCCTTGATATTATCAAGCAAGTGGCTGGGTCTAATGATATGATTATCGATAACTTGACCTACATGCAAGAAGCTGCTTTTAATAGTCTCTTGCCATTTGGTAAGAACTATCTTGAAGGTGTCTCTCAGTCTCTATCGACTTCAAATATTGCCGTGAATGCACCTTGGACTTCCGTAGATATTCAGGACAAGGGTGGGAAATTTTATGGCATTAATCAGATTTCAAGTAATATTATCAGTATTGACCGTGGCAAGTTAAGTACCCCGTCAGGTTTGATTTTAGGGACTTCTGGAGCTGGAAAAGGGATGGCGACAAAACATGAAATCATCTTTACTAAGCTAAAGGAATCAGATAGTGATACTGAAATTATTATTGTTGACCCAGAAAATGAGTACAGTATTATCGGTCAAGCCTTTGGTGGGGAGAGTATTGATATTGCCCCAGATTCTACCACCTTCTTAAATGTCTTAGATCTATTTGATGAGAATATGGATGAGGATCCGGTTAAGGTCAAGTCTGAATTTCTCTTGTCTTGGATTGGAAAGCTCTTGAACCGTAAAATGGATGGTCGTGAAAAGTCCTTGATTGACCGTGTGACAATACTCACTTATAAGTATTTTGACAGACCGTCCTTGGTCGAATGGGTCTTTGTCTTAGCTCAACAACCTGAACAGGAAGCTAAGGACTTGGCACTGGATATGGAACTCTATGTGGAAGGGTCGCTGGACATATTTTCACATCGGACCAATATTAAAACAGACAGTCATTTCCTGATTTACAATGTCAAAAAGCTAGGCGATGAATTAAAACAAATTGCCCTTATGGTTATCTTTGACCAGATTTGGAATCGTGTGGTGAAAAATCAAAAACTAGGGAAGAAGACCTGGATTTACTTTGATGAAATGCAGCTACTCTTATTGGACAAGCATGCCTCTGATTTCTTCTTCAAACTTTGGAGTCGTGTCCGTAAGTATGGTGCGATACCGACAGGCATTACTCAAAATGTGGAGACACTTCCATTGGATGCCAACGGCAGACGCATTATTGCCAATAGCGAGTTCATGATTCTATTAAAACAGGCTAAGAGGGATCGAGAAGAATTGGTGCATATGCTTGGGCTTTCTAAAGAGCTGGAGAAGTACTTAATCAATCCTGAAAAAGGGGCAGGACTTATCAAGGCCGGTTCCACCGTTGTTCCTTTCAAGAATAAAATTCCACAACATACAAAGCCTTTTGACATCATGAGTACGGATCCTGAAAAAATGAGGACATGAGATGAAAAAGGGTAAAAAGCTAGTCAAACAGGATAGGAAAAACTTTCGAAGCAACTTAAAATCAGCCCGAATGTATTATCGGAAAGAAGTTAGAGCCTTAAGACAGACTGTTCCTAATAATGGAAGATTTCGAAAATCAGCCAAAAATTCTCTGTTTCAGGGAAAGAAAACAGAGTTAAAAGTAAATCTACTCAGTAGCCAAAAGGAAGCAGAAGAGAAGTTTCTAAAGGAAATTACCTATGTTTCTCCTAGACTGTTGAAGGTAAAGGAAATCAAGAACTATCGACTTCCTCAAGCTCAAGAGCGTTTGCGGACGATAAGAAAACATTTGTCAGACGTGAAACTAAGTGAAAAGCACAAGGCAGTTAATCCCAAGTTTACTTTCCAAAAAGAAAAGTCTTCCTTGAAGCCTCGTTTTCAGTTTCACTAAGAAAAATCATTTGATCGACTAAGTACAGAAAAAGAAGTAAGTTCTGTCAAACGTGAGGTCAAACAACTCAAGAAAGTCCGAAAGTCTAAGAAAAACTCTACCAAAGTCAAAGTTGGATTAGGCTTAGCTGCATCTGAATCGCTTGACCTGGTAGCACAGGATGATGATTTAGATGGTCTAAGAACCTTAAAGTATACTAGCTTGAAAGCCAGATGCTATGGCAGGTTCACCTATCAAGCAGGTAAAGTGGCGGTGAAAAGTGGACAGACTGGTGTGCGGTTTACCAAAACAAAATTTTCTTATGGAAAGGAACGATTCCAGAATTTCAAAAAGGGAAGAGGATTCATACGCCAGAAACCTCTTAAATCAAGAAGACGTTACCAGACTTTTTAAAGCATGCTAGAAAGCACAATCTAGCAGGAATTAAGGGGATTGTCCAATCCATTAAAGGAAGTCTGACCTTCTTTTCTGCAATTGTGGGAAATCCTTTGACTTGGATTGGCTCAGGCATTCTTTTGATACTCCTTTTGATGATGAGCTTTTTCATGAGTATTTCAGGAAGCAGTGTCATTCAACAAGATGAGGTAGAATTGAGTAAGAACTATACCCACATGACGTGGGAAGATACGGAATATACGAGAACCAACGAAAAGGGGATTACCTATTACACCAAGATTGATGAGGTCATGGTTTACATGAATCATCAATACCAATACTACAAGCTTGACGATTTCATGGAAACAGGTGGTGCGACCTACAAATAATTTCTCAGTCAAGTGTGGACGAAGTTAAATGGTGGTGATTCTATTAAATCCATGTCTGACTTGTATAAAGAACATGCTTACAAGTTGTCTGAGGAGGACCAGGAAGAACTAAAGAAGTTGACCGAAGAAGGCAATTATCTAGCCCTTCAAGAATTGGACAATCCCTTTCAGGGACAGACTGATGAGAATAGCTTAAACATGACCTACCGATATGGTTATGAGATCATTGATGAGAAACCAACGCTTCATTATCATATCATCTTAGAAGCAAAAGAAGGGCAAGTCATTGTGGCTACGATAGATGGCAATGTATCTCTTAATGGAGAGAACGTTATTTTGACCTCTGATAAGGGAGTGAATAAGACTAAACTAACCTTGTTTGGCATTCATTCAGGCAGAGTGAGTGAAAATCAACAAGTCTTGGCAGGAGATATTATTGGTCAGACCAAAGACGGAACGGGTCTAAAAGTCACTTATCAAAAGGTTAATGATGACATGGATAAGTTGGTCTATGTCAATACAGCTTTCTACTTTCCAAAAGTAATCCAGGTTCAGACAACCATTCTTCTAACTATCGGTCAGTTTGGTGGCGATGAGTTCGAGAGAGCCAAGGCGATTTATGACTATCTCAAAAGCAAAGGTGCGACAAATCAAGCTATCGTAGCCATTTTAGGAAATTGGTCGGTAGAATCCTCTATTAATCCCAAGCGTGCGGAGGGCGCCTATCTATCTCCCACTATTGGTACGACAGACAGTTCGTGGGATGATGAGGGCTGGCTCTCGCTTAATGGTCCAACTATATACAATGGACTTTACCCAAATATTCTCAAACGTGGTTTAGGCTTAGGCCAATGGACAGATACCGCGGATGGGTCACGCAGACATACTTTATTGTTGGAATATGCCAAAGGAAAACATCAAAAATAGTATGACTTAGGGATTACAACTGAATTTCATGTTGAATGGGGATAGTCCTTATTACACCAACTGGTTAAAGGACTTCTTCAAAAATCCAGGAAGTCCAGCTAGTCTTGCCCAACTCTTTCTCATTTACTGGAGAGGAAATAGTGGTGATAAACTACTTGAACGTCAGACACGGGCCAGTGAGTGGTATTACCAAATTGAAAAAGGCTTTAGTCAACCCAACGGTGGGACAGCACAAAGTGATCCAAAAGCACTTGAAGCTGTTCGAGGAGAACTATTTGAGAACTCTATTACAGGAGGTGGTGACGGTATGGGATATGCTTACGGCCAATGTACTTGGGGAGTTGCAGCCCGTATCAACCAACTGGGTCTAAAACTCAAAGGTAAGAATGGAGAGAAGATTCCAATTATCAGTACCATGGGCAATGGCCAAGATTGGGTGCGTACAGCCACAAGTCTCGGTGGAGAGACAGGGACAAGTCCACAAGCAGGAGCTATTCTTTCCTTTGCGGGAGGAGGACATGGTACACCAACAGAATATGGACATGTGGCTTTTGTGGAGAAAGTCTACCCAGACGGTTCATTTCTTATCTCAGAAACCAACTACAATGATAATCCAAACTATACCTTACGTAAATTATCTGGAGTGGATAGTAGTTTGGGTTTTGCTTATACGACGAAATAAAAAAGGATATGCTAACAATAATCGGATTTGTTAGCATATTATTTTCGTTTATCGTTGATTATTTTATAACAATGTGCTAACATTGTTATAAAGTGTTAGCATATTGTTTTGGAGGTGGTGATATGGATTTGTTAGAGAAACCCGTTTATAATTATATTAAAAATAATCATGGAGTAATAACTTTTCGTGATATGGAAGAGCTTAACTTTTCTTATCAGCAACTGAATAAATTAGTCTCAAAAGGGAAAGTGGAATCAATTGAAAGAGGTATCTATCATCTGCCAGATACCTATATCGATGACTATTTTAGTTTACAGTACCGTTTTCCAAAAGGAATTTATTCCTTAGAAACAGCACTTTGGTTATATGGTCTGTCCCTTACCATTCCATTTGAGCCTGTGATGACTTTTCCTTTCGGGACAAATACGAGGCCAATGAAAGAAGCTGGTGTCAAGCCAATTGTCGCTAGAAAGTATCATGAAATCGGTATGATTAAACTGGAGCGACAGGCTGGACAGTTTATCTCAGTATATGATATGGAACGAACATTAGTGGAGTGTTTGAGAACAGCTTACCATGTCGATATTCAAGTTATTGCTCCAGCTTTTCAAGCTTACTTCAAAAAAGAAGCTGTAGATTACAGTAAGTTGTATCACTATGCACAACTATTTAAAGTTACTGAAAAACTACAATCATATGTGGAGGTCTTGTCTTGAAATTCTCAAATGCTAATAGTTTCAAAGCCAAAGTCAAGAATATTGCAAGAGAAAAAGGGATACCTGCTCAACAAGTTCAGCAAAATTTTCTGATTGAACAAGTCTTAAAACTCATCTCAGAGAGCAAGTATAAAGATTCTTTCATTGTGAAAGGTGGATTTCTTATCGGACAGATGATTGGCTTAGATAAACGGACAACAATGGATTTAGATGTTACCCTGAAAGGTCAACCTCTTAACGAAGAAAATATTCAATCAATCTTCAAAGAAATAATTAATCGACCTTCTGAAGGTTTCCAATTTGAAATTGATAAGTTAGAGCCAATTCGACAAGATGACGAATATGGAGGTTTTTCCCTTAAACTAAATGCGACATTTGACACCTTACGTGAAGTTGTCTTTATTGATATAACGACAGGTGACCATATTACGCCACGAGAAATTACATACCAATTACAATCCATTTTCTCAGAGGATAAGCTAGAAGTTTGGACTTATAATTTAGAAACAGTTCTTGCTGAAAAATTAGAAACCATTATAAGTCGAGGAGCTGCTTCAACTAGACCTCGTGATCGCTATGATCTCTATACATTGTACCATCTTCGAAAAGATGAGATTGATGTACACATATTGAATACTGCTTTGCACAATACTGCTAAAAAAAGAGAAAGTTTAGATATTTTGATACATTGGGAAGAGCAATTAGAGGTACTCCGTCGCTCTGACTATCAGAAACAGCTTTGGTCTCGTTATCAAAAATCATTCAGATATGCTAGTGAAACTAGTTTCGAGGAATCTGTGGACGTAGTAGCAATTATTTTAAATCATTTGGAGGTTTAGTTTTGTATGCTGACAGGAACTTTACAGATGATGGGGTATGAATTTTTCTTTACGTTCGATGAAGAAATATTATCCTTGATTCCCAAAGAAGGGGAAAAAGATGAGATTAGGTATTCTTGGTTCTATACTAAATTAGGAACAGGAACCTTTTCTTGGCTAGGGAAGCCTAAATTCGTAGAAGAAGACTTTCTTTATGGACGGACAAATGAAACAAATCGAGTTATTACATTTCTAACAAATAGACACACGCAACTTCAGGAAAATAACGGTATCATTACAGTGCCGATTTTGGCCTATTTTTTTAGTTATTCTGACAGACCTAGGATTAGTCGAATATCATTTAGCGGACTAGAGCTAAACTATATTCATCCAATTAATCGTACTTTTGAAATTTCGTATAAACCTGAAGAACACGATGGAAAAATAAATATTAGTACCTATGGTTTTGACTCAACAACGACAGATGAACAGAAGTTTAATGTTTTTGGAAAAGAGGTTCAAGTTTATTTCGGTGTCACTAGAACAACAAGTTTATCGATCGAAAAGCCACCTCTAGCGTTATCATCGTCAATGGTTTTTCAATTTGAAGAAACTCAAGATTATTCTTTTGTACGAGAGTTATATCGTATCGCAAAGGAGTTTATCCAATTTCTTTGTAATCGAAGAAATGTTAGTTTTACTGACATTCGATTGTCAAATAATCAAGGAAAGGTTGGGGAATTCAATGTGATTGAAGATAGTATTGAGATTGAGATGAAGCCATTGAAAGACGGAAGATATATTCAACAAAAATATATTGCTGGTTATGAGGGAAAGATATTAGATGACATAGCTGAAAATAATCTATATCTCAGACATCTGGGTAAGAGTTTTAGGGATAGTCGGATAATTGATGCTGCTAGTTTTGTATTAAGAACCGCTGCATTTGAATGGGAGTTTAGTAGACTATTTTCAGAAGATGAATGGAAAAACGAGCAACGAAAAAAACTAGAAGAAGAAGCTAGTAAAGAATTAGAGCGTTTGATTGAAAATTCAACAGGTAAGCTGAAAAAAATTTACAAAGATTTGAAAAAATCAGTTGTATCCTATTTATCTCTTTCTCAAAAGATTGGTCAAATATATGAAGAATACGGTGCATCTGTATTGGATTTATTTGGACAATCCATATATAAATTAAACAATATTTCTTATAATCACTCTGAAATTGCAGAGCGAATAGGCAAACAAAGAAATAATTTTGCTCATGGAAATTTAGATAAGGAATTTATAAATGAGTCTTTGCTAGATGTGGTGTTCCTTGAACAAATTGTTCTAGCTATGCAACTCCAATATTTTGGAATAGATGAAGTAGAAACTAAAAAAATCATAAATGAAGTATTTCGCCATAATTTAATCATATAGAGTTGTTAAAAAAGTATATTCCGAAAGTCTAGAAATACTAATTTTGTAGATTTGTGTTCACGTCATGGCTTCATTTTAGTTTTGTAATAGAGTATAACGATAGAAGTTGTCAATTCAATAAATGAGTAAGTTTATTTACGAAAAACGAAATTAGTGGTATTATTGTTGTATCGAATTGGGGCGTGCTAGTCACGTCTGGGAGGGTCTGATGCGTCAGTCCTCCTTTTTTATTTTTAAGTATTCCTTGGAGGTTATCGGTTATGCTACCGATAGCTTTTTTTCTTTTCCCTAAATTTATTGTGATAACAAAATCAAGCCTTCTTTTTTATGATGAGGAAAGAGTAACAGTTTGTTGCTAGAGAATAAAAGAAAAGAAGGACTATTTATGACAAAAACATGTAATCATCACCTTCTTGTCAATCAGGAAAAAGGCGAGAAACACGTCTTTCGCAAGAGTAAAAAATATCGTACTCTATGTTCCGTTTCCCTTGGAACCATGGTGACGGCTGTTGTTGCTTGGAGAGGAACGGTTGCACATGCTGATGAAGTTGCAATATCAGTTGATACAACCATTCAACGAACGAAGAATCCAGCCACGAATTTACCAAAAGTACAGCCAACCCCTGTTTCTGAACAAACTGAAAGTATAGCTTCAACTGGACAATCTAACGGTGCGATTGCTGTCACTGTATCACATGATACGCTAACACAAGCAGTTGAAGAGGCAAAGGCTGAAGGTATTTCTACTATTGAAGATAGTCTAATGGACTTGGGAAATACAACTTCTGCGGTAGAAACCAACCAACAAATTTCAAAAGCATAAGCAGATACCCAAAAACAGGTTGAGGTTATCTATGAAGTCACTGATATCTACAAAGCTGATAAAGTAGCTTATGAGGATGGAAAAGCTCGCATTGAACAGGAAAATAAGGAGCTGTCACAGGCCTACGAAGGAGCCGACCAAACTGGTAAAGATACAAATGCTTGGGTTGATACCAAAGTTAATGAGCTAAAATCTCAGTATGCAGATGCTGATGTGACAGTAAAAGAACAAGTAGTTTTATCAAGAAATGGGACATCTGTACTAGACTATACAAACTATGGCAAGGCTGTTGAAACCATTCAATCAACTAACGAACAAGCTGTAGCGGATTATTTAACAAAGAAAACCAATGCAGATGATATTGTTGCGAAAAATAAGGAAATTCAAAAAGAAAATGAAGCTGGATTTGCTAAGGCAAAAGCAGATAACGAAGCCATTGAAAGGAGTAATCAGAAAGGTCAAGCGGCAGTTGATGCTGAAAACCGTGCAAGTCAAGCCGCAGTAGATCAAGCTAATCAGGAGAAACAACAATTCGTTTCAGATCGTGCAGCTGAGATTGAAGACAAATCTAGAAAAAGAAGTCGCAGCCAGAAAAGAGAATGAAGCGATTGAAACCTATAATGCCAAAGAATTGGAACGCTATCAACGTGACTTGGCCGAAATTTCAAAAGGTGAAGAAGGTTATATTTCTGAAGCCCTTGCTCAAGCCCTCAATATCAATAACGGTGAGCCCCAAGCACAACATGGAGCCATTACCCGAAATCCTAATCAAATCATTTCAACTGGTGATGCTATGCTGGGTGGTTACTCAAGAATTTTGGATTCAACAGGATTTTTTGTCTATGGTAACTTCAAAACAGGTGAGACCCTTAGTTTTAACTATCAAAATCTTCAAAATGCACGATTTGATGGGAAAAAGATTAGTCGTGTGACTTACGATATTACCAACCTTGTATCACAAGCTGGAACCGATGTCGTGAAGCTGGTTGTTCCAACTGATCCAACCGAGGGCTTCATTGCCTATCGAAATGACGGAAATGCTGACTTGCGAACAGACAAGATGGGGTTTCGTGTAGTTGCCAAGTATTTCTTGGAAGACGGTTCGCAAGTTACCTTCTCCAAAGAAAAACCAGGTGTCTTCACACATTCTTCCCTCAATCATAATGACATTGGTCTAGAATATGTCAAAGATTCATCTGGGAAATTTATGCCGATTAATGCCTCAACCGTTCAAGTGACTAATGAAGGTCTGGCTCGTTCTTTGGGTTACAACCGTGCAAGTGATTTGAATTTACCTGAGGAATGGGATACTACATCAAGTCGTTATGCTTATAAAGGGGCTATTGTCTCAACGGTCAAATCAGGTAATACCTATACAGTAACCTTTGGCCAAGGCGGATATGCCACAGAATGTTGGATTATCGTACTGGTTTGTCTTAAATACCCTACCAGTTGCATGTACAGTAACACCTTATAGTCTCAAACCTCATGTAACGGTGGAACTTGAACCTGTTCCAGAGCCTATTACGGTAACACCTGATGTCTATATACCAAAAACCTTTACACCAGAAAAGCCTGTGACCTTCACGCCAAAGCCTTTGGAAGAGGTAGTGCAGCCTAGTCTAACTTTGACCAAGGTAACCTTACCTGTTAAACCTATTCCAAAAGAACTTCCAACGCCACTAGAAGTACCGACAGTCCATTATCATGCATACCGTTTGACGACAACTCCAGAGATTATGAAAGAAGTGGTCAATAGTGATCAAGCTAATCTTCATGAGAAAACTGTCGCAAAAGATTCAACGGTGATGTATCCCTTAACAGTTGATGTCTTATCGCCCAATTGTGCTCAAACGACTAATCTCATTTTTGAAGACTATTTGCCTGCCGGTTATTTGTTTGATAAGGAAACAACACAAAAAGAGAAAGGAAACTATGTCCTTAGCTTTGATGAGACTAAGAATTTTGTGACCTTGACCGCAAAGGAAAACTTGTTGCAGGAGGTAAATAAGTTTATCAATTGACCGCTCCAAAACTCTATGGTTCTGTTCAAAATGATGGGGTAATCTATTCCAATAGTTAGAACAAGGGTACGACCAATGCTTATACAGTCACTTCAAATGTTGTGACGGTTCGTACACCAGTTGATGGAGACACAACTACTCATATTACACCTGACAAGAACAATAAAAATGCGGATGGTGTTCTCATAAATGATACAGTAGTAGCCCTTGGTATGACCAACCACTACCGATTGACGTGGGATTTGGACCAGTATGAGGGAGATCGTTCTGCTAAATAGACAATTGCACGAGTCTTCTTCTTTGTGGACGATTACCCAGAAGAAGCCCTACCCCTAAATCCTGATAGTATTCAAGTTTTGGATAAGGATGGCAATCGTGTATCTGGTATCTCTGTCAGCACCTACGCTAGTTTGTCAGAAGCTCCAAAAGTCGTTCAAGATGCCATGGTTAAACGTCAGTTTACACCTAAAGGAGCCATTCAAGTTCTTAGTAGCGATAATCCAAAAGCCTTTTATGAGACCTATGTGAAGACTGGTCAAACCTTAGTTGTAACCCTTCTAATGACGGTTAAAAATGAGCTGAACAAAACGGGTGGTCAGTATGAAAATACAGCCTATCAGATTGATTTTGGCTTGGCCTATGTCACGGAAACAGTGGTCAATAATGTTCCAAAATTAGATCCACAAAAAGATGTGGTGATTGACTTGTCTCATAAAGATGACAGCCTTGATGGGAAAGAAGTGGCCTTGCATCAAACCTTTAACTATCGCTTAGTTGGAGCGATGATTCCAATCAATCGTGCGACAGATTTATTTGAATATGATTTTGAAGATAACTATGATGAAAAGCATGATGAGTATAATGGTGTTTATCGCAGCTATCTGATGACGGATGTCACCTTCAAAGATGGTTCTATCTTAAAAGAGGGGACAGAAGTTACAAAATATACCTTGCAACAAGTGGATACAGTAAAGGGCTCAGTATCAATTTCTTTTGATCAATCCTTCTTAGAGACTATCTCTGATGAATCACTATTTCAGGTAGATGTTTACCTTCAGATGAAACGGATTGCGGCTGGTCAGGTGTAAAATTCCTATCTCCATACAGTGAATGGCTATGTCATTAGCTCAAATACAGTTGTAACACATACACCTCAATCTGAAGAACCAAGCCCAAATCAACCCACACCACCTCAACCACCAATTGAGACTATTGAACCACCTGTTCCAGCAAGCGTTTTACCAAATACAGGGGAACAGGAATCCCTTTTGGGCTTGATTGGAGCTGGTATTCTACTTGGTACGGATTATGGACTGAAGAAAAAGGAGGAGAAGTAGATGAATCCAAAAATCATTTATGAAAAGGATTCAGACCATGATGGTTTGACAGATGCTCAGGAATTAGCTCTGGGAACTAATCCGCATGCGATTGACTCAGATGGAGCTGGTCAAGCTGATTTAGAGGAGCTGCAATCTGGACATTCACCACTAGTTCCACAAAAGGAGTTGTGTGATAGCTTGGAACTTTGACACTATGAAAGAGTCTTTATCCGAAATGGAGAGGGTCGATTACCAAGAGTTTATCAAAGCCTTTCTCTCTTTGGAATTAAGTATTTCTGATAGAACAATCCTTAATCAAGTTTATCAAGATTATATGGATGAGGATGACCTGTCCTTGATAAGTGATGAGCTATGAGTTAAAGTGGATGGTTATCAGGATGAAGTAAGAGCTGATATGACTGATATTCTGGAAAAGCTGTACCGAACAGGTGAAGGCTCTAGTTTTATTATGGATTTAATGTCCTCAAATAGTCTTTCAAACACCTTGTAACAATATGAGGTTTTGGATAGTGACGATTACTCACTACTTAGCCTTGAAACCTTACAGGCCATGATTCAACAGGACTTGGCCATTTCCAGTCGGGATTATTTTGGAGATTTGGTTCAACTTGCCTTGCAAAGAGACTTACTAGACCAGAAAAGTCATTTCTTACAACATTATGTGGTAACTGTAATGGGAGGAATTTCACAAAAAAGAGACCAACGAGCATTGGTCCTAGATTAACGCAAAGAGTCTGGGACAATAGTCCCTTATCTCCAAAAAAAGCAACAGATTTGCCGTTGCTTTTTTGCATGGTTGCGATAGACTTGGTAAAATAGAATTGCCCAATAAACCATTTAGAAAGGCTATCCCATGCATGTTCACTATAACACAAATCAAACAACTTTACCACTAGAAATCAGTTCCTTCTTGCCACAAGACAATTTCGTCTTTACTATTGAAAAAGTGGTGAATACCTTGGAGGAACGTCACTTCCACGCCTTCTATCATGCCTTTGGCCGCCCGTCTTATCACCCTAAAATGCTTGTATCTGCTCTTCTATTTGCCTATTCACAAAGGATTTTCTCTGGTCGAAAAATTGAAAAAATGATGATTGAAAATCTGGCTATGCAGTACCTAACAGGACAGTTGGTTGTTAGCTATCGCACCATCAATCGTTTTCGTGTCGCTGAAGGGATGGAAGAACTCATACGTAATCTTTTCATCGATCTCAATCTTCGTTTAAAAATGGAAGAGTTAGTGACCTTAGATTGCTTGTTTATTGACGGGACTAAGATTGAAGCCAATGCCAACAAGTATAGTTTTGTGTGGAAGAAAGCGACAGAGAAATTCTCCGCCAAACTTCAAGAACAGATACAGATCTATTTTCAAGAAGAAATCACACCCCTTATCCATCAGGCTATTAAGCTGGATGAAGAAGAACCAATTTCTTCAGAGCAGTTGCTTGCATTCGCTCAAGTTCTTGAAGAAGAATTGGAAAAACTGAACCAGGACATTGAGGAGACACCCGTTAAAGGAAAGGATGAACGTAAAACCCAGCGTCGTAAACTCAAGAAAGTCTTGCGTAAAGTCAAGGAGGATTTTTCAGTACGTGCTGAAAAATATGAGAACTATCAGGAGACATTTGAAGGGCGTAACAGTTTTTCCAAAACCGATCCAGATGCCACTTTTATGAGAATGAAAGAAGACCATATGAAAAATGGCCAACTCAAGGCTGCTTATAATCTTCAAATCGCTACTGAAAACCAATTTGTTCTTCACTATGATGTCTTTTCAAATCCGACAGATACCAAGACTCTTCTCCCCTTCCTTGAAACCTATCCGCATGACTTGAAGACAGTTGTCGCAGATGCTGGATATGGAAGTGAAGAGAACCTCCTTCGTTTAGATGAAAAGCAGGTAAACCATCTGATTAAATATGCCGTGTTTGATAAGGAACAAAAGAGAAGGTATAAACAGTCAGCTAAAAACTTATCGAATTGGCACTATAATGACAAGGAGGATAGCTACACACATCCTGATGGCTGGTGCTATCGTTTTCACCATATCAAACATCAGAAAACACAGACGGACTTTCAACAGGAAATCAAGGTTTACTATGCTGATGAACCTAAATCAGCCCCTCAAAAGGGACTGTATATGAACGAACGCTATCAAAACTTGAAAGCTAAAGAATGTCAGGCGCTTTTATCTCCTGAAGGTAGACAGATTTTCGCTCAACGTAAGATTGATGTGGAACCTGTCTTTGGGCAGATAAAGGCTTGTTTGGGTTACAAGAGATCTAATCTGAGGGGCAAGCGTCAAGTGAGAATTGACATGGGATTGGTACTTATGGCTAATAACCTCTTAAAATACAATAAGAGAACGACTCAAAATTAAAAAGCTAGAGTTCCACAATTGAAAATCTCTAGCTTTTTTTGTGGTCGAGAACTATTTTGTCTCAGGCTCTTTTAAAATGGGAGGGAAAAATGAATCAAGAAGTCTTACTACAAATGATGAGAGCAACCATTCCTTGTGATAGAGTCTTGCTTGAGGTATTTTTATATTACCAAGCAGAGCATTTTGATGAGGATTGGGATAGTTTTATTCGTCAGTTTTTAACCAATAGGCAAGAAATTAATAAATCTGTTCAGATACTTCACTTTGGAACAGATGTTTCAGCTTTTGTCCAGGCTAGTCCTTATGATACTGCTCATGATCTATTGACCTATATACAAGTATTCGACCAAACTGGTCTCCAAAAACTCGACAAACTATCGCCGTCTGAAAAATACTTGGTGATTGAAGTGGCCTTGTTCAATCTGGCCACTCGTTTTCAACTATTAGACTCAAATGGTCACTACCAAACTATATCGCCGGATTCACTCTTACAAAAGAGTAGGGGAGCTAATTTGGTCAATGTTTATCGTGTGGCTAATAATTTAGCGGATCGGATCAGCCGAGATATTGAACAGTTTCTCTTGACTTACGAGCCTGAGCTTGAAACAAGAGTTGATGAAACTGTTCAAGAAAATGAAGAAACTGTTGATGATCACAAAACAAGTGTTCATCAAGCAATATCTTTTCGAGAAGAGGGCTCTCTGGTTATTGCTAGTTTGGATGTGGATTTGTCTCAACTGGATATCCGAACTAGAAAAACAAGTCATCTGCTAGCTTATGAAGAGTTATCTTTACGACGTAAATTTGAGATACTAACATATTTTGACAAAATTCGAAATGAACGTTCCAAGTACTCAAGTTTTAGACGAGGTAATTTTGATACTGAGATAGAAATGACACCAATCTTTGATGGCGAGGAGTTTCTCGCCTATCTAGAGGATGATGGTAGTCCCTATGAGTTGAAACGAATGTTGACTAGAGTAGAAGAAAAGGAATTAGAAAAAATTGGACAAGCCATTAGGGCAGAAAATCAAGAAAAATTGACTCAAGTGGGGATTGAGCTATCTCGGTTTGACCCAGACCAAGTCGGTATTTTATTGGATGCGGTAGGTCGTTTTCGTTTGAAAAATGCGGATCTTGCTTTACTAGGTGGCTATCCCAAAGCCTCGGTAACTCAACTAGCCCTTGCGACAGAACTACTCCAAATGGGGCTAAGTCATGAAATGGCTGAATTATTCTTTGGTAGCCAGCTTTCCATTGAAGAGTTGCGACAAGTTGCCTACGCCTTTTTACACCAAGAACTCAGCAGAGAATACGCGGAGCAATTTGAAAAAGATAAAGGCAATCAACCAGATTTAACTCTTAGAGATTGGAAAAGCAAGCTAGAGAAAGCTGAGACGAAAGTAGTGATTGATGAAGAATTTGCGGAAAATCCACTGGTTCAGAGAGTATTGGACACTTATCCTCTTGGGTCATTGGTTTCCTATAAGGGGCCGGACTTTGAAGTCATATCAGTCAGCGATGCTCAATTGAACGGTTTGATTCGGATTGAGTTAGTCAATGATTTTTCGGATATCATTGAACAAAATCCAGTTCTTTATGTGAGGATCTGGGAAGAAGTCAGTCAAGCATTTCATCAGACAAAGGCAGAACCACAAATAGAGTTAGACGAAGCAGAGCAAGAATTAAATCTTTTTTCATTTCTGGAAGAGGAATCAGCTACTGAACATCCTATTCAGACTGTCGGTCTCTTGGAACCAAGTGGTGTAGATGAGTCTAACAATGATGTTGTTGACCAACCAAACAACCAAGGTCTTGTTGAGAAGAGAGAGGAATCAATTCCAGATAGTCCTGTAACGGATTTTTATTTTCCAGAAGATATGACGGACTTTTATCCTAAGACTGCTAGAGATAAGGTTGAGACAAACATCGTGGCAATTCGGTTGGTAAAAAATTTGGAAGTAGAGCACCGCAATGCTTTACCAAGTGAACAAGAACTCCTTGCAAAATATGTAGGCTGGGGTGGGCTTGCTAATGATTTCTTTAATGGCTATAATCCAAAATTTTCTAAGGAACGAGAAGAACTGAAAAGCCTAGTCACAGATAAAGAATATTCAGATATGAAACAGTCCTCCCTGACAGCTTACTATACAGACCCAGCCCTTATCCGTTAAATGTGGGATAAATTGGAAAGAGATGGTTTTACAGGTGGCAAAATCCTAGATCCTTCCATGGGAACAGGGAATTTTTTTGCAGCAATGCCCAAATACTTAAGAGAAAAGTGTGAGTTGTATGGTGTGGAATTAGATACCATTACAGGAGCTATTGCCAAACACCTACATCCGAATAGTCGTATTGAAATTAAGGGTTTTGAAACAGTGGCTTTTAACAACAATAGTTTTGATTGGGTGATTTCAAACGTGCCGTTTGCCAATATACGAATTGCGGATAATAGGTACGATAAGCCTTATATGATTCATGATTACTTTGTCAAAAAATCTCTTGATTTGGTCCATGATGGTGGGCAAGTGGCGATTATCTCTTCCACAGGAACCATGGATAAGCGAACAGAAAACATCTTCCAAGATATTCGTGAGACAACTGAATTTCTTGGAGGGGTTCGCCTGCCTGATTCTGCCTTTAAGGCCATTGCAGGAACCACTGTCACAACGGATATGTTATTTTTCCAGAAACACTTAGACAAGGCATATGTGACAGACGACTTAGCCTTTTCAGATTCCGTTCGTTATGAAAAGGATAGTCGTATCTGGCTCAATCCTTACTTTGATGGAGAATACAATAGCCAAGTGCTAGGAACCTACGAGGTCAGAAATTTTAACGGCGGAACACTTTCTGTTAAGGGGACTAGTCATGACTTGATTGCAAGTGTCCAAACTGCTCTAAATCACGTTAAGGCCCCAAGAGAGATTGATAGAAATGAGGTCATCATTAATCCAAATGTGTTGATCAAACAAGTCATTGATACCTCCATTCCAGCTGAAATGAGGGAGAATCTGGGTCAGTAATCTTTTTGATAGTGATGATAAGTATTCGCTTCTTGCTAGTTTAGAAGATGAAAGTCTGTATCCAAGTGGAAAGTCTGTTATCTATACTAAATCCCTTGCCTTTGAGAAGGCTCTGGTGTGTTCCGAAAAAGAGGTTAAAAAGGTACATACTGCCCTTGATGCCTTAAATTCCAGCTTGGCTGACGGACGTGGTGTTGATTTCGATTCTATCTATCAGGTTGAATCAAAGATGACCTTGATTGAGGAATTAGGTGACCTCATTATGCTTGATCTTGAGAAGTATTTGGATGGGGAATTGACCTATGTTTCTCGCCAAGACTTTCTGTCAGGTGATGTGGTTACCAAGTTAGAAGTGGAGGATCTATTTGTAAAACAAGGCAATCAGGACTTTAACTGGTCACATTATGCAGGGCTACTAGAGACGGTCAAACCATCACGTATTATTTTGGCAGACATTGATTATCGAATCGGTTCACGCTGGATTCCCTTGTCTGTTTACGGAAAATTTGCCCAAGAAACCTTTATGGGGAAAGCCTATGAACTGTCAGACCAAGAAGTAGCGACAGTCCTTGAAGTTAGTCCCATCGACGGGATCATCACTTACCAATCTAAATTTGCCTACACCTATTCCAACGTAACGGATAGGAGTTTAGGTGTCCCTGCTTCACGCTATGATAGTGGTCGAAAAATCTTTGAAAATCTCTTGAATTCCAATCAATCAACCATCACAAAACAAGTTGTCGAAGGGGATAAGAAAAAGAATGTGACGGATGTGAAGAAAACAACAGTCCTGCGAGCTAAGGAAACACACCTACAAGAACTCTTTAAAGGTTTTGTAGCAAAGTATCCAGAAGTCCAACAGATGATTGAAGACACCTATAACAGTCTCTATAATCGTACAGTATCAAAGACCTATGATGGTAGTCATTTAACCATTGATGGACTTGCCCAGAATATTTCCTTACGTCCTCACCAAAAGAATGCCATTAAACGAATTGTGGAAGAGAAACGTGCTCTAATAGCCCATGAGGTAGGGTCTGGAAAGACCTTGACCATGCTTGGGGCAGGATTCAAACTGAAAGAACTCGGAATGGTGCATAAACCTCTTTATGTAGTTCCTTCTAGTTTGACTGCTCAGTTTAGTTAAGAAATTATGAAGTTCTTTCCAGCCAAGAAAGTCTATGTGACCACCAAGAAGGACTTTGCCAAAGCCAAACGCAAGCAGTTTGTGTCTCGGATTATTACAGGGGACTATGATGCCATTGTCATTGGGGATTCCCAGTTTGAAAAAATACCGATGAGTTGTGAAAAACAGGTCACCTATATCAATGACAAACTTGAGCAACTCAGAGAAATTAAACTAGGAAGTGATAGCGATTATACGGTGAAAGAAGCGGAACGTTCGATTAAGGAATTGGAACACAAACTAGAAGAACTCCAAAAACTAGAGAGATACCTTTATCGAATTTGAAAACCTTGGAATTGATTTTCTCTTTGTGGATGAGGTTCATCACTTCAAGAATATCCGTCCAATCACTGGACTTGGGAATGTCGCGGGAATCACCAATACCACTTCAAAAAAGAACGTAGACATGGAGATGAAGGTGAGACAGGTTCAGGCAGAGCATAGCGATAGAAATGTTGTTTTTGCGACAGGAACACCAGTTTCTAACTCCATTAGTGAACTTTACACTATGATGAATTACATTCAACCTGATGTCTTGGAACGATACCAGGTATCCAATTTTGATTCCTGGGTTGGTGCTTTTGGGAATATCGAAAACTCTATGGAACTAGCCCCGACAGGTGATAAATACCAACCTAAGAAACGGTTTAAGAAGTTTGTGAACTTGCCTGAACTCATGCGAATCTACAAGGAAACTGCCGATATTCAGACTTCAGATATGCTTGATTTACCTGTACCTGAAGCTAAAATTATTGCGGTGGAAAGCGAGTTAATGCAAGCTCAGAAATACTATTTATAAGAACTGGTAGAGCGTTCAGACGCTATCAAGTCAGGCAGTGTTGATCCAAGTAGAGATAACATGCTTAAAATCACAGGTGAAGCCAGAAAACTAGCTATTGATATGCGATTGATTGACCCTGCTTATTCATTATCGGATAATCAGAAAATCCTTCAAGTAGTCGATAATGTCGAGCGGATTTACAGTGAAGGAGCTGAAGACAAAGCCACTCAGATGATTTTCTCTGATATTGGAACTCCTAAAAGTAAGGAAGAAGGCTTTGATGTTTACAATGAGTTGAAAGCTTTGCTGGTTGATCGAGGGATTCCAAAAGAAGAAATTGCCTTTGTGCATGATGCTAATACTGATGAGAAGAAAAATTCTCTCTCACGAAAGGTCAATAGTGGTGAAGTGCGGATTCTCATGGCTTCGACTGAAAAAGGTGGAACGGGCCTAAACGTGCAATCACGCATGAAAGCTGTTCACCACTTAGATGTTCCATGGCGTCCCTCTGATATTGTCCAGCGAAATGGTAGATTGATTCGTCAGGGAAACATGCACCAGGAGGTAGATATTTATCACTATATTACAAAAGGGAGTTTCGACAATTATCTTTGGCAGACGCAGGAGAATAAGCTCAAGTATATCACCCAGATTATGACATCAAAAGATCCTGTGAGATCAGCAGAAGACATTGATGAACAAACCATGACTGCCTCAGACTTTAAGGCCTTGGCAACTGGAAACCCTTACCTCAAACTCAAAATGGAGTTGGAAAATGAACTAACGGTATTAGAAAATCAAAAGCGAGCCTTTAATCGCTCCAAAGACGAGTATCGCCATACCATTTCCTATAGCGAGAAGCACCTCCCTATCATGGAAAAACGGTTGAGTCAATATGATAAAGATATTGCCCAATCTTTGGCAACAAAGTCGCAAGATTTTGTCATGCGATTTGACAATCAGAAAATGGTTAATCGCACAGAAGCAGGGGACTATCTGCGTAAACTCATTACCTATAATCGCTCAGAGACCAAGGAAGTCAGGACACTTGCCAGCTTTAGAGGATTTGATTTAAAAATGACTACACGAGATCCTAGTGAGCCCTTGCCAGAGACTGTCTCTTTAATGATTGTAGGTGATAACCAATATACTGTCGCTCTTGATTTGAAATCAGACGTGGGAACCATTCAACGGATTAGTAATGCCATCGACCATATTATGGATGAGCAAGAAAAGACGGAAGAGCTGGTAAAGGATTTAAAAGATAAGCTTCAAGTAGCCAAAGTAGAAGTTGAGAAAGTCTTTCCCAAGGAAGAAGACTATCAGCTTGTAAAGGCTAAATATGATGTTTTGGCTCCCTTGGTTGAAAAAGAAGCAGAGATTGAGGAGATAGATGCAGCTTTGGCCAAGTTTAGTGAAGATACATCACCCAAAATGAATCAACAAATAGCACTTGAGATATAAGAAAAAAGGCTGACAAATATTTTTGAACGCGGTAAAATGAAGTCAAGAAATCACAAAAGGAGAACAGACCATGACCAAAACAGTAGAAGAAATACGTTATCAACTTGAAGAATGGTTGGCACAAGGATTTACAAGCCCAGAAGATAGAGCCAACTACCAAGCTTTAAAGGAACAGTATGAAGATGAAACTCTTGATGATAGCTTTTCAAAGCGTGAAATCACTGAACAGCTGGAACTCATCATCACAAGTCGTGAGAATGATTTTCCAAGCTTAGATGAGGTGACGAAGGCAGAATACCTTGATTTGGTTGCCCAACTAGATGAACTTGACCAGGAACAAGCTAACTATTACCGTAAGTACTTGTCTTAGAAAGAGGTATAAGATGTTGGAACAAATTCTACAAAGCCTTCTGATTATCGCAGTAATTGGACTGATACTGCTTGTCCTTTATGAGCTTGTGAAAGTTTCAGATGCTTTGTTTCTTATCGGAATCATCAGTGGATTAGTCTTTATTGAAATCTATGGAATTTACCTCTTTTTCACAGAGAGATACCTCTATATTGAAGATTTAGCCACTAATGGTATTTGGAGTTTTACAGGATTTTTTATTGTTTTTAATATTCTGCTGGCACTTGGTATTGTGACAAAAGTTGTGAGAAGTAGAATGGCATGAAAATAGGGCTACCTGATTTTAGGTAGTCCTATTTCTATAGGTAATTTTTGAAACAAACTCATATTAGTATTTGTGTGCTTTCTATATATCAGGTATAATCATTATTAATTAGAAAAAAAGAAGAGGTGTTTTGCTTGTTTGAAAAATTAATTCTATATTCCCCAATAATTATTTTTGTATTGTCCTATATTCTGAGGTTTTTTGGGAGACTTAGGGTTACAATCTTTATAGATGAATTAATTTCAGGTGATAAAATCAAATATTTTTCCCATATATTATTTTTCTCAATCGTGAGTTATATTTATTGGTTATGTTATCAATATCAAATTTCATTATTTAAACTTGAAAGTGATGATTTAGATCTAGCATCCTTATTTTCTGTAGTCTTAGCTATATGGGCGTGTTACGGAGTTTATGTTGGATTTTTACAATTTATGGTTGGTTATGACAATAAAGAAAAAGGGACTTACTTAGGCTATCAAAAAATGGATTTTTTAACAGACAGCAATGTTTGGTATCATTTAACAAATAGTTGGGAGTTCGTTGGTTCTTTGCTGCTATCAATTATTATTCCTCTTATAGTTGAATTTAATGCATCTACAGGTATTCATTATCAATATATTTGGCAGGCTATAATTGGGTTCCTATTGATTTTGTTTATCTTTCTTTTGAAATTTAGCTTAGAAGTGGCTAAAACAACTATATTTATCAACAAAAATACTGATGGAAGATTGAAAAAAGTTATTCAATCAGATATAAAAAATAGGTATAACAAATATTTTAATAAATTACTCAATCAAAAGTTTTCCGATGGAGCTAGAAAGAGTTATTTTAAGCAAGTTAGAGTGGATCTATCTAAGATTGACAATGCTAAAGATAAAATTAAATTTTTAAAATTTATTTATTTTAATATTTCTAGTGAAGAAATTATTGGAATTTCAAAGGAATTTGAGGTGGGAGATATTGTCAATTATAAGTGTTTTATAAAAGAGAAATATGATTTAATATCTCATATTAATTTTGAAAGCGAAGTATTGATTTCTTTTGCTATTTCTTTATTCAAACTAGATTCCCAGATATTTGATAAATTGATTAAAAAGAATATACGTTGGATAGAGAGTGATTATAGTTTCGAATCTCCAGGGATTTTTAGAAAAAAAACTATTTTAGGTATAGAGCACAATAAGAAAGTTAGAAGACGAGGAATTAATTGGTTTGAATATAGTAAAATAAACAACATACATATCTGTATATTTAAAGTTTTGGCGGATATGGCTAAAAACAAACAAACCATTTTTCAATTGGTAAATCTAATTCAGGATAGATTTACCCAAAATATTACCAGAGGCACTTACTGGGAAACGGATAGGACAGATAAATTATTTATTTTTGAAAAGTCAATTTCTGATTCCAATCTTCGGATTTCTAAAGATGACTTTAGAAGAATCGAGAAGATAGATGTATTTTACTCTTCAACCTATCCTGAAATTGACTCTCATTCTGATACTGATAGTGTATATATCTCATTGCATTCAAACATAATAAAAATTGATTTCTATTTCAACGATGGCGGACAGCATTATGTTAAACGTAATCAGATAAAAGACTATTATGATGAATATGAAGGGGAGGTCTGGAATATTCTTTTTGATAAATACAAAAATTCTAATGATATTTCAAATGTATTTCTCCCCAATTTAAGAGAACCTGAAGTTGTAGTAGATTTTTTTAGAGGCAGCAATGAAATAATTGTTCGAGATTATGATAATAAAATCACTTATTCTAGAATATGCTTCAAGTATCTCACTGATAATTATAGTTGTATTGATAGTAAGATTTCAAATTTTTCCAATTTATTAGAAATCGTAAAAACGATGTCTGTTAACTATCGTGGGGCATTTGCATTATACCAACTGCTTTATCCAGAAACTAGAGACTGGGATTCAAGTGATGGAGAATATATTGAAATTTTAGTGGAAATTTTTAAGTCTAGTAAAGAAAAAAAGGAAAAACTTTATAACGACATGATTTCAATAATTGATACCGTCGAATATGGTGAGCATGTTGGTGTAGAGATTCTTAAAAAGGTGTTTGATACTAGGGATGTTAAACTTATTGATGATGAGTTTTTGAAAGAATTTAAAGGTATCCCTAAATTAAAACTCATTGTAGTTCAAAGTATATTGTCTACTCATATATATGGTTTTAGAAGTATAAAGCTGCAAGACAGGTGGGAAAAACGAGATTTAGTTGAACAATATATAAGAGGTCTTTCCATAACTCCTAATATATTTCCTAGCTACACCGATGATTATAAGACTTTGAATTCTACCATGAGTGAATTATTGATGAAAAATATAGAATTACTGCCCTCCTATGAATTTAGTCAGTTACCTTTAAGTTCACTTTTGTTACTTGAACAACTTTTACGTTGGAAATGGGGAAGTGAGGAAAAGCATGATGAACAAGAATTTATGGTTAATCTTATCAAAGAAGAAGCTGAGTATAAATCAAAGGGTTATACATATAGCTTCTATGGTTCTCTCTTGAAATTTTTTACCTTAAAATTGACAGAAGGCCAAGGGAATAAATATTTAAAACTTGTTAATGATAAAGATTTTAAAAAAGAATTTAAGTTTTCGTTACTTAATCATCTTAAGAGAAATCAATTGACACTAGATATGTATTTAGATGGTATTGATGAAGAACTTAAAAATTACGATAGCGTAATGATTGGTATTTGTGAAAAAGAATTAATTAAAAGAGAGGTAGAAAAAATAATTTTTGAAAATTATTTATATCTTGAATAGTTGACATTATAAAATAGAGGCTTCTTAATAACAGTTATTGGATTACCAATTGGTAGTCCTTTTTCTTGTGATAAAATTTCCAAGCTAATCTTGATATGATGTGGTTATCACTAATAAAGGAGTAAGTCATGTTGAATAAAGTAAAGGCTCGATTTCTAATTGGAGTAGGAGGTTTAATCGCAGTAAGTTTTATGGTTATGATTGGCTATACGATTGGCTCACAATCTGTTTCAAAGCAAACTGAGAACCAAATCCGAGCAGAAGCAAATAAACTTGTGTCAAAAGAAAAGCAGGAAGAAAGAGCGATATTATTATTAGATGAACTTGTCAAAGAATTTCTCACTCAATATTATACAAAGTTCAGTTGGGTGAAAATAACGCTCGTATCAAGCCCTACATGAAGGATTCGGCATTTTCAGAAGAGGAAGCAAATCAGAATAAAGCGATCAATCGAGTTTATAAAGATTATATGCTTGACTACCGATTTGAATCAGCTAGTATTTATGTCAATAAAGAACGTAATGTTGCACTTGCGGAAGTTACCTATCAAGAGACCTATGTGTCTGACTTGAGTAAGCAACAACAGTGAACCACTCAGACAGAAACCAAGACGGTTATGTTATCCTACTCCAAAGTTTCTGACAAGCTTCTTCTTAATCAGTTGAGCATTTGGAATGGGAAACTAGAGGACATGAAAGAAGGCGCAAATGTTGCTAATTCCAGCATACCAACGATCCAAGGAACAACTAGCAGGAGACATTCTTCTGCTTTTTTTGATAGGAAGATTAGATGACACGAATTAAAGCAGTTAAACAAAAGTCTATTTTAGATGTGGCGGTAAGTCTGGGTTATTCCTTCAGACGTTTATCAGGACAAATTTATGAACACCCAGAACATGATTCCTTTCGGATTTTTGCCGATACCAATACTTTCAAGTGGTTTTCAAGAGATATACAAGGAGATGTGATTGACTTTGTTCAGTTAGTGGCAGATGTTACTTTCAAAGAGGCTGTGTCTTATCTTGAAACTGGAAATTTTGAACAAGCTAAAGTGATAGAAGAGTTCTCTAAACCGTTTCAGTATTATTTGCTTGAAGAACCCTTTCGACAAGCACGGACCTACTTGAATGATGTCCGTGGTCTAATTGATAAGACGATTAATGCCTTTGGTATAAAGGGATTACTTGCACAAGCTACTCATCAATCGGAGCCTGTATTGGTTTTTAAAAGTTATGACCATAATGGAAGCTTACAGGCAGCAAGACTTCAAGGCATTGTCAAAGATGAAGAAAGACACAAACGGGGTTATTTGAAGAAAATCATGAAAAGCTCTCATGGCCACGTAGGTATTAGTCTTGATATTGGCAATCCCAAGCGACTCATTTTTTGCGAATCGGTTATTGATATGATGAATTATTATCAGCTTCATCAAAAGCAATTACCGGATGTTCGCCTTGTTTCAATGGAGGGGTTAAAACTTTCCGTAATTGCTTATCAGATCTTGCGGCTAGCGGCAGAGGAACAAGGGAAATTGGCATTTCTAGATACAGTAAAACCTAGCAGACTTAGCCATTATCTTCAAGCAATCCAAGAGACGACAACCTTTTTCCAAACCCATTCAAACGTGTTAACATTGGCTGTTGATAACGATGAAGCAGGAAGAGAATTTTGTCAGAAACTGTCAGATAAAGGATTTCCTATTTCTCAGGATTTACCACCATTACAGGGACTTAAAACAAAGTCAGATTGGAATGATATTGTGAAACAACAGAAGGAAAAATCTTTAAGTGATTTTATCCAAACAGCTCAAGCACAAGTCATTAAGAATCATCCTCCACCTAAACGAGAGCACACTTTGGAATTGTGATAACAAAATCAAGTCCGCTATCATAATCTAGAAAGAGACAAGTAGGACACCCTATGAGTGTGATTGAACGTCTGGCTGAAAAAGTAGCTAGACAAGAAGAAAAGGTCTCACGTGAGACTGAGAAATTGGAAAACTATCGTGACCAACTACAAACAGCTATGTATAGTACCTTTATCAAACGGCAACAATCTAGTCAGTTGTCATTTTATGAAGCACTAGAGCAAACCTTTGGTAAAGAAACCCCACTACAACCCAATTATAGAAATGAGGATACAGAATGAGTAAAACATGGAATTTTGATCAGCCACTAGATGATGTGAAATCAACATCGTCCCATGAAGAACGAGCAAAAATTGCAGCACTTTTCCATAAACAGGATGATAAACCAATTGAAGAAGTAGATTATGTAGCTGCTTTTGAACATAAACAAAAAGAGTCAGAATCTAAAGATGCCCAAACGCCTGAATCAAAAGTTAAACAAACTCAGCCGAAGAAAGTAAATATCACAAGTGACTATAAACAACACTTGGCAGATACCATTGAACAAAACAACAAGGATATTTCCGCCTGTCAGAAGCAAATTGAAGAACTTCATCAATTGATTGATGAAAAGAAAATCCAAAATAAAAAGTTGCAGGCTATTTCAGTAGCCATTGATGATTTATAAGTCAGGTAGTCCTATGCAGGCTACCTTTTTACAATTTAAGGAGAAGATAATGAATTTTTTTCAAAAGAAAACACAGAATCAGGATCAATTTAAACGACTGATTCATCGACTATCAGAGATGTCAGATACTGAGCTAACCAAAGTAGAACAACTCTTAGATGTGGTCTTTGATCCAAGTTTCAAGTCTAGTGAGAGAGTAGAAATATCTCGGAACATTTTAACCACTAAGGAACAAAGTCTTGATAGGTCAACCCAGGAAGCTAAAAATAAACTGAATACTGAGCAGTTGGAGAAGCGAATAGAGCAGTTTAAGCAATCGAAGAAGCCTAAAAACGGATAACGCACCATATTTGGTGCATTATTCGTTTTTTATGGTATAATGAAAGCAAATATGAGGAGGTCTTTATCTATGATTGGAGACAATATCAAATCACTACGCCGAATACACGATTTAACACAGCCAGAATTTGCGAAAATGGTTGGGATTTCACGCAATAGCCTAAGTCGTTATGAAAATGGATCTAGTACAGTTTCAACAGAACTCATCGACCGTATTTGTCAAAAATTTAATGTTTCTTATGTCGATATTGTAGGGGAGGACAAGATGTTAACACCTGTTGAAGATTATCATCTGACTTTAAAAGTAGAAGTGATAAAAGAACGTGGAGCAGCCATTTTATCAAAGCTTTATAGATACCAGGATAGTCAAGATATTGCTTTTGATGATGAAACCAATCCTTGGATTTTGATGAGTGATGATTTGGCTGAATTGATCAATACGAAAATTTACCTTGTCGATACTTTCAATGAGATCGAGCGTTATAATGGCTATTTAGACGGTATCGAGCGGATGCTAGACATGGTACATTATTGGATGGTGACTTAATGAGATTGGAAGAATTTAGTGAGGTTGAATTTCAGAAGGCTTTGCAGCGAACTATTCGGGCCCTAACTCGTGGCAAGACGATTCCGTATCAACCGAAAGCCATTTTACTTGGTGGGCAAAGCGGAGCAGGTAAGACGACTACTCATCGTATTAAGCAAAAGAAATTTCAAGGCAATATCATTATCATCGATGGTTACAGCTATCGTTCTCAGCATCCCAATTACTTAGCCTTGCAAGAAAAGTATGGTAAAGACAGCGTGGACTATACCAAGGGATTTGCAGGAAAAATGGTAGAGCATCTGGTTGACGAACTCAGCACTCAAGGCTACCATTTGTTAATTGAAGGGACTTTGCGTACCACTCAAGTTCCTCGTCAGACTGCTCAATTATTAACTTCTAAAAGTTACCAAGTTTCTTTAGCTGTAATTGGCACCAAACCAGATCTTTCTTATCTCAGCACCTTGATTCGTTATGAAGAACTTTATGCCATAGATCCCAATCAGGCTAGAGCAACCCCTAAAGAATATCATGATGGTATTGTAGGGCATTTGGTTGATAACCTACGAGAGTTAGAAGGTGAACAACTCTTTGACCGTATCCAAATTTACCAAAGAGATAGGACTTGTATCTACGATTCTGAATCGGACAAAGGTACCGCAGCAGAAGCTCTTCAAAACTGCCTCTTTGGGAAATGGAGTAAGGTTGAGAAGGAGATGCTGAAGGTGGGGAAAGAACAACTGAGGGAGTTGATTGAAAATGGGGTGAATAATGAAAGTAGATAGAAGAAATGCAGTATCTAGTTGGAGTGGTTATAATCATCAAGGAAAAGTAGGGATTTTTTTAGCTATTCGAGAACTTAAAAAGTTAACTGATGCTAGAGAGGATTATTCAAAATATAAATTAATATTCGAAAAAAATGGTGGAGAAGATGTTGATATTTGTTACTCGACAGCTGTCGTATCAAGGCATCAGGTAAAAGCAAAGAAAGACGGAAAATATCCAAACGATTATGCAAATGTTAGAACTATAAATTCTGAAAATTGCCGCACAGGATACCAAATTTTGGGGACAACAAATCAAGATAGATATTTACACGTGATCTGTGAAGTTAATGGTTGGGACATGGATAAGAGCACTTTTAAAAAGAGTTACAGTGGTGCTAAGTATGTCCCTAATAAGAGTAAAGTTCAATTATATACTTATCCGGATGGTGAAAAATATTGCAATTTAGTTGGTGGTAGAATCTCTCCAATTGATGATTTTTGTATTGCAGATATTAAAGAAATATTGAAACATTCAAATATTACTTTAAGTAATGATGAGGATCACATAGAGGAGACATTATTAGAAATTAATGAATTGGTTTCCAGACGAATTAGTAAGGCACATAATGCAGGAAAAGGCGTTTATCCTGTTATATATTTTCAAGAGCTAAATAAAATAATAACTTCAACAGAAAAGCGTCAAAGGCAGTCTATTAGAAGAGCGAAAAATCTCTTTGCACTTTATTGGAATGAAAATTTGGATAATGATGCTGATAATACAGTTATAAATGAAATTCTAAACTTAGCCGAAGACGATTTTGAAAATCTATTAATTGACTTACATCCAGATGGGAAAATTTTAGATCTAAAAAAAATTAACAATCTGGATAATTTAGTTGATAGATATAGCATTAAATATATTTTTTATAATTTTTTAAAATGGTGTAAAGAAGAAAAATTCATATTAGATAATTTGCATTATCAAACTAATCAGGAGTCATTTAGATTAAGTTTGATCAATGCACCAAAAGCGGCTGCTGGGGAAGTAAAAGATAGTATTATGCAAAATATAGGACTTAGACTTATAAGAACTATTTTTGATACAGATTATTTAATCAATATGAATATTGATGGTAGAAAATTTTTTGAAGAGCACCCTATTCATGAAGAAGGGAAGGAAAAATTGGAGTCTGGTTTTGTAGGAGAGGTGAAGGACAATATATTTTCATCCAATTTGGAATATATCGATTATGAAAATACTGTTCGAAAATTGAAGGAGGATCAAGACAGTGATGAATAATTTCATAAAGCAAGTTATAGAAAACCATGGTTATAGATCATACGGTAAGGTAATTGAATTTTGGGAAAATAGCAATGAATTTTTTTTGATTCAAGAATATGATAAAGAAATGCTTCGATCAAATATCGAAAAGGATGTAAATTTTTTTACCTGTGAGCAAACGAATAACTTAGTTTATGAATTTGAAAAAATTCAAAACCAAAAAATCAAAAAAAATACTTCTTTATTTATAACCGTGAGAGTTGATAATCTTGAAGAAGATTATAATAGATTTAAAAATATAACAATGAAAATAGAAGAGGACGAATATTATTTCAGAAAATATGTTATTTTCTATACTGAAGATGGGCTCAGTAAAATAGAGCCTAGTACTCAATCTTTGCTGAATTATATTCAATCTGAGAGTTCTGAAAATGAAAGTTTATTTGACAAATTTGAAAATAATATGTTTTTTGATGATGCTTATTTTATCGCTATGCAATTAATTGTCAAGTTACCATTTATTTCTCTTCCTCATTCAGATAATCGCTTCGAAGTGATTGAAGATAGAATTAAAACTCGCATTGAACGCGAAGGTTTAATAGATAAGGAAAATCAGGTAGATCAAATCTTAGATTTATTTGATGAAAATAAAATTAGTGAACAACTTGGAGATGAAACGAATAGTATATTGGCTAGTTTATATCAAATTTTAGGAGACTGAGTTTGTGAAGATTAAAAAGATTTTAATTTATAATTTCAAGAATTTTAGGCATAAAACAGTTATTGACTTTAGTGAAGATATCACGTTTTTAGTAGGACCAAATGGATTTGGAAAAACAACAATTTTTGATGCAATTGAGCTGGGACTGACAGGTAACCTTTCCCGTATTAATAAAGTAACTGGTGAAAATATTGCATATAATAAACCTTTCTTTCAAAATGAACTAGGTTATCCAGTAGTTATAAAGTTATGGTTAGAGAAAGAGCAAGGTAATCAACTTGTAATTGTAAGAAGCTTAGTGAATGATTCTCCTAACAGTAAAAAAGTTTTTGCCCCTCTTAAGTCAACAAGTCAGTTTAAACTATCAAGACAAGACGAGGTGGATGATACTAATTTTACTGAAATAGATAATATTAGACTATCTGATCTTACCCAAAGTTCGATTGATGAATTTTTGGGTGTTAAAGGAAAATATGAGATAGAAAAGATTTTTAATTTATTTAATTATATTCAACAAGAGGAGACGACATTTTTTCTAAAACAAACTGAACAAGAGAGGAGTGATAGTCTATCATTTTTGGTAAAAACTGATGAAATTGAAGAAAAAATAGAGAAAATTGATAAAATAATTCGAGCAATTAATAGTAAATTAGATAATCTGCAAGTAACACAGAGAACATTAATTCAGCGTAAGCTAGCGGATGTTCTGTATGAGAGGCTATTTACTCATCATGAATTTGACTTTGACAAACAAGCTCCATTTTCAAGTGAGAATCTTGAACAATTGACAACTTTTCAAGCTACTGTTCAGAGCATTATTAATTTTAAGCGGAATTTTTCAGTTTCAGAATATAAAAAGCGTAATGAACGTGACCATAAAAAACAAGAAATAACTAATAGTCAGGATGTTTTATATTACTCAATTTTGTTTCCAATTATTAATGGATTTGAGAATAAATGGCTGTGGGAGAAGTATATATTAAATAATCCGATATTATTTGAATATACGCTTCTAGAAAATTATGTTCAATCATTTGAGTCTATTACTCGTGAAAATGAGAGAAGAGAACAATTGAATCAATATTTGAGGAATCTGTCAAGTGACACCAATCAGATGACAGCACAGTCTTTTGGCTATGTTCAGGGGGATAGTTTAGCAAGTGATTTTGAATCACTAAAACAACAGTTTGAAAGATATCAGGATTTAAGAAGTCAAGCAAATCAAGTTGATAAAAATTTAAATGATTTAACGCAACTTAGGAAGAATTTAGGTAATCGATTTAATGAATTACGTCAACATCACCATGTTGTTGAGAATAAGTGTCCGTTTTGTGATTCCCAGTTTCAATCATTTGAAGATTTAAAGAAATCTTACGATAATTATAATGCGTACCTAACTAGTATTTCATCTCAGAGTAGTCAACAATTGCAAGCAATTCAATTATCAATAGACTCCTCAATTCAGCAAGTTAAACAAAAAATCACCGCTGAAATAAACAACCTTACTACCGACATAGATGAGAGGCTATTAGCTAAATTACAAGAATTACATGATAAATATGAACGTTATTCTCAAAATATTAATGGATTTAAAACTTTTATTCAGCTGTATACAGCCATATTACCTTATCCGTTGGGGAGTTTGGAATTTGAAGTTTATAATAGGCAGTATCAGTTTAACTTACAAGAATTCCGATCTAATTTAGTAGTTGATGATGACATTTACCGTTTAGTAGTAGATGTTAATAATCAAGAAATTACAAACAGATTTGAAGAATTGAAAAGAGAATTTCCTGAATTACAATTAGAGACATACCAGTTGAATCAAATACCGAATCAAAAAATAAGTAAATCTATGCTTGATACAAGGTTATCTGAATTGAAACAATATATTAACTCTCAAATTGATGATAGGTATGCAATCAATGAGAATCTGATAATGGATACTGAGAATATCTTTCCTATGTATTTTCAAAATGACGTTAAACTGTTAGAGAGTACTAGTATTGAAGCTCTGGAGCAGAAAAAACTTTACCTCAATAAGCAACATAATTTAGTTCAAAATCAGCGGTTCCAA
This sequence comes from Streptococcus pneumoniae, assembly GCF_001347015.1. GTDB lineage: Bacteria > Bacillota > Bacilli > Lactobacillales > Streptococcaceae > Streptococcus > Streptococcus pneumoniae_E. Next base: position 209,519 of record NZ_CFGI01000003.1, read on the forward strand.
GATTTATCTCATCAGATAGATATATTAGAAAAAACTGAAGTAAGATTGAAAGAATTAAACATGGTATATAAAGAAGAGGTGAGGCAGTTTAAAATAAGTATTGTAAAACAGCTGCGTATTCCATTTTTTATCTATTCTGCAAAAATGTTGCAAAACTATCAACAGGGAATGGGAATTTTTTTAACTTATAGAAAAACGAGTGAGGACGACGCTACTAAGAAGATGATTATTAGGTTTAAATCGGATTCTAGTAATGACCATGATGCAATGAATCAATTAAGTACAGGTCAACTGGCAGTTGTCTCGCTTGCATTTACTCTTTCTTTGAATACGATGTTCAAGCTATCTGATAATTTGAATTTCTTAATGATAGATGACCCTATTCAGGATATGGATGCGATGAATGTACTATCATTTATCGAGATTTTACGTCATGGTATTATTGAAAAATATCAAATTATTTTATCAACCTATTGTGATCAGAATGCGCTATTTATGGGATATAAATTTGCTAATTCAAATCCTCAACCTGATATCCAGTATAAAAATGTGCGTGAATTACAAGGACAATAATAATTTACTTCGAGAGCTGTTAGGCTCTCTTTTTTGGCTCTTTGTCAACTGTAGTGGGTTGAAGAAAAGCTAAGATCTAGAAAGGACGAAATTCGTCCTTTCTTTTTTG
>NZ_CFGI01000004.1 GCF_001347015.1 Streptococcus pneumoniae
TTAACAGTTGCCTTGCCATCTTTAACTGTGATTGGGCTATCCGCTGGTGCACTCCAGTTGCCATCTGCTCCCTTAGTAAGCTCTACTGTTTTCGTCACAGTATCACTTTCTGGGTAGTTGATCACGACTTTATCCGCATCAGTTGGTAATGGAATCACAACATCCCCATTTTGTTTACTTTCTGGAGTAAAGGCTGATGGTTGTGCTGTCTTCACTCTACCAGTGGATGGCTTACTTTCCATATCCTCAGCCTTAGCTTGTACCGTTACCTCAGTTCCGGCTGTAGCGGTCTTGGCTTTCAAGACTGGTTTGCCATCTGTGCCTACTTCAAAGCCAGTTGGAACTGTCCAGTTACCGTCTGCGCCCTTCGTAAGTGTCACTTTCGTTGGCGCTTGAGAACCTGCTGGTGTGTAGGTTACTTCAAGACTTGTCGCGTCAGTTGGAGCTTCAATTTGGACGCCACTATCAATTTGTGGAGTCACAACTGGACTGTTCAGTAAGCCCACTGCCTTGTGGTCAGCTGCTTCTGATGGATCTGATAAAGCTGATTTTTGAGTCGCACTGACTTTGCTTCCTGCCTTGGCTGTATTAGCCTGCATCACAATCTTATTACCAGTCGTCACGACTGTTCCGATAGCGACATTATCTGTCTTCGTCCAATCCCCATTAGCTTCCTTATCAAAGGTTAACTTACGAGTAACTCCACCCGCATCCACATAGTCTACTTCTGCATGAGTTGCCTTGTCATCCAATTCAACTTCAATGCCGTAGTCTGCGTTTTGACTAATCGTTGGTTTACCTAAGCGTGGCGCTTTGGCATCTGCACTGTCACTTGGTTGACTTGTAAAGTCTTTATTACCAATTGTCGTGATACCTGTGGCTGTTACACCTGTACCATCTTTCACCTTGTCCGCTGATACCGTAATCTTGCTGCCGTCTGGACTAATCGTGATGCCGCTATCTGCTGGCGCTGTCCAGCTTCCATCTTGGTTCTTCGTAACCGCTACGGTTGTTGGAGCGTCTTGTCCTTCTGGAGTGTATGTCACTTCAACTTTCGTTGTTTCCTCTGGAATCGTCACACCGACTGTTCCGTCAGTATTTGGAGTCACAACTGGTTTATCTGGGACAACTGTAATCGTCACCGGTGTTTCTACTTCCTTACCTCGAAGCTCAGCCGGTACATCATCGCCCTTACCATAAGTGGTCACAACGGTCTTCGTCACTTCTCCGACATGGTCGGTACTTGGTTTGTCTCCATCCTTCCATGCATGAGTCGTGCCATTAGGGAAGCCTTCTGTATTTGGTGCTGGTTTCACATAGTCAGAAGCGTCTTCTGAAAGCGTGCTACCTTTATGCGCATCAATTCCTGGTGTTGGATTTTCTGCTACTGCGTAGACTGTTGGTGTCACATATTGAGTCGTAACGTCTGATACTGCTACACCATCACTTGGGTAAGTGATTTGGATACGTGGAAGAGCTTTGCCGACTTCTACCTTAGCTGGTTGGTTTTCCCAACTCAAGCCATTGTTTCCGTCTGCTGTTACATACTTGCTCAAGTCATCATTTGTAATATCTTGACCATTTGTTCTTATGACAGCTTTGGCGCTTGGTTGCGCTAATGTTGTGAAGGTGAAGTTGACCTCTTGCTCATTCGTTTGACCGGCTAGGCGCACTAAAAGGGTTTCTGTTCGAGTGCCTGCCTCTGCCGTTTTTCTAGTCGCATCTTGGTTCTTCCAGCGGCCTGTTGCGCCTGTGAAGTCCGTAGCTGCGTCTGAACGGCGGAGTAACTTAGCTAGAGTTGTTTCATTCAAGTTATCCAACTCAGTAAGAGTGCCTGTTCCCTTCATGGTTTGGATGCTACCTTTTGCACTTAGAGTGATAAAGGTTGATGCTTTCGCGCTACTTGCATCTGACTCAACACGTTCTGTTACTTCTGATGGTTTGTAGATCGCTTTAGCTGTGATGTTAGTTGATGTTGGAATGTCTTGTCCCAGAGTAAGTGTAACAGTTGTGAGATCGCTGTAGCGAGTCGCACCTTCTTTTGGTACATCTACAGATCCAATTTTCCTATCGCCGTCATAGAGCTCAACAGTTGTGCCTGGTGTCGCATTCGAAATACTGATGGTTTTTCTTGTGCCGGCGCTTCCTGTCAAGTCAGTCTCAATACTTGGAGTCGCTGGTTTCGTCACAAAGGTGATTTCCTCTGTTTCTTCTGCCAGATGCTCATCTTTCGTATTGCCACCATCTACTTGTGGGTAGTAAACTTTCACCTTATTGGTCTTCTTACCAAGCCAGTCATCGTTGACTTTGCCCCAAGTGCCTGAACCGTATGCCGCATTAGTGGTTTCATCTGTCTGCCATGTGTACTCTGTGCCTTGTGGAAGGTCTGGTCCATTTTCTGCTTTCTTAACATAAGCGCTAGCTTCTGTTGAGGCAAAGTTTGAACCAATTGTACGCACGACTTCTCTGTCCTTGGCTACTGCATGATAAGTTGGAAGAGCTACTGTTAACGTTGTAACCGTCTTACCTTCCGCATTGTCTGCTGGGTATTCTACCTCGATACGACCGACATTAGCTGCTGAAGCTGTTGCGATACCTGGTACAGTGTTGCCTTGCCAACGAACTGTTACGCCTGCTGGTTTAGCCACTGTTTGGTTTCCATCCTTGAAGACCACATATGTTTCTGCATCAGTTCCATGTGACAAGGTTCCTTGTTTATTGTTATAGCCGTTCGGACTAGCTAGAGCTACCGTTGGATAAACATGCACTGGAATGGTTACTTCTGTGCTACCTGATCCTGGAATCGTAACCGTCGCTTTGTAAGTCGCATCCCCTACACGGCTGTAGTCTGGAGTTTCCTTCCATTCTACTGTTGAGCCTGTTGGAAGAGCTGTATCATCCTTGTATTGAAGTCGATCTGTCAATGCGTCTGTTGGCGTTGGGGCTCCCTTAATCAAGTGGTAGTCTTTGGCTTTTAGACCGTCTGTTACCTTCAAACTTGTGCCGTAGTCTGATTCTGTTCGTTCAGCTGCGACTGTTGGTTTGTAGATACTACGTACCGCTATCGGCATATCCTTCGTCAATTTCTTACCTGGTGCTAGGTTAATCGCTACTCCATCTTTGAGCGCAAAGTCACCGTCTTTTGGTACATCTGTACGTCCCAATTCAATTGGATTCGTTGGATTCGTCATGTCATAAAGAGCTACCGTTGTACCACTATTCACGCCATTCACGGTAACGCTGCCTGCATCTTTCTTACCGACTGCTGTTACTAGACTTGGTGTGCTTGGTTTGACAACAACTTTAACCGGAACCTCTTGGCTAACTCTGTCGGTTCTATCTTTTTCAAAGACATTTGCAATGTAGGTACGGGTACCAATATTTGTCACATCTGGCGTTGTTTTCCACGTAGCGTCAAAATCACTTGGGAATGTCTGTTCAGTACCTCTTTCAGTATAAGAAATTCCATCTTTCGGATTTGATTTCAAGCGTTCAAGTTCTGCGCTACCTCTCACACCCGTAATTGTCTTCCCTGCAAAGTTACGGTCTTTCGCTACATACACTTTCTTAGCGTCACTAACTGCATCAAATACTGTTTGTGTTACAGATAATGGAACTGATGATGAACCTGGTAAGGTTGTTTGCTCTGTTTGACGGAGATAACGTCCTGATGGAAGAGTATAAGTCCATTTACCATTAACAGGTGTAACATCTACATGTCCTTCTGTTCCTCGTCCATCTTGGAAATGAATCGTAACTTTTGTCGCGTTTTGAAGCGCTGTACCAGAAATCGTGCGATCCGCATCCGATACTTTATCATCATGAGTCAACGTCACTGTCGGAACTTCTGGTTTGGCTACAACCGCATGTGAAATATCAATAGTAGAACGATCTGGGAAGTTAATCACAGCTACTTTTTCCTTATCATCCGTAGTACCCTTAGTATAAGTCACTCCAGTAGGTAGTTTGCTATTACTTGCATTAACTTCTTGAAGTTTAGCTGCAAAGCGGTCTTTCGCTGCATCTGTAAAGTTACCATTAACGATATCACTAGCACCATAAGTCACTTTTTCAGCATCAGTTGGATATTTCACTTGATTTCTATAGAAATCAGCATACGTTTTAACAGTTTCCTGATTACTATTAGCTGAAGATAATGCATAAGCTGTATCTACTTGTTCAGTTCTATTGTCTGTTTTTACTGTTTTCTTGTATGTTCCAGCGACAAGGACAGTAGCGTTTAATTGCTCTCCTAATGTTAATTCTTTCTTATAGTCAGCTGCCGCGAATATTACTGTTGCCTCTCCTGCTGTAACTTCTTTTTCTGCTACAACAGTGCCTTGAGCATCTTTAAGCTGAACTTTTACAGTTGCTCCTTTTGCTAATTGCGAAGCTTCTGGTAAGTTTGATACTGTAACAGCTGGTTTAGTACCTGCTTGACCTTGAAGTGTTGGTGCTTTTGGATTTACTGCTAACGTTACTTTAATATTTTGATCATTGTAATTATTCGTATTATCTCCGCGATCATTCCTCACAGTATTACCATACCAAACATTAACGTTTTCTTCTCGTACTCCGATAGTTGTCTGTGCTTTATCTGTTGGATTAGGAGAACTATACCCATTTCCCCATCCAATAACAGTACCACTTGGATTAGCTAAAGTACTACTTAATTCAACATAGTCTCCAGCATTTGTTTTTGCAAATGCTGTTCCTACAGTTGTCTCTGCAGAATAATTTTTACCAGTTTCTAATTTCGCTTTATTACCATAAGTTTTGAAGGTAACTGTTTTCTTAACAGTTCCTGCACCATTTGGATAAGTTACTTTAATCGTTTTAGTCGTTACTCCTGCTATTGTACTTGTATCAGCAGGTGCACCATTTTCGAATTCAACAAGAGTGCCTTCTGGTTTTGTTTCTCCATCAAACGCTATATAGTAATCTGGAGTTACAGCTTTAAAGCCACCCCCACCTGAGACCAATCTTGATGTCAATGGTTGCCCAACAATCTCATCGTACTCTGTTACTTCTTTATTATTAACCTTACGATAAGTCACTTTTGGATATACCGTCACCGGCACATCGACTTCTGCCGAAGTATAACCTTGCGCACTAACCGTTACAGTTTTAGTCGAATTTCCTACTATCGTTGTTGTTGGTTGACCATCCTTCCAAGCAACACTTGGACTTGTTACCCCTGTAGGAACTTCCACAAAATTACTTGCCGTGTCTACATTTGGAATATTTCCGTCTTTAATCGCATCAATCGGTTTAGGCTTCACAGCAATTACAGAGATTACTTTCTCAGCTTTATTACCATTCTTGTCTAGGACTCTTACTGTAATATCATGTTTAGTAACTGAACTTAGTGTTCCTTTGATGGATTTTGTTGCTGTATCGTAAGTTAGACCATTTGGCAAGTTTGTAACTTTGATATTTCCTTCGTCTACACCTACTCCATTTCCATCTGATAGAGTCAGAGGAATGTTAAGTTGTTTTCCAACTCCTATAAGCGTAGAATTAGCACCAATAACTGGCTTAGTTTGATCTCCATTAGCTGCCTGACTTCTAGCTTCATCACCTTCAATAGTTTGAGCAATATCCTTAGCTTTCACATCTGTTTGGTCTTTAACAACTTCGTCTTTCAGTGTGATTGCACCAGTAGTTGCATCAATACTAATTCCGTCTTTTTGACCACTTGTAATCGTCCATTTGTTATTGTCACCTTTAGTAGCAACTACTTCCGTCTCAGTTTGAGGAGTTGTTGTTACAGTACCGTCTTCTTGAAGCTGATGGTTATCTGCTGGAGTATAAGTTACTTTTAGTGAATTAACATTTGGTTCATTCACTGGAGTTACTGTAACATCTCCGTTGTTATCAGACCTTATCTCTGGTTGAGTTGGTCGGCGTTTAGCTAACTTATCACTTGGCACATCCAAGCTTGAACCATCTGGAAATGTAACTGTTACAACCTTGTTTTTATCATCAGTAGCGCCTGCAGTAAATGTCACGCCCTGACCATTGATTATTGGTAGGTTGCGATTGTTTTGATTCACTTCCTGCATTTTATCTGCAAAACGCTTCTTGGCTTCTGCTGTGAAGTTTCCATTCACTATATCGCTATTTCCATACACTACTTTTTGGTCATCTGATGGATAAACAATCGATCCACCTTTAGACTCTGCTAATGAAGAAACAGTTAAGGTATGCGTTTTAGTTGCTGTTGCACCTGCCGCATCTCGTACGGTGTAGGTTACTGTGTAATTTCCTTTTTTGAGATAGTCATTCGTTGCTAAGGTAACTTCTTGTCCATCTTTTTGGATGGTGACACTTACATTCTCACGCGCCGGACTTCCTACGGTCTCATTGGCATCATCTTCTGCGTCCGTTACTGTGACAAGAGATTTCAATCCTGCCAGCGTCAAGCTGCCATCTGCTGTGTAATCGTGCTTATTTGGCTCGTTTACAGCAATGTTTGGACCTGTATTAGTTGCTGTTGCTCGTGCAAAATCACCAGAAGGATTATTTGCCGCATTATCATAATGAACACGAGCAATTACGCTATTATTAGACGAAGGAATGGTAAATGGAATATCTGCCTTCGTATTGGCATCTTTAATGTGTAGTTTCAGTAGTTTTTCTGATGGATTATTGCTTTGTTCCTCTGTTAAGTCAGTTGTGCTTCTTCCAGTAGCTGTGAAACTTCCACCACTTGTTGCACGTTCTTCTACTACCTGCCATCCTCCAGCAGCAGTCTTATTAACTCCATACTGATACTTACTTCCATCTTTACTTGCAATAACAACATAGAAACGACTGGCATCATGAGGTACACGAACAACAATATCACGTCCTGCTTGAACTGGAGTTTCTGCAAATTCGGCTTTTCCTAAGCTAACGGTAACATTTTTTGGCGCAGAAATCATGCCACCAATTTCTTGCTTGACTGAAACAGGGTCGGCTACCTTAGTTGCCGCATCTTGTTTTTCATTTTGCGAGAGCAGTTCCCCATTTTTCAAGTCATAGGTCCAAGTACCATCCGTTCCAACTGTTGTTGAAACTTCTTTGGTACCCTGTAAGTTGATCTTAATCGTTGCACCTGGAATACCTGTACCGGATATGCTACGGGTCGTCGAACTCAAGTTTTGTCCGTATCCTGCTTCTGGTGTTACTACTGGCTGTGTTGGTACAGCAATATCTGATCCAGTTACAAGCTTTTCAGAACCATCTTCAAAAATGATTTTAGCAACATTGCCTAATCCAGGATCTGTCACTTTCTCTACTCGAGTATTGGCTGGTAAGTTTGGATTTTGTTGTTTTATTTTGGCAACGAACCGATCTTTCGCTGTGTCTGTAAAGCTATTGTTTGTAACATCACTTGATGTGAACTCTTCTTTTTGAGTAAGGGTGATGTTTGTAGCGTCTTTGATAGACTGAACATGAATGGTACGTGTCAGATTGTCCGCGGCTTTTCCAGCAGCGTCACTGGTGCTATACACCAGATTGTAGTCACCTTCTTTAAGGTAGTCTCCGTCAGCTAATGTAAAGGCTTGACCACCCTTGCTAATAGCTACTGTTACTTTTTGTTTGGCAGTTTGACCAACTGTTTTAGCAGCATCGTCCTCTGCATCTGTGACAGTTACCAGATCAAGCAGTTTTGCTTTTGTTAATTTCTCATTGGCAACGTAAGTATCTTTAATAGTAGCTTTAGCAGCGATACTTGGTTTTTCATTTGTTACGTTGGCATAAATCCAGTCCGCACGGTTAGTACCTTCCCCTACAGTGATTTGAGAAGTACCAGGAGTAACAGCTCCTGAAGCATTCGCTTTATGCATCCGTAGACGAATGTTTCGATTTCCCTCTACTAGACGGAAAGGAATCGCACTTTCAGTAGTCGGATTTGTAACGCTAATTTTGAGCTTAGTGATGGATGGATTGTCTTGAGTCACTGTCTCTATACGCAATTTATCTTTAAAACGTCCATCCAGCTTCCAAACACCATTATCCCTCTTAACGGTTACCTCTTCTCCATAGCCATTGTTAAATTGAATATAGCTCAATCCCACATCTTTCGGTAAAGAGAAGGTAATATCACGACCTGCAGCAACAGGATTGTCCAAGGTAGGGAATCCAATCAAAACATTTTTGCTGGCACTGCCAGATTCTACATTATTGACAACCTGTTTCACGCTCACAGTTCTATTGCTATAGCCGCTCGTGTTATCTGCCAGTGCGGTTTGAGTCAAGGCCTCGTTAGCTGCAAGTGTGTAGCTCCAGTTACCATTAGATTCCACAGTTGCTATACGCTCTTGCCCATTTTGTAGAGTAATCTTAACAGTTGCACCTGGCAAACCTCTACCTGTAATGGTTCGACTGGTTGAGTCTAGGTCATTTGCATAAGCGCCACTACCATTGATTTCTGGCACAGCAGGCTTAGCATTAGCTGTTCCTACCAAACTAATGGTGTTTGAACTTTCAGCCTTAGCAGAAACTGTTGTGCCTGCTTTAGCGGTTCCTGCTGTCAAGGTCACCGTATTGCCTGACACACTAAATCCTGTTTGGTTTTGCCACTGACCTGCATTGTTTTTGGTCAATGTGACAGTTGTAGCCACAGTTTGGTTGCTTGGTGTATAGGTGACGGTCAACTTATTGGCATCTGAGGCTGGTGTAATGGTAACACTGGTATCCTCTCTTGCATTGAGGTTTGGTGTTGTCATACGACCATAGGCAGTCAATTCTGCGACATCAGTGTAGTCTGAATAGGCTGTTTGTTGCTTGACAGAGACAGAAGTTCCTGCATTAGCAGTTCCACCCGTCATGTGAATTTCAGCTGTTCCATTAGCGTTATTACGGATGACAACTGTTGAATCTGTAGTAGCTCCGACCTTGCTCCAAGTACCGTCAGTTCCTTTTTCAAAGGTAATCTCTTTGCTTTGATTTCCTGTAGTGGTGTAGCTGAAAATCGCTTTATTGGCACCATCTTGACCAATTGTCGCTGTAACCGCTAAATCACCTTCCTTATCTTGACGAATCTCTGGTTTTTGCGGTTTACGACCTCTACTGTTGACTGGATCACTCTCGTCTGAGTTGAGTGTGTAGTTATTATCTCGATTTGTTTGGTAGTCGTGGCTAGCATTTGTCAATGCTACAGTGGCTGTGATTGCTCCTTTTGGTAGGACGCCAGGAACTGTAACGGTTGCTGTTGAGCCATTTACAGTTGTTCGAGTACCTGCTATCACCTGTCCATCTGCCTTGAGGGTTACATTGACTGTACCAGCATTGGCTGGGACATTGGTGACTGTGACAGTTTGGTTGTTGAGTCCTGCTTTTTCTCCCAAGTCATCTGTGATACGAGGTTTATCCGGTCTCACTTGGACAAGAAGACCAAAGTTTTGCGTTTGACCATTGTCATAGGTTACCTTGATTTCTTTATTGACACTACCTGGTTTGGTTGTTGATGGTGCCTCTGCGTTTGTCCTAGACGTTGCTACAAACTCGGCAGTTTGAATCTTGCCATTTGTATAGCTATCCTTGCTAATGTAGTTTCTTGGATCAGCATCGGGATTAGTTCCTGTCCCTGTTGTTAGTTTTCCATTGTAGTCAGCTGCCCATGTATGCTTGGTTAAGCTTGAATCAACGATACCATAGGTGACAGCAATGTCACGGGTAATAGCATTTCCATCTTTGTCCACTCCTGGGTAGGTCACAGTAGCGGTCGCTGTATGGTTTTGACCTGCAGCTGCATTTTTATCTGGCGCTGAGTTAGCTTTCCACGCGATGGTCTTACCATCAGTGTTGTTATAGAAATCTGATGCCACTGCCGCAGTCGTGGTATTTGGCTTGACAAAATCTTTCCCTTTGACTGTGTACATACTGTTGTTAGGAGTTACAGGTGCGACTACATCGTAGGTCAGATTTATTCTCTTAGCATTTCCTCCAGGGTTAGCAGCTAGAACTTCTATGGTTTTTCCAGTTCCTACGGACAAGTCAGGATTGTTTGGCGCTGTCTGACTTAAAGAATTTGCCCATAGGAAAGTTCTATTAGCCTCGATAGCAGAGCCATCTCCATAGGTGAAGTAGTCCTTAGGGTCTCCCCATGTAGGTGTTTCCCCTTGGATAAAGGTTAAGCGTCCTGGTTTTTGGACATAGTCTGTTCGAGGAGCAGTAGCTTGAACGCTATTGTCACTTCTCCGAAGGACTAGGTTTTCAAAAACCTGATTTGTCTTAGAGTTTACTAACGCAAGCGTTACCCTTAATGGATCCGTTCCAATTTTATCTTTCTTATAGCTATCCGCTGTGAAAGTTGCAGTTCCATCAGGATTCAAGCCAGTTTCCGCTACAACATCATAACCTTTTGTAATCGGTTGAGGTCCATCGTAGTCATCACTTCCACCTTTTACTAACAAGGCTTTCCAGACCAATGTTTGATCTCCAACTGTGTAGGTTCCGTCGAGATTGTTTCCAAAACTCTTGGTTCGAATCGTTGGTTTTTCATTCGCTTTATCTACTAAGCCAGGGTTTTGGTTATCGGCTAAGTTCTGTTTGTTTGGTGGAATAATCAGACTTGTAGTTAGTTCCTTTTTAGTTCCATCCGCTAAGGTAGCTCTAATTTTTAGATTCGTAATACCAGCTTTACTATTATCTGTGATACCGTTATTGATACCGTCGGATACCCACGCTCTAACTGTTGCTTTTTGAGAGTTTAGCCCATCTACTCTCCAGAAGTTTGTTGCGAAGCGTCCAGGCTGTCCATAGCCACCACCACTATCAACTTCAAGGTTGGTGATATTGGTTGCACCTTTCACTAGGAAACGAATACTCTTAGATCCTATATGCTGATTTTGAGGATAACCGATATATGGTTTGTTACCTGACGCAAAATCAAGTTGATCACCATCTTTAGTGTTGGCAGGTCCGATTTTAGCTGGAAGTGTTTTCCTGATATTGGATGGATCAGACGCAACCGTTTCTTCTTTTTTATCATTATTCTTATAATCGTACCAGGTGCCGTCAACAACCGTCTTCACCACATACTCGCCTAGTTGCAACTTAGAAATGTTGAAAGTACCCTTGCCATTTGCTCCAGCTGTAACGTTTGCTTGTTCATTTCCAGCTTTTTTGACAGGGTTCCCTTTGCTATCTAACTCGACATCGCTACCGTCACTTCGAACAGCAATGAGTTTATTATTGTCCCCTTTTCTATAAAGATACATCTTAAGACCTTGGGTTCCATTTCCTGCTACTATGCTAGCAGGTCCATCACCCACATTACTTAAGTCCGTCTCAATGGTTGGTGTCTTTGGTTTTGTAACGAAGTGAATCGTACCCTTGTCTTGTGAACCATCTTTAAAGCTACGTACATAGGTATAGGTATGCACACCTGGTTGTTTACTAACTTCTTCTGCTATCTTTTCAGGCGTGATAGACGTAGTGCCTGTATAGTATTCAAAACGTTGACCTTTGTCTGGACTCTCAGCTTTGCTATAACCGTTTGGATCCAGTGCACCCGACTTATCATAGTATTCTCCGTAGTTTCGGATATCGAACTTATTGTATTCCTGAATATAGCTACCATTAGGATTATAAGTAATGATACCTTTTATTCTGGAGTCTGTTCCGTCAAAAGAACCGATAGGGACACTCTGATAAGTGATTCCATCTTTCTGCACATTATAGTTCCATGCTGCAGTACCAAATTCAGCTGACCTATGGTCTTGATTCACTTGGAAATAACCATTCTTCCTTAGTAGGAAACGGAAATTCCCTGTTGATTTAATTTCTCTGTCCAGACGAGCATGCATCTGCAAACCGAAGTAACGATGGGAGTCTTGAAAACCTTTTATACTAGACAGGTAGTCTAGCTTATCGAGGTCATTTCCACCAGTCGTCTCAAATTCGATCCTATAGGCTGTATTTCCTTTTAGGCGCCCATAATAAGTCTTACCAGAAGAACGGATTATTTGGTTAACTTTGTCAGTACTTTTCCCTTGCTCTTCTGTATTTTCATACCCATTCGTAGCATTAGCCTGACTTGGATTTCCACGGACATAGTAACCATCACCTTGTGTCTCAAATACCCAATCACTCACACTACCCGCTTTATAATAGTTAGAACTTCCAAAATTACCTACATTACCAGCTCCTGTATTAGTTGGAGTACCCGTCTTAACATTATCAAATCCAGCTGTTTCCATGGTAGCAGCTAGTTCATCTTTGCCATCATGCGCTGCAGTGTTATAAGAAGTAGAACCTTCACTAGTTTGCTTCGTTATCGTAACGCTACTTGCCTTTAAAGACTGCCCTGAAGGAACTGTGAATAGGAGACTGACACCATCCAGATTTTTACGAGTAGGGTTGACTGTGATTCTCCATCTGAAACCAGTTGATGTTTTTTCAACATCTTCCTTCAAATATTGGATAATATCCGCCACATCATCAGGTCTATCACCTGGAGTTAAGGCCTTCTTATTCCAGAAAGCATAGGTGTATTGGTCATAAGGTGATGTGATATCGACATCATTATCAAAATAGTGCCTTTTAGCATCGATAAAGGCAATCCCATTATCACGAGCCGCTCTATCCTGCCCTGCCGCACGTGCATTACGTGTTCTAGCTCCTGCTGGCACATTGCGGAAACCGGACCATCCTGTAGTGTTGGTGCGTGGTTGGATGGTTACATTGTTTTCGCTTGGAGTTGCAGACTCGGCTGGATTTACAGGTCCTGTTACCTCTCCTGCATTCGCGTCCTTTTCACGAAGTACCCCTTCGATCAAATTACGCGATTTTTTCAGGTCTGCTAAGGCAGCACTAAAGTCTTCTTGACTGATGGTGTTGCCTTTAGAGAAAGCCTCGTTGAACTTATCAACGGCTGCCTTGGCTGCTTGGATTTTATCTGCTGATGCTCCGTTAGCTCGGAGTTGCTCAGTGATGAACTCTAATTCACCTTTTAGGTCATAAACACCATTTTTACCTTCTGTATTTGTGTAGGTTGGGAGCGTCTGTGGAGTAGCTTGAGTGCTAGCTCCAGGAGTTGTTGTGTTTCTTCCAGCAGATGGATTGACTGAGTTTGCAGCTGGTGCTGCCGCGCTCAAGCCTCCTCCTCTACGACGCTTCCCTCCGGTTGGTTGCTCGGTCACAGCTCCGTCTGGAGTAGCGAGTCCGGTAGAGGTCAGACCTGTAGATGTGAGGTCTGTAGATGCTAGACCTGCTTTTTCCAAGATTGTTGGATTTTCTAGGGCAGGTGTCAAGGCTTGGTTGACACGGCTGATTAGGGCTTCCATAGCTCTTGTTTGCTCATCAACCTGTGCTTGCGTCGCTTTTGGATTCTCTAAGACCGCCTTAGCCTTTGCGAGACCTTCTTCCACTTCAGTGTGGAGAGCCTTCATTGAGCTAAGCGTTAGTTTTTCCAATAAAGCTTGCAGATTGCCTTGAGTTGATTTAGCCGCCTCTGTATTAGCAGCAGCTGGCTGTTCTTGCTCTTTTTCTCCCTCTGCTTGAGGAGTTTCTTGAGCAGACTCTGACTGAGCAGAGTTAGAGTCTACCTCAGCAGGCTTAGACACAGCCTTACCTTGTTCAGCTTCCTCAGCTGGCGCTTCTTTTGCTTTTAGCTCATCGGCTGGTCAGTCAGAGCTTTCTTGGAATCTCCCTCATCCGAGGCTTCTGGATCCCCATCTGCATTGCCATCAGAACCTGTCGTAACGACATCACTTGTCGTAGCTGGAGTAATTGTCTCACTCGCCGCCACAGCCCCATTCGCAAAAAACATCAAGGCTGCAACAGCAACGCTGGCAGCACCAAAATGATATTTACGAATGGAGTAACGGAAAATCTTTTCCCCGTTATCATCACGATATGATTTTTTCATGATTGAATTACCTCTCATTTTTCCTTTCTGGAGGTACTAAAAAATACCCCCCCTTAAATATTTTAGGTATTTAAGAAAGGATATGTTTCTTTTTATTCCCATACTTGTCAAAAGACAAATTTCGAGACAGTATTATTATATCCTATTTTTACAAATTTGAACAGCAAAATGCGAACTTTTTCAGCCATATTATCACTTATTTTTATAGGTGGTTTTTGAGATTCTATTTCAGAAAAAAAACTGATTAAGAAGTCTTCAAGAAAGCAGCAAAACACCCTCTATCAGTGCTCTCCCTCCTGGTATCGTAACTCTTATAGCAGATTGAAATAAGATGTGAACAAATTGAGTAGGAAAGTCAAAGTAATTTCTAACAATGTTTTGGCAGTAGTTGTTTGGCGTGTGTACTATTCTAGTTTCAATCTACTATACTAAAAACGGCTTGAAAGGTTTATCACATGAAAAAGGACAGCAAAAAAAGCCAACTGAACAAAATCAAGTGACTCAAGCCTAAAAATTATATCAAAAATAAGAACTAGATAAAGCGATTGTAACAAACACATTCATTTCTAGCAATGTTTTAGTAATAGTGGTATGGTGTGGCGTGTGTACGGTTCTAGTCTCAATCTATTGTGTTTTAAAAAAACGAAGCAAAAAAGCTTCCCTGACCCGGCTAATCAGGTCTTCCATGAGTTTGACTTGCTCATCAACCTGTGCTTGTGTCGCTTTTGGATTCTCTAAGACCGCTTTAGCCTTTGCGAGACCTTCTTCCACTTCAGTGTGGAGAGCCTTCATAGAATCTAAGGTCAGATTTGCCAACAAAGCTTCTAGGGTGCTTTGTGTCGATTTGGCTGCACTTGTATCAGCTGCTGGCGCTGATCCTTCCTGATCCTTTTCCTTCGCCACCTGAGGAGCTTCTGCGTTCTCATCTATCTTAGTCTCGGGCTGAGGACTTTTAACTTCAGCTTCTGATTCTTCTTGACTTCCTTCTTCAGTTTTGGCTTCTGGAGCGCTAGATTCTCCTGCTGATTTGAGCTCAACTGGCTGTTCAACTACTGCCGTTTTCTCAGGACTCTCCTCATCTGAATCCTGTGGATCCCCATCTGAATTTCCAGAAGGTCCAGCAACTACATCACTAGCTGTTACTGGAGACACTGCAGGGGCCTGCGCTTGCACCCCATTCGCAAAGAACATCAGAGCCGCCACCGCAACACTAGCAGCTCCAAAATGATATTTCCTTATTGAGTAACGGTAAATTTTTTCACCATTATCACTATGTTTTTTTCCAAACATGAGCATAGCATCCTTTCATTGTATCACAGGCCAACTTTCCTCAAAAGAGTACACAAAAACCCGCAACACATAATATGTCAACTCTATAGTAATACTTTTACGGAAAGAAATCAAGTATAAACCTAGATGAAGATAAGATTAAAAAAGTAGCAAAAAAGCCGATATAACAGCATTTTCTCGTAATTATATATATATATATATATATATATATATATATACAAACCCTTATCTATCAACCTTATTATGGATAATATTTTAAATTTAATATAAATAAAAAACAGACCTTATCTATAGAAAGATAAAATCCGCCATTTTTTCTATATAAAATCAGCAGAACCATTCTGCTGAAAATCGTGAAATATGATGTAAGTTTCCTAGCACTCTGATAAGATTTTAAGAGAAAAGCTAGATACATCCCCTAACTTACAAAAGCGCCTCAAACTCAGCGACGGTCATGCCAAACTGTTGACTGGCAACTTCAGAAGGCAAAAGACCTTGGCGGACCATATCCAGGAAGGCAAAGAGTTTCCCACGTTCAAGTCCTTGTTCTAAACCTTTTTCGATACCTTGTTCAATCCCCTCAGCTCGACCACGCTCTAAACCCTCTGCACGACCACGTTCAAGACCTCTCTCTAAACCTTTTTCCTCAGCTTGCTCCAAAGCATAGTCCTGTGCCAGCAATGCCTGTTCTTCACGCATACGTAGTTGACTAAACATTCTCCTGTCCTCCTCGGACCAGCTCTTGTAGTCCAGCAGTTGGTCTGCCTGGCTGATGGCTCGCTCGGGGTGCTGGGTAAAGGGTTTATTCCCGAAAAACTCCAACCACGGCTTGCGAACCTCGTCTTTGCTGGTTTCTCTATATTTATTAGATCTTATTTATGATGATCTTTCAATAGTGACTCAAATTCAGCGACAGTCATACCCAACTGCTTACTGGCAATCTCGGAAGTTAGAATACCTTGACGGACTAGATTTAGTAGCATGGACAAACTTCCTTCAACTTTCCCACGTTCAAGTCCTTGTTCTAAACCTTTTTCGATGCCTTGTTCAATCCCCTCAGCTCGACCACGTTCAAGACCTCGCTCTAAACCTTCAGCACGACCACGTTCAAGACCTCGCTCTAAACCTTTTTCTTCAGCTTGTTCCAAGGCATAGTCCTGTGCTAACAAGGCTTGTTCTTCGCGCATACGTAGTTGACTAAACATTTTCCTGTCCTCCTCGGACCAGCTCTTGTAGTCCAGCAGTTGGTCTGCTTGGCTGATGGCTCGCTCGGGGCGCTGGGTAAAGGGTTTGTTCCCGAAAAACTCCAACCACGGCTTGCGAACGCTATCCTTGCTGGTTTCTCTATATTTTTTTAATTCCAAGAACGCCATCTTAACCAGATGGTTTTCTTGTCCGTTATTTGTGATGGTTAAGGCTTCACCTGTCGTGTCCTCTCGCATGCTAAAGCTATGAAAAGCCAAGTCATCTGAGAAATAATTGCTGTCCACAATTGCGATAGCATATACTGGTGCGATGTGTTTATAGCTCTGATGAGTATCACCTTCTCGTTGACGAATTTTTTCTAGGTTTTGATTGACCTGACTGCAAAGGTAAGCCCACAGGCGATTGATGAAAAAATTCTGATGATGTACCTGAATTTCAATGATTACTTGGGTTCCATTATCCAACTCCGCCAAGACGTCTATACTGGTATAAAAATCCTGCGCTGAATAGGGCAGAGAAGGAAAGATGTGAATGTTACTTCCTTCCAAAATGGTCACATTTTTAGCTGGCAAGTCCAGCATATCGCGAATAAATTGACAAGTGATTTCTGGGTTGCTAAAAATTTTCTTAGCAACCAAGTCGTTGGTTGGGCTAATGCCCGGATGTCTGAGAATCATCCTTTTCCTCCTTCTATTATAGCACATTTTTTAATCTAGGTTTACTAGATTCACTGCTACTATCTATTTATTCGGAAAAGAAAGGAGAAAGTTAAAAATTTTTAGACTTCACCGGTTGAAATTTACATAAAAAAGCAGCTGATTCTTTTTTTGATTCTACCATATTTCTAGCGATTACTCCTATAAATAGGATACATCCCAGTTTCTAGTAGAAAAGGACTCTGAAAAGCAAACAAAACCCAGTATTAGGAAGAGTTAAATCTTATCTGAAAATGACTAGCTCTCAAGCTATAGCTTTGTGTCTAGATATAAGTATCACTAGGAAAAACTCCATAAGTAAACATACCAAAATTGGATGTTCCTACTATTCGAAAACCTCTTCAAACCACGTCAACTTTGCCTTATCTACAGCTTCAAAAGGATGTTTTGAGTCATCTGCTGGTAGATTTATTCATTGATTTTCAATCTTCTAATACTAAACAAAAATCAAACAACTATAGTGAAATAACATAAAACTTGCATAAATCGCTTAGGAAAATCAAAGCAACTTCTAGGAATGTTTTAGCAGTCACAGTGTACTTTCCCAGCCTCAATCCACTATAACTCTGCACATAAAAATGGAGAAGATGGTAATCCTCTTCTCCAAATATTAACTTCTTTACAAACCAACTATAGTTGACAAAGAACCTAAAATCAATTGATAACACAGGGTCAGGTCGGTCAATTCCTTCAACTGTAGCCCTGTCAATTCTTCCCATTTATCAATTTTGTATTGGAGAGAATTGCGGTGCAGATAGAGTTGCTGGGCTGTTTTAGTGAGAACAGCACTATTTTCCCAAAGAGAGAGAATGATTTCCTGAATCTGGTCCTGATCCAAGATCATCTGGTGCAAGCATTCCTTGATTACTCTCAAGTCCACGAGTCTTTCTCCCATACTCCAAAGATAGAGCTGAGAAAAAGTATGAACACCTTGGTGACCCTGACGCCACCAAATCTTAAACAAATCCCGCTCCGCTTTGATTAAGTCTGATAGGGCTTGATGCCCCGTCTGAGACCAAACCTGACCCAACATGATAGAGAGACGCAGTCCAAAGTCATACTCAACCGCTTCAATCGTATCACTTAAAATAGCTCGTACAGAGGTGTATTTGTCTTGTTGCAGCACGAAAACATAATCCTGAGCTCCGACCTGAAGCACTGTCTGACAATTCGAAAAGAGGGTCCGCATCATATCTAGCCAAGAGGATAGATTTTCCTGTTGGAAATAGGAAAGATGACAATAAACCAACTGAATCTTTTTAAAAGTTTGTGGTGCCTGACCCTTGCCCTCAATCAGATAGGAATACCAAGGATTGAGCGAACGAGCCTGCTCCTGCTGGGTCAAAAGGGAAATCAACTGCTTTTCACGCTCACTGAGCCCAGCTTTCTCCAGCAAAATCCACTGCTGAGAAGCTAAAGGAAGAGTTAAGTAACCCTCTTTCTCTACTGGTTGGTCTGAAATCTGAGCCTCAGGAAACCAGTCTTGTAGTTCTTTTGCCATCATGTCCTATCCCTCCACTTTTTGGATGCACCACGAAATCAAGCTCTCAAGACGTTCCAGATTTTCAGTCATATGGAGATAGCCCATCACTGCTTCAAAACCTGTGGACATACGGTAAGTCACTACATCAGCATTTTTAGCCTTGGTGTGACTATTGGTATTGCGACCACGTTTGTAGATTTCTTCTTCTTTTTCCGTTAGGACTTGCTCCTCCAACATGAGGGAAATCAGGCGAGCCTGAGCCTTGGCTGAGACATACTTGGTCGCTTCTTGGTGGAGTTTATTGGGTTTGGTCATGCCTTTAAGAATTAGGTGACGACGAATATACATGGAGTACACCGCATCCCCTTCAAAGGCTAGCGCAATCCCGTTAATGAGATTGACATCAATCACGTGTCCACCTCACTCCATCCTTGGTGTCAAGGAGCTTAATTCCTTGAGCAGCCAATTGGTCACGGATCTGGTCAGCTGTCGCAAAATCACGATTGGCACGCGCTTCTTGGCGTTTTTGGATCAAGTCTTCAATCTCTGCATCCAAAACTTCCTCAATAAAAACAATTCCAAAGACCTCTAACATAGCCGCAAGAGCTTCCTTAACACTTGCATCATAGTTGCCTGAGTTGATCCATTTGGCCATTTCAAAGACCACTGTGATACCGTTAGCAGCGTTAAAATCTTCATCCATTACAGCCACAAACTTATCTTTAAAAACCTGTAACTCTTGAGCATCTACAGTTCCAGTAAACGGTTGTTCGTAAGTGTTCTTTAGATACTTTAGATTGGTCTCTGCATCACGCACTGCCTTTTCTGTAAAGTTGATTGGTTTACGGTAGTGCTGGGTCGCAAAGAAGAAACGAAGTACTTGCCCATCAAGAGTTTTAAGAGCATCATGGACTGTGATAAAGTTGCCCAAGGACTTAGACATCTTGACATTGTCAATATTGACAAAGCCATTGTGCATCCAGTAGTTAGCAAAAGTCTTGCCTGTTTTAGCTTCAGATTGGGCAATTTCATTGGTGTGGTGAGGAAACTCTAGGTCAGCTCCACCACCGTGAATATCAATAGTATCGCCCAAAATCTCTGTTGACATAACCGAACACTCGATATGCCAGCCCGGACGACCAGGTCCCCAAGGGCTATCCCAAGAAATCTCACCTGATTTAGCAGCTTTCCAAAGGGCAAAGTCCACAGGATTTTCCTTGCGAGCTGTTTCTTCATCGGTACGACCTGAAGCACCTAGCTCCAAATCTTCCAAGGTTTTATTTGCTAATTTAGCATAGTTGTGGGATTTTTCCACACGGAAGTAAACATCCCCTTGACTCTCGTAAGCATAACCTTTTTCAATCAAGTCAGCGACAAAACGAATGATATCATCCATAAACTCCACCACACGCGGATGGCGAGTCGCAGGTTTGACGCCCAAGGCCGTCACATCCTCACGAAAGGCAGCGATGTACTTGTCCGCAACCTCCTGAGGCGTGATACCTTCTTCCTTGGCACGGTTGATAATCTTATCATCCACATCCGTAAAATTGGAAATATAGGCAACGTCATAACCACGATATTCAAAGTAGCGACGAATGGTATCAAAAGCCACCGTCGAACGGGCATTCCCCACGTGAATATAGTTGTACACCGTTGGCCCACAAACATACATCTTAACCTTACCATCCTCAATCGGGACAAACTCTCGCAAATCACGAGACATGGTATCGTAAATTTTAATCATAAAATAATAGTCAGGAAAACTAAAATCCAAGGACAGTTAATTTCATCACTAAGAGTTCAATTGAATTTCAGTCCGAATGTCTCTACACTTCGGAATCCCTTGCTCCTTTCTCATTCAGATAAACCACCTGAGTCTGTTTGACAAAGCCAATTTTTTCATACAAACACTTGGCACCTACATTGCTGTCCTCTACTGCAATCTGAAATTCCTTGTCATTTTGCTCAATTAGTTGGTTGACAAGTGATTTTGCTAAGTAGCTTCCATAGCCTTTTCCACGTTCAGGTTCCGATATTGCTAAACCATAGAAGTAATTCGTATTAGTCGATAAATCTACCGTGCAAGTCCCAATAACCTGACCATCTTTTAATAAAATATACAAGCGGCTTTCTGGATCCTTCAGAGCTTCAGCGACATATCTATCCACAATCTCTCTAGACTCATGTTCCTCTGAGAATGCCTGAAATTTTAATTGACTAATTTGATCCTGATACGAACTATCTGCTAACAAAACTTCAAGATTGGAAACAGTTGCTAACGGATAAGGTTTGCTATCCTTACCTAACCAGGTTTCTGTATCCTCGTCTTCGATCAATCCCCAGTTGATGACAAAATCAGGATAACGGTCTAGAAAAACACGCTCTGTCTGAAAAGTGACTGAACTAATAGAAAAAGAAACTGTTTCTCTCTCAAAACTAGTAAACAATGCACGCGCAATCCCCTGATGGCGATGACCTGGATGAACCAGTATCGTCACTTCCACATCTTGATCATCTGCATAGACAGTTAAGAGACCAACAAGTTCGCCTTTTTCATAATAAAGGAAAAAGGCGGGCATGTTTGGGTCAAAATTAAGCATGTTAGAGAGATAGGGATCACGATAGGTACCGTCATAGTTTTGGCAACAGTTAATTAGTTTTTTCGCCTCAGATAGCTCCTCTTGGCTTAACTTGTTTCTTGCTTGAATCATATAGGTACCCTCTACAAACCAGACGATCTGTGACTGGCTTCTTTAGCCTGCTCGAGTTTATTGACGTAGTACTCTCGTTTTTCTTCAACTTCGTGAATGACCGGCTCATCCTTTTTACCATGAAGGCGGACAATCTTGGCCGGAATACCAACAACCGTCACATCACTAGGCACGTCTGCCACAACAACTGCTGCTGCACCAACCTTAGCATTTTCACCAATTTCCACAGGTCCAATGACTTGGGCATGAGCGGATATTAAAGCTCCTTTTCGCACGGTTGGATGGCGTTTGCCACAGTCTTTCCCTGTTCCCCCAAGAGTCACCCCATGATAGAGGAGAACTCCCGTCTCAACGATAGCTGTCTCTCCAATCACCAAGCCAGAACCATGGTCGATAAAGACACCTGAATCAATCTGAGCACCCGGATGAATCTCAATCTGAGTCCAAAAGCGCCAGAACTGACTGTGCATACGAGCCAGGAGTTTGAAGCCATGCTTCCAGAGAAAATGCGAGAGACGGTGGGCCGCCAAGGCCTTGACACCTGGATAAGTCAGCAAAACCTCCAAAGTGGTGCGGGCCGCTGGATCATTTTCTTTTACGATATCAATGGTTTCGCGCCACCATCCCATACATTTCTCCTTTTCTTATTCTGAATCTTTTGGTGTTTCTGTAAATTCTTTCTTAGGTTTGTGGTCCTTGTGATGACGTGGGCGGTGAGGACGCTCTGATTTTTCACCTTTTTCATCACGTTCAGGTTTTGGAGGACGAGGAAGAAGAGCTTTCATAGAAGCATCCACACGTCCTTTTTCATCAATCTTGATAACCTTAACATCAACTTCATCCCCGATTGCTACCAAGTCTTCGACATTATTGGTACGAGTCCAAGCCATCTCAGAGATATGAACAAGAGCATCTGTCTTATCAAAGAGGTTAACAAAGGCACCAAATTTCTCGATACGAACGACTTTAGCACGGTAAACTTCGTCCACCTTAGCTTCACGAACCAAACCAGCAATGATTTCTTTGGCACGGTTAATAGCATCTTGGTCACTAGAGTAGATAGACACATTTCCTTCTTCGTCGATATCGATCTTAACGCCTGTTTCAGCGATAATCTTGTCGATGGTTTCTCCACCCTTACCGATGACAATCTTGATCTTGTCCACATCGATCTTGATGGTATCAATTTTCGGAGCAGTTGGAGCCAATTCTGGACGAACTTCTGGAATGGTTGCTTCAATCACATCAAGAATTTCAAAACGGGCTTTCTTGGCTTGGGCAAGAGCCTCAGTCAAGATTTCTGCAGTGATCCCTTGAATCTTGATATCCATTTGAAGGGCTGTAATCCCGTCACGAGTACCTGCAACCTTAAAGTCCATATCTCCAAAGTGGTCTTCCAAACCTTGGATATCTGTCAAGACTGTGTAATTATTTCCATCTGAGATAAGTCCCATTGCAATACCAGCTACTGGCGCCTTGATTGGCACTCCACCAGCCATAAGGGCAAGAGTTCCCGCACAGATAGAAGCTTGAGATGAAGAACCATTTGATTCCAAGACTTCTGCTACCAAGCGGATAGCATATGGGAATTCTTCCAAACTTGGCAAGACTTGAGCAAGAGCACGCTCACCAAGAGCACCGTGACCGATTTCACGACGACCTGGCGCACCGTAGCGTCCAGTTTCCCCTACAGAATATTGTGGGAAGTTATAGTGGTGCATAAAGCGTTTCTTGTACTCTGGATCCAAACCATCAATGATTTGAGTTTCTCCCATTGGAGCCAAGGTCAAGACAGAAAGGGCCTGAGTTTGCCCACGAGTAAAGAGACCAGAGCCGTGCACACGAGGAAGGAAGTCAACAACCGCATCCAAAGGACGGATTTCATCGACCTTACGACCATCAGGACGAACCTTGTCTTCTGTAATCAAGCGGCGCACTTCAGCGTGTTCCATTTGTTCCAAGATTTCAGCCACATCACGCATGATACGGTCAAATTCTTCGTGATCCGCATATTTTTCTTCGTAAACGGCAGTCACTTGGTCTTTGACTGCTTGAGTTGCAGCTTCACGTGCCAATTTTTCTTCTACTTGAACTGCCTTTTGAAGGTCACTGTTGTAGGCTGCGATGATTTCAGTCTGTAATTCAGCGTCTACATGAAGCAATTCTACTTCTGCTTTTTCTTTCCCAACAGCCGCAACGATTTCTTCTTGGAAGGCAATCAATTCTTTAACTGCTTCATGCCCTTTAAGGAGAGCTTCCAACATGATTTCTTCTGACAATTCTTTGGCACCAGACTCTACCATGTTGATGGCGTGTTTGGTACCAGCTACTGTCAATTCAAGGAGAGATTGCTCTGCTTGTTCTTGCGTAGGGTTAATGATGATTTGGCCATCTACATAGCCCACCTGTACCCCAGCGATTGGTCCGTCGAATGGAATATCCGAGATAGAAAGTGCCAAGGATGAACCAAACATAGCTGCCATTGGTGCAGAAGCATTTTCATCATAAGAAAGCACGGTGTTAATCACTTGTACTTCATTACGGAAACCTTCCGCAAACATAGGACGAATTGGACGGTCAATCAAACGCGCTGTCAAAGTCGCATCCGTTGAAGGACGTCCTTCACGTTTCATAAAGCCACCAGGAAACTTCCCAGCCGCATACATTTTTTCTTCATAGTTGACTTGGAGAGGGAAGAAATCCCCAGTTGCCATCTTCTTAGACATAACGGCAGCAGTCAAGACAGTTGACTCACCGTAACGTACGACAACTGCGCCATTTGCTTGCTTAGCAACCTGACCAGTCTCTACAATTAACTCACGACCCGCAAAAGTCGTTTGAAACACTTGTTTTGTCATTTTAATCCCCTTTGGATTGATGAAATTATACGCCTTGCCTACAAAGATCAAGATACTAAGCCGTCAAGCAACTCAAAGGAAAATAGGAAATCGAACGACAGAGCGACTGCTCCTAGGCAGATTTATCTTTTTCCACAGAGTTGTAGGCGTGTTCAGTTACACAAGATATTTTGGACGGTTCGGCTTGCCGAACATTTCTGTAGAAAAATAGGAAGATGACGCCGCACTCAATGAGTGCTAGGAAGCTTATCTTTTTTCCTAAGAAATGAGGCCAAAATTCAATTCTCAAGATACCAAGCCGTCAAGCAACTCAAAGGAAAGTAGGAAATCGAACGACGGAGCGACTGCTCCTAGGCAGATTTATCTTTTTCCACAGAGTTGTAGGCGTGTTCAGTTTTCAAGATACAAATCATTAGAAAGGTTTGATACTAAAGTATCTAAACCTTTCACGCTAATCGCTATCGGGCGATTAGCTAAATGCTTTACTAACTCTCTCGTCAAATAATATCGATTTGACTCGCTCGTGTCGCTCTTTTCTACCGTTAGTCATTAGAAAGATTTGATGCTAAAACATCTAAGCCTTGCAGTTTAAATGCATTGTATTATTCAATACCCTCATCTTTGTATCAAGTACGTACAGAGTCTATTTTATCATATTTTTCTTAAAAAGTGCGGTCTTTACCATTAAAAAGGAACCATTCCCCTCACCTGAGAAGAATGGTTTGCTTTTTATTATCCTAAAGACTGATGATTAAACAAGGCATGGGTTGCTTGGTGGATATATTTTGCTGTATCCGCATTGTTCATAGTATAGAGATGCACACCTGCAACATCCTGAGTTACCAAGTCCACGATTTGGTCCACTGCATAGGCAAGTCCTGCTGCTCTGAGCGACTCAGGGTCATGCTCATACTTGTCTAAGATGGCTTTAAATTTGCGTGGAAGATGGATATTCTCACAAGTCTTCAAGAGGCGGAGAGCCTGATTTCGATTCAGAATTGGCATAATCCCTGCATGAATGGGAACATCAATCCCAGCCAAGATGCACTTGTCTTGGAAATCATAGAAGCGCTCATTGTCAAAGAAAAGCTGGGTTACGAGGCTCGAACAACCTGCATCCACTTTCTTCTTAAGATTTTGAATATCTGAAATCTGATTTGGCGAATCTGGATGCCCTTCTGGATAGCAAGCTCCGACAATATCAAAGTGAGGGGCTTGTTCCTTGATGAACTCAATCAAGTCCGTTGCGTAACGAAAATCCTTTTGTGGTTCCACATCTGGAATAATATCCCCACGAAGAGCCAAGATTTTCTGCACTCCAACCTTGTCCAAGTCAGCAATCGTTTCAGCAACCTTGTCCTTAGTCAAATAGATAGCTGGCAAGTGAGCAATAGTCGGAATCGCCAAGTCATTTTGGATAAAGTCAGCCAAACGAACCGTCGTTTCCTTGATATTAAATTTATTATTGCTGGCAGTTACACTGATAAAGTGGGGAGCCAACTCCTGCATATCTTGAAGAGCAGAAATAATGTTATCATTACCCACAGCTGGGTTTGGAGGGAACACTTCGAATGAGAGTGACGGTGTTTGGCGTGACATATGTAATAACCTTTTCTAGTTGATTTCTTTTTGAACAACCATTGTATGGAGAGAAATCCAATCTTACAATTTCTCACGCGCAGCTTTAGCTGCTTCCACAAGGCGGATCAAGCTTTCTTTTGTTTCTGGAATACCACGTGTTTTCAAACCACAGTCTGGGTTGATCCAAACTTTCTTGCTTGGCACTTTAGCAAGGATGGCTTCGATTGTGTGGTCGATTTCACCTTCGTTCGGCACACGAGGTGAGTGGATATCGTAAACCCCAGGTCCCACTTCTGTTTGGAAGTTTTTCGCTTTGAGTTCGTCCAAGATTTCAAGGTTTGAACGGCTAGCTTCAAAGGAAATAACGTCTGCATCCATGTTGTCGATAGCTGGGATGATATCTGTAAATTCTGAGTAACACATGTGAGTGTGGATTTGTGTATCTGGCGCTACTGTTGAGTGTACCAAGCGGAAGGCAGGAATTGCCCAGTCAAGGTAGTCTTCGTACCAGTCGCTACGACGGAGTGGCAATTTTTCACGAAGAGCAGCCTCATCGATTTGGATGATTTTCACGCCAGCAGCTTCAAGGTCAAGCACTTCATCCTTGATCGCAAGGGCGATTTGAAGAGTAGAATCCTTGATAGAGATGTCTTCACGTGGGAATGACCAGTTGAGAATAGTTACTGGTCCAGTCAACATACCTTTAACAGGTTTGTTTGTACGGCTTTGTGCATAGCTAGACCATTTAACAGTGATAGGGTTAAGACGAGTTACATCACCCCAGATGATTGGTGGTTTCACCCCACGCATACCGTATGATTGTACCCAACCATTTTTAGAGAAGAGGTAACCTGACAAGTTTTGACCGAAGTACTCAACCATGTCATTACGCTCAAATTCACCGTGAACAAGGACATCAAAGTCGATATCTTCTTGCCATTTGATCCATTCGTCAATTGTTTCAGCAAGGAAAGCGTCGTACTCTTCTTGAGACAATTCACCTTTACGGTAAGCCAAACGTTTGGTACGAACTTCTTTAGTTTGAGGGAATGAACCGATCGTTGTTGTTGGAAGAGCTGGAAGTTTGAATGCTTCTTCTTGGATAGCTTCACGTTCTGCAAAGGCTGGCAAACGAGTGTAGTCTGCGTCTGTCAAGCCAGCGATACGCGCACGAAGTTCCGCATTGACACCAACACGTTCAGTCGCAAAGAGTTCTTTGTTAGCTGCAAGTGCTTCTTCACCTTGACCATTGCGGATAGCATCCAAATCACGAATCTCATCCAATTTTTCAACTGCAAAGGCAAAGTGGTTCAAGATAGCTGGTTCAAATTCTTCATTAGCTGTTGTAAATGGCACATGAAGAAGTGAGCATGAGCTTGTCAAGACAATGTTTTCAGCTGGAATTTGCTCAAGAATAGCCAAGCTCTTTTCGTAGTTGTTACGCCAGATGTTTTTACCATTGACAATACCTGCATAGAGAGTCTTGTCAGCCGGGAAGCCACCTTTAACGAGTTCAAGAGTTTTCTTACCTTCAACGAAGTCAAGACCGATAGCATCTACTGGCAATTTCACAAGGTCAGCGTAGACGTCACGAACGTCTCCGAAGTAAGTTTGAAGCAAGACTTCAAGACCTTTTTTGTCAGCCAAAAGTTTGTTGTAGAGGTTCAAGAAGAGAGCTTTTTCTTCAGCTGTCAAATCTTTTACAAGAGCTGCTTCATCCAATTGAATGCGAGTCGCACCAAGCTCAGCCAATTTAGCAAAAACTTCTTGGTAAGCAGCAACTAAACTGTCTACGAAGTCTTCCGCTTTCACGCCTTCTTCAAAGTCTGACAATTGAAGGAAAGTGAATGGACCTACAAGAACAGGACGAGTGTTCAATCCAAGTTCTTTGGCTTCTTGAAACTCATCAAAAATCTTGTGACCTGCAAGTTTGACTTGAGTATCTTTTTCAAATTTAGGAACGATGTAGTGGTAGTTGGTGTTGAACCATTTCTTCATTGGAAGGGCGCGAACGTCTCCTTTTTCTCCTTGGTAACCACGACCCAAAGCGAAGTAGCGCTCAAGGTCAGACAAGTCCAAGTTTTGAACTGAAGCAGGTACCACATTGAAAAGGAAAGCTGCATCTAGGAAGTTGTCATAGTGAGAAAAGTCATTTGATGGAATTTCAGTGATGCCTTTTTCTTTGACAATGTTCCAGTGTTTAGCACGCAAGTCTTTTGCTGCTGCAAGGAGTTCTTCTTCTGAGATTTCTTTTCTAAAGTATTTTTCAGTTGTAAATTTTAATTCGCGGAATTCGCCCAAACGAGGGAAACCGATGATTGTAGTTGACATGATGTGTCCTCCAAAATTTGTTGTTGAAACTATCTTAACAGAAAAGAAATCATCTGTATAATTGTAAAAAATTAGGCTTTGATATAGTTTGAAACTATATCTCTGTTTTAGACAAAAGAAAAGGACCTGAGACAACTGCCTCAAATCCTTTGTATATCTTGTTTTATAGCTCTATTACAGTTAGGCTCTTCAAACGTGTTATTAGTAATTCTTATAAGTGACTATGGCTTGTTATTAGAAAAGACTATAAGTCAGTTTATTCAGCCCTTTTCCTGTTCAAGTCGGATGACTGCTAGTGTCTTTCCTAAACTGGCTAGAACTTTTAAGACTGTGTCCAACTGGGGGCTAATCTTGCCTGTTTCCATCCTAGCTATGACAGGCTGGCTTACTCCACTAAGTTCTTCTAGCTTTTTCTGGCTGATTCCTTTTCTAGGGTAAAGCAGATCCTGCTTGCTTAACCCCAATTTTCCATGATGAATCCAATAGTAAATGGTAGAAATTCCCACGTTAACGCCCTTAGCCTTGACCATCATTTCAGGAGAAAACTTTTGGTTATGATAGTGGAGAACCTTTTCCTTTAGTTCCTTAGTCAAGCTTGATTTCTTAACCGAGCGCTTGCGATTGTGTTCATAAGACTGTTGAGCATAGTCGGCAGAGTAAAGCTCTTTAAAGCCCCCTTTTCCAAGACATTGTCGGACTGTCCCACGCTTGATTTCAGTATGGATAGTTTGAGGAGCTTTTGCAAGTAGAGAGGCAATTTCTCTATTTGATTTCTCTTCTTTTTTCCATCGTTCGATTAAGCAACGGCTATCGATTGTCAAATGTTTGCCTTTTGTAGTATAATTGTCTTGCATTTCTGTGC
This sequence comes from Streptococcus pneumoniae, assembly GCF_001347015.1. Classification (GTDB taxonomy): domain Bacteria; phylum Bacillota; class Bacilli; order Lactobacillales; family Streptococcaceae; genus Streptococcus; species Streptococcus pneumoniae_E. The sequence goes on from NZ_CFGI01000004.1 coordinate 28,906, forward strand.
CTTTTAATCATTTCAATCTTAAATTGGACTTTTTTTACTTGGGTTGTACTTAATCTATGAGGAAGACAAGAAAAAGAATATCAATCAAGTAAAGTCACAAAGTCACATTAGCTCCGAGCAACCATTGCAAATTGAGGTACTCATACAATGATTAAAACATTTCTTTCTGCCCTTTCTGTCATTCTCTTCGCTATCCCTATCATAGCTTATTCTTTTTTTCCATCTTCTAATCTTAATATTTGGCTATCTACCAGACCTATCTTGGCACAGATTTATGCCTTCCCCTTAGCTACTGCAACTATGGCTTCTATTTTAAGTTTCGTATTTTTTTCCCTATCTTTTTACAAGAAAAATAAACAAATACGGTTTTACTCTGGCATTTTGCTCTTATTATCGCTCATATTACTATTATTCGGAACAGATAAAACCCTTTCTTCCGTATCAAATAAGACTAAAACCTTAAAATTAGTAACTTGGAACGTCGCTAATAAAATAGAAGCACAACATATTGAGCGAATTTTTAGCCATTTTGATGCCGATATTGCTATATTCCCTGAACTAGCTACCAATATCAGAGGTGAGCAAGAAAACCAGAGAATCAAACTATTGTTTCATCAAGTTGGACTTTCTATGGCCAACTATGATATTTTTACTTCTCCACCTACTGACAGTGGAATAGCTCCTGTGACTGTGATTGTCAAGAAAAATTACGATTTCTATACAGAAGCTGAAACTTTCCATACAACACGGTTCGGGACAATTGTATTACATTCGAGAAAACAAAATATACCAGATATCATTGCTTTGCATACTGCTCCTCCTCTGCCAGGTTTAATGGAAATCTGGAAGCAAGACTTAAACATCATTCATAATCAACTGGCTTCAAAATATCCAAAGGCTATTATTGCAGGTGATTTTAATGCAACTATGCGTCATGGAGCACTTGCAAAAATAAGCTCTCATAGGGACGCATTAAATGTACTGCCACCTTTTGAAAGAGGAACTTGGAATAGCCAAAGTCCAAAACTTTTTAATGCAACAATAGATCATATCTTATTGCCTAAAAACCACTACTATGTTAAAGATTTAGACATTGTAAGTTTTCAAAACTCTGATCATAGATGTATTTTTACAGAAATCACATTTTAATTATTTTATACTCTTCGACAATCTCTTCAAACCACGTCAGCGTCGCCTTGCCTTAGACATATGGTTACTGACTTCGTCAGTCTTATCTACAACCTCAAAACAGTGTTTTGAGCGACCTACGGCTAGCTTCCTAGTTTGCTTTTTGATTTTCATTGAGTATTATATAAAATCACCCCTCTAGTGTTCATAAACTAGAGGGGGAATTTGTATCATACTATCGTTTAACGCACTTCTGCATTGACTTTTTCTTCGAGAGACGCTTGGATTTTTTCCATATAGCGTGCGACTTCTTCGTCCGTCAAGCTATCTTCTGGATTTTGGAAAGTCAAGCTATAAGCCATTGACTTCATACCAAGTCCCAATTTTTCTCCTGAGAAGACGTCAAAGAGTTTGATATCTGTCAAACGTTTTACGCCTGCAGCTTGGATCGCGTCCACAACTTCTTGATGAGTCACTTCTGCCTTGAGGAGGAGGGCAACATCACGGCTAACTGCTGGGAATTTGGTGATTTCCACAAATGGAGCAGCAGGTTTAAGCGCAGCTTCGATAGCTGAAAGATTGAGCTCAGCTACATACGTTTCTGGAATATCATAAGCCTTAGCAGTAACTGGATGCACTTGGCCAAGGAAACCAAGAACTTGGTCACCAATTGAAATGACTGCTGTTCGACCTGGGTGAAGGCTAGCGATTTCAGATGTTGCCGTATAGGTCACTTGGAGTCCCAAACGAGCAAAGAGGGCCTCAAGGATTCCCTTAGCATAGAAGAAATCAACTGGAACTGCTGCCGTTTGGAAATCTTTTTCAGCAACCAAGCCTGTCAAAGCAAAGGCAAAGCTGTTAATCTCATTTGGAAGTTCTTCTTTTGGATTACCTGTTTGTTCAAAGACTTTTCCAATCTCGTAAAGGGCCAAGTTTTTATTCTTACGAGCCACGTTGTAGGCAACGGTATCAAGGATACCTGAAATCATATTTTGACGGAGGACAGAACGATCCACGGTCATTGGCCACATGAGTTCAGTAAGGTTACTTGGTTGAGCCGTAAACTCAACTGCTTTTTCAGGAGTAGTCAGAGCGTAGGTGATAATTTCTGTCAAACCTGCTCCTTCAGCAATGGTACGAACTTGACGGCGGAGTTTCTGTGTCGCAGTCAATTCACCAGCTGTACCGTCATCTTTTGGAAGACTAGTTGGCAAGCGGTCATAACCATAGATACGAGCGATTTCTTCAAAGAGGTCTGCTTCGATCGTGATATCCCAACGACGACGTGGTACGCTGACTGTAAAGCTGTCTGCATTTCCAGAAAGACCAAAGCCAAGACGACGGAAGACGTCTTCTACATCAGCATATGAAAGCTCCGTACCAAGGACACGATTAATGTCTGCAAGAGTTGAAGAAACTTCCACATCAGAGGTATCAAGCTCACCCGCTGAAACGATGCCTTTACGCACTGTCGCACCAGCAAGTTCCGCAATCATGCTAGCTGCCGCATCAAGGGCTTCATTGACTGTTGCCACATTGATGCCTTTTTCAAAGCGAGAAGATGACTCAGAACGAAGATTGAGGCGACCGCTAGTCTTACGAATTGATTTTCCGTTGAAAACAGCAGCTTCAAGGACGACACGACTTGATTTCTCAGAGATTTCTGTTGCTTGACCACCCATAACACCTGCAAGAGCTACTGGTTTATCAGCGACAGTGATGACTAAGTCATTCACGTCCAAGTCACGTTCTTCACCATCCAAGGTCACTAATTTTTCACCAGCACGCGCTTCACGCACACGGATGTCAGTCCTTTCAAAGGTATCCAAGTCAAAAGCATGCATTGGTTGACCAAAGTAGAGCAGGATGTAGTTGGTCACGTCCACCACGTTATTAATAGGACGGATACCTTCATTCATAAGAAGGTTTTGCAACCATTGTGGACTTGGTGCGATAGTAACATTGTCCAAGATACGAGCTGCATAGTAAGGCGCCTTGTCTGTCTCAATGCCCACAGAAAGAGCATCTGTCGCAGCTTCATTTGTTTCTGTTAAAGTAAATTCTTTAAAGTTGACTGCCTTATCATAGATGGCTGCCACTTCGTGAGCCACTCCACGCATAGAAAGGGCATCCGCACGGTTTGGTGTGATAGACAGTTCGATGATTTCATCATCCAAGTCTAGGTAAGAAAAGACTTCCTCACCTGGCACGGCATCTTCAGGCAAGATTTGGATGCCATCTGCGAATTCCTTAGGCACAACTGAGTCAGAAATTCCCAATTCACCAAGTGAACAGATCATTCCAAGTGACTCCAAACCACGGATTTTTCCTTTTTTGATTTTGTAGTTATCAGCGATACGAGCTCCTGGAAGAGCCACCATGACCTTGATCCCAGCACGCACATTTGGGGCACCACAAACGATCTGACGCTCTTCTTCGCCAACGTTAACCTGACAAACATGGAGGTGAGTCTCTGGCACATCTTCGCAAGACAAGACCTCACCGACGACAATTTTTGAGAGACCAGCAGCTGGTGATTCGACACCCTCTACCTCGATTCCTGTAGTTGACATTTTTTCAGCCAACTCTTGTGATGGCACATCAATGTCCACCAATTCTTTTAACCATTTATAAGATATAAGCATAATTTAGTTCTCCAGAATGACCATTGCCACACTGGTTCTTTTCCTTTCCTATCATTTCAATAGAAGAATCCTCTTCTTACCTTAATTTCTTTCTCAGTAACCAATCCGTATCTACTTTTTGACCAACCATAAAATGATGTTGGCTAAATTTTTCAAAACCATATCGATTATAAAAGGCTTGAGCTTTTGTATTATGCTCCCAAACACCTAGCCAAGCCCAAGAAAAACTATTTTTTGTAGCAAGTTCAAGTGCGAATTCAAACAGTTGCTTACCTAGTCCAAATCCTTGGAATTTTTGTAGCACATAGAGGCGTTGAATTTCAAAAGCGTCCTCTAATTCTCTCTCAGTTTGAGCACTTCCCCAGTTGACTTTGAGAAAACCAGCTATCTCCTCCTCATGCATAATGAAATAGGTTTCAGAGTCAGGATTTCCCAACTCAGTTGACAAAGTTTTCAGACTATAAGCCTCTTCAAAGTATTCCTGTAACTGCTCTTCCGTATTATCATACGCAAAGGTTTCACGAAAGGTTTGTTTGGCAATTTTAGCCAACACCTCAACATCTGCCATTTCTACTTTTATAATCATTATTTAAACTGTTCTGAGAAGCGGACATCTCCTTGGTAGAATCCACGGATATCGTTGATTCCATAACGGAGCATAGCTACACGCTCTTGTCCAAGACCAAAGGCAAAGCCAGAGTATACAGTCGCATCGATACCACTCATTTCAAGGACACGTGGGTGAACCATACCGGCCCCCATAATTTCGATCCAACCTGTTTTCTTACATATATTACAGCCTTCTCCACCACACTTGAAGCAAGAAACATCCACCTCAACAGATGGCTCTGTGAATGGGAAGTAAGATGGACGCAAACGAATTTGACGCTCTTCACCAAACATTTTTTGGACAATCAACTGAAGCGTTCCTTGAAGATCAGCCATAGAGATATTTTTCCCAACTACCAAGCCTTCGATTTGGTGGAATTGGTGACTGTGGGTCGCATCGTCCGTATCGCGACGGAAGACACGCCCTGGCGAGATCATCTTCAAAGGACCTTTAGAAAAATCATGGGCATCCATAGCACGCGCCTGAACTGGAGACGTGTGGGTACGGAGCAAGATTTCTTCAGTGATATAGAAAGTATCCTGCATATCACGAGCTGGGTGGTCTTTTGGAAGGTTCATACGTTCAAAGTTATAGTAGTCTTGCTCCACTTCAAAACCATCCACGACTTGATAACCCATACCGATGAAGATATCTTCGATTTCTTCACTGGTTTGTGTCAAAACGTGACGGTGACCAGTCGCAACTGGACGACCTGGAAGCGTCACATCGATACTCTCGCTAGCCAGTTGAGCCGCGACTTTCTTTTCTTCCAAGAGCTTAGCTGTTTCTTCAAAAGCAGCAGTCAAGACATCACGAGCTTCATTGACGTGTTTCCCGATGATTGGACGCATCTCAGCAGAAACATCTTTCATCCCTTTGAGGATTTCAGTGAGCGAACCCTTTTTACCAAGGACAGAGACACGCAAATCTTGCATCTCTTTTTCATTTCCAGCAGTAATCTGCTTCAAGCTAGCCAGCGTTTCTTCGCGAAGCGCTTTTAATTGTTCTTCAATAGTTGACATATTTCCTCCATCAGTCTCTCGTAGATAAAAAGAAAACCACATGCCAAAAACTCCACTCGGAGCGTTGACACGCGGTACCATCCGTTTTCATCTGACAAGTCAGACCTTCATTTCTAAATCCATGCGCAAGTGAATTCACCCAGCTTTCATATAGAGAGCTTGCAGTCACGGCTCTCCTCCCTGATATACTTCCCTTGGGCTACTAGTCTTTCAGATTCCTATTCAATTACTACTTAGTTTATCAGATTTTTACCATTCTTGCAAGACCTATCTTACTTCTGCTTGTTAGCTTATTCTTATCTAACTTTATAGCGGATTGAAATAAGATGAAAACAAATCGATTGGGAAAGTAAAATTAATTTCTATAAATGTTTTAGCAATTGTTTCGTACTATTTTAGATTCAGTCTACTATATATAACCAATCTATCCTAAGTTAACTATTTATAATCGGCTCTCTGTAACAAAATTAAATTAATTAATCCCCCTATAAAATAAAGAGGTTTAGAATTTGATGTCTTCCAAACCTCTTTATTTCATATTTAATGAGATGTTGCCTTAACCGTGATAATATCTAATCATCAATAAACAAACTATTTGAATAAGGATTCTCCATTTGATTCAATCACTCCTTTATACCAAGTAAAGGACATTTTCTTATATCGATTGAATGTGCCATTTCCATCATCATTTCGATCAACATAAATGAGACCGTACCTTTTAGAAAGTTGTGCAGTGGACATAGAAACACAGTCAATACATCCCCAAGACGTATAGCCCATAATTTCAACACCATCCTGTAGAGCTTCAGCAACTTGCAATAAATGTTCTTTCATATACTGAATTCTATAATCATCTTGGACGGTTAAGTTATTAAGTTCATCTTTTATTAGTTGATCTTTAGCACCTAATCCATTTTCTACTATAAATAATGGGATTTGATAACGGTCATAATATCTATTTAAAATTATACGTAGTCCAATTGGATCAATTTGCCATCCCCACTCTGAAGACTCTAAATAAGGATTTACTAAACCACCAATAATATTCCCTTCTCCTGAATTATACTGTGTTGGAATAGCAGATTGAGTCACACTCATGTAATAGCTAAAGGATAAAAAATCTACAGTATAATTTTTTAATAACTCTGCATCTTCAGCTGCAAACTCTATGTTAATGTCATTTTCCTTAAAATATCTTTTTGCATAATTCGGATAATAACCTCTAACATGCACATCTGAAAATAGATAATTTAGATTCTCATACTCATGAGTCGCCCATACATCTTTTGGATTTGGAGTCATTGGATAAGCTGGCATAGCTAATACCATACATCCCACCTTAAACTCTGAATTAATCTCACGAGCAATTTTTGTAACCAAACTTGAGGCGACTAATTCATGATGTATAGCTTGATATAATTCTTGTTTCGAAAGATTCTCCTTAGGTATATCTATTCCTCCACTAGTAAATGGTAATTCCAAAACAGAGTTTACTTCGTTAAATGTAAGCCAATATTTAACTTTATCTTTATACCTTTCTAAAACTGTTCGAGCAAATTTTTCATAAAAATGAATCATTCTCCTATCAACCCATCCATGATATTTTCTTGCTAAATATAATGGAGTCTCATAGTGTGAAAGAGTTACAAGTGGCTCTATCCCGTGAGCATGTAGTTCATCAAACAATTCATCATAATATTTCAAACCAGCTTCGTTAGGTTCTTCTTCATCTCCTTTTGGAAAAATTCTACTCCATGCAATAGAAGTACGAAAAACATTAAAGCCCATTTCAGAAAACAAGGATATATCTTCCTTATATTTATGATAAAAATCAATACCTATCAATTTTAAGTTATCTTCTGTAGGATTTTCTGTTGCTTCTCCTAATCCACCTTTGGGTAACACATCCTGAACTGATAAGCCCTTACCATCTTCATTATATGCTCCCTCTACTTGATTAGCTGCAACAGCTCCACCCCAAAGAAAATCATCTGGAAAAATGGTCATAACTTTCCTCCATTATAATATTACCAGTAATTCCTTAGAATGCTCGATTGTCTGATTATTAGGTAATACTAATACATCTAGAAAATCATTGGTATTCGTTACAATTACTGGTGTAACTGTTTCGTAGCCTTTAGTCTTGATTAAATTCAAGTCCATTTCAAAAATCAACTGATTTTTGAAAACTCTGTCTCCTTCTTCTACATGACTAATAAAACCTTGACCTTTTAGCTCAACAGTATCTAATCCAATATGAATTAGTAACTCAACACCCTCATCACTCTTCAATCCAATTGCGTGCTTAGTCGGAAAAATATTTGTAATTTTCCCATCAAATGGTGCATAAACCTTACCTTCACTTGGGATAATCGCTACTCCGTCTCCAATTAGTTTATCTGAAAATGTTTTATCCTGGACATCGCTTAACGGAATGATTTCTCCTGATATAGGAGAAAATATCATTTTTTTATTTGAAACTCCAGCTTTAACTTCTAAATTGCTAGAACTCTCTTCTTCATCGATTCCAAATATATAAGCTAATACAAAGGTAATAACAACCGAAATGACCGCCACAATTAAAGCATTTACAATATTTGATGGCACATCAGAATAAATAAATTGAGGCAACGCTATCAAAGATGGGACAGCAAATAGATATGCTTTAACACTAGTAAGACCTGCAAATAATCCCGCTAATCCACCACCAATCATAGCTGCATAAAGCGGTTTTTTATATTTTAAAGTCACACCATATAATGCAGGTTCGGTAATCCCTGCAAGTAAGGCTGAGAAACCTGCTGCAAAAGCAATTTGTTTTGTATTATTATTTTTACTCTTTAATGCAACAGCCATCGAAGCAGCCCCTTGAGCTAAGTTTGACCCTAACATTGCTGGAAGAATTAATACGTCTGGAGTAGCAATAGATGCCGCCAAAAAAATAGGTGCAAAAGCCCAATGCATTCCAGTCATAACAATAAATGGCATAATAGCACCAAGAATAGCTAATGTAAGCCATCCAGCTACACCATACATTTGCCCAACTAGATTTGATAATCCTTCACCAACAATTACTCCAATAGGTCCGACTACAACTAAGGCAATACAGCTTGATACTAATAATACTAGCGTAGGTTGCAAAAAACTCTTAGTAACAGCTGGTGTTAATTTAGCAATCATTTTTTCAATATATTTCATCAACCAAACCATAATAAGAATTGGAACGACTGACGAACCATAACTAGCTGGTGTCACAGGTGCACCAAATAAACTAAGAGGATTCCCTGATTGCACCATTTGAACAAAATTTGGATGGAGAAGTACACCTGCTACAGACATAGCTAATGTAGATGTTACTTTTAATTTTTGTGATGCAGAATAAGCTAATAACAGCGGTAAGAAATAATATGGAGCATCCCCAAAAAATGTCAAAAAAGCAATAGTCTGAGAATCTGATTGCAATATACCAAGCATTGGTAAAATAATTACCAAGACTTTCAGCATACCTCCCCCTAACATTGCTGGAATGATTGGAGTCATGGAACCAGCGATATACTCAATGATTCTTTCTAAAATATTCCCTTTGTGCCCTTGAACAACTGAATCGGATTCAAAATTGCCAAGTTTAACGAATTCTTTATAATAATTAGCTACATCATTACCAAGTATAATTTGATATTGTCCATTCTTTTTCATAATACCTATTACACCTGGTATCTTCTTCACATCATCATCATTGACTAAATTTTCATCTTTTAATTCTAATCTTAAACGTGTTACACAATGGGTAACTCTATTGACATTTTTTTCACCTCCAATTACATCGAGGATTTTTTGTACCGTATCTTTATAACTCATGGTATTCTCCTATTCTATTAATCTAAATTTTTTGTTAAGCGACGAATATGAGCCATCAAATAAACTAATTCACTAGAAGTCAGCAAATAATTGTACTCAGTTTGTATAAACATTGCCACCTGTTCACCACATTCATATTCTCTAGGATATTTATTTTTCATTAATGCTAACAAGTCTTCATCATCATCGTCACAATAAGTTGTATTTTCAACCAAGCGATGGGCAAATAATTTTATATGAGTTATGAATCTATAATAATCAATAGAATCTTGGTTAAACTCAGTACAATAGAAATCTTGAATGATTTTCTCAATTCCCATAATTATTTCAGTGATTTTATACGACTCTTGAAAATTATTTTCTAAATTAGCATTAACAAAATGTAGCGCTATGAATGCAGCTTCATCAATTGGAAGTTCAATACCTAACTCTTTTTTTATTATTTGTAAAGCCCTTTTCCCAAGTTCAAATTCTTCTTTATAATATTTCGATATTTCCCAGCGTAGGGGATTCGAAATAATAATCCCTTCTTTATAACGTTCTATGCTCGAAGAAATATGATCCGTTAAATTAATATAGATAATTTCATCAAAATTATTACCCAATGTTATTTTACCTAGGTTAATTATTTTTTCGGTGATGTACACCAACTCCAAAGGAACGTTAATAAACATCTCTGTAAAACGGGTCATATTATCTCTATTTTTGAGAAAAAAACTTTTCTCAATATCAATTGGATTTACTTTATCTCCAGTTTTTCTTCCAAAAGCTATTCCCCTTCCAAAAAGAAGAATATCGATATCTTTTTTACTTTGCGCAATTACGGCATTGTGGTTTAGTATTCGTTTTATGATCATAAAATTTCCCTTTTAAAATAAAAGGAACCTACTTAAAAACATCAAGAAACTTCTTCTGATGTGATTAAATAGGTTCCTGCTCACTTGTATTAGTGATAACATCCTTTTATTTCAATTTTTAATGGTGACATGAAGCTTAAATAATTAATAACTCTGTAACCGTTTTTATTTTATGATATTTCAATCTATTTGTCAAGTACTTATAAAAATTTTTTTATTTTGTGTGATTCGAATGTGATAATGGCAACAGTCTCACTAAAGAAATGAGAATCATACATAGAAATTTTTAAAAATTTTCTCTATCGTAAACCTGCCACTAGTTCAGAAACTATACTAGCTGATTCCAAACGTAATATGGTCATCTCATCTACCTTCCCTAATAATGGCATTGCACCATACCAAACAATAGTCTTATTCACCAAAAGAATAGGCGTTACTATTTTTGATTGAGTAAAAGACACTTTAATTTTCTGGCTCTTCAACTGGTCTAGCCATGCTTTATTTGCAACCGTCTCTGGTATACATATCTCAATTTGACTAATCCTAAATTCTTTTAGAAAATTCATCAGTTTTGTCTGGTGCACATAAGGTAAAATAAGCAGACATTCCTGTCTTTCCCCTGCTAAGTCCTCTCTCAACACCTTCTCATATCTACTATCAACATAAACGAATTGTTTCTCCTCACCCTCGATGACACGATAATCCATCTTTCGATAAGCTACTTGTCGTTTCTGAAACATCTTTTCTAAATAAGGAACATGAATATCCACATAATCGAAAATACGCACCAAAGACTTATCCTTGTAGTTTCTATGAATCCGACCTGCATACTGAATTAAATTATTTTTCCAAGAAAAGGGTGCTGCCAAGATAAGCGTGTCCAACTGAGGTAAGTCAAAATCTTCGCCAATGTATTTTCCAGTAGACAACAAAACAAACCCTTTATCTAACTGTTCTAACGTCTCCAGTAAACTCGTTCTTTCTCGGACTTTGGTTTTTCCGCTAATAATGTAACAGTCATCAACCTCTTTCTCTTTCAATAACTTTTCAAAGACATCTATCTGTTGAATTCGATTAACTAAACCCAAGATATTCCGTCCTTCTGCCACTTGGGCTAGAATATCCTTGAGAATCAACTGATTCCTCGCTGAGTCTGTAGCAATCCAATCACTGAGCTGTATAAAATTACTTGCTTTGGTCTTTTCAATCTCCAAATGACCAAAAGAAGTGAATCTTAATTGCAATTGCCGTTTAAAATCCGTTTCCCTCTTATCAGCAGTATGGAGTATCTCACCAATTCTCTGAAAAACAATAGGCTCATGACCATTCTTACGCTCAGGCGTAGCCGTCAAACCGTAAAGATACTTCCCTCTAAGCTGAGCAACAACTTTTTCAAACATCAAGGCAGAGATATGGTGACACTCATCCACAATCATCATCTCATACTCATCCAAAAGACTTTGACTATTTTCCAACTTAAATAGAGATTGAATCATAACAACATCAACCAGTTTACTCAGTCATTTCTTAGTCCCACCGTACTGCCCGACATAGCCTATTACCCTTTCACGACCTGATGGTGTATAACGGGTAGCTTCTGCCTCTTCGAAAGTCAAAAAACACTTTAAACGATCCAGTCATTGGTCTAAGAGTTGCCTATTATGAACTAGGATAATGGTTTTTGTCTTACGTTCAGAGATAAGAGCAGCACCTAAAACGCTCTTTCCAAAACCTGTCCCGCATGAAGTAAACCATTTTCTTTAGAATTCATATCTGACAGGGCTAATTCTTGCTCCAAAGTAAGCTCTCCCTTAAATGCTACTCTAATAGACCTTTGTACCTTTCTCCTATCCTCCACAACTACCTGCTTAAATTTATCTTGCAATGGATATAACAAGCCTCTTGGCAGCCATAAATAATAATCGGATTCTCCAAATAAATACATTCGCTCAGGAATTTGATAGGTTGGCTGTCGCATAGCCTGCTTTAAATAAAATTCGGGATTAGAAAATGAAGCCATATTTTTCAAGAAAAACAGTGTCTTGGGTGTCACAGACGATTTTTTAAGTTGGATCATATTGGATAAAACGACCTTCAACTCCTTATCCAATTCTTGCTTGCCTAACTCCTCTTGGATTAACAGTGCCACTTTAGCAGTTGAAATCTTCTGAATTCCTTGCAGATACCTCCATTGGTCTCCATAAGGTTGAAAATGTTCATCCACAAAGACCGTTCGCACTTGATGGTAAGCTTCTCCTTGAAAAGGCAAGGCAATCAAATTTCCAAATCCCCCCTTAGGAAGGACATCCTGATTTGGAAACATGCGATCAAAAGAATCAAAGGACAGTTGCATACTTTCCTGCATTGCCAGTTCTATCAGTTTCTTTCCAAACAAGCGAGCCTCTCGACTCGGAATCGCTTCCTCAAAGAAGAACCAAATATGGAGTCCGTGACCCGAACGAGAAATCTCTAAATGGGCTTCCATCTGGCGTTCCCTGGCTATTCTTCGAATGGTTAAACCAGCTTCTTTCCAATCTCCTTCATCAAAATCCAGTACCAAAAAATGACAGCTATCATCTAAGTGCATAGGAAAGATACCGATAGCTGTCTCCCCACGAAAATGAGATTTCAAAACGGAATCCGTCAATGTCTGGAAACTCCGTTTTTCAGGTAGCAACTGCTTCCAACCACAATCATAGGAAGGAAAATACTGAATTTTCCCTTGATCATTGATAAAACTCTTAGCATAAACATCATAACGGCCAGCAAACACAGAGGTAAACAATTGTAATTTTTCTTGCGTCGTCAAGCGACTACTTTGAAGTTGGAACATCTCCTCGAACTGAGAGCGTTCCATAACAAACTGACTCTTGTCTTTAAGACGTTTACACAAGAAAAACTCACTATCCCCATTAAAAGAAGAAAAGACATCAAGTACTTCTACCACAATTCCATCCAAAGACACAAAAACAGCCATAAGAGTCACCTCCTTGATTCCTATAGGCTGATTATAACAAGAATAGCTGAAATTGTACACGAAAATAAAATCCTAATAGTACTCATTTTGTATGTGGCTAATATTCCGTCTCGCTCCGGAATGTACGAGGTAAATAGAGTTTAAACGAGCAGTCTATAAAATTCAAAAAACGCATCATATCAGGTGTACATGAACTACACCCCAAAAGTTAGACAGAAAAAATCTAACTTTTGGGGTGTTTTTATTATGAAATTAACTTATGATGATAAAGTTCAGATCTATGAACTTAGAAAACAAGGATATAGCTTAGAGAAGCTTTCAAATAAATTTGGGATAAACAATTCTAATATTAGGTACATGATTAAATTGATTGATCGTTACGGAATAGAGTTCGTCAAAAAAGGGAAAAATCGTTACTATTCTCCTGATTTAAAACAAGAAATGATTAATAAAGTCTGACATGAAGGCTGGACTAAAGATAGAGTTTCTCTTGAATACTGCCTCCCAAGTCGTACGATACTTCTTAACTGGCTAGCACAATACAGGAAAAACGGGTATACTATTGTTGAGAAAACAAGAGAGAGAGTACCTGAGATCGGAGAATGCCATCCTAAAAAAGTTAAGAGAACTCCGATTGAAGGAGGAAAAAGAGAAAGAAGAAAGACAGAAATTGTTCAAGAATTAATGACTGAGTTTTCGTTAGATCTTCTTCTAAAAGCCATTAAACTAGCTCGTTCGACCTACTACTATCACTTGAAACAGCTAGACAAACCAGATAAGGACCAAGAGCTTAAAGCTGAAATTCAATCCATTTTTATCGAACACAAGGGAAATTATGCTTATCGCTGTATTCATTTAGAACTAAGAAATCGTGGTTATCTGGTAAATCATAAAAGAGTTCAAGGCTTGATGAAAGTACTCAATTTACAAGCTAAAATGCGACAGAAACGAAAATAAAGGAGACGTTGGTAAGAAGGCAGAGAATCTCATTCAAGGCCAATTTGAAGGCTCTAAAACAATGGAAAAGTGCTACACAGATGTGACAGAATTTGCCATTCCAGCAAGTACTCAAAAGCTTTACTTATCACCAGTTTTAGATGGCTTTAACAGCGAAATTATCGCCTATAATCTTTCAACTTCACCCAACTTAGAACAAGTACAAACAATGTTGGAACAGGCATTCACAGAGAAGTACTACGAGAATACGATTCTCCATAGTGACCAAGGCTGGCAATACCGACACGATTCTTATCATCGGTTCCTAAGAGTAAGGGAATTCAAGCATCTATGTCACGCAAGGGAAACAGCCAAGACAACGGTATGATGGAGTCCTTCTTTGGGATTCTGAAATCGGAAATGTTTTATGGCTATGAGAAAACATTTAAATCACTTAATCAATTGGAACAAGCTATTGTAGACTATATTGATTACTACAACAATAAACGAATTAAGGTAAAACTAAAAGGACTTAGCCTTGTGCAATACAGAACTAAATCCTTCGGATAAATTATTTGTCTAACTTTTTGGGGTCAGTACACCTAAAACTTTGATGATATACGTTTTCTTGTGAGAATATTTACTTCATTTTTGCCTAAAATTCAATGTTTACTCAGTATTTGGATTATGAAAAATCGAGGTCTAAATCTAGATACATTTTTTCTGAAGACAAATCATTTTGACCACCGAGCAAGAGATTTTCAAAAAAAGCTGTTAAAAACTCAGAACGTCGCTGTAAAATCTTTGCATTATCTAATACCAAGGCATCACGAAAATATTTGGAATGTTGCTGAAATGGTGTATTATCAATATCAAAACCAAACTCACGAAGATACTGAATCAAAAAGACCGTTACTGTCCGAGTGTTTCCTTCGCGAAATGGATGAATCTGCCAGATTCCTGAAATAAAATGCTGGATTTGTTTAACCACATCCGCCTGAGTTAGTGTCGCATATGCAACTTGTTTTTCCTGATTAAAATCATAATCTAAGGTCATTTGAATCATGGAGTAATCAGAGTACACAACACTTTCACCATTCAAAACAGGTTCATTCTTTGTGATATTGGTCTGACGAAATTGCCCCACCGGAATAGAGGGTTCAAATATATCTTGAAACAACTCCTTATGAATAGCAAGTAAGGTCGCAGGACTAAAGCTAAAGCCTCTTCGAGACAATAGTTCTACAATACGTAGAGAAACCAAGTCTGCCTCTTCCGTACTTGCATCAATAGTATGGTGATAAGCCGTTGCATCCTCATAAACCTGCTCATAAGTCAGTTCTCCCCGGGACTGTTTCTCAGCCAAAGATTCCATATACGCTGATGGCACTAGATTGTCAACTTTCTGCAGACCAAAACCTATCCGCCATAAATCACGCTTCGCTTCATAAGACAAGTTTGGATTGTCAATGTTGTAAGTTGGTTGCATAGAAATATCCTTTCAATTGTTTTTCTTCATTACCAGTAAATCACGAAATTGGTTGGAAACTGGCTTAAACTATAAAAAGTCCTCACAATAGGTTCTATGATATATATATATATATACTTCATGTAAATAATAAAAGAGTTATAATCAGCACTACTGATAAATTCAATACCGATTTCGCCATCTTAAAACTTAGTCAAACGAATACCGTTGATTTCCAGTTCATTAAGTCGTTGACCTGTCAAGACTTCTCGTTCCTTCAACTGGAAAAGTTAAGGGGGAACTAATACAAATCCTCTACGCTTCTATATTCAATGATTTCATTTTTGATAATATTCTTTTTAAACTCAAAATGTTTTAAAGGATTATCGATTAACACTAACTTTGGAATATCATCTAGATTTGTGACCAAGGATAAAATAAAATCCGATTGAAACTCCTTGACTTTTTCAAATTCTTTTGCAGTTAAACGCACACGCCCCTTAGATTTTCGGATACCTTTTACTTCGGCAAGGTAAGAATACTCTTGGACATCTACCTGAAAGTCATATCCATCACCATAAAGACGGGCATCGGTTAACTGTCCACCTTGGAATTTTTCTTCTTTATCAAAATGAAGGATAAAATAATTCTCAGCCTCCATTCCCGTTTCCTGTAGACGTTTGAATTTAGTTCGAACTATTGGTTTTTCAACGATGGTTATGCCTGTTTTCTTCCCTTCACTGGCAAGTAACATTTTAACTATTTCAGCATAACTATGAACATCTTCATTTCCAAACATCATATCAATTAAATCTTTACGAAAACGATAAACTTCAGCTTTCTGCCACCAACCTTTTCGATTATTGTCAAAATAAGGATCAAATAAATCCATTCTATTTTTTACAACTCCAGTTGTTTCAGCAATTCCCAGAGAAACCACATAGCGATAAAACTCCGACTTGCTAGAGCATTGAAATTCTTTTATAAAAAGCTTGTCAAACTTGGCAAGACCGTAGCCAATTAAATTTAACAATTCATAATGAGGGTGTTTGGACATCACTTTCTCCATCAATAGATATTGATTTCATTATACCAAAAAACACGGCTCATCACCGTGTTTCTGTGTTTATTTCACCAACTTCTTCATCTCATCAATACGTGCTACGGTCGCATCATACTTGGCTTGGTAGTCAGCTTGTTTGTCGCGTTCTTTTTGGACGACTTCTGGTTTGGCGTTGGCTACGAAGCGTTCGTTAGAGAGTTTCTTACCGACCATATCCAGTTCTTTTTGCCATTTAGCGAGTTCCTTGTCGAGACGAGCCAGTTCTTCTTCGACATTGAGAAGGTCTGCCAGTGGCAAGTAGATTTCTGCTCCTGTGATGACGCTTGACATAGCCAGTTCAGGTGCAGGGATGGTTGATGCGATTTCCAAATGTTCTGGATTTGTAAAGCGCTTGATGTAGTTGACATTGCTGTTAAAGAAGGCTTCCAAGTCACTATCGCTAGTCTTAACAAGGATTGTGATAGGTTTGCTTGGTGCTACATTTACTTCCGCACGCGCATTCCGAACAGCACGAATCAAGTTTTTGAGACTTTCCACACCAGTGTGGGCAGCAAGGTCTTCAAAGGCTGGGTTGACAGTTGGGTATGCTGCTGTCACGATAGAGCCTTCAGCGTACTGACCAAAGATTTCTTCTGTCACGAACGGCATGATTGGGTGAAGGAGACGAAGGATTTTATCCAGCGTATAGAGGAGAACAGATCGAGTAATTACCTTATCGTCTTCATTGTCGCTGTAAAGAACTTCCTTGGTCAACTCAACATACCAGTTGGCAAATTCTTCCCAAATGAAGTTGTAAAGGATATGACCAGCCACACCAAACTCAAACTTATCAAAGTTTTCAGTAACTTTTGCAATGGTTTCGTTGAGATTGTGGAGAATCCAGCGGTCCGTCACATTACCAGCCTCACCTGTTGCAACTTTTGTGACATTGTCATGCGCCACATCCAGCGTCAAACCTCCATTGTTCATGAGGATATAGCGAGAAATGTTCCAAATCTTGTTAATAAAGTTCCATGAAGCATCCATTTTCTCGTAAGAGAAACGAACGTCTTGACCAGGAGCTGAGCCGTTTGACAAGAACCAACGAAGACTATCTGTACCATATTTATCAATAACATCCATTGGGTCAATGCCATTTCCAAGAGATTTAGACATCTTACGTCCTTCTTCATCACGAATTAGACCATGGATAAGGACGTTTTGGAATGGTTGACGGCCTGTGAATTCCAATGACTGGAAGATCATACGAGACACCCAGAAGAAGATGATGTCGTAACCTGTTACCAAGGTTGAAGTTGGGAAATAACGTTTAAAGTCTTCTGAGTCGACTTCAGGCCAGCCCATGGTTGAAAATGGCCAGAGGGCAGAACTGAACCAAGTATCCAAGACGTCTTCGTCCTGAGTCCATCCGTCACCTTCTGGAGCTTCTTCGCCGACATACATTTCACCATCAGCATTGTACCAGGCAGGGATTTGGTGACCCCACCAAAGCTGACGAGAGATAACCCAGTCGTGGACATTTTCCATCCATTGAAGGAAGGTATCGTTGAAACGAGGTGGGTAGAATTCGACCTTGTCCTCTGTGTCTTGGTTGGCAATGGCGTTCTTAGCCAATTGGTCCATCTTGACGAACCATTGAGTAGACAAGCGTGGCTCAACTACGACACCTGTCCGTTCTGAGTGACCGACTGAATGGACACGTTTTTCGATTTTGACAAGGGCACCGATTTCTTCCAACTTAGCAACGACTGCCTTACGAGCTTCAAAACGATCCATGCCTGAAAATTCAAAGGCAAGCTCATTCATAGTTCCGTCGTCGTTCATGACGTTGACTTGTGGCAAGTTATGACGTTGGCCAACCAAGAAGTCATTTGGATCGTGGGCAGGTGTGATTTTCACGACACCAGTACCAAACTCAGGATCTGCGTGCTCATCTCCAACGATTGGGATGAGTTTATTAGCGATTGGAAGGATGACGTTTTTACCAATCAAGTCCTTGTAGCGCGGGTCTTCTGGATTAACCGCAACCGCAACGTCCCCAAACATAGTCTCAGGACGAGTTGTAGCAACTTCAAGGGCGCGTGAACCATCTTCCAGCATGTAGTTCATGTGGTAGAAGGCACCTTCGACATCCTTGTGAATCACCTCAATATCAGAAAGGGCTGTGCGAGCTGCTGGGTCCCAGTTGATGATAAACTCACCACGGTAGATCCAGCCTTTCTTGTAAAGGTCCACAAAGACCTTACGAACAGCTTTTGACAAACCTTCGTCAAGAGTGAAACGCTCACGAGAGTAGTCTACAGAGAGCCCCATCTTGCCCCATTGTTCCTTGATAGTAGTGGCATATTCGTCTTTCCATTCCCAGACTTTCGTCAAGAAAGACTCACGACCAAGGTCATAGCGGGAAATGCCCTCACCACGCAAGCGCTCCTCTACCTTAGCCTGAGTGGCAATCCCTGCGTGGTCCATCCCAGGAAGCCAAAGGGTATCAAAACCTTGCATGCGTTTTTGACGGATGATAATATCTTGCAAAGTTGTATCCCAAGCGTGACCAAGGTGAAGTTTACCTGTAACGTTTGGTGGTGGAATAACGATTGAATAAGGCTTAGCCTTTTGATCGCCTGAAGGCTTGAAAACATCAGCATCAAGCCATTTTTGGTAACGACCAGCCTCAACCTCGGCTGGATTGTATTTAGATGAAAGTTCTTTAGACATGTGTGTTCTCCTTAATTACTTTTATTGACAATTTTAACCAAACCAATTTTTGAAAGTTCAATATAAATCTCTTCAATTTCAGCAAATGCTGCAAGTGGTGACATAGTATAATTTCCAGGATTATATTTAAGATCATACTTGCTTATCTTTGAAATATAATACCTAGAGTGTTTCAATTTTAATGATTCCAACTTTGATTTAATATCTACTAATGTATTATGGTTTAACTTTAAAAACAACTTATTATAATTACCATAGAGCTCTGTAAGAGCATTAAAGTATTCTTTCACTAGAGCTATAGCGTCAATCTTAGATGTTTCTTGGTTTAGTTTTATCAACTCCCCTTTCAATTTTTTCCATTTAAAGTTGGAATTTAAAAGATAATCTAAATCAATATAGAAATCTATTATAACAGTCTCATCATCTGGGCTAACAGCTTTTACCTCATTTATTGGTAAGTCAGTATGTTGCGAATAATTTCTCAAAGAATGGCAAAATCGATAAGTAAAATTGATATCATACTGATAGCTTGCAAAACCATGTATACAATCAAACTCCTCACTATCTTTGGAATATTTTTGTTTAATTTGGTTTTCGTTAAAATCGACAAACAATTTTCCACTGGATAATAAATGAATCATGAAACGATTTACATCTGCCTCTTCAATTTCTAATTCCTTTGACTCAAGTTTATTTTTAATACTTAAAAAATCCGAGACATCTGAAATAAACAATTCGAACATATTCTTGATTTTTTGAAAATTCTTTTGAATCTCAAAAATTTGGTCCGAGACTGACATTATTTCCTTGGTTGGTTCAATATCAGAGATGACAATACGTTTTTCATTGTTGTTAATTTCTAAATAAGCTAATCGCTCGATAATATCACTATCATTTAATTCAGCATACTCAACATCAATTTGGCGTAACTGCTTCTCAGATAGAGAGCTTACTTCCTCTTTTACATCGCTCATCTTATTCCTCCCATTCACTCTTCAGCAAGGCATATCTTAAATCATCACAGCAGTTGCCTTGAGCATCTTTGCGGTCTCTTATGCGAGCTTCGAGGGTAAAGCCAAGCTTTTCCGCGACTCGTTTACTTTGAAGGTTATATCCAAAGCAAGTTAGTTCAATCTTGTGAAGACCCAAATCTTTAAAGGCTAAGTCAATCAAGGCACGCGCAGCTTCTGGAACATAACCTCGACCCCAGTAGTCTGAGTGTAAGGTATAGCCAAGCTCTAGCACATCGTCCCCATAGCGATGGTTGAAATCGACAGAGCCAGCGATCTTATCCGTTCCTTTGACGACAATCCCGTAGCCTGCTGGGAGATTTTCCTTTTGATTACGCTCCGGAAGAATGTGCTCCAGATAATAAATCTCATCTTCCAAGGTCTTGACAGGTGGAAAACCTGCTGGGTAAGAAACTTCTGGACGACTAGCATAATCAAAGATATCCTCAGCATCCGCCACCGTACGGACGCGTAAGACAAGCCGTTCGGTTTCTAATTGTTCTGGCAGTTCAGTTCTTGTCATCCTTCTTCCTCGCTTTCTTTATGAAGCTCCCCTTAATATCTACACGCTTGTCCAGATAACGATAGACGCGCTGATATCCATCTCCCATGAAATATGTTGGGGCAAACAGTTCATTTCTAAAATGTCCCTTTTCATCCAGGAATTCTGGGGCAACAAGTCGCTCAAGAATCTTGGCAAAGATGTGGCAAATACCGTCTTCCTCAACAATCCTATCTACCCGACAATCTAAAACAAGTGGACAGGCGTCTAAAATAGAAATCTGAGTTCGTTCAGAAATTTCATAATGCACTCCCAAACGTTCCAATTTCTCCTGATGACTGATAAAACCAGCCTGCTCCATCGCAAGCATAGAAGTTTCATCAGAAATATTCACAGTAAATTTTTGATACTGTTTGATCTGCTCTGCGGCATTCTCTCTCGCAACGACTCCAATCACAACCCAATCTCCTAGACTATAAGAGGAACTACAGGTCGTGATGTTATAGCCAAAATTCTAATCTTGATATCCTAAAATAAAAACAGGAAAACCATAATATAGTTTACTTGTGTTAAAAGATTGCTTCATAACAACCCCCTTTGACTAAGACGTAAAAGAAAAGCCCTGCCATCTACATGACAGGGACGAATGTGTTTATCCGCGGTACCACCCAATTTCGGGCAGTTGCCCGCAACTCTCGTCTTTAAAGCAAAAAGACACTTTTATTTCAATTTTTCATCCATTAGCAACCAGTTTTGACACATTTGTGGACTTCTCAGCGCCGCCACTTTCTGTAAAATGTGGGATTCAAAACACCTCTAATGGCTCTATTGTAGCAAGATTTTTTCGGAAATGCAAGGCTCAAGAAAAATTACTTGAACTTGATGCCATTTTCTTTCAATTTCTTGATGGTAGCTGGGCCGATTCCTTTCAAGGCAAGGAGTTCTTTTTCAGTCCAGTTTTTGAAATCTGAAGCAGACTTGATTCCTTCATCATAGAAAGTCTTGGCACGATCAAGTGGAAGTCCACCCAAATTTGCTGCAAAATCTTCTACAGAATTAGCTACTTTTTGAGCTTGCTCTTTGGTAGCTTCTACTGCTTGTTCAACTTTTTTAGAAACAGCCTTACCAGCTGCGCTTGCTGACTGTTCTGCACGCTTCACGACTTTTTTTGTCTCATCTACAACCTTAGTCACAGTACTTGAAAAGGCACCTGCGCGACGGAGGCCATTTCGTAATTGTTTTTTACGATTGAGTTTCTTTGACATGATAAAATCCTTTCAATAAAAAATCCCTGCTCTGACAAGGATTTAACATAAACATTCTATCAAGATTTTAGTGAAAAATCAAGAATCTTTCTCGTTTAATAATTTCGCTCACCAAACAAGCCTTCTGGCAAATCATGGAATCCCTTGCCTACTTTGAAGTTTTCAAACTTACCAAGCAAGAACTGATAAGCATCCAAGCGACTCTCGTAGCGAATCATGGCATCTTTGGCACGCTCGTCCTGGTCTTCTTCGTAAACTTTTTGGCTTTCCTTGTGCGCCATGTCGTTAATCATGATTTGGGTATTGACCCAAGCTTCAAATTCCTTCATAAATTCTTGTTCGTAACTCATTTTTTCTCCTTATTCTAATCCACGGAAATAGTCCGTATCAATCTCACGGTAGGGCTGGATATCCTGAACGTATTCCAGTACACCTTGGAATTCTCCGTTTTCATCGTGTACTGCAGCATAGGTGATGTGGACAAACTTTCCTCGCGACTCAGACTTGAACCACATTTCATACTTGTCCTTGGTCCCCTCACGAAGTCCCTTCATGATAGCCTTGACCTTGTCCAAATACTTAGGCGGATGACAGAGTTCGACATTGCGCCCGACTTGGGACGGCGTCCGTTTGAAAATCATCTCATCAGCTGGCGTATTGTCATTGTAATACTGGAAAATATCTTCTTTATTGACAAAGGTAATCTCCATAGGGAGATGATTGAGGATGAGATTGGCCTGCTCGACTGAAAGATAGCCATTACCAAAAGCCTGTTGACTATGGCGGTCCAGCACAGCTTCCTTTTCCTTAGGGGTAAAGGTAATGGTAAAATGGCCTTCTGGCGTATCTATGACTTGTTGAACTTGACCTTCTGCCGTATCTAGCTGTACAGGCTCCTCTGCAATCTTTTCCTCAATAAAGATCTGTCGTTCTGGCACCCATTTCTCTGACGGACGGATGATGGCATAGCCATAGGCATCACTCTCCTCCGCAATCTGAAGCCAGTCATCCTGAGTAAAAGACTCAAGGAGAATCATGAGCAGGATGGACTCTTCCTTGAAAATCATACTTTCAAACTCTGTCGCAAAAGCTTCAAAAGCTTCCTTTACACTGCTAATTGACACTTCTGGTAGTGACTTGGCTGTCGTTAGAGCTGTTTGAAAGAGTTCCCTAATCTGATCATCCACTCCCCACATAACTTTGGGAGGTGAATCGTGTCCATAGCGCTCCATGATAGGGAAGAAGAGTTCTTCTTTACGTTGGTAATGAATATCAAATTGACCCACAAGTCCCATCTGACGCACCAAACCCTTACGCATCTCCGCAAGCATTTCTTCATCTTCCATAGACTCATAGGTATCTAACAATCTCCGAATGCGAATCAAGGCAGCACGGAGAGCCAGATTTTCATCCTTGAAGACGCGAACTGGGTGTCCTGGGTGCTCGGTATCTGCAACTTCGACATCCTTAACAGCATTTTTAAAAAGATTGGCATGGACATCACAGAGTTCCATGACATCTTCAAAGGTAACACCTGAGTCTGAGTTCATCAGCTCGTGCTCCATGAGGGAAATTTCGATGGCTGAAACGCCTGTAAAGGTCGCATCAAAACGCTCCTGAACTGACTCAGGAGAGGCACCATTGTGCAATTCTAACAAAATATCCCGTAGGATATGAATCCGTTCATCTGCCATTAGTCTAATCCAATCACTTCGTAGCCGTTCGCTTCTAGTGTGCGGACAATCTTGTCCATAGGAGTTCCTTCCAGCTTAGATCCCTGTTTAAGCGATACTTTGCGACCGATAGTATTACGCATCAAGGGATTAGCAAGGGGTTTAAAACCCAGCTCCACTAGGATTTCCAAGACTTCTGGATGCTTGTCCACCACTTCTGCAACAGGAATTGACACATCGATGATATTGTCCATGACGACCTCCATTGTATGTTCTAATACTCAATGAAAATCAAAGAGCAAACTAGGAAGCTAGCCGCAGGTTGCTCAAAACAGTGTTTTGAGGTTGTGGATAGAACTGACGAAGTCAGTAACCATACCTACGGCAAGGTGAAGCTAACGTGGTTTGAAGAGATTTTCGAAGAGTATAAAATGATTTTACTGCTTTTATTATACCACAAGGAAAGAGATTAAAAAACTAGCAGTGGAGTTCCTGCTAGTTCTCTGAGATTTGAATTACGGACTAAAAAAGTTTAAAGAGCCAATCCAATAGCTTAAATAATAGCTTGTAAAACAGCAATTGGACTGCAAAAGAGATGATCATCCAAAAGAATTTTACAATTCCAATAATCGGTTTGATAAAAAGAATAACAAGAAGACCCAAAAAAAATTTCATTCTCTCTCCTCTGGCTTGATGAGCCACCGAGCCGTATCCATTAACTTGTCTGCAATAAAAAGTTTACCTAGACCGACAACAACATTGTCATCTTTCTTTATCGTTTTCATTACTTTTATACCTTGCACGGTCAAAAAGTAATTCCCGTAAGTTTTAGCTAGAGTTTTTATGAGTCCCATATTACTCTCCTTCGATGATTTCAGCCTCTTTTCGGATTGTTTCAACATCTTCTTGATATTGAACTTCACTATAGTTGACTAGCTTGGATAATTCTTTCTGCAAGCTTTCCCCCATTGGTTTCATAGTTGCAAAGGTTAAACCACCTGAAATGATACCTCCCAAGATAGGAATAAATTTCCCCATTCCTTTGGCCAGCCCTCCCTTGGTCAGATTCACACCAAATATTTTTAAGACTTTTTTCAAAATAGGGTACCAAAGCGTCTTTGTTAAAGCTTTATTAGGTACTGTTTTCATTACCTGTTTGGCAATTGTTATACCGCCTGCACGTAGCAAAGCAGCGGTTCCATTTACCCCCAACATGACGCCTAGATAAAGCAAGAGGGTATTTTGAGCATCTTCACTCAACTCCTCGCGTGAAGCCCAAAGATCCTCATAACCATAAATATAACCTAGTTCTTGAGCTAATTTTAAAGAAAAAGCATAAAATTGAGCTACATCCGCTGGTATGGTAATTGCCATGGCAAGTCCACCTGGTAATCCAGCAACAACAGACGTTCCACTCGCTAATAAAACATTATCCCTAATACAAGCATTAGCCACTCGATCTAAGATTTCTTGAGATAAGAGAGACGTTGGGCCTTGTTCTAATAAGGTAGGAATGTCCTGTGGATCCAATTCTTTGGAAAACTTATCCACTAAAAATTTCGAACGATCAACCTTAACAACAGGTAGTTTCACCACTTGTTGCAATACTTGCATAGCCAACTCTTGTTCAGCCATATACAAACTCCTTATTTCTTTTTTACACCTTATCATATCATATTTCCTAAAAAAAAGCATTTTCTGATTAGCTAACATTCAAAAATACAGAATTTCTTTTTTATAGTAAAATGAAACAAGAACAGGACAAATCGATCAGGACAGTCAAATCGATTTCTAACAATTTTTTAGAAGTAAAGGCGTACTATTCTAGTTTCAATATATTTTAAAAGAATATTTTTCCATTTCAAATTCAACCTATTTTCCTCCACCAAAAAAGAGGGGCAACCCCTCTTCTTTAGTTCTTATCCAGATTGCGTAGCATCTCGTCAATCTTGTTTCCATACTCGATGGACTCGTCTTTGACGAAGGTCAAATCTGGGATTTTGTACAATTTCAAATTGCGACCAAGTTCACGTTTGATGGTACCAGTTGCTTTTTCAAGCCCGATTTGGGCTTTTTGGTTATCCGAAGCAAGGTTACTCAAAATGGTGTAATAAACCTTGGCAACAGACAAGTCACCCAGCATCTGAACATCTGTGATGGTCACACCTTGGACACGTGGATCACGGACTTTCTTTTGCAAAATCTCATTGACTTCACGCTTGATTTCCATGCCCACACGATCCGTACGGAAATGATTTGCCATGATATTCCTTTCTCTACTTTGAACCAAAAGCTAGGCCAGCAGACCTAGCTATTTTAAACTTCTTGATTTTCAGTTTAAATTGAAACGAAGTTCAATTTGAAGTCATCTGCTTCTTTCGCCGTGGTGAAAGTGATGGAACTGATTTATCAGTCCCATCACAGGGGATTTTTGAGACCCTAGGCTCAAAAATAAGCAATGAAACCATCGGTTTGCTTGCGTCCCTCACCACCTAAGAAAGGAGCAAAAAATCTTATCTCTTGATTTCTTCCATGACATACGCCTCAATCACATCATCCATCTTAATATCATTGTAGCCATCGATCATCAATCCACCTTCACGACCGTTTGTCACTTCTTTCACGTCGTCTTTATAGTGTTTCAAGCTTGCGAGTTCACCATCATAGATAACGACACCATCACGGATAACACGGACTTTAGAGTCACGGGCAACCTTACCGTTGATAACCATAAATCCACCGATAGTTCCGACTTTAGACACCTTGAAGGTTTCACGGATAACCGCTTCACCAATAACTTTTTCTTCAAATTCTGGATCAAGCATCCCTTTCATAGCTTCTTCCATCTCTTCGATAACCTTGTAGATAATGCTGTGAAGACGGATTTCCACATCGTCAGCTTCTGCTTGTTGACGAGCTTGTGGTGTAGGGCGTACGTTGAAACCAACGATAAAGGCATTTGAAGCTTCGGCAAGGGTCACATCTGATTCGTTGATAGCACCGACCGCTGAGTGGACGATAGTCACTTTGACACCTTCCACGTCAATCTTTTGAAGTGAGGCAGAAAGGGCTTCAACAGAACCTTGTACATCGGCCTTGATGATAACATTAACAGATTTGAGTTCCCCAGCTTTAAGGGTATCAAAGAGGTTTTCAAGGCTAACACGTTGGGTAGCTTGACGTTGTTTCATGAGGGCACGTTTGGCACGCTCTTCACCTGCTGCACGCGCAGATTTTTCATCCTCGTAAACGGCAAAGTGGTCACCTGCCATTGGCGCTTCGTTCAAACCTGTGATTGAAACTGGTGTTGATGGTCCAGCAACTTTAACACGACGACCAAGGTCGTTGGTCATAGCACGGACACGACCGAAGGTATTTCCGACAACGATTGGGTCTTGGACATTCAAGGTACCTTGTTGAACAAGAAGGGTTGCGACCGCACCTTTTCCTTTATCCAGGCGAGCTTCGATAACTGTACCGATCGCACGAACTGTTGGGTCTGCCTTGAGTTCTTGGATTTCAGCCACAAGAAGGACTGTTTCCAATAATTCTTCGATATTTTGGTTGAATTTAGCCGAGATTTCAACAAATTCAGAATCTCCACCCCAAGCGGTTGACATCACACCATGCTCTGCCAATTCACCGATAACGCGTTCTGGGTTAGCACCTGGTTTATCAATCTTGTTAATAGCTACGATGATTGGAACGTTAGCTGCTTTTGAGTGGTTGATGGCTTCAATAGTCTGAGGCATAACCCCGTCATCTGCCGCTACGACCAAGATCGTAATATCGGTAACAGAAGCACCACGCGCACGCATTGATGTAAAGGCCGCGTGTCCTGGTGTATCAAGGAAGGTAATCTTCTTGCCATTTTCAACAATTTGATAGGCACCGATATGCTGAGTGATACCACCTGCTTCACCTGTCGCAACACGAGAGTTACGAAGGGTATCTAGGAGGGTTGTTTTACCATGGTCAACGTGTCCCATGATAGTTACAACTGGTGGACGCTCAACCAATTCATCTTCATTAAGATAACCATCTTCGACAAAGAAACGTTCGATGTCGGCATTATCCACTTCAACCTTTTGTTTGGCTTCGATACCGTAATCCACCATGAGGAGTTCAATTGTTTCCCCATCCAAAGATTGGTTTTGTGTGGCCATGACACCCATCATAAAGAGTTTCTTAACGATTTCAGCTGGTTCACGTTTGATACGTTTTGCGATTTCCGCAACCGTCATACCATCTGTATACTCAAATTCTGTTGGCAATTCATGGAATTTACGCTCCGTAACAGGTTTTGGAGTCTGATTACGGTTGTTCTTGTTATTGCCTTTTTTGTTCTTCTTGTTGTTATTCCAGTTACTATTCTTTTGATTTCTCACTTGATTTTGACTACTTCGATTCTTTTGTTGTTTTCTAGGACCATCTTCTTCGTGATCATAATCGTCACGATTTTTGTCTGGTCGAGCTTGTTTTTTACGACGTGTATCCACTGCAGGTTCTTTTTTCTCAGGGACGACTTCAACCACTGCTTGAACTTGCTGTGCTTGCTGCGCTTGCTCAGCTAACTTAGCCGCTTCTTCAAAGATTTCCTCTGGTTCCTTGCGTTTGTTAGCTTGAGCCAAGGCTTCTTTAGCAGCCTGATACTGCTTGAAGCGTTCCTCACTTGAACGTGCGTACTCTGCATTTTGCTCTGCTTTTAGGGCTGCTGCACGGGCTTTAAAGTCAATACGTGGAGCCGCTTGATTTGGACGTTTGTCCTCTTGTTGACGGCGCTCATTTCTACGATTTTGCTGACCTTGCTGCTTCTTAGCTTGGTCATTAAAGCGACGATTGTCGCGGTTGCCTTGACCTTGTTTTCCACCATTGCGACCGTCGTTTTTCTGACGGTTTCCGTTTTGTTGTTGGTCACGGTTATTGCCCTTATTTTGCTTGCGTCGTTCTGCCTGCTCTTTAGCACGTGCTTCACGCTCAGCCTTGAAATTACGGCTTTGTGGTTTAGCTGCTACTTTTTCTGCCTTCGGAGCGACTGCCTCAGCTGGTTTTGCCTCTTCCTTGGCTACAGCTGGTTTTACTGGTTCAGACTTTTCGGCTTTCTTTTCTGCACTTGCTTTTGGTGCTGCAGGGTTTACCTCTTCCTTAGCTGCAGCTGGTTTAGCTGGCTCAGCTTTTTCGGCTTTCTTTTCTGCACTTGCTTTTGGTGCTGCAGGTTTTGCTTCTACTTTCGGAGCAGCTGCAGGCTTAAAGCTGGCAGCGATTTTTGCAGCGACAGCTTCTTCCACACTTGATGAGTGGCTTTTCACATCCAAGCCCAACTCTTTTGCACGCGCTACAACTTCTTTGCTTTCTTTTCCAAGTTCTTTTGCGATTTCGTACAATCTTTTCTTAGACAAATCATGTCCTCCTCTTCTATTCCATAAGAGACCTCATTTTCTTTGTAAATCCAGCATCTGTTACAGCCAAAACCTTTCTCGATTTCCCGACTGCTATGCTTAATTCCAGTGTTGAAAACACGGTTACAATTTCTACTTGATAATAATGACTTTTATCTTGAATCTTCTTGGTCAGATTGGGTCCAGCATCATGAGCTAGAAAGACCAACTTGGCCTTGCCGTCTTGAATGGCCTTGACCACCAATTCTTCACCCGATATGATGCGCCCTGCTCGCTGAGCAAGCCCCAAGAGATTACTTATCTTTTGCTTATTCAAGTCCCAACTCTCTTCTTTTCACTTTGTGATCCACATAAGCGATCAACTCGTCATAAAAGCTTTCATCCACTTCCATGTTAAAGCTACGGTTAAAGACCTTCTTCTTTTTCGCCTCTAGGGCTTCTGCATTGTCTAGTTTGATATAAGCGCCGCGGCCATTAGCCTTGCCTGTCGGATCGATAAAGACTTGTCCTTCCTTGTTCTTGACAATGCGAAGCAAATCCCGCTTATCAATCACTTCATTGGACACAACAGACTTGCGCAAAGGGATTTTTCTCGTTTTCATCTTTCCCTCCTCTAGCAGCTTTTATTCTTCTACAGGATCGTTTTCTGCTTCCAAATCTACTGAAGCAGCTTCTTCCATGGCTTCAAATTCACTAGCAGACTTGATATCGATACGGTAACCAGTCAAGTGAGCTGCCAAGCGAACGTTTTGTCCACGACGACCAATTGCAAGGGAAAGCTTGTTATCTGGAACAACCACCAAGGCACGTTTGCTGTCGTTTTCATCAAATATAACTTGGTCAACCTCAGCAGGAGCGATGGCATTGTAGATAAATTCAGCTGGATCTGCTACCCACTCGATAACATCGATATTTTCTTCGATTGGTACCATGCGGTCATTTTTAGCATCGTAACGAGCTGGGTGGAATTTGCTGGTAATCTTCTTGATATTCGCTCCACCACGTCCAACGATTGTACCAATAGCGTCCACGTTTGGATTGTGGCTACGAACTGCAACCTTAGTACGGTCACCAGCTTCGCGAGCCACGCTCATGATTTCAACAGTTCCGTCATAAACTTCTGGAATTTCTTGCTCCATCAAGCGTTTGATCATTTCTGGATGGCTACGGCTAACAAAGACGTTGACACCGCGAGGGTTGTCTTCAACCTTGTAAACATAAACTTCGATACGATCATGAGAAGCAAAAACTTCTCCAGGAATTTGGTCTTGTTTTGACAATTGGGCTTCGATGCTACCAAGGTTGACATAGATAAAGCGGTTGTCAAAGCGTTCTACTGTACCAGACATGATTTCTTGCTCATGTTCTTTGTAAGTATTGTAAGTGATGGCACGTGTTTGCTTGCGCATTTTTTCCATGATGGTTTGTTTGGCAGATTGAGCTGCTACACGACCAAACTCAGCAGGCGCTTCTTCAAACTTGATTTTGTCACCAAGCTCATAGGCTGAATTGATGGCAAGAGCATCTTTCAAGCTGATTTCCAAACGGCTATCAAATACCTCATCAACCACTTCACGGACAGTATAAACTGTAAAGTCCCCTGTTTTTTCGTTGAAGTCAATGGCTACGCTGTCTGATTGACCATAGCGTCTGCGATAAGCGGAACGAAGCGACTCTACTACTGCGTCGATGATGTCTTCTTTTTTGATTCCCTTGTCTTCTTCCAAAATGCGGAAGGCCTCTAGCATTTCTTTACTCATGTTTTCTTCACTTTTGAATTCTCAAAAGCTATCCTTTCTTTTTCTATAATTTAACTGCTAAACGTGCTTTTGATACTAAACTGTATGGAATTTGGACGGTTTTCTTACGCGTCTTGTCCATATATTCCATAGTCAACTCGTCCTCTTCGAAGGCCAACAAGGTTCCTTCAAAGACCTTTTGCTTATCGATGGCTTGGTAGAGCCCGACATGGATGTATTTCCCAACCGCTCCAGCGACGGCATCCTTGGTTTTCAAAGGACGTTCCAAGCCTGGACTGGTGATTTCTAGGAAATATTGTTCTGGGAAGGGATCTGGCTTGATGGTGTCTAGGACAGGACTGATCATTTCTGTCAAGTCTGCCGTGTCGTTCAAGGTAATTCCTTCAGGTTTATCTACAAAAATACTGAGAATCATGTCACTGCCAATCTTTCCATACTCGATATCCACGAGTTCGAAAGGCGCTTGGATGACAGGTTCTACAACTTCTCTGACTAATTCTACGATTGTTGCGATTGCGTCCACCTCCTCATAAGCAAGAGGCGAAGATATTTCCCCGCCTCTCTTTCTCATATTCTTACTCTTAGTATAGCACGTTTGCCAACTTATGTAAAGCAAAAGCACTTATACAGCCTGATTTTAGGCTATTTCTTAAAATTCTGCCTCAACTCGGTAGATAACTTGACCCTTGTTGGAGAATTTTTGCTCGTATTCTGTCATGACATTGCCTTCAAAATCACTGGCATGTAAATCAAGCCAGACACCATTGAGCTTCATGCCATACTGAGAAAAGCTCACTAGGCTGTACTCAAACAAGCCACGGTTATCCGTTTTGAAATGAATTTCTCCATTTTCAGGCAAGATACGCTTGAAGGTATCCAAGAAGGTCTTGTAGGTCAAACGACGTTTTTCATGGCGTTTTTTAGGCCAAGGATCTGAAAAGTTCAGATACAAGCGATCAATTTCGCCATCTTCAAAGTAGTCAGTCAAGTCAGAACCATCCACCCACAGAAGCTTGATGTTAGGCACTCCAACTTCAAGAACCTTGTCCAAAGCGTAGCTCAAAACAGACTTTTGAATATCAATCCCGATATAGTTGATGTCAGGGTTTTGCTTGGCCATACCTGAAACAAAGGCACCCTTTCCACTTCCAACTTCCACATGAATGGGGTTGTCATTGCCAAACAAGTCCCGCCATTTTCCCTTGGCTTCCAAGGGATTGAGGACCACATACTGGGGATTTGCCTCTAGTAATTCTGTCGCCCCTTTACGATTTCTAACTCTCATCTTCTCTTTCCATACTTGTCTCGGAAGTGACGCAAGCCATGGATCTCCCGATTGACATTTTCTAAATCTTGGTTCATATAATACTTGGAAATCTGGCTCAAGTAAGACAATTGACCGTACCAATACAGTTTATTTAATACCGTTTGATTGTACTTGTAACCGTAGTAGGTCAACCATTCCTTCCACTGATATTCTGGAATATAATGGCAGAGCATATGGGCCACATCAAACATGCGGTCAGTCAAGCGAACCGAATCCCAATCCACCAAATAAATCAAGCCACTGTCTGTCTCAATCCAATTACTATGTCGTACATCTCCATGGACAATGGTCGCATGGTCCTCTCTAAATCCTGGAATAGTCTGACGTAAATCAGCCATCACTTCACTGATAAAATGATTTTTACGCAAAGCATCTGGAGCCGTTTCTTGCCAAGACTGTAGTAAATCTACAGGTGTTTCCATGGCATAGCCCAAACGACTCAACTGTGTCATCAACGGACGTGAGCGATGCAGGCGGGTTAAAATATTGACGATTTGCTTACGATTCATATCATAGGGGGTCAATATCTTTCCAGTCAACCATTCTTGAGCACACATATCACGCCCATCTGCCAAACGGCGACTCCATAATAATTGTGGAGCAATTTGTTCTCTAGCTAGACCAGGTAGGATTGGAGAGGTGTTCATTTTTACAAAGATGCGCTTCCCATCAGGATAGCTACCCATATAAGCTTTGCCACTTTTCCCAGGTATGGGAGTCAGTGTTAGCTCATTATCACCCAAATCCATTTCTTTCCTCCGTATAAAGTTTCCTTACTATTCTACTAGTTTTTGGCCTATTCGTCAACCGCTCCAACCCGATTCTCAAAGAAAAGCATTTCGGGTAACTTCCTTATAACTCTTTCCTTTTAAGCAAAAATAAATAATCTGTAGACGTTTGTGATATTTGACGTACGATGAATCTCTTAGGAGTTTTTCAATTTTCTGTATTTCTTCGTTTGTAAGTTTCATAACTACCATTATAAGATGTTTTTTGATTTTAGGATAGTAGTAGCTGTGCTATGAGTCGTGTTCGTGTTCAAATCATGAATCAGTTTGAGCGAAAATCTCATGAATACAAGGCTATCAAGCGCTACTGGAAACTCATTCAACAGGATAGCCGTAAACTCAGTGATAAGCGATTTTATCGTCCTACTTTTCGTATGCACTTAACCAATAAAGAGATTCTAGACAAGCTTTTGAACTATTCAGAAGACTTGAAACATCACTATCATCTCTATCAGCTCTTGCTTTTTCACTTTCAGAATAAGGATCCGGAGAAATTTTTCGGGCTCATTGAGGACAATCTAAAACAAGTTCATCCTCTTTTTCAGACTGTCTTTAAAACATTTCTCAAATATAACGAGAAAATTGTCAATGCCCTTAAACTAGCCTATTCTAACGCCAAACTAGAAGTCACTAATAATCTCATCAAACTTATCAAGCGCAACGCCTTTGGTTTTCGGAACTTTAAAAACTTCAAAAAACGGATTTTCATCGTTCTAAGCATCAAAAAAGAAAGGACGAAATTTGTCCTTTCTAGATATTAGCTTTTCTTCAACCCACTACAGTTGACAAAGAGCTAAAAATTTTACGAAATGCTAAAATAATTATATTGTCTCACACAAAAACTAGATAATTCAAAAATTCACCTATCGACTATCTGTATTTGACTACAAGATATAGAAAATCTATTATTTTGGGAGGTGACAATAAAAGTGAATAATGTAAAAATTTAGAATTTTCAACATAGGTAAAATTATCCAATATTGGTAATCTCCATAGCAAGTTTATTATTTAATAATATTTGAAGCAGTTCATTATTTATAAATCTTTTAACGCCATAAAAATCAAGTAAATATTGAGGAAATGCACTAAGCAACAATACTCGTTCAAGAGGTAATATAAAGTCGTTATATTGCTTTAAAAATATGTCTTTAGAATCTATAAGCCCCTCTTGGATAAATGAATCGATTTTTAAATAAAATAATATATAAACTGTATAACAAATTAAACTAAGCCAAACTTGATTTTTATCTTTCATTCTCGTTTGAAATGGACCATGTTCTTTGATAAAATTCTTACACTCATCTTTAAAGTGAACATCGCTAAACACAGGGTATGTAATAAGATTAATACTATCACAATTTATAAATCTTTCATGAAAGTAATTATTGGCTTCCACCATAGGATAACTTAAAAAAAGTTTACCATTTTCGGTTGCATTATCAAATAAATTTAACATCTCCTCAATTTTGTTATATATTTCGTTATATATTTTTTCTACATCTTTATCTTTTTTATCTTCTTTATAGTGTTGGGCGTCTAAATCGAAAAAGAGATAAATTAAAGAGAAGTCCTCGCTAGTATATTCAAATTCCCCATCAGATAATTCACAAATATGTTCTACTGTTTGTTCATATTGGTTTTCTTTTAATTTATTATATAAGGAATAAATGTTTGTAGAAAAAATGACTATTTCATAATCAATTTTATGAGAAAAAAAGTCACTTTGAAAATTGCAAACCGATTTCACGAGTTTTGTATCCGGTTTTTTGCCCTCAGTAATAAATAGTATTCTTTTAGTTTTTGACATCAGCAAAGAACCCTGTTCTGTACATTTTCTCTAAATTTTGTGTTTTTCTTATAACCATATCTGTTTTATTTGAAAGACTAGATATTTCATTATCTTCAATGATGTAATAACAATCTGGTCGTAATAAAGTATTAGACATATTAGTGGTATTATGTGTTGTTATAACTAATTGGAGAGATGGTATTTTTATTAATCTTTTAATAATTTCACGAGAAACATCATTATGGAAATATGCATCAAATTCATCCATAAAAACAAAACGAACTTCTTTTTCAAACGATAAATACCAATAAAAGAAAAGTGTTAGTGATCTAGTCCCTTTAGACATAATGCCCCAAAACTCTACTTCCTTGCCTGAGTCAAATTTCACATAAATCTGTTTTTCTCCATCAACCTCTTTTTCAAATAGATTATAATCTATACCTAAATCTTTTAAAAATTGATTATAGTTACTAAGGTTTCCAGTCTCAATAATTGCTGAGGCAATGGATTCCGAACCTGTTTTAAAACCTCTATACCTGTTTCCGTCCAGCGAATCAAAAGATAGCATTCTATTGACAAAATCCATAAAAAGTAAAAATACTTCAACATTTTTATCTGTCTTAGGATTTAATGCGGTATTATTCCTAATATATTTAACTAATGATAGATCCTCAGTATCAAAATCAAATGTTAGATGCTCGGTACCTTTCAAGGTTGCTTTTTCTCTCTCATTTTTTTGACGAGAGTCTATTACTAGAGTTCCATTAATCAAAACAATTTCTTCTACTAATCTTAGAAAGCTAGATTTCTTATATCTATATATAAGTTCATCCTTATTAAACTGAAAAGTATATTCAAATTCTGCTATATCTATATCACTGTCTAAATTTAAGTAATGTTTATCATACTCTTCTCTTCTGATATGTTTATCTGTCAAATGTGAAACTATATCCATAAGAGCCAAGCCTAAATTGGATTTCCCGCTGGCGTTATCTCCATAGATTAGTGAATCTTTAACAAGGTTATCTTGAATTGCATCAGTATTATACTCGTAATTCCCTGAGGTAAAATCGAAGATTAATTCATCTTTAAAATTCTTAAAACCTTTAACTTTAAATGTTTTAATCATGTTTCCTCCTTAGTGTAATTTTTTTACACCTACTCTATAATACTAAAGAATAATCCAATTGTCAAAGAATTTTAGCTATTTTCTAGAATCCAGCTTAGCATGCTAACTTCTCAAAGTAACTTCCACTTGCCTGACCAAAGTGGAAATTAGTCTAAAACGGATTTTTATGGTGGAATTAAGTGTGAGACGTTTGAGTTAGAAACGAGGTCTACTATGACAAAACATAAACACCTTACCCTTTCAGACCGTAATGATATCCAATTAGGCTTAGAGCGCGGTGAAACCTTCAAAGCTATTGGACAATCCATTCTAAAAGACCCAACTACTGTTTCCAAAGAAGTCAAACGAAACAGACAGGTTAGAGAATCTACTTGTGATAACCTTCCTTGCCCTCTACTCGATAAGGCTCCCTTTGTCTGTAACGGTTGCCCTAAAAGAAGACAAAATTGTGGATTTAAAAAAATTTTCTACCTCGCTAAGCAAGCTCAAAAACAATACGAACAAACTCTTGTAGAAGCTCATGAAGGAACTCCTCTTAATTCCCAGACCTTCTGGGACATGGACAAAGTCATTTCTGATAGTGTTAAAAAGGGACAACACATCTATCATATCCTCAAGACTCACAACCTTAATGTTAGCTCCTCAACTGTCTATCGACACATCCGAAAAGGTTACCTGTCTATCGCTCCTATTGATCTTGCTAGAGCCGTAAAATTTAAAGAAAGACGGAAATGTAAGCTCCCTTCCATCCCTAAAGAAGCTAAAAAAGGCCGTTCCTATGAGGATTTCCTAAATTATTTGGCGCTTAACCAACTGAACTCTTGGCTGGAAATGGATACAGTTATGGGCAGAATGGGAGGTAAAGTCTTACTGACCTTCAACCTGTCTTTCTGTAACTTTATCTTCGCTAGACTGCTGGATAATAAAACTGCCCTTGAGGTTACCAAACACCTCTATGACATCAAGAACACTCTTCACCAAGCTGACAAAGATTTCTTCCAACTCTTTCCTGTCATTCTTACCGATAATGGTGGAGAGTTTGCCAGAGTCGATGATATCGAAATGGATGTGCGAGGAGAGTGTAAACTCTTCTTTTGTGACCCTAATCGCTCTGACCAGAAAGGGAGAATTGAGAAAAATCACACGCTGATTCGCGACATTCTACCTAAGGGAACTTCTTTTGATAATTTAACTCAAGAGGACATCAATCTCGTTTGTTCTCATGTCAACAGTGTCAAACGTGCTGCTTTAAATGGAAAGTCAGCCTATGAGCTCTTTGCATTTACTTACGGAGAAGAGATTCCTAAGCTTCTCGGCATTTCTAAAATACCTGCAGAAGACGTCTGTCAGTCTTCTACATTACTCCAACATAAAATCTAAAAACTAACCTAAAACCCCATTCAAACGTCTCACACTAACTTCCACCATAGCGGAACTTAATCTGAAACGCTTTCAGATGAGGGGATTTTGTGCGCTCTTTTTTTCGATTCATTTTGTCTACAAAAGCAATAAAATCAAGCATGAGTAAAACTAGTGGAACTTACCCTGACACGGAATCCCACTGGTTTTTAGGATTTTTATCAGACTAACTTCCACTTGGATTAGCGGTGGAACTTAGTTTGGGAATTTACCGAAAAGCCTCTGGATTGGCTTGGGTATCATTATAGAAAGAAAAAGGCAAGCACAATCTCCTACTTACCTTTTCATAATTTTTATAAATAATATAAGAGTGGCCAAGCATTGTAAAACATGTGAACTAGAGTAGAAACCCATAGGTTTTGGCTCTTTTTATAAGCAAAGCCCAGCAACAAGCCCCCAAGTAGATAAAAAATAAACGAAGGTACATTAGAAGGACCATGCATGAACGAAAAGAGTGAGGAAGTCAACACAAGCCCTAACCAAGAATTGTCAAAAACGGCACCTTGAAGAAGTCCTCTGAAAATGAGTTCCTCCTGGATGGGGCCAAAAACTGAGGTAGTCAAAATCAAAGACAGAGAAATTCCTCTGCTGACTTCCGCCAAGTGTTGAACTCCTGCGCCAGAAGAAATAGCGAAGAAATGAATATAAACCAGCGTCTCAAGCACACTTAGAAGAAAAATTGCAATGAAAAGCAAAAATTCTTTCTTGCTTAACATCCCAAAAGAAATCATTTCAAACTTTCTAGCATAAGCAACACTCAGAGAGGTTACTAGAAGACCTACAATAATCAGTGCAGGCTCATTTTGAAAAAAATCTCCATGGTTAATCGTATAAGGAACTGTAATGACGATTATTAGTACTAAAAATCCAAAACAAAAGGCATGAAATTTATCAAAAAACTCCATAAAATTATCCTCCTCACCAAACAAACTTCCTACACGTCATCCTTTAGCTCTAACCTTTCCAAAACAAACCATTTTAGCAACCAAAATCCGACCACATAGCCAGCCCCTAAGAATATAGTCATTAAAGCTAGCATGGAATTTAGGAAATTAAAGACCACCGCAGATACAAAGGTTAGCACAAAAACATTAAAAGCAATGGTGTCAGAAGCCAAGACTAGAATATAGGGCGTCAGCCAGTCTAAGGTTTTTGAATCTAGGAAAAATAAGTGTTTATACATGATAACCTCCTCTATGGCTAAAAAGCAAGCCTTTTGTTTTTTTACCCCAAGACCCTA
Organism: Streptococcus pneumoniae; assembly: GCF_001347015.1. Classification (GTDB taxonomy): domain Bacteria; phylum Bacillota; class Bacilli; order Lactobacillales; family Streptococcaceae; genus Streptococcus; species Streptococcus pneumoniae_E. The sequence goes on from NZ_CFGI01000004.1 coordinate 67,486, forward strand.
TGTAGAAAAGTGAGCAAAAACGGGAAGGTCGCTACAATATTATTGATCACATGCACCGCATAGGATGGATAAATACTCTTGGTATAGCGGGTCAAACCGGCAAAGATGATTCCAAATGTTGCAAAGACGAAGATATCTAACAGACTAGGCAGACTCAAAAAATGAGGAAGAGCAAACAAAATGGAAGGAAGAAGCAAATCAAGGCCAAATCGCGAATGCTTAAAGAAGGCGTGTTGAAGTAATCCCCTATAAATCAACTCTTCCATTAGTGGAGTCAGGAAAAACAGGGTTACATAGATACCTAGCTCAGCAAAGTTGGTCCCACTATAACCGATCAATACGGCCCAACCTTCAGCAGTTGACTGAACATGTTTAGCTATCTGAACGTTAAAAGAGATCTGGAGCACTAGCACTAATACTGTCAAAATCGAATACCAAAGCCATTTTTTTCTTGGAATGTGAAAGAGATAACCATGACCTGTCTTAACCAGAATCCAAATCATGACTCCGCTAAATAGTAAACTCAAGATATTTTGAATCCAGACGAAATTGCCAATCTGGGAAGAAAATTGCCAATAATTTTGGACGATAAGCGTCAGCTGAGAAAGACCAAATACGAAAAATAAGTAAGAGAAGACTGCACTTATTTTGAATAGAAGTTGATACTTTTTCATAGAAATTCTTCCTCATTTCTTGTATTTCAGCCTATATTCCACATAAATGAAAACCCGCTCCTATATAACCACGGTCATGATAACCGCGCGGGCAGTAACCACTTACTGGAAAAGGACCTGAATTTTTTAATATAGGAGGGTAAGAACCGAATGGACTTACCTGATTAGCGTACCCTCTATAAATATCAGATACATCCCCACCCTCTATACGAGCAAGCATTTCATTATCCATAACTGCAAATTGTGACATCATTTTTGTATCCATGACGAATATCTCCTTTTTTATGTTTAATTTTTGTCCTGTTGCAACCTTAACAATGTTAGTATACTACTATTTTTTGAAATTTTCCATCCAAATCATAAATAGTCATCAAAACATCTTGAGGCGTTAAAATAGTCGAAAAAGAAAGCATTTCAGAAATACTTTACCTTTTACCATTCATTTCATATACAATTATAATCTTTTATATATAAAATAAATACACCTATCTTCTCATTCTTATCTACAGGCAAATTCTAGCCATATATTATTACAAACAAATAGTATCATTGCACCTGTTTACCATCTATTTTTATTTATGAATTTTTTGTTTCACTTTAATCATTACAGAAGTCATAAAAAACGCGACAGCCAGCCGAAGCAGTTGGTAACTTTCTTCCTCTCCTGTTTTCGGTAATAATTTTTCATTCGAAGTAATAGATTTGCTTACATAATCAGTCCCCTTAACATCAGTTGAAGGAGTTTTATTTTCTTGAGCAACATCAAAAATAGGTTTAGGAGTTTCCAATTGATTCTTATTGTCTAACATTGCTAAATTGTCAGATTGAGTAGTTTTAGCTTCAGAAGTTGAGTTTGTACTCTTCACTTTCCCACTATTTTCACTATTAGAATTGGGATTAACATTGGATATTTTCATTTCAGTTCTTTTTTCATCACTCATACCTTTGCTGTCACTTACAACTTTATCACTAATATTCATGCTGTCACTTCTAGTATTCTCATCACGGACACTTTCAGTTACTGTTTCCTCAGAAGATTTCACTGTCTCCGTTTGCTTAGGTGAGTTTCTCGAGTACATATAATCATACACCTGTTGTGCAGTTGCTCCGCCACCAACCCATCCAGATGTCGGATGTCCATTTCTTAAATACAAAATTGTTGGTGTTCCTGGAATACCGACTTTTTTAAATAGAAACTCTCTCGCTTCCTCATCAAAATCCTTACCATCCAAATCATAATACTCTAACTTCTTTTCAATCAAGTTATTAAATTCTTTCAATTCAGGAGAAAATTGACGACAATGAGAGCAAGTTTTTCTACCAAAATAAATAGTATGTTCCAATTGATCCTCTGTAAAAGATTGACGAACAGCTTCAATATCTATCTTTTTAAAGTCCGTAACATTGTTCTCATATTCTTCTGGAGTTACAACAGAAGGTTTATGCTCCACCTTTTCCTTAGCCGATGGCAAATCTGGTGCCACAACAGAACTATCATTCGCCTGGATAGATGAAGTAGTAGGATGTTCTTCTGCATATACAACACCCGTAGTAATAGATGCAAATACAAGTGGTACAAGTAATAGCGATTTTATATTTTGTTTCTTCATAAGAATACTCCTTTACATTTGTTATCTTTATCTTACCTTATTTAAGATTACAAATTCATCTAAATCTTAAATGGTCATCGAAACATCTTGAATTGCAAAAACTTCATTATAAAAGAGTAAGTATTGCGAAAACACTTACCCTTTTCTTTTATACTTCATTAAGCTCTACTTTTTATAATACTTCAAGCCCCAAATGAGTAAAAACATGACAATCAAGCAGAGAATATCACCAATATAGGCGATTATTTGTTGGTAGAATTTTCCTGCTGTGATACTTCTATACAAACAAATAATAGACATAAAACCTGTCAAGCCGACGAACATGAGTTGATTGGTTCTAGGACTAACCAAATCATCATTTACTTCTATTTAAGATCATGTCTTTTATGCTAATGTATGTTAACACTAAAAAACAAGTTAGGCCAATAATATTCAAAATGAATAGCAATGGGGTTAAGTCTCTAAAAAAATTAGCTACTGACATTATAATAAATACTAAAAATACTATAGTTGAAACTATCTTTTTCTTGTTCATAATTATTTACTCCATTCCAACTAAATTCAGCTTAGTAATGAAGAGCGATTTTTAACAGAATGTAGCAGCACCCGTTGCCGCTCCGCCCCAAAAACCAGCAGCAGCTCCAGATACAGTACCAATGATAGGTAGCGTTACAGTGCCCACAGCACCACCAGCAACTCCTCCAGTCAATGCACCTCCAACTACACCGAGTCCACATTTTATCCAACCGCCACCTTCAATACAAGCAAGCACATCAGTATCCATAATCTCAAATTGTTCCATCATTTTTGTATTCATGACAAATACTCCTTTTTTATTTTTAATTTTTGTCCTGTTGCAACTTTGACAAGTTTAGTATATCATTGTTTTTTAAAATTTTTCATCCAAATCTTGAATTGTCATCGAAACATCTTGAATTGCAAAAACTTCATTATAAAAGGGTAAGTATTGCGAAAACACTCACCCTTTTCTTTTATACTTCATTAAGCTCTACTTTTTATAATACTTCAAGCCCCAAATGAGCAGAAGCATGATGATTAAGCAGAGAACAGCGCCAATATAAGCGATTAGTTGTTGGTAGGATTCTCCTGCTGTGATACCTCTATACAAACAAATAATAGACATAAAGCCTGTCAATCCGATGAACATAAGTTGATTGGTTCTAGGACTAACCAAATCATCATCTTCAAACTCTCTTATCCTCATTTCCCTAGTGAGATAAACAGTAACCAAAATAGAAGCCAAGTTAATAACCACTAAAAGAAATTGGAAAACTACGGAAAAATTTAAAAACTGACGAGATAGAAATAGATAAGTAGAAACAACCAAAGGTATCTGACCAAACAACAATCTTACTAAGAATGCATTGCGTTTTGTTGCAAATATTGTGTTCATTACTATCTCCTTTCCTATGCTAACAGGTAAGTGCACCACCAATCCCACCTAGTACAGCACCAATTGCTCCTGTTCCTATAGCATATGGTCCCAATAGAAATGTCGAACCATAAGTTGTTGCATACCCATCAATTGCGCCATACGCAATCCCTGCTCCACAAGCAATTGTTCTTCCCCAATCAATATCTCCACCTTCAACACGAGCAAGCATTTCATTATCCATAACAGAAAATTGTGACATCATTTTTGTATCCATGACAAATACTCCTTTTTTATTTTTAATTTTTGTCTTGTTGCAACTTTGACAAGTTTAGTATATCATTGTTTTTTAAAATTTTTCATCCAAATCTTGAATTGTCATCGAAACGTCTTAAATTAGCTTTTTTATTTAAAACCACCTCTAAAATTTTTTTAAAAGATAATTTCTAATCACTTTTTTACCATTCAGGAAGTTTCAATGACTATTCAAGATTTCATAAAATATGAACTTATTTTTATGGCATAATATACCTATCTACTATATGAAAGGAATTGCCAATGACTTCTTATAAATGTACATTTATTCCTCAAATAGATGCTAGAGACTGCGGTGTTGCTGCCTTAGCCTCGATTGCTAAATTCTATGGTTCAGATTTTTCTCTAGCTCACTTGAGAGAACTTGCAAAGACCAATAAAGAAGGAACGACTGCTCTTGGCATTGTAAAAGCCGCTGATGAAATGGGCTTTGAAACAAGACCTGTTCAAGCAGATAAAACGCTCTTTGACATGAGTGATGTCCCCTATCCATTTATCGTTCACGTTAACAAAGAAGGAAAACTCCAACATTACTATGTTGTCTATCAAACAAAGAAAGACTATCTGATTATTGGTGATCCTGACCCTTCTGTAAAAATCACTAAAATGTCAAAAGAACGCTTTTTCTCTGAATGGACTGGAGTAGCTATTTTTCTAGCTCCCAAACCTAGCTATCAACCCCATAAAGATAAAAAGAATGGTCTACTAAGCTTCCTTCCTCTGATTTTCAAACAAAAATCTCTCATTGCTTACATCGTTCTCTCAAGTTTATTGGTCACGATTATCAATATAGGTGGTTCTTATTATCTCCAAGGAATCTTGGATGAATACATCCCAAATCAGATGAAATCAACTTTAGGAATCATCTCAGTTGGTCTGGTTATCACCTATATCCTCCAACAAGTCATGAGCTTCTCCAGAGATTATCTCCTAACCGTTCTGAGCCAGAGATTAAGCATTGATGTGATTTTATCCTATATTCGCCATATTTTTGAACTTCCTATGTCTTTCTTTGCGACACGTCGTACAGGAGAAATCATTTCAAGATTCACAGATGCTAACTCTATTATAGATGCCTTGGCTTCTACCATTCTTTCTCTTTTTCTGGATGTTTCTATTCTGATTCTTGTAGGGGGAGTCTTACTGGCACAAAACCCTAATCTCTTCCTTCTTTCTCTTATTTCCATTCCTATATACATGTTCATCATCTTTTCTTTTATGAAGCCTTTCGAAAAAATGAACCATGATGTCATGCAAAGTAATTCTATGGTTAGCTCTGCCATTATCGAAGATATCAACGGGATTGAAACTATAAAGTCGCTCACGAGTGAAGAAAATCGCTATCAAAATATAGACAGCGAATTTGTAGATTATTTGGAAAAATCCTTTAAGCTCAGTAAATATTCTATTTTACAAACGAGTTTAAAGCAGGGAACAAAATTAGTTCTGAATATCCTTATCCTATGGTTTGGCGCTCAATTAGTCATGTCGAGTAAAATTTCTATCGGTCAGTTGATTACCTTTAACACACTTCTTTCTTACTTTACAACTCCTATGGAAAATATTATCAACCTCCAAACCAAACTCCAATCTGCGAAGGTCGCTAATAACCGTTTGAACGAAGTCTATCTAGTCGAATCTGAGTTCCAAGCCCCAGAAAACCCTGTTCATTCACATTTTTTGATGGGAGATATTGAATTTGATGATCTTTCTTATAAGTATGGTTTTGGACGAGATACCTTAACAGATATTAATCTCACGATTAAACAAGGAGATAAGGTTAGCCTAGTTGGAGTCAGTGGTTCTGGTAAAACAACTTTAGCCAAAATGATTGTCAATTTCTTTGAACCTTACAAAGGACATATTTCCATCAATCATCAGGATATTAAAAACATTGATAAAAAAGCCTTGCGCCGTCATATTAATTACCTACCCCAACAAGCCTATATCTTTAATGGCTCTATTTTGGAAAACTTAACTTTGGGAGGTAATCATATGATTAGCCAAGAAGATATTCTAAAAGCTTGCGAATTAGCTGAAATCCGTCAAGACATTGAAAGAATGCCTATGGGCTATCAAACTCAGCTCTCTGATGGAGCTGGTCTATCAGGAGGACAAAAGCAACGAATCGCTCTCGCTCGTGCTCTCCTAACTAAAGCTCCTGTTCTAATACTAGACGAAGCTACTAGCGGTCTTGATGTCTTGACTGAGAAAAAAGTTATAGATAATCTTATGTCCCTAACTGATAAAACCATTCTCTTTGTAGCCCATCGTCTCAGTATAGCCGAACGAACCAACCGTGTCATTGTTCTTGACCAGGGGAAAATCATTGAAGTTGGTAGTCACCAAGAGTTAATGCAGGCGCAAGGTTTCTACCATCATCTATTCAATAAATAAGGAGAATATCATGAATCCTAATCTTTTTAGAAGCGTCGAGTTTTATCAGAGACGTTACCATAACTATGCGACAGTGTTAATTATACCTCTTTCATTACTACTTACTTTCATCTTGATTTTCTCCCTTGTTGCCACAAAAGAGATTACTGTTACTTCCCAAGGGGAAATCGCCCCTACAAGTGTCATTGCATCCATTCAGTCAACAAGTGATAATCCTATCCTTGCTAATCATTTAGTGGCAAATCAAGTAGTTGAAAAAGGGGACTTACTCATCAAATACTCTGAAACAATGGAAGAAAGTCAGAAAACTGCCTTAGAAACTCAATTACAAAGACTTGAGAAGCAAAAAGAAGGACTTGGAATTTTGAAACAAAGCTTAGAAACAGCGACTGATCTTTTTTCTGGCGAGGATGAATTTGGCTACCATAATACCTTTAGGAATTTTACTAAACAATCTCATGATATTGAGCTAGGTATCTCAAAGACTAACACTGAGGTTTCAAATCAAGCTAATCTTGCCAATAGCAGTTCATCAGCCATCGAACAAGAAATCACAAAAGTTCAACAACAAATTGGAGAATATCAAGAGCTGAGAGATGCTATCATAAATAAAAGGGCTCGCTTACCAACTGGCAATCCGCACCAGTCAATTTTGAATCGTTATCTTGTAGCCTCACAAGGACAAACACAAGGAACTGCAGAGGAGCCATTTTTATCTCAAATTAATCAAAGTATTGCAGGTCTGGAATCATCTATCGCAAGCCTCAAAATTCAGCAAGCTGGTGTCGGAAGTGTAGCAACTTATGATAACAGTTTAGCAACCAAAATTGAAATACTCCGCACTCAGTTTTTACAGACAGCCTCACAGCAACAACTAACCGTGGAGAACCAATTAACAGAATTAAAAGTACAGCTAAATCAAGCGACACAGCGCTTAGAAAACAATACCTTAACCGCCCCAAATAAAGGTATCATTCATCTGAACAGTGAATTTGAAGGTAAAAATAGAATTCCAACTGGTACAGAAATTGCTCAAATATTCCCTATCATCACAGATACAAGAGAAGTACTAATCACTTACTACGTAGCTTCTGACTATCTACCTCTACTAGATAAAGGACAAACTGTAAGATTAAAACTGGAGAAGATTGGAAATCACGGCATTACCATCATCGGCCAACTTCAGACAATTGATCAAACTCCTACCAGAACAGAGCAAGGCAATCTCTTTAAATTAACCGCTCTTGCAAAACTATCTAATAATGATAGTAAACTCATCCAATACGGCTTACAAGGTCGCGTCACTAGTGTAACTGCAAAGAAAACATATTTTGATTATTTCAAAGATAAAATTTTAACCCATTCTGATTAATTTTCAGATAACACTCTATAACTATTTATTATCTTATCAAAAAGGAGAATCATAACATGGATAAGAAACAAAACCTAACTTCATTTCAAGAACTAACAACTACTGAACTCAACCAGATTACAGGTGGAGGATGGTGGTTAGATTCAATATTAGATATGTTAACATCTAAAATACCAGACCAAGCCAATAGGTATGGAAATCATCAACAAATGTAATCATCCAAGGTGGTATTGGATAAAAAACTTGGCTCTATAATATTTGTAGTGGGTAAATCTCCTATAGATATTATGAAGCCTATTTTGTTGTAAAAAATAAAACAGTAACCTCAAGATGGCTACTGTCTAGTCTCATTTCTTCTTAAAACCTTTATTGACTTAATAAATGGTAGAAAAGAACCTTAAAAATCATAAAATACACAACCAATCTTTTCGAAACATTTATATTATAAGTTTTATTGTAGAGTTTTAATATATTTATTCTAGTATTTGATTTTTCAATAATTCTATTATTTGTTATCATTCAATTGATATCATTGTTAAAACCTGACGAAATACTTGATTTTTGCAGGTGGTATTTAGACTGGTATTAGGATGACTTTCCACAATTTTCATGACGGTATAGAGACCAATTCCTCTCTCCTCCCCTTTAGAGCTTGCTCCAAAGGAGAAGATTTCAGAAATATCGATGCCCTCTTCTTTGATGGAATTTTCAATGATAAATGTCTCCTGTGCTCCATTTTTAAAAAAGGCGATTGAAACGTGAGGTTGACTGGCCTCTGCACTGGCTTCAATAGCATTGTCACAAAGGATAGACACAATGGTTAGAAAATCAAGCAGTCTCATTCCCTCGACCTGAATCTCCTCAGGAACTTCGACATTAAATACAATCTTCTTATCTCTGGCTTTTAGAAACTTTCCTGCTAGGAGACTTTTGAGGGCTTTATCACGAATATTCACTAATCTGCCCAGGTCATATTTGTTGTCCTGCAATTTTTCACTGGAATCCTTTAAAACAGAGTCGTAAACCTCTTTTATCTGCTCCATATCCTCCTCTTCAATGCCCAGACGTAAACTAGTCAAGAGGTTGCTATAATCATGCCGAAAGCTCCGTACTTCCTTGTAAAGTTCCTCTATATGCCGACTATAGCGTTCCATATCTCTATAGCGCAAGGTCTGTTCTTGGTTCAGTTTCTCCTGAAGTTTTTCCTTCAAATAGGTATCTAATTTCTTGATAACCCCCATAAAAAAGAGTAGATAAAATACCAGAATGAAATGGCGAACAGTCGTTGATTGTATACCTTGTACATATTCAAAATAAGACAGACTTTGCATCACTAGATAGTAAGCCCCCATTATCCAGTTAATCTTAGTCAGGGACTTTTGAAAATCTTTATCGGGAATCTCCTTTCTCAAACTAGTAAAATCATAGTCTAACCATTTCAAAAAGGCTAGAGAAATAAAGCAAATGAAAATTTTTATACATAACCAAATAAAAGAGCGGTCATCATACACATGCCCTTGCCCTAAAAATGGAAGCACAAAATAAGAAATACCTCTATAAAAGAGATTCACCAATATCATTGGAAAGAGACCATAAAAGAAAAGGAGTTTTTTAGGAAGTCCTCTTAACAGTAATAAAGACAAGCCTATGCCGTACAAGGGTTCCACAAAATAAGATAGGTAATTATTTCCTACTATATAGCTAATCGTTACAAAAATAACTACTAAAAGTAGCTTAAAAAGAAAAGCTTTAAAGACTCTCTCCAGAGTTAGAACAATTCCATCCACCTTAAAAAATATAAACAATTCCAATCCAGATAGCAAAAACACATATACGATCTTCCAAACTAATTCCATCCCATCACCTCACTCAGTGCAAGTTATTGATAGCCTCAGACACTTCCCTGACCTTATAACGCGCGATTAGACAGCTCCCACCATTGGGAAAGAAAAGCAGTTTTTCTTTCTTATCCAAACGCACCACATTGGCAGGATTGATGAGAAAAGAGCGATGGCACTGCAAGAGACGAGGTTCCTGCTTGAGAATCTCCTCCAAACTCGCTGTAAATTCCAACCTATCTGTCTCGCTATAGAGAATGATATGATGGGGTCTGGGAGACGTTTCGAGATAATAAACCTCTTTAAAAGGATACTGGAATTGGGCAAATTTTGATTTAAAGTAAAAGCAATCTTCCGCCAGACTTTTACTATCTTGACTATTGGCATAGAGGAGGGCTGTCTCAATCCGAGATTCAAATTCCTCTGCCAACAAGGCCTTGTCAATGTAGTCCAAAGCAGACACTTGGTAGCGAAAAGACAGGGGCATAAACTCTGAGTGAGTCGTCACAAAGACGATGAGGGCATAAGGATCCCGATCCCGAATCTTTCTAGCCACTTCCAGACCCTTCATCTCCTCATTTCGAATCTCAATGTCCAAAAAGAATAGCTGATGGGCTCCCTTCTCATGCACCTCTGCCAGCAGTTGAGCTGGCTTACCAAAAACTTCAAAAGAACTGGGAACGATCTGATGTTCTTTCAAGAGTTTCTCAATCGTCGTTTCAATTCTAGTCTGTTGGGAAAAATCATCTTCTAAAACAAATATTCTCATCTTCCTACTCTCCTTCTTTCAACCATTTTTGACGAATTTCTCTATAGCGACGTCTGGCATACTTGACAGCGTATTGACCTTCTTCTCCGAGAAAAAGGATTCTTTCTTGAAAATCAATCGATTTTACTTTATCAAGATTGACCAAACAATTTCGATGACATCTCATCAAGGTTTCCCCATATTGGTTCTCAAGATCACTTAAATTTTGAACCATATTAAAACTAGCTTCTTCTGTAACAATCTGTACGGTATGGGCTTTAGTTGGATGTGTTTGGATATAGTAGACATCGTCGATGTTTACTTTATAAACTGTTTTCTGTGTCTGAATAATCATATGTTTCATTGGATTCTCCTCCTAAGAAAAGAATAACAGAAAAGGTCTAACACAAGCACACCCAATCCTAAACAGTCTTTGAAAACTCCTAAAAGGACTATTTTTCTACAACATCATGATGAGCTTATAACTATTTTATCATAAAATCTTAACAGTACCATTCAGGAAATTTCAAGGACAATTAAAGATTTGATGGTGAAAAAGGAGATAAAAGTGATAGACTATGATTATAGAAAGACTATGTTTGCAACAACTTTAAAAATCATCAAAAAAGGAGGGGTGCATATGATTTATTCACATCCACCATGATTAACACCCTATAAATATACTCTATTGCAATTGACGTAAATATAACAAGGAGAAAATTATGGCCAAGTCAAATAAAACAAAACAATTAACATCAATCGAACTTTCTCATATAAATGGCGGTAATATTCCATATGGATGGTATTCTCCGTTTCATATGATTAGCGATAATGTACTATGTAGAAATGGATATTCATATAATAAAGCTAATCTTGATAATGGTAAATGTATCATTGATTGGGGCAACATAGTTGGCAATGTTGCTAATAATATAGGTGCCTCACTAGGAGATTTACACAATCCCTTACCTTAAAACATAAATTATATAGGAGGTCACGTAAATGACAGACACAAACCCCATCAAAACAGCTCAGGCTTTGATTACTGACTTAAACAAAGCCTACCAAGCATGCAAACAGGCAACCGCTGACGACGTCCGCTTCCAGGAGCAATTAAACTCTATTCTTGGCTTTCTAGCCAAGGCTGAGACAATGGATAATCGAGTCTTGATTGAACTGGAAAAATTTTACCAGACTTCCAGTCTTCTTATGGGACTCAGCGCTCTTGATCCAGATGCTCCTACTCGCGCCGCTTGGCGGGCCTATGACCGCTTCCACTTTGACCAAGTCAAGACCAAGTTGAGTCTCTACGGACCAACCATTATCCTGTAGAAAATAAAAGAAGTTGAGACAAACTGAACTCAACTTCTTTTTTAATATCATATAAGCAAGTTTTAGTCCTGCATCTGACGTTTTACCTGATAAGGTAAGTACAAGACTAGTAAAACCAAACCAGCTCCCAGTAAGGCTAGAAGGGCCAGTTTTTCTTGGAAGGTAATCAACCCAACAACTAATTCCACAAGTAAAACAAAACTGGTCAATCCTCGGACTACAACCTGTAAGCCTTTTTCCTTTTGCCCCTTGTTCAGTGGAAAAAGTTGGGTCAAATACTGGTAGTCAAAGGCATGATAGAGGGCCAGTAACTGGAAGAGCAAGAGGTAGTTAAAGAGAACCACCACTGCTGTCGCAATCCAAGCTTGCTCGATAAAAACCTGCGCCAGTATGGAAAGCAAGAGCAGACGGAGACTGAGCGCAAAGAGGTCTCCATTTCGCAGATAAGAACGCAGATAGAGATTTTGCCAAATCTTCCCAGGCACCTTCTGAACAACCTTTAGGATAAAGTCCAGATAGGCACGACGCTTGACGCTGTTTGAAATTCCCTTGACCTGCGTAAAGAGGGCAAAGAAACGAAGCAAGACTTGCTTACGCTTGCTTTCTTGAGAAATAACATAGTCCCAGTCCAGCCCAGTTTCAGTGAAAAATTTGCTGGCCTTTTGACGAAAGAGGAAATATTTTCCTACCCCCAATAAAAGCACATAGACCAGAAAAACAGGCAAGCCATAACCCATTGCCAAAAATAAGGGCGCAAATAACAGCAAGAAAAGGGTCTGGACAAAGAGCCAAAAGACTAGGGAAATGCCAGTTTGACGCTTGAGATGGAGTTTGATTTCCTCTTCTCCGACTAAGAGAAAGAGCTTGTCTGGAGCCTCCATATAGGTGGCAATTCCTCCCCAAAGCAACAGTAAAACAGACGTAATTCCTACAAACAAAAGGATAGGCCAATAATTTTCAGGAAAATGCTGCAAGAGTTGACTGTACTGGTAGGCCAGAAAGCCCAGCAGGACAAGCAGGAACAAGACAAAGTGGTCATTGAGAACATAGCGCAGATAACCAAGACACTCCTTACGAAAAGCCTGCTTTCTCTTTAAAAACAAGTCTTTCATAGCTCCTCCTCTTTGGTCAGAGCCAAGTAAATATCATTCAAACTAGCCTCAGGCATGTTAAAGGCTTCGCGCAGTTGTAGGAGATTTCCCTTAGCACGCACCTCTCCCTTGTGAAGAATGACAAAGGCATCACACATCTTCTCCGCCGAATCCAACACGTGGGTACTCATGAGAATGGACTTACCCTTTTGCTTTTCCACTTCCAAAAGTTGGATCAAGTCCGCAATAGCCAGCGGATCAAGACCAAGGAAAGGCTCATCCACGATAAAGAGACTTGGATCCACCACAAAAGCACAGATAATCATAACCTTCTGCTTCATCCCTTTGGAAAAATGAACAGGAAACCAATCTAACTTCTGCTCCAGACGGAACATTTTTAACAAAGGTTCTACTCGATCAAAAGCTACATTTTGCTCAATACCATAGGCCATGGCAACCGTTTCGATATGCTCTCTGAGAGTCAATTCCTCATACAAGCTAGGTGTCTCAGGAATGTAGCCAATTTGCTTGCGGTAGCTAGTCGCATCTTCTTGCAGGGTCAAGCCATTGATATTGATGGAGCCACTATAAGGTGTCAACAGGCCGATAATCTCATTGATCGTCGTTGATTTCCCAGCACCATTGAGACCAATCAAACCGACCAACTGTCCACTTTCAACGGTAAAGGACACATCTTTCAAGACAGGGACATGGACATAGCCACCTGTCAGGTTTTTAATTTCTAACATATTTTCTCCAAATCTGGTATAATGTAGCTATATTATATCAAAATTCAATACAGTAGAGGTAGATTTTATGTCAGATTGCATTTTTTGTAAAATCATCGCAGGGGAAATTCCTGCTTCAAAAGTATATGAAGATGAGCAGGTTCTTGCCTTTCTTGATATCTCTCAAGTGACACCAGGACACACCTTGGTCGTACCCAAAGAACACTATCGCAATCTTTTGGAAATGGACGCTACTAGCGCCAGCCAACTCTTTGCCCAAGTACCAAAAGTAGCTCAAAAAGTCATGAAAGCTACCAAGGCTGCTGGTATGAATATCATTGCCAACTGTGAAGAAATCGCTGGTCAAACAGTCTTTCATACCCACGTTCACCTCGTGCCTCGCTACAGTGCGGACGATGACCTCAAGATTGATTTTATCGCCCACGAACCAGACTTTGACAAACTCACTCAAGTCGCCGAAACTATCAAAAACGCCTAAGGAGTTGCCATGAAATTATCCAATCTACTGCTATTTGCAGGAGCTGCAGCCGGAAGTTATCTGGTTACAAAAAATCGCCAAACCATCACAGATGAAGTCTTGAATACCACTGACCGCGTTCAAGCTATCAAGGATGATGTGGATATTATCCAAAACAGCCTGCAAATCATTGACCAACAAAAAGAACTCATCAAGGAATACCAAGAAGACCTAACTTACAAGTTTAAAGTCTTGGAAAAAGATATCCAGACTAGACTAGCTGTGATCAAAGAAACACAGGAAATCGAAGATAAGTAAAAGAGCCCGACGGCTCTTTTTTAAAAGGTAAACAAGTTATATCCCATCAACTATACATCACAATTTAGGCAACTCATACTCAATAAAAATCAAAGAGCAAACTAGAAAGCTAGGCGCAGGCTGCTCAAAACACGGTTTTTAGGTTGTAGACAAGCCGACGCTGACGTGGTTTGAAGAGATTTTTGAAGAGTATCATTCACCATTTCACAACTAAATCGAAGACTTTCCGCCGTAATGAAAACACCTGAAACAGCTTGCTTTCAGGTGTCCGGAAACTTTGAGACCTAGGCTCAAAGTTTAGGTATGGAACTTCAAAGAAGGTCGCTACCGTACGTCATTACTTAAGGAAAGTCTTAAAAAATCTATAAACAAAAAGAGCCCAACGGCTCTTTTTACTTTTATTCTCCATCAAAGGCATCTTTAATATGATCAAAGAAGCCTTTTTTCTTTGGATTGACTTTTAAATCACCTGCAGCTGCGAATTCTTTCAAGGCTGCTTTTTGACGGTCGTTCAAGCCTGTCGGTGTTACGACATTAACGGTAACGTATTGGTCACCAACTGCACCACCACGAAGGCTCGGAGCTCCTTTTCCACGTAGACGGAATTTCTTACCAGTCTGAGTTCCCTCTGGGATAACCAATTCAACATCACCATGAACAGTTGGGATATCAACGGTATCACCAAGAGCTGCTTGGACAAAGTTGAGGTTGAGATTGTAGAAGATAGTGGTTCCTTCACGTTCAAACTTATCGCTGGCTTCCACAGAAACCACTACATACAAGTCACCATAAGGTCCACCGTTAAATCCAGCTTCACCTTGACCAGCTAGGCGAATTTGTTGACCAGTTTCCACACCAGCAGGGATTTTTACATGTACACTATGGGCTTGTTTTTCATGACCTGTTCCGTGACAAGTGGTACATGGATCCTTGATTTCTTTTCCACGACCGTGACAGACATCACAGGTTACTTGGCGACGCATCATACCAAGCGGAGTCTGCGTATCGACGTTAATGACACCAGCACCATGACAGCGTCCACAAGTTACTGGACTTGTTCCTGGCTTAGCACCAGAACCATTACATGTACTACAGCTTGCTTCACGGTTGTATTTAACTTCTTTTTCAGCTCCAAAAATAGCTTCTTCAAAGGTCAAGTTCACACGATACTGGAGGTCATCCCCTTGGCGAGGAGCATTTGGATTGCGTGAAGCACCGCCTCCGCCGAAGAAACTTGAGAAAATGTCCTCAAAACCACCGAAGCCACCTGCCCCATTGAAACCGCCAGCTCCACCACCGAAGCCTCCAAATCCACCATTGGCGCCTGCAGCACCATATTGGTCATAGGCAGCCCGTTTTTGGTCGTCACTCAAAGTCTCATAGGCTTCTTGAACTTCCTTGTACTTTTCCTCAGCACCAGGCTCCTTATTGATATCTGGGTGATATTTTTTCGAAAGCTTACGATAAGCCTTTTTGATCTCGTCTGCCGAAGCGTTTTTTGACACCCCCAGACGATCATAAAATTCAGTATTGTTCATACAAGATACCAAGACCGTAAAATTCGACTGAAAAATAGGAAATCTGACGCTGGAGCGATGCTCCTAGACAGATTTATCTTTTTTCCGAGAATTTAGGTCGGGTTCAATTCCTTTCTGTTATATTAAGTAAGAAATTTGGGAACCCGTGTTCAATTCCCTGAACACATTTGTTCCTTTCTATAATTTTCATGTAAATCTTTAGAGGCTGTTTTCTATACTCTGCTTTACTTGATTAAACTCTTCATCTGATAGAGTAAATATCAAATCCTCTTCTGAATATTCGTTCTGTTCTTTAAAATAGTTGTCAGTATTTTCTGCCAAACCTAGACTAAGAATCACTCTTCTTGCAAACTCTTGATGCGCAAAGCCTATAGCCGTAATGATATTTTTATCTTGCACAACCAGTTTGGGTTGGAAATTCTCACGTGGAAGAAATTCAAAATAGTCAAAGAAGTTTTGCCAAATTCCACCTGTAAATTTCGTGTCGTTCAACAAGCCTGCTTTGGCTAATAAAAAGGGGGCTGAAGAAATGGCGGCAATTAGGATATCTTGCTCATTAAGACTTCTCAAAAACGAGATCAATTTCTCATCCTGTAGAGCAGGCCCTATATTTACCATTCCTGGCAAAATCACACAAGAATAATCTTCTATACGGAGCTGATCCAATGTTTTCGTCGGTTGACAGGGCAAACCATCCTCAGAGACCACCATCGAATTCTCAGAAGCTACATAATCAATCGTGATATCAAAAGACAGAGCTAAAGTACTTGTTAAAGTGGTTATCTCATAAAGAGAAAAATTAGGATAAATGACACAAAGTACTTTTTTCATACGCAACATCCTCTATTTTATCGAAAAACAGAGGCTGGGTTGCAACCTCTGGATTTCTTCTTATTATTGCGACGTTCAAAAATAAAGTCGATTATACTTTGTTTTTGCACTAGTAAGGCGTCTAGGCAAATCGCCATAGCGATTGCCGTAGAATGACAATCACTTTAGTGATTAGTCATTCTTACCTACCTCGCTCTCCTGATTTTCAAGCTCGGGATAAAATAGTCCACTGGACTATTTTATTTTTCCGTAAACTCTCCGTCTACGACGTCATCGCCTGCGTTTCCTGTTGCTTGTGCGCCTTCTGCTCCTGCTTGAGCTTGTTGGGCTGCTGCAGCTTGTTCGTAGAGTTTAACAGCAAGTCCTTGAGCTTTTTCGTTCAATGCTTCAAGTTTTGCTTTCATTTCGTCCAAGTTGTTGTCTTCTTGAGCTTTTTTAAGGTCATCAAGGGCAGCTTGGGCAGCATCACGTTCTGCGTCGAATCCTTTACCTTCAGTTTCCTTGATTGTCTTTTCAGTCGCAAAGATTGCTTGGTCTACTTCGTTACGAAGGTCAACTTCTTCTTTACGTTTCTTATCTGCTTCAGCGTTTGCTTCTGCATCTTTCATCATGCGATCGATTTCTTCATCAGTCAAACCTGAGTTAGATTGGATAACAATAGTTTGTTCTTTTTGAGTTCCAAGGTCTTTGGCCTTAACAGACACGATACCATTCTTGTCGATGTCAAATGTTACTTCGATTTGAGGAATTCCACGAGGTGCAGCTGGGATATCAGTCAATTGGAAACGTCCAAGAGTCTTGTTATCTGCTGCCATTGGGCGTTCCCCTTGAAGAACGTGGATATCAACGGCTGGTTGGTTGTCTGCTGCTGTTGAGAAGACTTGTGATTTAGATGTTGGGATTGTTGTGTTACGGTCGATGAGTTTTGTAAAGACACCACCCATTGTTTCAATACCGAGTGACAATGGTGTTACGTCAAGAAGGACAACGTCTTTGACATCACCAGTTATGACACCACCTTGGATCGCAGCACCCATGGCAACAACTTCGTCAGGGTTTACTGATTTGTTTGGTTCTTTACCAGTTTCAGCCTTCACAGCTTCTACAACGGCTGGGATACGAGTTGAACCACCAACAAGGATAACTTCATCAATTTCTGACAAGCTCAAACCTGCATCTGAAAGGGCTTGGCGAACTGGAACTTTTGTACGTTCAACAAGGTCACGAGTCAAATCGTCAAATTTAGCACGAGTCAAAGTCATTTCCAAGTGAAGAGGTCCAGCCTCACCTGCAGTGATGAATGGCAAACTGATTTGAGTTGAAGTTACACCAGAAAGGTCTTTCTTCGCTTTTTCAGCTGCATCTTTCAAACGTTGCATTGCCATCTTGTCAGTAGACAAGTCAATACCGTTTTCTTTCTTGAATTCTGCTACCAAGTGGTCGATGATTTTTTGGTCAAAGTCGTCACCACCAAGTTTGTTGTCCCCTGCAGTTGACAATACATCGAAGACACCGTCACCCAATTCAAGGATAGAGACGTCGAATGTACCACCACCAAGGTCAAATACCAAGATTTTTTCTTCTTTGTCAGTCTTGTCCAAACCGTAAGCAAGGGCTGCTGCAGTTGGTTCGTTGACAATACGTTCTACTTCAAGACCAGCGATTTTACCAGCGTCTTTTGTTGCTTGACGTTGAGCATCGTTGAAATAAGCTGGAACTGTGATAACTGCTTTCGTTACTTTTTCGCCAAGATAGTCCTCTGCATAGCCTTTCAAGTATTGAAGAATCATAGCTGAGATTTCTTGTGGAGTGTATTCTTTTCCGTTTGCAGAAACTTTTTCAGAAGTGCCCATTTTAGATTTGATAGAGATAACTGTATCTGGGTTTGTAACTGCTTGACGTTTTGCAGCATCACCAACGATGATTTCGCCGTTTTTGAATGAGACTACAGATGGAGTTGTGCGGTTCCCTTCTGGGTTTGCGATGATTTTTGATTCAGTTCCTTCAAGAACTGCTACTGCTGAGTTTGTTGTACCTAAGTCAATACCGATAATTTTAGACATGTGTTTTTCTCCTTAAATTTTATATTTTATTTTTCTTTTTGATACTCTTCTTAAATGGCGGCGCCGTCAGAGCTTGACTTCGTCAATCTCTTTGACTAAACCTTGAGCCTAAGGTCTCAAAGTTTGCGCAAATAGCGCCACGGCGAAGAGTATCATCTTTGGTTCGCTTCGCTCACTATTGCAAAGCCAAACATATTTTATCTTTCTTCATAGTTTATTGTCGTTTCGGACAAGTTTTCTATTATGTAAATTGCGACACGAGGAGTCGAAATCGATTTTATTTCGACGACGAGTTAGTAAGGAGGCTAGGCAAACGCCATAGCGATTGCCATTTTCTGACGAGTTGCTTCAGCTACCGTCAGAATTGCCTAGTTGTAAACAACTACCATGGCTGGGCGTAGGATGCGGTCATGGAGTTTGTAGCCTTTTTGGAAGACTTGGGCGATGGTATCTGCTGGGTGTTCATCGTCTGCTGGGAGAGTTTGGATGGCCATATGGTAGTTATGGTCAAATTCACCGTCAGCTACGATTTCTTCAATTCCTTCTTCTTTCAAAGCGTGAATCAAGCTTTCTTGCACCATTTCCAAGCCCTTCTTCACATCATCTGTCAAACCTTCAACTGCGAGTGCACGCTCAAGGTTATCCAAAGAAGGGAGAATCGCTTTTGCCAAGTCTTGGCTACGATAACGTTGCAAGTTTTGACGCTCTTCATTGGCACGGCGTTGGATATTTTGCATTTCTGCATGAGCACGAAGGTATTTGTTTTCGAACTCATCTGCACGTTCATTTGCCAAGTCCAACTCAGACTTCTCAGGAGTTGTTTCTTCTACCGTTTCCACAACTTCCTCTTCTTGGACTTCTTCTACTTCTTCATTTTTTATATCTTGGGCCATTTTCGCCTCCTTTAATGATTTCAATCTTAATGTACTTCGTAATGATTACTGCTGAGGTAGCGGTAAAAATCTGTCAACTTCATGGTCAAAACACGATTGACAACATTGACTTGGTTAATCAATTGCTGGTAATCCAGATTGACCGGACCGATAATCGCTAGAATTCCAACTCCCCGATAAGGAATGAGGAACTTGCTACTAATCACCGCTAGATCAGCTAGACAGGACTCTTGACTGTCTGCAACACGGACGTTTTGCATCTGATCTTCACGCAACCCCTCACGAATCTCCAGAGCCACCTTTTGCGGTTGGTCAAAGAACTGATAAGCTGCCAGATTGGCAAAATTCAAGAGATTAACCTTGCCCGCCACCACAATGTTTTCATTGAACATTTCCTTAAAGATATGTTCAAAGAGATCAATCACATTATCTGTTGTTGTAAAGTAACGCTGGATAATCTGCGGAATCTCTGTCCGAATCTTGTAGTGAATATCTAGAACGGTGTAGCCGAGGAAACGTTCCTGAATGATGCTCTTCAGTTTCAGCAAATCCTCCTGCAAAAAGTTCCTTGGAATCAGAAACTGACTGGTAACCGTTCGTGACTCGTCTAGGGTAAATACTGCCAAGGCTGTATGTTGCCCCAAAACAACGATATCAAAGGCTGTCAAACGTTGCCTGCTCGGCTCAACATCCAGTGCTACTACCGTACAGCCACTCAAGTCTGTCAGTAGATTAGCAGCTTCTTGCAGAATATCCTCCAATTTGAAGAATTCCTGATCAAAGGCTTTGACAATCTCATATACCTCATTTTCAGCCAATCGATCAAAATCCAGTGAGTGTTTCACATAGTACTGAAAACCAGCAACACTTGGCATCCGACCACTAGAAGTATGGGCCTTTTCAAGCAAACCTTGCTTTTCTAGAGCTGCCATATCATTACGAATGGTTGCACTGCTAGAGTTAATAGACTCTTGCAAAGCTTTGGATCCGACAGGTTCGTGCGTTTTGGTAAAGATGTCAATAATCAGATTTAAAATATCCTGCTGACGCTCTGTAACCATCTCATCACTCCTCTCTGTCTGATCGATTAGCACTCGATACACTCAAGTGCTAACTTATGATTCTATTATACACCCTTAAAAGAGAATGTCAAGACAAAAACTCAAAAAATTAGCACTCTTTTACCAAGAGTGCTAAAAATCAGTCTAGAGACTTAGAACCTTACTGTTTATCTACTCGGTATGTCCTTTTAAGTCTAAAAAAACCATAGATTAGATAAGAAATCAGAAAAGCATATAAAAGAAAAATAACGAAGAAAGACATAGAAAGTTCTTCTTTAAATAAACTCATACAAACAACCAAACCACCTAAGAAAGTAGCTGTACATAAACGAAGTCTATATCGCATAACTTCCCATCTGAGCCCCTTACTCATATAGACTTGATCCTCTGGAAGTAAATTAGAAGACGATTTACGAAGAATCGAACAAGAACCTGCTCCTATCAATTCCCAACCTCTATTTCTAAAATCTTGCAGTTCATGCTTATATTTTTTAAGAAATCTAGAATCATAGATACAGTAGATGACATCGTATGGTTGACATTGGTCAAAATAGAACAAACCAAAACAACTCGTTCTATACCTCCAACCTTTCAAATGCATCTCATGTAAATAATCTTCTACCTTATCCAAATCAAGAATGGTGAAAATCCGAAATTCTACTCTGCTATTCATTGTCTTACCCCAAAATTAGAAAACATGCATGGTTTTATTTATCAGATAATTCTTTCCACTTTTGACTCAATCTCCAAAAAATATAAGAAATCTGAATCGCCAAAACTATCAATAAAACCCAATCTATTATGAAAATCAAAAATACTTCCCAACTGAAAGAACTACCTCCACTGACAGACTTTGAGAAAACCGGTAGTAGAGCTAAAAAGAGAAGCAAAATAGGAAGTATCCGCATTATTAAAATCCGTTTGGCATAAAAAAATCTTTATTTAAACAAGAATATTATAGTAAAATTTACGCCAGTTTTTGAACGGCTGATGTAGATATTTTATACTTTCAAAATGTTTAAATGTGATTATTTATTTTTGAAAAATAGCTCACCAGCCCAACTGAAAGTGCTTGTAGAATGATAATAAGTCGCCTGCCGAAAACGGCGAAAAATAGCGGTGTTATGCGGAGATAATCTAACGCGATGCGAAAGTATATTGCATACTTATTTTTAACAATTTAGCAGAGTGTTTTTATAAGTGTGATATAATAGAAGTATAATTTGTTCTGATAGTTTATTTTATGGAGAAGTAGATTTTTAGAATGCGGAGGTTCAATATGGTTGAGTTTATAAAGTCTAAGAAAGAAATGAGCGAGGAGGATATTAAAGCAAATTTCATCACTCCTGCTATTGTATCCAAAGGATGGAAAAATGGTGAGCATATCGCTTACGAAGAGTACTTCACTGATGGTCGAATCGAGGTTAGAGGAGATAAAGCTCGTCGAAAAGAAGGAAAAAAATCAGATTATTCACTGTATTACCAATTTGGAACTCGAATTGCAATTGTTGAAGCAAAGGATAATAAACACAGCGTTCGAGCAGGATTACAACAAGCTATTGAATATGGAGAAATTTTAGATGTTCCATTTGTTTATTCTTCGAATGGTGATGGCTTTATTGAACACGACCGTATCACGAGAAAAGAACGAGAGCTGGAGTTAGACGAATTTCCTACTCGTGAAGAATTATTTTCTCGTATGACGAAGGAAAAAGGATTGACGTACGAAATTACAGAAGCTATCTTAACTCCATACTATACAGATGCCTTCTCAATGAAAACGCCACGATATTATCAGCAAATAGCTATCAACCGTACTATTGAAACAGTTGCCAGAGGACAAAAACGAGTAATGTTTGTGATGGCAACAGGAACAGGGAAAACGTTCATGGCTTTTCAAATTATTCATCGCCTTCGAAAAGCTGGTTTGGCTAAACGAGTTTTATTCCTAGCGGATAGAAACATCTTAGTAGACCAAACGATGGCTGAAGACTTTAAGCCATTTGAAAAGGTGATGACGAAAATTACACCAAAACTTTTGACTGCTCCTGAAAAATTAAATTCTTTTGAAATTTATCTAGGGCTTTATCAGCAACTAACTGGTGAAGATGGAACTGAAACACATTATCAAAAATTTGACAAAGACTTCTTTGATTTAATCGTAATTGATGAAGCGCACCGTGGCTCAGCTAAGGAAGACAGTAACTGGCGTAAGGTGATTGATTATTTCAGTTCTGCGACACAGATTGGGATGACCGCTACTCCTAAAGAAACCAAGAATGCTTCCAATACGGAATACTTCGGTGAGCCAATCTATACTTATAGTTTAAAACAGGGAATCGAGGATGGTTTTTTGGCTCCATATCGTGTTATGAGGGTTAATTTAGATGTGGATGTGGATGGTTATCGTCCAGAAACTGGAAAAGTTGATGCTAACGGACAATTAATAGAAGATAGGTACTACGGCAGGAAAGATTTTGACAAAACCATTGTCATTGATGATAGAACTCAAAGAGTTGCCAAGTTTGTTTCTGATTATATGAAGCAAAACAATGCACGATTTGATAAAACAATTGTTTTTTGTGTTGATATTGACCATGCCGAGCGGATGCGTGCTGCACTTGTAAAAGAGAATCTAGACTTAGTCCAAGAAGACTATCGTTATGTCATGCAAGTAACTGGTGACAACGCTGAAGGAAAAGCTCAACTGGATAACTTTATGGATGTCAATTCTAATTTTCCCGCTATTGTAACAACGTCTAAATTATTAACGACAGGAGTTAATGCTAAAACATGTCGTTTGATTGTTTTAGACTCTAATATCCAATCCATGACTGAATTTAAACAAATTATTGGTCGTGGCACACGTCTTTATCCTCAAAAGGGGAAAGAATTTTTTACGATTATTGATTTTCGAAATGTTACCAATTTGTTTGCTGACCCTGATTTTGATGGTGAACCAGTGAAGGTTCTGGAAACGGGCGCAAAAACAAACAATGGTACTACACCTGGTTTTGTAAACGAAGGTGGTGACCCAATAGAAAAATATATCGTTACAGATAAGCAGGTTACCATTCTTAATTCGACTGTTCAAGTATTGGACGAAAACGGGAAACTGATTACCGAAAGCCTGACCGACTACACTCGGAAGAATATCTTAGGTAGCTACGCCACTTTGAACGATTTTATTACAGTTTGGCATACGGCGGATAAAAAGAAGCTTATCTTAGACGAACTTTATAAAAAAGGAGTTTATCTAGATGCTATTCGAGAGTCGGAGGGAATATCAGAACAAGAAATCGATGATTTTGATTTACTCCTAAAACTTGCCTATGGCCAAAAAGAATTAACCAAAACGGAACGTATCAATAAACTCAAACAAAGCGGATATTTATATAAATATAGTGAGGAAGCACGTGCTGTTTTGGAAATTTTACTGGACAAATACATGGATAAAGGTATTGGAGAACTCGAAAGCATTGAAACATTAAAACTTCCAGAATTTCAGATATATGGTGGAACCTTCAAAATCATCAATACTTATTTTGGAGATAAAAAACGATATTTACAAGCAATTAAAGAATTGGAGAAAGAGCTATTTACAGTAGCTTAATGAAAGGAAAGTATGTCAATTACATCATTTGTAAAAAGAATTCAAGATATCACTCGAAACGATGCTGGTGTTAATGGTGATGCTCAACGTATTGAGCAAATGTCTTGGTTATTATTCTTAAAAATTTATGATAGCCGTGAAATGGTTTGGGAATTAGAAGAAGACGAGTATGAGTCAATTATCCCAGAGGAATTAAAATGGCGGAATTGGGCTCATGCTCAAAATGGGGAACGGGTATTGACAGGCGATGAATTACTTGATTTTGTCAATAACAAGTTATTCAAAGAGTTGAAAGAGCTTGAAATAACTTCAAATATGCCTATTCGAAAAACGATTGTTAAATCAGCTTTTGAAGATGCGAACAACTATATGAAAAATGGCGTCTTGTTACGCCAAGTCATCAATGTTATTGATGAAGTTGATTTCAATAGCCCTGAAGATCGTCACTCGTTTAATGATATTTACGAAAAAATTCTTAAAGATATTCAAAATGCTGGGAACTCAGGAGAATTTTATACGCCACGTGCAGCGACTGATTTCATCGCCGAAGTTCTTGACCCAAAACTTGGAGAATCAATGGCAGACCTTGCTTGCGGAACAGGAGGCTTCTTGACTTCGACTCTGAACCGTTTAAGTAGTCAACGTAAAACTAGTGAAGATACCAAAAAATACAATACAGCTGTTTTTGGTATTGAAAAGAAAGCATTTCCTCATCTTTTAGCAGTTACAAATCTGTTTCTTCACGAAATTGATGACCCTAAAATTGTTCATGGAAATACTTTGGAGAAAAATGTTCGTGAATATACGGATGATGAAAAATTTGACATTATTATGATGAATCCACCTTTTGGAGGGTCAGAATTAGAAACAATAAAAAATAACTTTCCAGCAGAATTACGGAGTTCTGAAACAGCTGATTTATTTATGGCTGTCATTATGTATCGTTTGAAAGAAAATGGTCGTGTTGGAGTTATTTTACCTGATGGTTTTCTATTTGGTGAAGGTGTAAAAACTCGCTTGAAACAAAAACTGGTAGATGAGTTCAACTTGCATACGATTATTAGGTTGCCTCATAGTGTCTTTGCACCGTATACAGGAATCCATACGAACATTCTTTTCTTTGATAAAACAAAGAAAACAGAAGAAACTTGGTTTTATCGTTTAGATATGCCAGATGGTTATAAAAATTTCTCGAAAACTAAACCGATGAAGTCAGAACACTTCAATCCTGTTCGTGACTGGTGGGAAAATCGTGAAGAGATTCTGGAAGGTAAGTTCTACAAATCTAAATCATTTACACCTAGTGAATTGGCTGAGTTGAATTATAATTTAGACCAGTGTGGTTTTCCAAAAGAGGAAGAGGAAATCTTAAATCCCTTTGAGTTGATTCAGAATTATCAAGCGGAAAGAGCGGCTTTAAATCATAAGATTGATAATGTATTAGCTGATATTTTGCAGTTGTTGGAGGATAAATAATGACACCAGAACAACTTAAAGCAAGTATCCTTCAAAGAGCAATGGAAGGGAAATTAGTGCCGCAAAATCCCAATGACGAACCTGCAAGTGAATTGTTAAAGAGAATTAAAGCTGAAAAAGAAAAACTTATCAGTGAAGGAAAAATCAAACGAGATAAAAAGGAAACCGAGATATTTCGTGGTGATGATGGGAAACATTATGAGAAGTTTGCTGATGGAAGCACTCAAGAAATTGATGTTCCTTATGATATTCCTGAGAACTGGAAGTGGGTGAGGATAAAATCAATTTATTGGAATTTTGGGCAAAATAAGCCAGAGAAATTCTTTAGGTATATAGATACGTCTAGCATTGATAGAAAAAAGAATATAATCAACTATAAAAATCTACAATATCTTTCACCTGAACAAGCACCTTCCCGTGCTAGAAAATTAGTTTCGCAGAATAGTGTCTTATTTTCAACAGTTAGACCATATCTAAAAAATATTGCTGTAGTTAGAGAACTTAAAGAGTATTTGATAGCTAGTACAGCATTTATTGTCTTGGATACTTTACTTAACGAAACATATTTGAAATATTATTTATTATCAGATAATTTTATCAATCGTGTTAATAATAAATCTACTGGAACAAGTTATCCTGCAATCAACGATTATAATTTTAATCTATTGTTAATTGCTATCCCTCCGCTAGCTGAACAACAACGAATAGTAGAAGCAATCGAATCAGCTTTAGAAAAAGTAGATGAATATGCTGAAAGTTATAATAGGCTAGAACAGCTAGATAAAGAATTTCCAGATAAACTAAAAAAATCTATTCTTCAATATGCTATGCAAGGAAAAATAGTAGAACAAGACCTAAATGATGAACCAGTTGAAGTTTTACTTGAAAAAATACGAGCAGAAAAACAAAAACTCTTTGAGGAAGGCAAGATTAAAAAGAAAGATTTAGAGATTTCAATTGTTTCCCAAGGAGATGATAACTCTTATTATGAGGAAGTTCCTTATGAAATACCAAAAAGTTGGGAGTGGGTGAGGTTTTCTACATTGGTTGAAATTGTTAGAGGTGGTTCTCCACGACCAATCAAAGATTATCTTACTTCTGAAGTAGATGGAATAAATTGGATAAAAATAGGTGATACTGAAAAGGGTGAAAAGTATATAAATAATGTTAAAGAAAAAATCAAAAAATCAGGGCTTAACAAAACTAGATTTGTAAAAAAAGGTACATTTTTGTTAACTAATTCTATGAGTTTTGGTAGACCTTATATTTTGAATGTTGATGGTGCAATACACGATGGATGGTTGGCTATTTCGAACTATGAAAACTCATTAAATAGAGATTACCTATTCTATATTCTTTCATCAAATGTAGTTTATTCTCAATTTTTATCTCTAATTAGTGGAGCTGTTGTGAAAAACTTGAATAGTGATAAAGTTGCTTCTATTCTTATCCCTCTCCCTCCGCTATCCGAACAAACTAGAATCGCTGATAAAATCGAAAAATCTTTCGTCATTATTGACGCACTAATTTAGTATAATAGTTTTACGTGCGGTGGAATTTCTATCAAACATAAGATAGGAGTTTTACGTTGAAAGATTTTGAATTACATTTGAAGAAAGCTGGTTTAGCTGAAAATACTGTGCGTTCGTACCTTTATGGTGTTCGATTTTTCTTGGAGAATTACGAACTCAAAATGGAAGATTTATTTGAATACAAAGGATATTTATTAGACAATTTTAAACCTAAAACTGTCAATTTGCGACTACAAGGAGTAAATAAATATCTGGCTTTTATTGGTCATGATGATTTGAAATTAAAATTTGTCAAAGTACAGCAAAAACCGTTTTTAGAAGATGTCATTAGCCATGCTGATTACCTTTTTCTTAAACGTAGTTTGAAAAAAGATGGTATTTTAAAATGGCATTTTGTCGTTTGGTTTTTAGGTGCAACTGGGGCTCGTGTAAGTGAACTTATTAAACTAAAAGTAGAGCATGTAGAAATCGGTTATTTTGACATTTACTCAAAAGGTGGTAAAATTCGTAGACTGTACATTCCTAAAAAATTAAGAAATAGTTGTCTTAGTTGGTTAGAATCAGAAAATCGCCGAAGTGGTTATTTATTTTTGAATAAATTTAACGAACCAATTACAGCAAGAGGAGTTGCTCAACAGTTAAAAAATTATGCTGATAAATACAAAATGAATCCTAAAGTAATTTACCCTCATTCTTTTAGGCATTTATTTGCTAAGAATTTTTTAGCGAAGTATAACGATATTGCCTTACTCGCAGATTTGATGGGACACGAAAGTATAGAAACTACTCGAATTTATCTAAGGAAAACAGCTACTGAACAACAAAATATTGTAGATAAAATTGTTAATTGGTAAAAAATAACAGGTGGTCAAACTGACTACCTGCTATTTTTGTGATTATGGCTCTTATTATGGGAATATACCTATGAATTGGGTTGTTATAAAAATAAAAGATATTTTTTCAATAAATACAGGTCTTTCTTACAAGAAGGGTGATTTAAGCATTAATAATAAAGGCGTTAGAATTATACGTGGTGGTAATATTAAGCCTTTAGAATTTTCTCTTTTGGATAATGATTACTACATTGATACACAATTCATCTTCTCTGAGCAAGTTTATTTAAAACATAATCAGCTAATAACACCTGTATCAACCTCTTTAGAACATATTGGAAAGTTTGCAAGAATCGATAAAGACTATGATGGTGTTGTGGCTGGTGGATTTATTTTTCAATTAACACCATTCGAAAGTTCAGAGATTATTTCAAAATTTCTATTATTTAACTTGTCCTCTCCGTTATTTTATAAACAATTGAAAGCAATAACTAAACTATCAGGTCAAGCTTTATATAATATTCCTAAAACTGCACTGAGCGAGCTATTAATTCCGTTAGCTCCCTTTGAGGAACAGGAACTTATTACTCAAAAAGTTGAGAAACTTTTTGAAAAAGTAAATCAACTTTAGAAATGATTCTTTTCATCTCTTCATGGTTAGAAATAGGGATTAATAATTCGGAGATGCTGGTGCTATTTAATGTTTTCCCTTTGATAGCATCTTTTGAATCACCTAAAGTAGAGATGAGTGGCAAAAATATCATTAAGTAATCTCTGATAATATTTTCTTTATTAGCATAGGGGAATATCGATATAATGGCTTCATTATGAGTGGCAGGAATATCCAATATGGCAACTTTTCCAATAGATAATTTAAAACTCATTAATAAAGTTCCTTTAGGTGAAATGTCTATTTTCTTTGATTTTAATGCTAATTTAGAAATAGATTCTCTCGTATTAGTTACATAACCAGATATAGGCATATCTGATATAGATACCCAAGGTATTTCAGTTCCCCAAAAAGTAGCTTCACTGCGTGGAGGAGTTTTTCCTATTCTGAAGTTAACTAGGCTAGCAAATTTAATATATCTCCATGCTTCTGGGATTTCATATATAGGATAAGAGATTGTTTCATCTTTGTTCCCATAATAAGAGTTATCATCTCCTTGGGAAACAATTGAAATCTCCAAATCTTTCTTTTTAATCTTACCTTCTTCAAAGAGTTTTTGTTTTTCTGCTCGTATTTTTTCAAGTAAAACTTCGACTGATTCATCATTTGGGTCTTGTTCAACTAATTTTCCTTGCATAGCATATTGAAGAATAGATTTTTTTAGTTTATCTGGAAAAATTTTATCTAACTTTTGGAGTTGATTGTAGCTTTCAGCGTAAATTTCAACCTTTTTCAAGGCTCGTTCAATTTGAGCAACAATCCGTTTTTGTTCGGCGAGGGGTGGAAGGGGGAGGAGAGTCTCCTTTAACATTTTTTGAGTAACTTGAAAAATCGTAGTTGTGTTTGCATCGTCAAGCTGACTTCTGAAATGACTTGATTGAAAAAAATAGTTCATAAAAGTGGAAGAAATGGATATAGGACGAATTACTGACATAAATGCACCAAAACTCGTTTTCGTCTTTAAATTTTCGACAATAGCTGTCTTTCCGACAAGCTGCTTACTACCGCTTCTAACAGCCATTAAAATATCATTTTTGTTTAGCCACTCATTTTCCTTTATTGTCGTTTTTTCAGATACAAAGGCTAAATCTAGTGTGCTAATTTTCCCGTTTTTAATATTATTAGCCTTATAGATAGGTATTCCTGTTTCTTGAACTTCACTCGGTTTAAAAGTCAGCCCAATATTTGTAGTACAAATATTACCAACCCTCACCCACTCCCAATTCTCAGGAATATCATAAGGAACATCAATTTCTTGAGTGCTTCCATCAGCAAACTTCTCATAATGTTTCTTATGTGCTTCAAGTATATAAAAAGGCGTAAAAATACGCCTATAGATAATGGAGTTGAAATAGGTTTATTGTTGATGAGATTGTAGATAGTTTAATTTTTTACTTCCAAACGAATATTCAAAACCTCCACTTTTTCTGCCTATAGTTGTTCGTCCTAAAATTCAATATTTTCAGGTTTTTTCGTTTGGTCACCTCGGCAGAAATATTCTTCTGGTCGTTCAAGATTCAAAAATCGACAAGTATAAACAAAACGATCGCCATCATCATTTATTGGGATAATATAGTAGATTGAAAGAAGATGTGAATAAATCGATTAAGAAAGTTAAATTAATTTCTAGAGATGTTTTAGCAGGTGTAGTGTACTATTCTAGTCTCAATTCACTATAGGTTCAAATATATCTTTCAAAAAAATATTTACAGATGTGTAATTTTGAAGCTTGCAAAAGTTAGTGAGCTTGTAGATTTCGATTTGAGGCAGTTTGTTTTCTTGCCCGATATTGTTTTCAAAATTGAATTTTTCTATAGTGACTCCTTGATTTTATTCTACACGTCTGATGATAGATCTAATTTGCAAAAGAATCAAGAGGATTTTTCGAAAAATAAATAGCGATCGAAATCGCTATTTTAGGGGTTATAAGTATTCGATTGCTTAGACTGCTTACCCTCAGGCAATCTTTCTTCTATATTAGTATTAGTAAAGGTCTAAATAATTATCAATTTCCCATTGTGAAACGAAGGTTGCATAACTTGCCCATTCGATTCGTTTGGCTTCAAGGAAACTAGTATAGATATGTTCTCCAAGAGCTGCTCTGACAACCTCATCTTCTGTCAAAGCTTTCAAAGCGTTGTGAAGAGTTGATGGAAGATCTGTAATACCAGCTTCCTTGCGCTCTTCTGCTGTCATAATGTAGATATTTTCTTCGATAGGAGCTGGTGCTTCGATTTTATTTTCAATACCATGCAAACCAACTTCCAAAAGAACTGCCATAGCGATATATGGGTTTGCCATTGGATCCACTGAACGCAACTCAAGACGAGTTCCCATACCACGTGAAGCAGGTACGCGCACAAGTGGCGAACGGTTACGACCAGCCCAAGCAATGTAAACAGGCGCTTCATAACCTGGAACCAAACGTTTGTATGAGTTAACCGTTGGGTTCATGATGGCAGTATAGTTGTAGGCATGCTTAATCAAACCGCCAAGGAAATGGTAGGCCGTTTCTGACAACTGCATTCCTTTTGGATCATTTGGATCAAAGAAGGCATTATTTCCTTCTGCATCAAACAAAGACATATTACAGTGCATACCTGATCCAGCAATACCAAATTTTGGTTTGGCCATAAAGGTTGCGTAAAGCCCATGTTTGCGAGCAATAGTTTTAACAACAAGTTTGAAGATTTGAATCTTATCACAGGCACGGAGAACTTCATCGTACTTGAAGTCAATCTCATGCTGTCCAACTGCAACCTCGTGGTGACTCGCTTCTACTTCAAATCCCATTTTGGTCAAGACATTCACAATCTCACGACGTGTATTGTCCGCAAGGTCAGTAGGTGCCAAATCAAAGTAGCCACCCTTGTCATTTACTTCAAGTGTTGGATCCCCATTTTCATCGAGCTTAAATAGGAAGAATTCTGGTTCTGGTCCAAGGTTGAAGGACTTGAATCCCACTTCTTCCATGTGACGAAGAGCACGTTTCAAATTGCCACGAGGGTCACCTGCAAATGGCTCACCTTCTGTTGTATAGACATCACAGATCAAACCTGCAACACTTCCATTTTCATCTCCCCACGGGAAGACTGTCCATGTATCCAAGTCAGGGTACAAGTACATATCTGACTCATTGATACGTACAAAACCTTCAATAGAAGATCCATCAAACATAGCCTTATTTGACAAGACTTTATCTAACTGTTCATCTGTAGCAGGAATTTCGACGTTTTTCATGGTTCCCAAAATATCTGAAAACATGAGACGAATAAAGGTAACATTTTTTTCCTCGACTTCACGACGAATATCTGCAGCTGTGATTGGCATGAGTTTTCTCCTTAATGTATGACTACTTGCGGTTGCCTAACCGCGACCAAAAGGTGACTGTACTGAAGCAAAGCGACCCTGTTGGAGGAGTTCATTGTGAAGTGCACGGCGCACTTCCGTCTGACTCACCGCTTTCTTGGATTTCGCTTCACGTTCAGCATATTTTTTCTTAATGGCAGCGATATTATAACCTTCAGAGATATAATCTTTGATTTCAAGCAGACGATCCATGTCATTCAAGGAATACATGCGACGGTTCCCTTCGTTTCGATCAGGCTTAATCAACTCTTGATCTTCATAATAACGAATCTGACGCGCCGATAGATCGGTCAACTTCATAACACTGCCGATAGGAAAAACAGCCATATTTCGGCGAAATTCTTTTTCCTTCATTTACAATTTCCTTCTTTCTGTCTATTATAGTCTAAAAAAAGACAAACGTCAATTGATAATGTTATAAAATGTAACATTATTTTTCTTTTTTCTCTAAAAAGAGCCGAATACGATCAATATCGTAATTTACGAGAATTGCGACAAAAACTCCCATGAAAGTTTCTGATACGCGCGCAAACACGTACAAAATCGTTTCTCCACTCGGAATCGATAGGGTAATAATTAACATAGCTGCTACACCACCAATAACCCCTGCTTTGTTATTCATGGCTACATTTGTCATAATGGTTAACATGGTGCAGATTGGAACAACTATCAAGGTCACCCAAAAGGCTTCGTGGAAAAAGGTATTTAATAAGAAGAAGACCAGGGCATAGAGACCACCGATACTATTTCCTAGAATACGCGAAGTCCCAAAATGGACACTCTTATCAAAACTCTCCCTCAGGCTAAAAACGGCTGTCAAAGCACCGATTTGAAGACCTTTCCAACCAAAAAAGCCAAAAATCAAGAGAACTAGAAAAACAGCAATACCTGTTTTAAAGGTTCGCATACCAAGTTTGAACTGGGATTTATCGAATTTATATTTTTTAAAATAACTCATAATCTCAACTTTCTATTTCCATTTTATCATAAATTGGGTGATTTTATGAGGAATAGTTGAGAGGAAGCGTTTTTATTTCAAGCAAAAGAAAAGAGGAACTTTCATCCCTCTCTTCTTTGATTCATTTAGTTAATCTTATTTTTCTGTCAAGGCTGCAAGTCCTGGAAGAACTTTACCTTCAAGGAGTTCCATTGAAGCACCACCACCAGTAGAGATCCATGAGAACTTGTCTGCACGGCCAAGGTTAATCGCTGCGGCAGCTGAGTCACCACCACCGATGATTGATTTAACGCCTGGTTGTTTCACGATAGCGTCCATCACACCAATTGTACCAGCTTGGAAATCTGGGTTTTCAAATACACCCATAGGTCCGTTCCATACAACTGTTTTGGCACCAGTCAAAGCTTCGTCAAATTTAGCGATAGATTTTGGACCGATGTCAAGACCAAGGAAGCCTTCAGAAACGGCTTCACCTTCAGTGTCACGCACTTCAGTGTAGCCAGCAAATGCGTTAGCTTCTTTTGAGTCAACTGGCAAGATCAATTTACCGTTAGCTTTTTCAAGAAGAGCTTTAGCGACATCCAATTTATCTTCTTCTACAAGTGAGTTACCGATTTCGATACCTTGTGCTTTGTAGAATGTGTAAGTCATACCACCACCGATAAGGACTTTATCAGCTTTTTCAAGCAAGTTTTCGATAACACCGATCTTGTCTGAAACTTTTGAACCACCAAGAATGGCTACGAATGGACGTTCTGGAGTTTCAACTGCTTCTTGGATGTAGGCAATCTCGTTTTCAAGAAGGAAACCAGCAACTGCTTTTTCAACGTTTGCTGAGATACCAACGTTAGATGCGTGTGCACGGTGAGCTGTACCGAATGCATCGTTTACGAAGATACCATCTCCAAGTGATGCCCAGTATTTACCAAGTTCAGGATCGTTTTTAGATTCTTTCTTGCCGTCAACATCTTCGTAACGAGTGTTTTCAACCAAAAGAACTTGTCCATCTTCAAGAGCGTTGATTGCAGCTTCCAATTCAGCACCACGAGTAACACCTGGGAAAACAACATCTTGACCCAATTTAGCAGCCAAGTCAGCAGCTACAGGAGCAAGTGATTTACCAGCTTTATCAGCTTCTTCTTTCACACGTCCAAGGTGAGAGAAAAGAATTGCACGTCCACCTTGTTCGATGATGTACTTAATAGTTGGAAGAGCTGCTGTGATACGGTTGTCGTTAGTGATTACGCCATCTTTCAATGGTACGTTGAAGTCAACACGAACGAGGACTTTTTTACCTTTCAAGTCAACGTCTTTAACAGTAAGTTTTGCCATGTTACAAAAACCCCTTTATTTATTTTATTCGAAACTATTATATCACACTTTGGAAATATAAGGAAAGATTTCACAAGATTTTTCGATATTTAATCTTTGTGACATGCTAGAGTATATTATTTTTGCTTTTTCTCACGAATTTTCTTTCTAAAATCTTAGCTTAACACTTGTTAGATTTACTTTTATCCTTTAAAATAGAATAGGAGATATTCCGCGATTATTTTTCGGAGGAAAAAGAAATGTCCATTAATTGGCAGGAAATTTTATTTCACTTTTTAGGTGGTCTGGGACTATTCTTATATAGTATCAAGACCATGGGAGACGGTTTGCAACAAGCTGCTGGAGATCGCCTTCGTTTTTACATTGACAAATATACTAGCAATCCTTTCTTTGGAGTTCTGGTTGGTATTGGGATGACTGCTCTAATTCAGTCTAGTTCTGGTGTAACAGTTATCACAGTCGGTCTGGTCAGTGCCGGTCTCCTAACCTTACGTCAGGCTATCGGGATTGTCATGGGAGCTAATATTGGGACAACAGTCACATCCTTTCTTATTGGGTTTAAACTAGGTGACTATGCCCTGCCTATGCTCTTTATCGGTGCTGTCTGCCTCTTCTTTACAAAAAATCGGACAGTCAATAATATCGGACGCATCCTCTTTGGTGTCGGTGGTATCTTTTTTGCCCTCAATCTTATGAGCGGTGCAATGGCTCCACTCAAAGATTTACAGGTCTTTAAAGACTATATGATTGAGCTAAGTAAGAATCCTGTTTTGGGTGTCTTTGTCGGTACCGGCTTGACCTTACTGATTCAAGCTTCCTCGGCTACCATCGGGATTTTACAAAACCTCTACGCCAGCAATCTCATTGACCTGCAAGGAGCTTTGCCAGTTCTATTTGGTGACAATATCGGGACAACCATTACAGCCATCATTGCCTCTTTAGGTGCTAATATTGCAGCTAAACGGGTAGCAGGAGCTCATGTTGCCTTCAACGTTATCGGAACAGTCGTCTGCGTTATTTTTCTAGTTCCTTTTACAGCCCTGATTCATTGGTTTGAATCCACGCTAAATCTAGCACCAGAAATGACCATCGCCTTTGCTCACGGAACCTTTAATATTACCAACACCATTGTCCAATTTCCATTTATCGGAGCTCTAGCTTACTTTGTAACCAAGATTATTCCTGGAGAGGACGAGGTTGTCAAATATGAACCCTTATATCTTGATGAGCATTTCATCAAACAAGCCCCATCTATCGCTCTCGGAAATGCTAAGAAAGAGCTCTTGCACTTAGGAAACTACGCTGCTAAAGCCTTTGACCTTTCCTATAAGTACATCATTGACTTGGATGAAAAAGTTGCTGAAAAAGGGCATAAAACCGAAGAAGCCATTAACACCATCGATGAGCAATTGACACGTTATCTCATTGCCCTTTCAAGCGAAGCTCTCAGTCAAAAAGAAAGCGAAGTGCTCACCAATATCCTTGATTCTTCCCGTGATTTGGAACGGATTGGAGACCACGCGGAGGCTCTACTCAATCTGACTGACTATCTTCAACGGAAAAATGTTGAATTTTCTGATGCCGCCTTGAAAGAATTAGAGGAAGTTTATCGCCAAACTAGTGACTTTATCAAAGATGCTCTGGATAGTGTGGAAAACAATGATATTGAAAAAGCACGCAGTCTTGTAGAACGTCATAAAGCAATCAATAAGATAGAACGTATTCTCAGAAAAACCCACATCAAACGCCTCAACAAAGGTGAATGTTCAACACAAGCTGGGGTCAACTTTATCGACATCATCTCCCACTACACTCGTGTATCAGACCACGCTATGAACCTTGCTGAAAAGGTTTTTGCAGAACAAATCTAAGAACCAAGAAGCTATCCTGAATGGGATGGCTTTTTGCTTTTCCTAAGCAAGACTAGGCTGAATAAAACTGAAAGAGTATTCTGCAGATATAGTGGATTAAATTAAAAAAGTATAGTGTATTGAATCTATAACAGTACACCTTGACTGCTAAAATATTTCTAGAAATTGATTTGGCTTTCCGAATTAATTTGTTCAGATTTTATTTCAATATACTGATAAATCCATTCACTAGCACAGGGCAAGAGGGAGTCGCTATTGATTTCAAGGGTAGTAGGTACATACAGAGGACTCCTACCTCAGATATACTGCAATATCATCGTATGCAAAAAACCTCTGAGATTCTTCTCAAAGGTTCTGATTTTGCTAATTGCTGTTCTCAACCGCTGCAGTAATAAAGGCAGTGTAGAGTTCTTCTGGACGATTTGGACGACTTGACAGTTCAGGGTGATACTGACACGCTACAAAGAATTTATTTTCAGGAATTTCCACGATTTCGACCAAACGATTGTCTGGCGAAACTCCTGAGAAGACAAAACCTGCTGCCTCAAACTGCTCACGGAAGGCATTGTTAAACTCATAACGGTGACGGTGACGGCGTTGCACCACTTCTTGATTGTGATAAGCAGCTGCTGCCTTAGAGCCACGTTTCAACTTAGATGGATAAAGCCCCAAGCGAAGGGTTCCCCCCATATCCTCAACATCAATCTGATCACGCATGATATCAATGATAGGGTATTTTGTTTCTGGTGCAAGCTCTGCAGAATTGGCACCTTCAAGACCTAAAACGTGACGAGCAAATTCAATACAAGTTAACTGCATTCCCAAGCAGACACCCAACATTGGAACGTCATTTTCACGCGCATAGCGAATGGCTTGGATTTTCCCTTCCGTACCACGTTGACCAAAACCACCTGGTACGATAATTCCGTCCGCATCAGACAAGAGCTCTGCCACATTCTCTGCTGTCACATCATTGGCATTGATCCAATTGATTTTAACTTCTGCGTCGTTGGCATAACCAGAGTGTTTCAAGGCTTCAACCACAGAAATGTAGGCATCTTGCAGTTCAACATACTTACCGACAAGGGAAATTTTAACTTGTTTCTTGAGGTTCATGACCTTGTCCACCATGGCTGACCATTCTGTCATATCTGCTACTGGTGCGTCTAATTTCAAATGGTCACAGACAATTTGGTCCATACCTTGCGCCTGCAAATTCAGCGGAATTTGGTAAAGATGTTCGACATCCAACGATTCGATAACGGCTTCTGGTGCCACATCACAGAACTGGGCTAGTTTATTTTTAATTCCTTGACCAGCCGGCTCTTCTGTACGAATAACCAACATATTTGGTTGGATTCCCAATCCACGCAATTCTTTTACAGAGTGTTGAGTTGGTTTGGTCTTCATTTCACCAGCAGCCTTGAGGTATGGAAGCAAGGTTGTATGGATGTACATGACATTATCCGCACCCACATCTGCCTTCATCTGACGAAGGGCCTCTAAAAATGGCAAGGACTCGATATCCCCAACGGTTCCACCAACCTCTGTGATAATGACATCAGAGTCGGTCGTTAGAGCGGCACGCTTAATTTTTTCTTTCAAAGCATCTGTGATATGAGGAATGACCTGAACAGTTGCCCCAAGGTATTCTCCACGGCGTTCTTTACGAAGCACTTCACTGTAAATTTTCCCAGTTGTCACGTTGGAATATTTGTTGAGATTGATATCGATGAAACGTTCATAGTGACCCAAGTCCAAATCTGTCTCAGCTCCGTCATCTGTCACAAAAACTTCCCCGTGCTGATAAGGACTCATAGTTCCCGGATCGATATTGATATAAGGGTCAAATTTTTGAATGGTTACTTTGAGACCACGATTTTTCAAGAGACGGCCCAGACTTGCTGCCACAATCCCTTTCCCAATAGACGATACCACACCACCAGTTACAAAAATATATTTCGTAGACATAGATTCCTCTTTCTAAAATGCTCAAGGCCTTGTTAACTACGAGGGGACATAGAAAACAAGACCCTACTAATAAGAATAATCTGGGACTACTGCACCAGATTCACAACTAATACTCTTCGAAAATCTCTTCAAACCGCGTCAACGTCGCCTTGCCGTAGATATGTGTTCCTGACTTTGTCAGTCTTATCTACAACCTCAAAACAGTGTTTTGAGCAACCTGCGGCTAGTTTCCTAGTTTGCTCTTTGATTTTCATTGAGTATAAAATACAAGAAGATAACTTCTTGAAAAAACAAAAATAGCTCCCTAAGAACTAGGGAGCCCCGACCTCTAAAAGAGGTGCCCGAACAATATGATACCTAAAAATAGGATAATTGTCAATAGCTAACTTTTATTCCTCGATGTTTTCAGCATCATCTTCTGAGAACTCGTCATCTTCCTCGTTGAGATCCACGTCTTCACCCAAGTCATCAGGAGCGATTTCGTTGATTTCTGCATCGTAAGCTTCCACTTCATTTTTCTCATCATCTGGATTTTCATCATCGTATGAAAGAGCTGGATCTGCTTCGTATGCATCTTCGTCTTCTGGATCATCTGCATTGTAGTCAATAGCATCTGAATCGCCATCCATGAAGGCATTGACACGTTTTTTCTTAGCTTTTGGTGCTACTTCATCGTCGTCATTTTCCTCAAGAGCGATGATTTCTTCGTCAATTTCGTCTACACCATACCATGAACGAAGCCCCCATTTGTTGTCTCCAAGTGAGATGAAGCTACCGTCAAAGTTCAACTCTGTGTAGAACAGAGGCAAGGCTTCACGGATATCGCTGTTTGATGTTCCAAGGTAGTTTTGAATTTCGTTTACAAGATCGCTAAAATGCATCTCATGATCGCGACCACGAAGTTCCAAGATAGCACGCGCTACCTCAATCATAGATAGTTCACTTTTTTCTTGCCCAGCAAATACTTCTAATTCCAAAGCGTTTCTCCTCATTTATACTACTATCGCCAGAGTAAACAGACTCTGACCTCATTTTATCATTTACTCTTTATTTTACGATAATTTTGCGGAATAGTCAAAGGTTAAGGGGGAGAAAGTGACAGGATTAGACTAATTTCAGTACAAAACTCATTCCTTTTTCTGTTGCTCCATTTTCCACAAATCCAAGCGACTTGAAACATCTCCTAGAAGCATGATTGTAGGTGTAGATTTCCTTGACTCTCAATTCTTTCCATCCTTTTACTCGAGCCAATTGAATCAAAGTACTCAGAATCTTTTTTCCAAGTCCTCGATGTTGGTAAGCGGGATTCCCAATCACAATGGGGAGATTATCCTGAGATAGTGTAACATCCCCAATTGGAAACCATTTCCCCTTCTCCTTGACTTCAATCCAAAAAAGTTCACCATGCTGATCCAAATAGGAATACATGGCTTCCAAAGTTTCTTGACTATAAGGAAGCTTCACCCCATCTACGAGGTAAACCAAGTTCCCATTCTGATACCAAGCAAAAGCTTCCTCACAATGATTGACCTTATAATAAGGAACAAGACGCAGTGCATTATCTATTTGTAGGGCCTGTTTCATCTGCTTTCCTTTTCAATAAGAGAGTTGCTGCTTGATTAAAACCATCACACTAGTTATACCATTTTGCTTCATACTCATCTTGAGGTAAGATATGATTTTTTAAATCCAGAACAGAGTAAATCTTTCTTTCTTCGCAGGCTTGCGCATAGAGATGATATAGTTCATCACCGCCGTCTCTATCAAACTCAGCAGAAATCGTATCCCGACCTGCCAATAAAGCCTGATAAGCCCTGTGATGCCCATCTGTAATCAACAAGCAATTTCCAAACGCAAGAATACTGATTGAATCGACTTGGATTGTTTCTGCCGACTGGTAAAACCTCCGAATACCTTGTAACTTCTTCTCTGATAGGTAGAGTTGAGTTGGATGAAGATCTTTTATATTGACTTTCATTTCTTTCTCCTCAAGGGAATGTGATATTCACTTCTGCTTGCCTTTAAATCGCCATTGGAAGCGTAGCTTGTCATAGAAGGGAAACTCGATAAACAAGACTCCCAAACCCACACAGAGACTGGCAAGGACATCTGATGGGTAATGAACTCCCACCCAAAAAGAGACAATAGTTCATACTACTATTACTCTATTTTCATTGCTCTCACAATCGCTAAGGCAGTCAATACAAAAATAAAAAGTGGAATCACTGTGGTTTTTAGGTTTGTAGCACTCGCTAATGCAACGATGAGCATACTAAGAATTCCTGGTACAACAACATTAAACACTCCAAGCACTGACTGTATGGTTCCCATAACTTCCTCTGGAACCATCGAAAATACAAGGTTGAAAATCCGAGGTCCCATCATTCCTACAGCAACTGCGCATAAGAAGACAACTGCCAATAAAAGGAGAAACTGATTGGTCAACCAAGAAAAGAGAATACAGAGATGCATAATTTCTTCAAAGTAAGCAATCATTTTTATGGGAATATTTTTTAAGATACTTCCGCTCAGAAAACTTCCCACAATCGTTCCTGAAAAAATAACCACGGACAAGACTGCAATGGATTGCCCAGTGTCAAGGAAGATAAATGGATGATGGATCAACATCAAGGTCGTTAAAGGGGTAATAATACTTAAAATCACTTGGTTCATAGCTGCAATGAATATTAATTTGATGATTGCTGGAAAACTTGACAATATCTTCATTGAATGGAGGAAATGCTCTCCAAAAGATTTTGCGGTTAATCTTTTACCAACCTCCATCTGTCCCTCAATATCTCTCAAAGAAGTACGAATAAGCACCACACCCAACAGTGCAAAAAGAAAGGTCAAAGCATTCAAACCTACAAACATCTGAAGACTGATAACCCCAATCAAAACTCCACCTATAAGGTTGCTGAGAATATTAACTACACCAGCAGTTGCCTGTCTAAACCCCATAGCATCTGTCATATCATCTCCGATAATCCTCACATACAAAGGAGAAATCATAGCACCCGCAAAATAACTCATGGTATCTGATAAAAGATTGATTCCGCAAATAAGGAGAACCATCCCCATAGAGAAGTTCTTATCCGCTACAAACAGTGTCAATAGAGTATAAAGCAGAAACTTACTTGCCAATATAGCAATATATTTTGCGACACGATTTTTTTGAAAATCGGCAATAACACCTGTGAACAACTGAGAAATCTGTGGCAAAGTCTCCGAAACTGTTATACAAAGAACAGCTAATGAAGCAAATTTATATTCCGATACATACGAAATAAAGGAAATATAAAACAGCGTATCACCAAATGACGAAACCCATTGATTAATCAGCAACATCCGGTAATTTTTATTGGTCAGAAAAGTATTCATTGGATTGCCTCCTTCTTCAACTCAAAAGGGAATTGAAATCCTAACAACGCCCAATATATCCCCAAAGTTCCAATACCAAAATCAAAAACTATTGATGATATTCTAACACATCAATTTTATTTCGTCAATAATTTTTATAGCGTTTTCTTATTTTTTAAAAAATATAGATTTAAGTTATTTAAAAATACAAATCTTTTTGCTTAATCTTCACTTTCCAATAATTTCATTTCCTTCTCAATTTCTAGCATCATTCTCTGGTTCTCTTCGTGCTTGTAAAGCTGGTAAGATACTTGATAAAAACCTAGTATCCTATCCCTTTCAGCAAAGCCCTCGCTTATATTTCCCAATAAACAATACAAATCTGCTAATCGATAACTACTATTATATCTTTTACAAATAGCTATCGTTTCTGTAATTTCTTCTATAGCTTCAGATGTTCGTTCATTCAACCACAAATATCTACAATAGTTATATCGGAATTTAATCATCAATTCTAACTGTTCCAAATGATGAACAGATAGTGACTGGAGGTTCTCTTTTAAAAGTTGATAAAGTTCCTGATATGTGTCTTCCTGCCCCATATCAAAATAAAAATTAGCCAAGGTATTTCCCAGTTGTAGATAGTAAAAATCAGATTTTTTCAGAGATAACAGTATTTTTTCTAGTTTCGCAACTGCCTCTGTTTGATGATTTAAATAACAGAATTGAACTAACGTATCAATCCAGTCCAAATAAATCTGGTCCTTAGCAGATAGACGAGCACGTTTAGATTTTTCCAGTTCATAGATGTAATGGAGAGATTCATATTCCCTCTCATCCAAAAATTTCTTAGATAGTTCTTTAAACTTATCAATATTTTCTAAACTAGAAACCTCAGTATCTTCAAAGAAATAATTCATGCTCACCTTCAATCGCTTAGATAGTTGAAAAAGTAATTCTGACCCAGGTGAGTATTTACCTTGCTCCATACGGCTAATCTGCCCTTGCTCACAAATCCCCTCAGCTAATTCTTTTTGAGATAATTTTAATTCCTTTCTCTTATTTTTTAAGCGTGTCGCTAATAACATACCCACACTTTCTTCCTCCTTGCTTTATTTATTAAAATATATCAAATCCCAAAACATGTTTCAAGTATATATTTCATATGGTTCTATTTGTATTTATACAATCTTTTATCTTTTCCATCACTTCTGCTTACCTTTAAATCGCCATTGGAAGCGGATCTTGTCATAGAAGGGAAATTCGATAAACAGGAGTCCCAAGCCCACACAGAGACTGGCAAGGACGTCTGATGGGTAATGAACTCCCAGATAGACCCTTGATACCAGTACACTGACTAGGTAGAGACCAAGGATGATTTGCATGATTTTTCTCCAGACTGGATTTTTCATCCGTTGACTGAGAATGACAATCAGAGAGCCGACCATCAAGGTTACAGCCAGAGAATGCCCACTTGGGAAGGAAAATCCCTTCTCCTCAACCAAGTGTAAAATAGTTGGTCGTGGGCGCTGGTAGATATTTTTAAAGGTCACGATTAAAAGACCTGCCAAAGACAGATTTCCCAGCATGAAGAAACTTTCTATCTTCCACCGCTTACGATAAAAGGCAAAAGCTGTAATGACAACCCAAGTAATAATCACTGGGATATCAATCAAGCGTGTAATAGCTCGAAAAAGAAGAGTCAAATAATCTGGCAAGTCTCCGCGAATGGCCATCTGTATCGGTTGATCAAAACCGACCAGCGTTTCAGGGTAAAATTTGACCATGTAGCCAAGAATAACGAAAAGTAAAAGGGCAAAACTGCCCTTCATTAAAAATGTTTGTTTATCTCTCATAATGTTTTAAGGTTGGTTTCAAGAGAACATACAACAACCAGAATGAAACGGAAAAGATTACACCCTCAATCAAGTTAAAAGGCAACACCATAGTCATTAGGTAGTTGGAAAGTCCCAAAATTTTTCCAATATCAAAGTTAGCAAACTTAGCGTACAAAGGAACAGCGTAAACATAGTTGAGAACCAACATAGCCACGGTTAAACCAATAGTCCCAGCTAGAGAGCCTAGTAGGAAACGAAGGGGTGTCCGTTCCTTTTTCCAAATCAAAGCAAATACGATGACAAAAACTCCCAAAGCTACGATATTCATCGGCAAACCAATGTAAGTATTCACTCCTTGACTATTAAGAAGCAATTTTAAGAGTGAGCGAAGCAAGAGAATTCCTAGAGCAGCAGGCAAATCCATGACCACCAAGCCCACAAGGACTGGCAAGATACTAAATTCGATCTTGAGGAAGGACGCCGCTGGCAAAAGCGGAAAGTCAAAGTACATCAGCACAAATGAGATGGCTGATAAAATCGCAATGGTCGAAAGTCGACGTGTGTTTGTCATAACAGGTTCCTCCAATTTTCTATAAAATCAGAAGAAGTTAGAAAGGATTCCTCTATCTATTCTCACTTTTTATATCCCAAAAGTTCCCTCTCACTCTATTAAGGAAATTCAAGCAAGCGGTTACAGTTTAGCTATAAATCTATCAGAACAGACAAAGCTATTCTTTCGTCTTCTCCCATCCAGACTATACTGTCGGTTGTGGAATCTCACCACATCAGCTTGCGCTCGCGGACTTATTTGGCTAAGATATTTTAGATTTATCTAGGCGTCGCAGTCGAAGATAATACTTAAAGTATATCGAGACAAGACAACGACGAGAAAGCTAAAATAGCTAGTCAAATTTACCGCCGGTCGGGAATTTCACCCTGCCCTGAAGACTCTTTTATCATAACAAAAAACGCTTGCAAGCGCAAGCATTTTGTTCACTTTCATTTTCATTTTTTATTTCAATTTATCCACTTCATAGGTATGAACAAGCTCAAGACCTGCAAAGTTC
Organism: Streptococcus pneumoniae; assembly: GCF_001347015.1. Taxonomy (GTDB): domain Bacteria; phylum Bacillota; class Bacilli; order Lactobacillales; family Streptococcaceae; genus Streptococcus; species Streptococcus pneumoniae_E. The sequence goes on from NZ_CFGI01000004.1 coordinate 112,056, forward strand.
TGCTGGCGAAGAGCCTCATAGACAATCATACAGACGGTATTAGACACATTGAGACTGCGGACATGTTCATCATTCATAGGAATACGGAGAGCCTTCTCAGGATGTTCTCGCATAAAGTCCTCCGGCAAGCCCTTGTCTTCACGTCCAAAGAGAAAATAATGGTCTTCGTTAGTCGATAAATCCACATCAGAATACACTTTCTCAGCGAATTTAGAAATCAGATAGAGGTTGCCCTTCATCTGAGACATGAAATCCTCCAAATTCTCGTAAAAATAAATCTCTAGCTTATCCCAATAATCCAATCCAGCTCGCTTCATCTTGCGGTCGTCAATAGGAAAGCCCATTGGCTTGATGATGTGGAGGGGAGAATTGGTCGCAGCGCAAGTACGCGCGATATTGCCTGTATTTTGTGGAATTTGAGGTTCAAATAATACAATGTGATTTGTCATGACTTGCTTCCTTTTACCATTGCAAAAAAATAGCCACACTGCCCGGAGTCAAGCTCAGCAAACAGCGTGGTTAAGGCATCGTTAACTTACCTCACAACAGGTTTGAAGTAAATCAGCGAAACTACTTTCTTAGTATAACACTTTCAGAATCATTGTCAATAGAAACGACTTGATTTTTTCAATTTTTTCAAGCTATTTCCAAGGGTTGTAAAATCGTCCCTGATTCTGCAAGATAAGTAGTAAACTAGTTACTAAAAACAAGGCTGCCAAGAGCAAGGTAAGATAATCTCCTTTTTTCAAGGCCTGATAACTATACCATGTGCGTTTTTTCTCTTTCCCAAAGCGTCGAAGCTCCATGGCGGTCGCGATGGTATCAATGCGTTCTAGCGAACTGAAAATCAAGGGAGTTATAATGCGCAGATTGCCTTTGATTCGTTGCATAAGAGAAGCTTTCTTGGATAATTCCATCCCACGCGCTTCCTGAGACATCTTGATAGTAAAGAATTCTTCCTGCAAATCTGGAATATAGCGCAAAGTCAGGCTGACTGAATAGGCAATCTTGTAAGGCACACCGATTTGATTTAAACTGGAAGCAAACTGACTAGGGTGGGTTGTCATCAAAAAGATAATAGCTAGAGGAATGGTGCAAAGGTACTTAATAGCTAGATTTAGCAGATAAAAGAGCTCTTGACTGGTCAGAGTGTAGGCACCGATTCCCTGCCAAATCACACTTCTCTCTCCGTAAAGTCCAACCCCATACTCGGGAGAAAAGAGATAGACCATCAAAACGTTTAAAACGGCAAATACCGTCGCAAAAACGGCCACAAAGGAAACATCTTTAAAGCGGATTTCTGACAAATAGAGGAGAAAGACCGAAAAGATGGCAATCAGAACAAGCAGTCTGGTATCATAGCTAATCATGGCCGCCAATGACACAAGGATGAAAAAGAGGAGTTTAGCAGCTCCTGACAAGCGATGAATCACAGTATCTCTATGCTGGTAACCAATTAGTTTAGCTTGCATCCTTCTCTCCTTTCTTTGTAAAATGCCGTTAAAGCAAGTGGATCCACGTCGAGTTTCTTTGCCAAGTTGAAGATAGAAGTTTCTTTTAGATTGGCTTTTACTAACAGCTCAGGATTGCTCAACAGACTAGCTGGATCAGTATCGGCAATCAGTTCCCCATCCACCATGACAAGGACCCGGTCTGAATAATCCAGCATCAATTGCATATCATGCGTAATCATGACAATGGTATGACCTTTTTGATGCAGTTCTTCAAGAAATTCCATAATCTCAGTATAGTTCTTCTGGTCTTGGCCTGCAGTCGGTTCATCTAGGAGAATAATTTCAGCTCCTAAGACCAAAATTGAAGCAATGGTGACACGTTTTTTCTGACCAAATGACAGGGCAGAAATGGGCCAATTACGGAATTCAAAAAGACCGCAGATTTTCAAGGTTTCATAGACTCTCGTTTCAATTTCCTGCTCGTCCACACCTCGCAAACGAAGTCCCAGAGCCACTTCATCAAAAATCATGTTGGTCGAAATCATTTGATTGGGATTTTGTAGTACATAGCCTACTCGTTCCGCCCGCTCTGCAACAGAATCTCCTTTTATATCCTGTCCTTCCCAAAGATAGTGGCCTTCAGTCTGGATAAAGCTACTTAAGGCCTTGGCTAGAGTTGACTTCCCTGCTCCATTTTTTCCGACAATGGCAATTTTTTCACCCTTTTTAATATCTAAATGAATGAATTTTAAAATCGGTCTATCATCATAAGAAAACGACACGTCCTCTAGTCTAAAGAGTGACTGCAATTCTGGGGTTTCTTTTACCAGTTCTGTCCGCAACTGAACCTGACCTTTTGAGATAGACAAGTTATCCAGATCTGCTAATTGTTCTTCCTTGGCTAAATCCACACCCAATTGACGGAGAGTGGTTAGATAAAGGGGTTCTCGGATTCCATTTTGGGTCAACAAATCAGTCGCCAATAACTGATCAGGACTCCCATTAAAGAGGATGCGGCCATCGTTTATCAAGACAATCCGATCGACAGGGCGATGCAAAACATCCTCCAAACGATGCTCGATAATAAGAGTCGTCGTCCCTTCTTCCTTATGAATCTGGTCAATCAATTCGATAATATCCTGACCTGACTTGGGATCAAGATTGGCTAGTGGCTCATCAAACAAGAGAATCGGACTTTCATCAATCAAGACACCAGCTAGACTGACTCGCTGCTTTTGTCCACCTGACAAATCCTGAGGACGCTGAGACAGTAAAGAAAGAAGATCCAGCTTTTCAGCCCATTTATGAACACGGCTTTTCATCTCATCTAGAGCTGTCACATCATTTTCCAGAGCAAACGCCAAATCCTCTGCTACGGACAAGCCGATAAACTGCCCATCTGTATCCTGCAAAACCGTGCTGACCAGATGAGATTTATCGTAGATGCTCATATCAAAGGCGGCTTGCCCCTTGATCAAAAATTCTCCAGACATCTGACCCTTGTAAATATTGGGAATAATTCCATTCAAACACTGACCCAAGGTAGACTTGCCTGACCCAGATGGCCCAACAATTAAGACTTTCTCTCCCTTGTAAATGGTCAAGTCCACCCCTTGCAAGGTAGCTTCTTGTTGTGTTTCATACCGGAAAGAGAAATCCTTCCACTCAATTATAGCTTCTTTCATCTTACTCTCTTCATTCGCTTCTTCTACTCAATGAAAATCAAAGAGCAAACCAGGAAGCTAGCCGTAGGTTGCTCAAAACACTGTTTTGAGGTTGCCGATAGAGCTGACGCGGTTTGAAGAGATTTTCGCAGAGTATTAGACTTCTATTTTATCATAAATCGAACCCTTCTTGCAGTCTCTTCTCTTAAAATCTTAGCGCCAAAAAGATTCCTAGCCTAGCTTACTTGCCTAACTAATCTATAAACATCGAAAAAGACTGGTTGCCCAGCCTTTTCTATCATTTTAGTCCTTTTTCAAACTTCCTGCACGAGTTTGGGTTCCTGCATAGGCAAGCAAGAGAAGAGTTCCTGCAATAGCTACAGATACACCATTAGCAATTCCCGCAACAATCCCTTGAGCAAATACTTTTTCTGCCGCTTCTTGATAAATCACAACATCTCCAAGTGGTGCCAAGACACCCCAAACAAGAGCATTTGCAAGTAGTTGAATGAGGTTAAAAATAAGAATATCTTTCCAGTCAAAGACACCATTGATCACGCGAACGTACTTCCTAAATAGCCCCACAGCTAGACCAAAGAGCCCGCTAGCGATAATCCAAGTCCACCACAGACCATATCCAGCAAGAGAGTCCTTGATTGCATGACCAATCAACCCGACAAGCAAACCGATAATCGGTCCAAAAATAATAGAAAGTAGCGCTTGTACCGCATACTGAAGCTGGATACTTGTATTTGGTACAGGGGTCGGAATGTTGATCATCCCGATGACGACAAAGAGGGCAGCGCCAATTCCGACAGCAACAACTTGTTTAATTGTAAATTTGATTTCCATACTATTTATTCTCCTATTTTATGATTCTATTTTCTTTATTTCAATGGTCCAAGATGAACCGACGCCCACATTATAAGCCTTGGCAAAGGAACCTTGGTTGATAGCCAGACCTAAACGATAGAGAGAGTTGATGTAAAGGATGGGTTGCCCAATTCTCACATCCGCAAATGATTTGCCATAGACAACCTGATTTTGATAGACCAGCATATCTGCATGATAGATAGTCACTTCAAAACGGTCACCGAATGCTGGTTCCAGCTTGTAAAATTCTTCTCGTGTGATAGAGGTCCAGAGCGAACCAAAACGCACATCCAGAATATCAATAGCTCCCTTTACCAGATGATCTTCAATGATGGTCTCTACGACTGGAAGTTCCACAATCTGATCCACACTGAGCTCCGGCCCTACTTCCTCAAAACTAATGTGACCGCTGGCCAGTTTAGCACCAGTATAGGCATAGACATCACGACCGTGGAAGGTATAAGAATGCTCTGTGTTTTGACGTCTATTGGCCACTTCAGAAATCTCACGAATAGCCACAATACCAACGTGTTTCTTGATAAAGGAAAGCGTCCCATTATCTGGCGTGACAATATATTGATTTTTTGTAGTCTTGGCAACCACGCTCTTACGTTTCGAACCGACACCTGGATCGACAACCGATACAAACGTCGTTCCCTCAGGCCAGTAATCCACCGTCTGAAAGAGACGATAGCTCCCCTCAAAAATATTATAAGGCGTGATATCGTGCGTCAAATGATGAATTTTTAAGGTTGGAGACTCTTCTAAAGCCACTCCAATCATAGCCGATACCGCACCATCAACCAGACCAAAGTCTGATTGTAATACCAGTAAATTATTATTCATTTTATCTCCTTGTATATCCTTTATCATACCATATTTCAGAGAAAGGTGCTAATAGCTATTTCAATTGATTAGGGTATAGTTTTACCTTATAGCAAATTTCCCACTAAAAGCTCTGGTAATTAGCTAGTAGGTGCATTTTTTCTTGAAAAAAGGTATGATAGTTACATAATGAAGAAGTAGGTTTTAATATGAAAATTATCCTTGTCGGAGGGGGAAAAGTTGGTTTTGCCCTCTGTCGCTCCTTGGTTGCAGAAAAGCATGATGTTTTGCTGATTGAGCAAGACGAAGCTGTTCTCAATCATATTGTCAGTCGCTTTGATATCATGGGTATCCTTGGTAACGGGGCCGATTTTGCCATTCTTGAGCAAGCCAGCGTCCAAGATTGTGATATCTTTATCACCCTGACTGAGTACGATGAAGTCAACATGATTGCAGCCGTTCTAGCCAAGAAAATGGGAGCTAAAGAGACTATCGTTCGGGTGCGAAACCCTGAATATTCTAACTCTTATTTCAAAGAAAAGAATATTCTCGGTTTTTCTCTTATCGTTAACCCTGAGCTCTTGGCTGCCCGCGCTATTGCCAATATCATTGACTTCCCCAACGCCCTATCTGTCGAACGTTTCTTTGGGGGACGGGTCAGCTTGATGGAATTCACTGTTAAATCCTCCAGTGGTCTTTGCCAAATGCCCATTTCTGATTTTCGGAAAAAATTTGGCAATGTCATTGTCTGTGCGATAGAGAGGGATCATCAAATTATCATTCCAAGCGGTGACATGACTGTACAGGATAAAGATAGAATCTTTGTCACTGGTAACCGTGTTGACATGATGCTCTTCCATAATTATTTCAAGTCTCGTGCTGTGAAGAGTCTTCTTATTGTTGGAGCTGGTAGAATTGCCTATTATCTATTAGGTATCCTCAAAGATAGTCGTATCGATACCAAGGTTATTGAAATCAATCCTGAAATCGCTAGCTTCTTTAGCGAGAAATTTCCAAACCTTCATATCGTCCAAGGAGATGGAACCGCAAAAGATATCCTGCTGGAAGAAAGTGCTCAACACTATGATGCCGTTGCGACTCTAACAGGAGTCGATGAGGAAAATCTGATTACTTCGATGTTCCTTGACAGGGTAGGTGTACAGAAAAATATTACCAAGGTCAATCGTACCAGTCTCCTCGAGATCATCAATGCGCCTGATTTTTCAAGTATCATCACCCCTAAAAGCATTGCCGTAGATACGATTATGCACTTTATTCGTGGTCGGGTTAATGCCCAGTATTCAGACCTTCAAGCCATGCACCATCTAGCCAATGGCCAAATCGAAACCCTGCAATTCCATATCAAGGAAGCCAATAAAATGACTGCCAAACCTCTTTCTCAACTCAAACTGAAAAAAGGGGTTCTTATTGCGGCCATCATTCGAAAGGGCAAGACTATTTTCCCAACTGGAGAGGATATGCTGGAAGTTGGAGACAAGCTCCTAGTAACAACCTTGTTGCCAAACATCACCAAGATTTATGACTTGATCGCGAGGTAAGAGATGAATAAAAGCATGATTCGTTACCTCCTTTCAAAGTTACTTTTGATTGAAGCTGTTCTCCTCTTGGTTCCTGTAGCTGTAGCTGTCTATTACCACGAATCGAGCCAAGTCTTTACAGCCCTCTTTTCGACCATTGGGATTCTCGTATTACTAGGTGGTTCAGGAATTTTACAAAAGCCCAAAAATCAACGGATTTATGCCAAGGAGGGAGTCTTGATTGTTGCCCTCTGTTGGATTCTTTGGTCTTTCTTTGGTGGTCTCCCCTTTGTCTTTTCTGGACAAATCCCTAGCGTTATAGATGCCTTTTTTGAAATCAGTTCTGGCTTTACAACTACTGGAGCAAGTATCTTGAACGACATTTCGGTTCTCAGCCGTTCCCTCCTCTTCTGGCGAAGTTTTACCCACTTGATTGGAGGGATGGGAGTGCTTGTTTTTGCACTTGCTATTATGGATAATGCCAAAAATAGCCACCTAGAAGTGATGAAGGCTGAGGTTCCTGGCCCTGTTTTTGGCAAGGTTGTATCCAAACTCAAAAATACTGCCCAGATTCTCTATCTTCTTTATCTAGCTCTCTTTTCCCTCTTTGTCATCATCTATTATCTGGCTGGCATGCCCCTATTTGATAGTTTTGTCATCGCTATGGGGACAGCGGGTACCGGAGGATTTACCGTCTATAACGACGGGATTGCTCACTATGGTAGCTCACTGATTACCTATCTGGTTAGTATCGGAGTTTTGGTTTTTGGGGTAAATTTTAATCTCTACTACTACCTCATGCTCCGTCGCGTCAAAGCCTTCTTTGGAGATGAAGAACTTCGAGCTTACTTGGTCATTGTTCTGGTTTCTACAGGCTTGATTAGCCTCAATACCCTCTATCTCTATCCAGGATTTTCAAAGAGTTTTGAAATGGCCTTCTTCCAGGTTTCCAACATCATTACAACAACTGGTTTTGGATATGGAGATATTACCAACTGGCCCCTCTTCTCCCAGTTTATCCTCCTCTTCCTCATGACAATCGGTGGTTCTGCTGGATCAACTGCAGGTGGACTCAAGATTATTCGAGGCCTCATCCTTTCAAAAATTGCCAAAAATCAAATTTTGTCAATCCTATCGCCCCACCGTGTTTTGACCCTCCATGTTAATAAAACGGTGATTGACAAAGATACCCAGCATAAGATTCTCAAGTACTTTGTCATCTATTCTATGATTTTACTAGTACTTATCTTTATTGTCAGCCTAGATAGCAATGATTTCCTAGTTGTGACCAGCGCTGTCTTTAGCTGTTTCAATAACATCGGGCCTATTCTAGGAACCACTTCTAGCTTCGCAATCTTTAGTCCTATCTCAAAAATTCTCCTCTCCTTTGCAATGATTGCAGGTCGATTGGAGATTTACCCAATCCTACTTCTCTTTATGAAGAGAACTTGGTCTAAGAGATAAAATACAAAATCCCTCTTTTTACAATTGTGAAAGAGGGATTTTTATATTAAAAAGGGGGAACGTTTTTAAATCCAAGCCTGTCTGTAAGCAAAGTCCTTACTCAAATAAAAGATTAAAAAACTTACTACACAGCTTGGTAATGCTCCAATACAAATTGTAAGGCTTTACTTGGATTCTTTGTTAAATGAATATATTCCATTCCTCTGGTAGCAACTATCTGAATACCTAATCTTTCTGCATCCACCTTCATCTCTCTATAATAACTCCGAACTTGTGGAGCCAGAATGATCAAATCATAAACACCCATAATATCATAATGAGCTCCGTACGCTCCTGAATTCGCAATCACTCTAACTTCTGCTAATTGAGCGCCCTCGTTAATTGCATTGGCTAATTGCGCACTTGTTCCAGACCCTGCACAAAGAACCAGTACTTTCAACTCCTTACTTTTTATTTCATCTAACTCACCAGGCATTATTTCACTTGTATCCTCCTCTAAAATAATATCATTTAAACTTGCAACATCTTCTTTCATCAGTAACTGTCTATCATACGCTCTACAGAATGGCAAATAAATCAATATGTCGACAACTAAAATCAAAGATAAAAATACAAAGGAGATAGGTTGAAAATTCGTTCCAATTAACAATCCCAAGGGACCAGGAAAGGCCCAAGGTAACTGGATATAAAATCCATTCATTCCAAAGAAATCAATAAAGACCTTTCCTAGCAATACATTCACTGGTGGAGTCATCAAAAAAGGAACAAAAAGATAGGGATTCAAAATAACAGGCATACCAAATAGAAGAGGTTCATTTACCGCAAATAAAACAGGAGTAATTGTAGCTTTACCTACCGATTTTAATTGTTTAGACCGCATAAAGAAAATCAAAATAAATGGTACAACAAAGGTAGCCCCCGTTCCTCCAATAGCAGCGATATAATTCCCGAAATTAGGTGTTAAAGAATGATAAGGGAACTGCCCATTTGCAAGGAGTTGAGCATTCTCTTCCATATTGCTCAGTTGTAAAGCTGTAACAGCAGGTAAGACAATAGATGGTCCATGAATTCCAACAAACCAAAGCAAAGCACACATAAACCAAATCAACATCATAGCAGGATATGATTCTGCCCCCTTAAAAATAGGAGTCAATAGTTGTTGAAATACTTGGGCAAAAGGAACATCTAAACTAAACCGAGATACAATATCTAACAAACCACTAATAAGTAAAACAAAAGAAAAAGGAAAAATATCTCTAAAAGCTTGTGATATAGCTCCAGGAACTTCCTTAGGTAAATGAATAGTAATGTCTCGCTTAATACAGAATCGGTAAACATTTACAGTAATAAAGGCACTGACAAACGAAGTTATCAATCCTTGAGATCCTAAATAGTTTGTCGACAAACTTGTAGATCCCGTCTTCTCATCAACTACAAGCGTTACAGTTAATACCAGATAACTACATATGGCTGCCAACATTACAGAAGTATCATTTATTACCTTTCCAGGAGGCATTTTTCTATTAACATTTCCAGCCAATGACTTTGCAACTGTCCCTGAAACAATAACACCCAAAACTCCCATGGTTAGCATATACACTTTCCTCATCCAGACAATAGCTGGACTCGGTAACTCTACTCCGAAATTTTTAGGAATCATAATAATAATCATCAAAAAGCTTGAAAACATAATTAAAGGCATAGTAGCAATGAATCCATCTTTAATAGCCATCATATAGTTATTAGTAGAAATTTTTTCAAATTTCCCTTGTTGCTTTTCAATGGCAGCGACTAGCTTATCCATAAAACTCCTCCTATAAAAAATTCAACCTCATATTTAAAACATATTAAACATCAGTCAAATCGCTAACCTTAATTCCGTTTTAGCCCTTTTACCCAAAGAGCACTTTTCTTAATATATCTCTTCTGTGTTTCATAATCAACAAAGAAAAGACCATATCGCTTATTGTAGCCATTCGCCCAAGAAAATTGATCTTGCAAAGACCATATAAAATAGCCTTGAATATTGACTCCCCTATCTCGAGCCTCTAAAACTTTGTGTAAATGTTGTTCAATGTAGCAGATTCTCTTACTATCATCAATAATATCACCCTCTATCTCTGGTTTAACTTCTTTAAGGGCTGTACCATTTTCCGTTAAATAAATGACTGGATGTTGAGGATATTCTTCTTTGATACGAAGCAACATATCAAATAAGCCTTGAGGATAAATATTCCAATCCCAATCTGTTGTCGGAATACCAGGCTTTTTTACAAATTCACCTAGAGCATTTAATTTAAAAGAGGACTGTCCTTTTATTCCTGTTGAATTAAATTCTTGTCTATTTTCACCTTTGTATTCACGAATAAATTCTGAACGATAATAATTCATCCCAAACATCGTATTAAGAGGTGCAGCTCTTTTCATAATTTCTAAGTCACCATCTTCTATAATAAAGCTAGAATTATTAGCTTCCAATATTTGATTTAAGTGGAAAAGCGTGTCATCACTGTAGTAGCCCAAAAAAGTTCCATCTAATAGAAATTTATTATTATAAACATCATACCGTTTAGCTGCCAAAATATTTTCTTTTTGCCCATCAATAGGATAGCCTGGCTTTAAAGCATGAATACAACCTACCTTTCCCTCAATCCCTAATTGATGAAATTCGAGTACTGCAAGAGCATGCGCCAACAACATATTATGATTCGCTTGAATTGCTTCAGATAATTGAAAATGGTGATTTGGAGGAAACTGACCTCCTATATATTGACCTGCAGCAAGAGACATCAGTTCATTGATTGTAAACCAATGCTTGACTTCTGTAAATTCTTGGAAACAAAAGCGAGCATATCGTATGAAACGATCAATATTCTCTCTATTCAACCAATCCCCTGTTTCTAACATTTTCTGAGGAGAATCAAAATGATGTAAAGAAACAAACGGAATCACATTATGTTTTAAGCAGGACTGAAAGACTCTATGGTAATAACGGACAGCTAATATATTAGCATCCCCATCTATATCAGGAAATATACGAACCCAAGAAATAGATAAACGCAAAGCCTGCAAACCATGTTCTGCCGCCAAAGCTATATCCTCTTCGTAACGATAATAAAAATCACTAGCTGGATCTGGTAAGAACGGACTATTTTCTTGCAAATAAACATCCCACATATTTATTCCTTTGCCATCTACCCTAGTTGCACCCTCTACTTGATAAGCAGCGGTAGCAGCTCCTAATAAAAACTCTTTTGGTAGGGCATTAACCTGTAAATTTTCCATGACTAATCCTCATTGCAAACCAATATGTTCTTCAATCTTTCGAATTCGTTCATATTCATCAATAAAAAATTTTACCTGATCATACAACAGCATCGTTGTCATCAAGGTATCTTGACCATGAATCATAATAAAACTCACTTCAAAATTATCTCCATATGCCTCCTCCGCTAATAAATTAGTCTGTTCTCGATGGGCAGACACTATTGAGTCGTTTGCAGACTCAACCAATTCTCTTGCCTGTTCAAAATATCCATCTCTCGCAAACGCCAAAGCATCCATCAAATCTGACCTTGCATCTCCTGCGTAAGCGACAATTGTAAAACCAAGCATATTTACTTCTTCTTTTGATTTCATCTTTCTTCCTCCTCAATCTTGATCCATCTTTTACACATCATTATTAAGATGACTTCGCTACGATATAAATAGAAAGTTGACCCTAAATATCTTAAAAATCCTTAAATTTCATAATATTTAGGATCAATCTTCTCTGAATACCTTAGTTCATTTTCTATACTTATGATTTATAAGTGGAAACCAGCGTAGTTTTTTGCTACTTCAATTACACGATAAACATCCAAATTAGATTGGAATAGTAATTCGTGCCCACGGATATAATTCAACACATTTTTCCACTCATCTTGAGCTTGCCTTGTTTTTCCAGTTGCTTGAAGATATAAAGCCTTCGCCATTTTAACAACATATTCACGATGATAACTGAGCTGTTTCCATTCATCCTTTTGACTATTTAATAACTTAGAAATATTTTCCTCAATAATTGGTAAAAAATTATCAGCTAGATTGTAAGCTATATAATAATGATTCGCTAAAACATCATTTTGACGACTGCCAATTGCATTAAAATAGTCACAAGAGGAATAAATGGATAGTTTTTCTAAATATTCAACAACAGACTGCCAATTTTCCCCATACAAAGCAGAAAAGTATTCTTCAATCAATTCTTCATAACTTCTTGTCTTCTTCCAGAGCATTTGCCCCATAACATAATTAGGAAAATTATGAGGGAATCCGGCACGTAATTCTTGACACGAAATGTACCCGTTCAAATGTAGGTTGGAAAGATAAGATACATCTCTGTAAATAGTTTGACTAATTTTCATATAGCCTAAATCGCCATAATGAGCACGCCCTAAAGGATAGTCATATACGAAACTATCTCCTTTAAATGTTTTTTGCCACTCAAAAAGATAAGATAAATTTTCTTCAAGAGAATTCGGAAGTATAATTTTATTACGCAGATAAGGTTTAGGCGTAGGTATGGAATTGTCAAAATCTACATCTGCATAACTCATTTCAAATGTTCTTGTAATCGGTGCAAACATCATGGTAAAGCGTTCAGGATTATCTATTTTTTCTTTCTGAGGTGCCCATAACAACTCATGGTAAAGCAGAAAACAAATCTTTGTATCTAATCCCTCACTCGTTAAAGCCCTATCCAATTGATTGAGAATACGAATATACTGATCCGAAACCAATTCTTGTCTACAGTTTTCACATTCACAAATATTATTACGAGCATCCGACAACCATACATGTAAGTAATTCACATCAGGTCTTTTCTTGGCATAATCCGTAATAATTTCTACCATCTTATCAGCTACATCTGGATTTGAAAAATCCAGACTGGTTAAAATTGGAGCCGTACTAAATAGTTCTCGTTTCCCGTTTATTTCAGCAACATAGGGTTTCTTCTCCTCTGAAATACTAAGACCTGATTCCCAGCCAAATTTTGAAGAGTAACCTAAAACCTCACCTGTCCATCCATGACCAACACGATGATGAATAAGACCTCTTTTTTGCAATTCTTTATCCAACCTATCACTCAATTCTTGTACTAATTCATTTGAGAATTTTTCTTTATTTAGATATGGATTAAACTCATGTTCATACCAACGTTTCAAAAAAGAGTAAGGATTTTCAAACTGGATGAAAAAACTATTCATTCCAATCTTAGGTAGCCAATCAATAAAATCTAGTATATTTTCAAATGAATCCGCTCCCTCTATACATACTCCCCTATGATAGTAACTGGCTGTTTCATCTATAGATAGCTGTTTATCTAAAAAATCTTCAAATCGTAACTCTGGAACAAAGTCATGTCCGCGCCCTGGTCTAGTATACACAACCCCAAATTCATGAAACATTCGGTAAATTCCAATAAGTAAACCTACAATTGTATTAGACTCAATTCTCCCCTTACCCTTGTCTAATGAGATAAGAACATGGTCTTTTCTATCCTCTTTATTGACTAATCCTACAAAAATATCCGCTTCCTTCTCCTCGACAAGTTCTATGTCAGTCTTAAAGACCCGATTCATATAGTAACTTAATTCCTCTAAGGCAAAGCTAGAATAAGCATTTTTCTGCTGATCAAATACTCTGATAACCATCTTATTCCCCTCCAACAGTAGCTTTTTCTTTTTCAAGATTGCGTTTATCTGCAATTTTGAAGAATGGATAATAAATTGCCACAGAAACCAAAATTAAAACAACTTGTAATAGAGCTCCTCGCCAACTAGCCCCTGTCGCAAGGAATCCTCCTATGATCGGTGGCATTGTCCACGGAAGAATTACACCTGTTGTATAAGGTACTAATCCTACAGCCATTGATACATAGGTAATTAAGGCATTGATTGTAGGAGTAGCAATAAACGGAATCAGCATAATCGGATTTAAAACCGTTGGAAACGTAAATAGAATAGCTGTATTGATATTAAAGATAGACGGTATAATAGCTAGCTTACCTAATGTTTTATTAGCACGACTCTTACTAAATAGGAAGAGACAAATCGCAAGACCAATAGTCGCTCCACCGCCACCAATAAATACAAATAAATCTTTAAACGGTAATGTAATAATGTGTTGTAGGGTTTGTCCTGCAGCCACAGCTTCTTGGTTTTCTGTAGTAAATTGTAACCAAACTGGATCTACAAAAGCATTTAAAACTTGTCCCCCGTTAACTCCACAGAACCAAAAGAATGAGTTTACAATAACACATAAAATCATACCTGGAAGTGTTCCTGCAATTAACTTAAGCGGCGTTCCAACAATTGCACCTAAAAGTCCGTTGAGACCTCCTGCAACTCCTGCTGCTTCCAGACCTTTTAAGACCAAAGCCCACAAAACAAAAGTAGTAAAACCAGGTAAAAGAGCTGAAAATGATTTACTGACCACATCTGGGACACCATTTGGCATTTTTATCGTAATTCCGCGTTGGATAAAAATACGATAAATCTCTGCTGTAACCAATCCAATGGTAATCGCCATAAACAAAGAAGACGCATTCAGGCTAGAAAATGGTATTGCGCCGCCAAATAACTGCTTGACCTGCTCCCCATTTTTATCATAAACCATACTTGAAAAACGAGGGGCCATCAATACAAAACTGGATAAGGCTATGATCCCTGCAGACGGACCATCTGTACCATATCCTTCCGACAACCTGTAGGCAATACCGAAACAAGCGACCAAGGAGATAATCGCTACTGTTGACTGATTCATAGTTGTCAAGATACTTAGCAATCCAACACTATTCAGCCAATTTGTAAAAGCCTCTTGAGGCCAACTGATTAGAATAAGAAATAAAGAGCCGACTAAAATCAAAGGCATTGCCATCATAAATCCTTCACGAATAGCTTTCAAATGCCGTTGGTTACCAACTTTTTCACCAAACGGAGCGACTTTCGTTTCTAAAAACGTTAAAATATTGTTCATCACCGGAACTCCTTTTTTTATTTTTTATAAATTAAATATACCACTAACAGAAAGCGTTGTCAATATATTTTTTGCTGTTTTTACAATATTTTTTTCTTTGTATATAATAATAATTTTAATTGATTTTTTCTTATGTTTAATATAAAATAAACCAAAGGAGGAAACAAATGATTACAAAACAATCAGCCTTTTTACAAAATAGAGCCACTATACTGGAGTTTCTATATCGAAATCCAGCAACATCTCGTACAGATATTGTTAATGAAACAGGACTTACTCCAGCAACAACGACTAACATCATAAAAGAGCTAAGTGAACAGTCCCTCATATACGAAACTGGTGATGAATTTAGCGAGTTTTCCGGATCTGGAAGACGTAGAAAAACTATTTCTATCACAGATAATATTCCGTATATTGTTGGAGGTATTGAAATAAACGTCCTAGGTATCTTTCTCAGTCTATGTGACTTACAAGGGAAAACTCTTTTCGAGACAGAAATTTTGAATGAAGATTATCCTATTTCAGAAATCAATTCCACCATTACCAATATGATAAAAACAGCTATAGAGTACGTCCCTTTGGAAACAAAATTACTTGGATTTGGCTTATCAATACCTGGACATTATAACAAAGACTCCGGAAGCATCATTACAAACAACCCCATATGGGAATCATTTAATTTATTAAATGTAATTAAAGATTTCAATTTTCCTTTTATTGTAAAAAATAATATCGATTGTATGGCTATAGGACAATACCTTTTTAATCCACACAATACCCCCGATAACTTTATTTTCCTACACGCTGGATTAGGTATTTACACTTCCTTTTTCACAAAAGAAAAAATAGGAGCCTCTAAAAATCCTTATATCGGAGAAATTGGACACACCATTGTCGAATTGAATGGGCAATATTGTGAATGTGGAAAAAAAGGTTGTTTACAAGCATATATTTCTGATGCTTGGTTAATCAAACATGCCCAATTATTATTTAAAAATTCTCAACTAACTGTGCTAAAAAGCCTTGTAAAAACTGAAAAAGACATTCATTTAGATACCCTTTTAACAGCTTACAACTTAGGCGACTCCGCTTTACGTCAACAAATTGATAAAGGAGTCAATTTATTGGCCACTTCTATTGCAAATCTTCTCCTCATCAATCCTGCTGATAAAATCTATATCAACAGTCAATTGCTTAATTATCAACCTTTCACTCATGAAGTCAGGGATAAAATCCAAGATCAGCTCCACTTCGTTCCCTTTACTCGTAATATAGAAATTGAAATTTTACCTTACAACAAACATCGTGGAAGTATAGGAGCTTGTGCATTAGCTATCGTTGCTTTTTTCATAGAGCATAGCAATGTATTACAAGATATTATTTCACCTTAATATATTAGAAATCTATAGACCTGTTTAAATCAACTATAACCTGTAGTAAATATCTCGTATTTAGACAATATGAAAACAAGACGACTTCCATATAGGAAACCGCCTTCTCGCTATGTTGCATGAAACTGTAAAAATAGATGAAATTGATAGCGGTAGTCAGATCAAGAGACATCGTAACTCTAAAAAGTCACAATATATAAGTTCATCCTCGGAAAAATATCATTCTAATTATTGAAATGCCTACATGAAAAGAAACGTTAAATGCTCATGAAACAACGAATACAGGTATCAAAACTGTGACAAAACAAGTCCCTAAATTTACTAAAGACACTGCTCAACTTTACACCTGTAAATGGTTGTTGTATAATAAAGTTACAAAGATGTACGACCACACTGTTGTAAATCATAGTATTCGCGAATATATTACTGATAGCATTTCTACAAATACAAGTATAGGGATTGGATGAGATTCAAACGAAATATGTCAGTGTTTTGGCATTCCTAGCCTTTATATCATTTAAAGAATTGTATAGACAAAATTTTTCCCAATGCAGACACTCGTAACAACTGCTTCATTTTTCTACCAACATATTTAGGAACGGGATAAGATACAAGAGGATCAATCCATAAATCAGTTCTATACCAATCTAAGACAAATAAGCTAAAAAAAACGATTGATAATAAGCAAATGGATTCCAAATTTTCTCTATCTGCTCATTTTAATAAACAATACTAGTGTAACTATCCTTCCAGTCAGAAACTTGTCAAATCACACCGAAAATTCTTCTAAAATTTATCTCGTTAGACAATCAAGCAAAAACTCAACGATAGTACAAACATTATCATACAGGATTGACTTCCTAAATTATATACTTTAGTAAGGTTCTTGGATAAGAAAAAAGGTTCATTTTACATTTCTAAACACTCTTTTCTAAGATGAAAAACAGAATTTTTCGATTGTGATTTAAAGCAACAAGATAATTTTCAGTATCATCCTATAGATACGAGCTAATTAAGAAAAACTACATTTTTAAATATAAACTACAATAAGATAAACTAAATTTCATAGGAGGAAGACAATGGATTGGTACGATTATATGATACAGGCATCCAAACAATCACAATTCAACGCAAGCCATTGGTTTCGCTATTTGCGAAAAGTTATTTTTGAAGACTATTCTTATTTAACAAACCAAGATGTAGAAAAGTTGCTAGACTCCAAAGAACTAACCCATTTTCAAAAAATTAGCTTGAAGTATGCCTTTCAAGAGCATACTCCAACTCATAAATATGTGATTTCATTAAATAAACCTGCTAAGTTAACCAATGTTCAAAAATTGATGGAGAAATACAAGCATGGATAAAATGAAACCGGTCTTCCAAGCCCTAAATAAGGAATTAATTCAGGAAAATCTGACTTTAACAATTATCTGTGTCGGTGGTTATGTCTTAGAATATCATGGTTTGCGTGCCACACAAGATGTTGATGCTTTTTATGACCAAAATCAGAAAATCAATGAAATTATTGCTCGTGTAGGAAAACAGTTTAATCTTAACACCCACGAAGAGTTATGGCTCAACAATCATGTTGCAAATATGAACAAACAACCTCCCTTAAGTTTATGTGAATCCTTGTACTCATTTGAGAATCTGACTGTTTTAGTAGTCCCTATTGAGTATGTGTTAGGAATGAAGATGATGAGTATCAGGGAACAGGATTTAAAAGATATTGGTGCAATTATTAAATACAAAAACTTTCATTCACCATTCGATACCTTTAAATATTTAAAAGACATGGGATTTGATACTATTGACCTCTCTGTTCTCTTAGAAGGTTTTAGTTATGCTTATGGTATGGATTGGTTAGAAAATTTTTTTAAAGAAAATCAAGATAAACTTCGCGAATTTTATTAACAGTATCAAACAAGATGATTGTCAATTAGCCAGTCGTCTTGTTTTTATGATGAAATGAAATAAAATCTGAACAAATCGCTTAGAGAATTCCAGTCAATTTCTAGCACTGTTTGAGATGTTTCAGTGGACTATAGTAAAATGAAATAAGAATAGGACCAATCGATCAGGACAGTCAAATCGATTTCTAACAATGTTTTAGAAATAAAGGTGTACTATTCTAGTTTCAATCTATTATATTTCATATTCAGTCCACTATTCCTTCCCAAAAACATTGCATATTGCGCCGAAGGAATTGCTCACACTATCCCAAGCACAAAACCCTCAGTCGATTGACCGAGGGTTCCTTATTTCATTATTCAAGAACTTGATTAGCTCAATGCGTCCAAGGCATCATCCATTGAAAGAACTTCGTGGAAGACACGTTGTGTCAATTCAGTTTTTTGTTCTGGAGTCAGGTATTTAGTGTTTACACAGTATCCAGAGATACGTACGATAACGTCTTCACCTGACATGATCTTTTCGTAAACATCGTTCAAGTCCATAACGTTCAAGTTAACGTGTTGTCCACCGTTTTCAAAGTAACCATCAAGGATTGTTACCAAGTTATCAACTTGTTCGTCACGAGTCTTACCAAGAGCGCGAGGTGATACTTGTGTAGTCAATGAGATACCGTCAGCTGCATAACTAAAGTCAAGGCTAGAAAGTGAGTTCAAGTTTTGCAACCAACCACCTTTAGCTTTGTTAGATGGGTTAGCACCTGGTGAGAAGAATTCAAGTTTAGACAAGTTCACAGAACCATCTTCGTTGAGGTATACACCTTTGTGGACTGGTGAGTTACCAGTTTGTTTAGAGTAAGCAACGTTAGATGTGATTGTCAAAAGTGATACAGTAGCTTCTGCGTCTTTGTAAAGTTTGTGGCTACGTAGACGAGTTGTGTAAGCTTCGATCAACCATTCTGCCAATTCGTTTGAACGTGGGTCATCTTCACCCCAACGTGGGTATTCACCAATTGTTTCGTAATCGTAGATATAGCCATTTTCATCACGGATTGGTTTAACTGTAGCGTATTTGATAGCTGACAATGTATCAACTGTGTTAGCAAATCCACAGATACCGAATCCCATGTTGGCACGTTGTTTAGTTGGCAAGAAGGCCATTTGAACAGCTTCGTAGTTGTACTTATCAGTCATGTAGTGGATGATGTTCAAAGCGTCTACGTAAGTGTCAGTCAACCAGTCAAGAGATTTTTCAAAGTTAGCTTTAACTGATTCAAATTCAAGAACTTCGTCACGGATTGGTTCGATGTCAAATACTTTGTAGTCTTTGTGAACATCGTCGTAACCACCGTTCAAACCAGTAAGAAGGGCTTTCAATACGTTTACACGCGCACCGAAGTACTGGATGTTGTGGCGTTGTTCTTCATTTTCTGGGTCAAGTGGAGACACACAGCATGAAATACAGCTCATTTCACCATATCCGTCTTTAGCCATTGTTGTTACACCTTCGTATTGGATTGAAGAGTGTTTGTGGCTCATGTGCATACAGTAGCGACGGAAGTTGTATGGCAATTTGTCAGTCCAAAGAACTGTCAAGTTTGGTTCTGGTGAGTTACCGATGTTGTCAAGAGTGTTCAAGAAACGGTAGTCCATCTTAGTAACACGGTGACGACCGTCGTTACCCATACCAGCCATAGAAGTTGTGATGAAAGTTGGGTCACCTGAGTACAATTGGTCATAAGCTTTTGTACGAGCAAATTTAACTGTACGAAGTTTCATAACGAAATCATCAACGAATTCTTGGATTTCTGATTCAGTAAATGTACCACGAGCAAGGTCACGTTCTGCAAAGATGTCCAATACGATTGGCACACGTCCTAGAGATGTTGCAGCACCGTTGATAACACGGCAGACAGACATGAAGGCGATGTTAACCCATTGGATTGCTTCTTTAACGTTCATCGCTGGTTTGCGAACGTCAACTCCATAAAGGTCACCCAAGCGAACAACTTGTTGCAATGCTTGGTATTGAAGATTGATTTCTTCACGAAGACGGATTGTTTCTTCATCGATTTCTTCGATTGCATTCCAGTCATTTACTTTTTCTTGCATCAAGTAGTCTGCACCGTAAAGAGCAAGACGTGCGTAAACACCGATGATACGTCCGCGTGAGTATGCGTCTGGAAGACCAGTTACAGTGTGAGCATGACGAGCGCGACGGATGTTTGAAGTGTAAGCACGGAAGATACCGTCGTTAACTGTTGTTACGTATTTAGTAAAGATTTCGTGAACAGCTGGGTCTGGTTCGTATCCATTTTCTTTCAAAGTAGTTTCAGCCATACGGATACCACCTTTTGGCATGAAGTTCAATTTGAAGAGTTCATCGTTTTGGATACCGAAGATAACTTCGTTTTCTTTGTCGATAAATCCTGCTGGGATATCAGCGATAGATGTTGGACGAGTGTCCATTGGGAAACGAGTTTCTTCGTAGTGAGCCTTAGTTTCTTCTACAATTTTTTTGATGTGAAGTGAACGTTCTGTTGGTCCTGCGAGGAAGCTTTCGTCTCCATCGTAAGGTGTGTAGTTAGCTTGTACGAAGCGTGATACACTTGCTTTTTCTTTCCAATCTACGCCTTTGAAGCCTTCCCAAGCTTTGTCAAAAATATCTTGTGCTTCAACAACTGTTTTAACAACCATGTTAATGTCCTCTTTTTTCTTTCTAGTAACAACCATCTGTTACATTCATGAGTCAAGTATACCATACAGTAACCGATTTCAACAAGTGAAAATTCCCTATTTTTACACTTTCTTTTCTAAAACAGTCTACATTTTATTTCAAACTGTATTATATTTTTGAAAAAATAAAGTCCTTTTTTCTTTTTTTCAGAAAAAAGGGTATAATAAAAGAAAATAAGCAGTAAAAAAGGTGCTAGACATGTTGATTTTCCCCTTATTAAATGATTTGTCAAGAAAAATCATCCATATTGACATGGATGCCTTTTTTGCTGCGGTGGAAATTAGGGATAATCCTAAACTCAGAGGAAAACCTGTCATTATCGGAAGCGACCCTCGGCAAACAGGTGGACGGGGAGTCGTTTCTACTTGTAGCTATGAGGCGCGAGCTTTTGGTGTCCATTCAGCTATGAGCTCTAAGGAAGCCTATGAGCGTTGTCCCCAGGCCATCTTCATCTCAGGAAATTATGAGAAATACAAAGCTGTGGGACTACAGATTCGAGCTATTTTTAAGCGCTATACAGATTTGATTGAACCTATGAGTATTGACGAAGCCTATTTGGATGTAACAGAAAATAAACTCGGTATCAAGTCAGCGGTCAAAATCGCTCGCCTCATTCAAGAGGATATCTGGCAAGAACTCCATCTAACTGCTTCTGCTGGCGTTTCTTATAACAAATTCTTAGCTAAAATGGCTAGCGATTATCAAAAACCTCATGGTTTGACAGTGATTCTACCTGACCAGGCTGAGGATTTTCTCAAACAAATGGATATTTCCAAGTTTCATGGAGTAGGAAAAAAGACGGTGGAACGTCTTCATCAAATGGGAGTTTTTACTGGCGCTGACCTACTTGAAGTCCCTGAGGTAACACTAATAGACCGCTTTGGCAGACTGGGCTATGACCTTTATCGAAAGGCTCGTGGCATTCACAATTCCCCAGTTAAATCAAATCGCATCCGTAAATCAATCGGGAAGGAGAAAACCTACGGGAAGATTCTCCGTGCCGAGGAAGATATCAAAAAAGAGCTGACTCTTCTATCAGAAAGAGTCGCTCTCAATCTCAATCAGCAAGAAAAAGCTGGAAAAATTGTCATTTTGAAAATTCGCTACGAGGACTTTTCAACTCTCACTAAACGAAAAAGTATTGTTCAAAAAACACAGGATGCTAGTCAGATAAGCCAAATAGCCCTGCAACTCTATGAAGAGTTAAGCGAGAAAGAAAGAGGTGTCCGCCTGCTGGGGATTACCGTGACTGGATTTTAAAACCTTGAAGAGCTGCCCCTTCAAGGTTTTTCTTATACAAATAAACGGACAAAACTGTAAAGTAGCAAAACACTACCAAGCACGATGCGGTATTTGCCGAAAAGGGTAAAGTCGTGTTTTTTCACATAGCTTGTCAAGAAACGAATAGCCACCATGCTGACTGCAAAAGCTACTCCCATCGCAACCAAGAGCAAGAACAATTGCCCAAAGCTCAAGAGCTGTCCTGCTTTCAAAAACTTGAAAATCTTTAAGGCACTGGCCCCAAACATAACAGGAATTCCAAGATAGAAAGTAAATTCTGTCACAACAGAACGACTGGTTCCATTTAACAAACCACCGACAATCGTTGCACCTGAACGGCTAGTCCCTGGTAAAAGGGCAAGAACTTGGAAGAGTCCGATATAGAAAGCTGTCGTGTAAGGAAGCTTGTCTAACTCTGTTACACTTGGCTCGATAGCACGCGCTTTATTGCGCTTTTCCAAATAGATAAAGGCAATCCCGTAGATAATCAACATGAGGGCAACTGAAACCATGTTATGGAAGTGGGTGTCAAACCAATCATCAAATTTAAAGACGCCAAGCAAAGGCAAGGTCGCAATCAAGACCTTCAACCATAGTCTCCAAGTCTTACGAACTTCCTGTTTGTCCTTAGTCGGTTTGAAAGGATTGAGCTTATTAAAGTAAATCACCATAACCGCTAAAATCGCACCAAGCTGAATCACGACATTAAACATAGACATAAAGGCTTCATTTTGATTTTGGTATTGGATAAACTCCTCTGCTAAAATCAAGTGACCTGTACTAGAAATGGGCAACCATTCCGTAATTCCTTCAACAATTCCGAAGAAGATAGATTTTAAAATTTCAATAAGATACATAGATTACTCCTTTTTCTATCTTCCATTATAGCATATTTTTTCAGCCAGTGATAGCTCTCTTTAAAAGGCGCCGATACTGCCGCCACCTCCGCCTCCAGAGAAGCCACCGCCAGAACTTCCACTTCCAGAAGATACGGAGTAGGTACTTGCTGTATTTGCGACACTAGCATAATGGCTCATTTGCGCGCTTGAATGATAAAACATACTATGCCAGCCATAAGCTACATAAAGATTGATATCTGGATTTTCCACTTGAATCTGATGAACCTTCATCAAATGACTAACCTTGTCCGCATAGCCAAATAAGGTCGCATAGACCAAGAGGCGATTCCAGACTACAATACTTTCCAACTCTGCCTGATCCAATCGTGCAATCTCACGCAACATATTTTCAAAACTGGTCCAGAGATAGTAGACTTCTGCTCCTGCTTCATTTAGAACGCCATCACGATTATTTAGTCGAAGCTTCCAATAATAGAAAACAGCCAAAACCAAACCTAGAAAACCAAGTATAGGCAAGGGGAGGAAAAGATAGCCATAAACGTCTAAACTGTACAAGAACAGACCAAATCCGATAAATAGGGGCAAGATAGTGGAGAGTCCCATACCCACTTGCATGGCCTTTTCCCCACCAGTTAAAGGACGATAATAATCTGGGAGCCCCCAGAAGGTAACCCGATTTCTCACTCCTTCTTGCATCTGGTTCAATACTTCTTCAAAAGAAGATTTGAGCTGACGCCCCTTTGCTTGAATCCGTTTTTCATCAGCAGCTTTTGCTCTACGATAAAGACTATCAGATACCTTGTAATCCGCAAACAAATTGGAAAGAGTTGCTTCTTTTTTACCTGAAAAAGCCAGATTTAGACAGTCTTTCTCAAAGCTTGACAAACCATCTTCTTTTACTAGCCTCAAACCAACTGCATCTCCTTCTGAAATAATAGAGACATTCCCACGGTCTATCACATCTAGCAAGGTAGCTTGAATAAGTTGGTCAAAGGTAAATTTACCTGCTCCTTTGGTTAGAGGACTCACTTCCTCCAAGGAGGTCGAGTAGACAGCCTCTGATAAAACCATAGGCTCTAATTCCATTGGTGGTTCATAGAGACGATGATTTTTGGCATATTTGACCGAAGTAGTGGTCTTTCTTCTATAAATAAAATAGAAGCAGACACTCAATAACAAGGAGATGGAAAGTATGGCAGGAAACACCCACGTAACGAGTTGTTTACTTTGCTCTTTTTCTTTAACAATCGAGTTTTCTATCTTATTAAACTCGTCTAAACGATTCCCTTTCAACCCCTGATCCCTAGCGCTAGTAAAATCGGTCCGAGGCCAGTAGGCATGCAACTCAACTCCACGCTTAGCCGGAAGATTGTCCAAACGAATAGTATAATCAAGGCTACTCTTTTCAATCGTTCCCTCTCTAAAAAGTTTGCCTGTATGGAAAAAGAGTTTTTCAGCTCCCTTGTCTCCCCTTACATGAAATTCAAACTTGCCAATAGCCCCTGAACTATCTGTTAAAGGTTGCCAATTTAATTCAGCAATGTCATCATATAGGAAAAGCAAATTTTTTAAGTTCCATATAAGGTCAACTTCAACTGTGTCACCTTCCTGACCTGGATTATAGACTTTAACAGTATAACCATCTGCTCCTTCTATCACTTCGCTCGTAACGTCTGCTAGTTCAGCACCATTTTTCGCAGCCTGAACCTTTGGATGAGAATCAATGGCAAATCCGCTAGGCATCTTGCCTGCACGACCAAGTCCCACGATTTGTCCCTTAAAGTCCTCCTCAAACTGATAAACTATCTTTTGTCTAAATTCTGCCGTATTGTCTGCATGAATATACAAATCACCTTGATAAGAGTTTATCTTGAAATCAATGGCAAAAACAGAAAGTGGCAGAAGGCAAAACAAGCCTAACATCAGTAAGAAAAAAGTTTTTTTCATCAACTAAGCCCCCTTTTTATCTTTCTTATCATTATAGCATTTTTTCGTAAGTAAAGGCTTACTTATGTTGAAAAATTACGCATTTTTCGATAAAATAGGAGACAGTTATTTTTTAATAGATTAGAAATAGGAGAAATCATGAGAAAAATATACTTATCTATTTTCACAAGTCTCTTGCTGATGCTGGGACTTGTCAATGTTGCTCAAGCCGATGAATATTTACGCATCGGGATGGAAGCAGCATATGCCCCCTTTAACTGGACCCAGGATGATGATAGCAATGGAGCTGTCAAAATCGATGGAACCAACCAGTATGCCAATGGATACGATGTTCAAATCGCCAAGAAAATCGCTAAGGACTTAGGTAAAGAACCTTTGGTTGTTAAAACCAAGTGGGAAGGTCTAGTCCCTGCCCTCACTTCCGGTAAGATTGACATGATTATCGCAGGTATGAGCCCTACTGCTGAACGCAAACAAGAAATTGCCTTTTCAAGCAGTTACTACACTAGCGAACCAGTTCTACTAGTCAAAAAAGATTCTGCCTACGCAAATGCAAAATCTTTGGATGACTTTAACGGTGCGAAAATCACTTCTCAACAAGGTGTCTATCTTTATGACTTGATTGCACAAATCCCAGGTGCTAAAAAAGAAACTGCCATGGGAGACTTCGCTCAAATGCGCCAAGCACTTGAAGCTGGTGTCATCGATGCCTATGTTTCTGAGCGCCCTGAAGCACTGACTGCCGAAGTTGCTAACTCTAAGTTTAAAATGGTTCAAGTAGAGCCAGGTTTCAAAACTGGAGAAGAAGATACAGCTATTGCCATTGGACTTCGTAAAGATGACAATCGTATTAGCCAAATCAATGCCAGCATTGAAACCATTTCAAAAGATGACCAAGTTGCCCTGATGGATCGTATGATCAAGGAACAACCTGCCGAAGCTACAACAACTGAAGAAACTAGCAGTAGTTTCTTTAGCCAAGTCGCTAAAATTCTTTCTGAAAACTGGCAACAACTCTTGCGTGGCGCTGGTATCACTCTTTTAATCTCAATCGTCGGAACCATCATAGGTCTCATTATTGGACTTGCCATTGGTGTCTTCCGCACTGCTCCTCTATCTGAAAATAAAGCCATTTATGGCCTACAAAAACTAGTCGGCTGGATCCTCAATGTCTATATTGAAATTTTCCGTGGTACGCCAATGATCGTTCAATCGATGGTTATCTACTATGGAACTGCCCAAGCTTTCGGTATCAACCTTGACCGTACACTGGCTGCTATCTTCATCGTTTCAATCAATACCGGTGCCTACATGACTGAAATCGTTCGTGGTGGTATCCTAGCAGTTGACAAGGGACAATTTGAAGCTGCGACTGCTCTTGGTATGACTCATAACCAAACCATGCGTAAGATTGTCCTACCTCAGGTTGTCCGCAATATCCTACCAGCAACTGGTAATGAATTTGTCATCAATATCAAAGATACATCTGTATTGAACGTTATCTCGGTTGTCGAACTTTATTTCTCAGGAAATACCGTGGCGACGCAAACCTATCAATACTTCCAGACATTTACAATCATCGCCGTAATTTACTTTGTCCTCACCTTCACCGTAACACGTATCCTACGCTTCATCGAGCGCCGAATGGACATGGATACCTATACTACAGGTGCTAACCAAATGCAAACGGAGGATTTGAAATAATGACACAAGCAATCCTTGAAATTAAACACCTTAAAAAATCCTATGGACAAAACGAAGTGCTAAAAGACATTTCTCTCACTGTCCACAAGGGAGAGGTCATCTCTATCATCGGAAGCTCTGGAAGCGGGAAATCTACCTTCCTACGCTCCATTAACCTACTTGAAACGCCAACTGATGGACAAATCCTTTATCATGGACAAAACGTCCTCGAAAAAGGCTATGACCTCACGCAATACCGTGAAAAGTTGGGGATGGTGTTCCAATCCTTTAACCTCTTTGAAAATCTCAACGTGCTTGAAAACACAATTGTCGCTCAGACAACTGTTCTTAAACGCGAACGTACAGAAGCTGAAAAGATTGCCAAAGAAAACCTTGAAAAGGTCGGCATGGGAGAACGCTACTGGCAAGCGAAACCAAAACAACTCTCAGGTGGTCAAAAACAACGTGTGGCCATCGCTCGTGCCCTTTCCATGAATCCTGATGCTATTCTCTTTGACGAACCAACATCAGCTCTCGATCCAGAAATGGTTGGAGAAGTCCTCAAAATCATGCAGGACCTGGCTCAAGAAGGCTTGACCATGATTGTTGTAACTCACGAAATGGAATTCGCCCGTGATGTCTCTCACCGTGTTATCTTCATGGATAAGGGTGTAATCGCTGAAGAAGGCAAACCAGAAGACCTCTTCACCAATCCTAAAGAAGACCGTACAAAAGAATTCCTTCAACGCTATCTCAAATAAAAAGAAAAGGCTGCATCAATCGTGCAGTCTTTTTGCTGTCCAAAATGAAAAGGCAGATTCTCTATCTCTACTACTTGAGGGTCAAGAATCCGCCGTTATCCAAAGATTAATCTTCAAATTTTTCATGATTTTTTTCATAGAAATCAATTAGGCCTAGGGCTGTTTCAAATGAAATATTTTTTACTTTTGCACGACCCTGCGCCAGAGCAATGATAGACATTTCACGCGCATTCGTTTCTTTAGAGATACGGTAGCCTGTGATTTTCTTATCACGAACCCAGCCAACAACTGATTCTACTTTTTCAAAGTTTGACTTAGCCATGTTTTTCTCCTATTTTCTTCTTTACAATATTTAATTGTATACGTTTTTACTACTTTTGTCAATAAAAAAACATATATTCAACGAAAATAATTAGTTCAGAATTTTCTTACTTCCTTTTTAAAGCCGATAATATATAGGTTTTGCTAGCCTCTACACCATAAATATTTGCTAATAAAAATATTGTATTATTACCCTCTTGAGGTGCAAAATTATTCAAGCTTTTAAAAAAATGCTTCCCTATTTCCGTAAGATAGCTTATTTCTTCGATTTAAGAACTGAAGATGACAGCCCTAACCTTTAGAAATCAAAGCCTTCACTAGCTCAAAAACTCCTATCTTTCTTCCTCGATAAATCATCTGAGAGATAGTTATTCCTTATATTCTTCAAATCCATCACGCATTTGGATATTGAGGTGCTAGCCTAGAAGCAGACACCCGATTCTCTAAACCATCCTTAATAAAGATGACAAGACAGATAAGCTCAGTCAATTACTTATATATTCTTTTAATATGGTATATTTGTCAGCAAAAAGAAAGCAAATCACATCTTAAAGACCGTGTGAGTTTACTTTTCAAAATAGACGGGAAATCAAAATGAAGGATGGAAATCTGAGCCAAACATCATAAGTGCTATAATGAACAGAAGTAAGAATTGCACGATAAGTTTCCTAAAACCATAGGAATCGCCCCCTTTCTTCATCTTCATTATAGCACCTATACATCAGTTGTGCAAATAATATGATATTTTTTTATTAGTCCTCAGACAAGCATATTATAAAGGGTTTCATTACCATTTAAATTAATATAAGCCGGATCAAAACCTTCCATTCGACGAATCAATCCTGCATAATCATGCTTATCTGCCAAAGCGATTCCAATCAATACAGGCCCTGTCCCCTTGCTAGCTCGCTTGATATACTCAAAACGTGTGATATCATCATTTGGCCCCAGGATATCATTTACAAATTCACGCAATGCTCCTGGACGCTGTGGAAAATTGACCACAAAGTAATGCTTGATCCCATCATAAATCAAGGCACGCTCTTCCATTTCTGGCATACGGTTGATATCATTATTTCCTCCAGAAATGATACAACAAATGGTTTTCCCCTTGATATATTCAGCTAAAACTTCTAAAGAAGCAATACTAGCCGCTCCAGCAGGTTCTGCAACAATTCCTTGCTTAGAGTAGAGGTCAATCAAGGTTTCAGAAATCAATCCCTCATCAACACCTACTAAGGTTTGAACATGTTGACGAGTTGCCTCATAGGTCAACTGTCCCACCTTTTGTACAGCAATCCCATCTGCAAATTTGTCAATTTCTTTAAGTTTGACTGGACCACCAGCTTCAAAGGCAGCCTTCATGGAACGCGCTCCATTCGCCTCTACTCCAATGACTTCAATTTCTGGACTTGTTTCCTTGATATAGGTAGAAACCCCGGCAATGAGACCGCCACCACCAACAGGAACCAAGACAGCATCAAAATCAATCGATTCTTTTCGAGCTTCTTCTAAAATCTCATAAGCAACGGTTCCTTGACCTGCCTGAACATGAGCATCATCAAAAGGATCAATAAAGGTACGATTTTCAGAAACTGTAAATTCTTGAGCTGCTTTAGCTGAGGCATCAAAGGTATCTCCAACTAGTTTAATGGTTACGAAATCCCCACCAAAAAAGCGAACTTGACCAATTTTTTGTTGCGGAGTAGTAATGGGCATAAAAATAGTAGCAGGAATTTTCATTTCATTACAGGTATAGGCTACTCCCTGCGCATGATTTCCCGCAGAAGCGCAGACTACTCCACGTTCACGCTCTTCCTTGCTGAGTTGGGAAATGGCATAATAAGCACCACGAATTTTAAAAGAACGAACACGTTGGGCATTTTCTTTTTTCAAATAAATCTTAGCACCATACTTTTCCGATAAATAATGGTCATAATCAAGCGGTGTATTCACAACCACACCGTTCAAGACCTTATGAGCCTTGATTATATCTTTTGAACTTAACATCTTTTTCTCCTAGACTATTTCATACTTATCGCAATCCATCCCCTTAAAAGTGAGATGAATTGATTATAAAAGCGAGTTAGTCCTCCAACTCGCCTTCACCTTAATTTCTATCAATTAGTTATAGATTTTGAATGCATCATCGTCGTTTTTACCAACGAATGGCATTGCTTTACGCAATTCTGCACCAACTTTTTCAATTTCAAGGTTAGCTGCTTGTTCACGGTAAGCAGTCAATTTTGGACGTCCAGCTTTATAGTCATTTACAAAGTCATTTGCAAATTTACCATTTTGGATGTCTGCCAAGACAGCCTTCATATTTTCTTTAACTTGTTCAGTGATTACACGTGGACCTGATACATAGTCACCGTATTCAGCAGTGTTTGAAATAGATTGACGCATTTTCTTGAATCCACCTTCGTAGATCAAGTCAACGATCAATTTCATTTCGTGAAGAACTTCAAAGTAAGCCAATTCTGGAGCGTAACCTGCTTCTGTCAAGACTTCGAAACCTGCTTCGATAAGGGCAGTCAAACCACCACAAAGTACAGCTTGTTCACCAAACAAATCTTCTTCAGTTTCTTCTTTGTATGTTGTTTCAAGAAGACCTACACGAGCTGCTCCAACACCTTTACACCAGTCCATAGCAATGTTTTTAGCATTTCCTGTTGCATCTTGGTAAACTGCATAAAGAGCTGGAACACCAAATCCTTCTTCATAAGTACGACGCACCAAGTGTCCTGGTCCTTTAGGAGCACACATAAAGACATCTACATCCGCAGGAACTTTGATAAATTCAAAGTGAATGTTGAAACCATGGGCAAATCCAACTGCATTTCCAGCTTCCAAGTTTGGAGCGATTTCTGCTTCGTACAATTCTTGTTGGATTTCGTCTGGTGCCAAAATCATGATAACATCAGCCAATTTAGTAGCTTCTGCTACTGTATAAGTGTCAAATCCATCTTCTTTTGCTTTGTCAAAAGATTTACCTGGACGTACACCGATGATGACATCGCGACCTGAATCACGCAAGTTTTGAGCATGCGCATGTCCTTGTGAACCATAACCGATAACGGCGATTTTTTTACCGTCAAGTGCTGCTACTTTAACATCTTTTTCGTATTCCATTTGAACTGCCATAGTTTTTCTCTCTTTTCTATTATTTATTGCCTTTTAGGCTGGTTTAACAAAATTAAGTTTTTTTATACTCAATGAAAATCAAAGAGCAAACTAGGAAGCTAGCCGCAGGCTGTACTTGAGTACGGCAAGGCGAAGCTGACGTGGTTTGAATTTGATTTTCGAAGAGTATTAATCGCGGGTAAATCCAGTTGCTCCGGTTCGAGCAATATTGCGAATACCGTATGGTCGAATGACTCGCAATAGAGCTTCACTCTTTTCAGCATTTCCTGTCATCTGAATGGTAATCGAGCTTGGTGCTACGTCTACCACCGTTGCACGGAAAGGTTGAATAATCGCTAGAATCTCAGCTCGTTTCTCAGCTGGCGCTGACATCTTAACCAAAATCACCTCGCGCTCCAAGTGTGGTTTATCCGTAATATCACGAATGCGAATCACATCAATCTGACGATTGAGTTGCTTGATGATTTGCTCCACTTCATCATGTGAAGCTACATCAATAATAATGGTAATACGCGATACATTCGGATCTTCTGTTGCTCCAACAGAGATGCTTTCGATATTAACCTGACGACGAGACAGAACGCCGGTAAAGCGATTGAGAACTCCTGAACGATTTTGTAGTTTTGCTGTTAACATTCTACGCATGGAACTTCACCCCCAACATCTCATGATTACTCTTACCAGCTGGCACCATTGGCAACACCTGTTCCTTACGAGAAATATCTACCTCGATTAGCATAGGAACATTCTCAGTAATGACTTCAAGGTCTTGAGCCAAGGTCTCAGGATTGTCAAACTTATAGTTTTTAATACCGTAAGCTTGTGCCATCAGTTGAAAATCAGGAAGAGTATCGAAGACTGACTCTGATGTTCTACCTTCATAGAAGGATTCCTGCCACTGGCGGACCATTCCAAGCGAGTGGTTGTTCAACATAACCACCTTGATTGGCACCTTGTAAATGTTCAAAATCGCCAATTCCTGGTTAGTCATTTGGAAACCGCCATCCCCAACAAACAAGACTACTTCCTTATCTGGGTTGGCAATTTTGGCACCAATTGCTGCTGGAATTCCAAATCCCATGGTTCCTAAACCACCTGAAGTCACTAACTGACGTTCATTTTGGTAGGGATAATACTGGGCTGTCCACATTTGGTGTTGACCAACGTCTGTTACCACGATGGCATCTCCATTTGTCAATTCACCAATTCGTTCAATAACAGCTTGTGGCTGAACCACACGCTCTTTCTTGTCATAAGAACGAACACGGTTCTTGTCTTTCGTGACTTTCTCAATCCATTTCTCAGTATTGTTATGAACGGTTGGTTCCGCCAGCAACATTTGCAAGGCTTTCTTAGCATCTCCAACCACAGGAATATCTGCACTGATAATCTTGCCAATCTCGGCAGGGTCAATATCAATGTGGGCAACCTTGGCATTCTTAGCGAAAGTCTTAGGATTCCCCGTCAAGCGGTCATCGAAACGACAACCAATACTAATCATAAAGTCCGCTTCCGTCATGGCAATATTAGCTGCGAATGACCCGTGCATGCCTCCCATTCCAAGGAAGAGTGGATGACTCGTTGCAATCGTACCTTGCCCCAAAAGACTGGTTACCACTGGAATTTGATAGCGTTCTGCAAATTCATTTAATTCTGTAGCTGCTTCAGCATAACTAATCCCACCACCGGCTAGCAAGACTGGTTTTTTAGCCTTGGATAATTGCTTCAGGATTTTCTTGATTTGCATATCATTTGGTTCAAGAGTCGGTTGATAGCTTGGTAGGTTGACTTCTGGTGAATAGATGAAGTCTGTTTCTAAAGCAGATACGTCTTTAGGAAGGTCAATTACGACTGGCCCTGGGCGACCTGTAGTTGCGATATGGACAGCTTCCGTAATGATACGAGGAATATCTGCTGTCTCACGAACTTGATAATTGTACTTAGTGATTGGCATGGTAATTCCCACGATGTCTGCCTCCTGAAAGGCATCCTTCCCAATACCTGCTCGCGCCACCTGACCTGTAAAGACCAAAAGGGGAACACTGTCGCTCATGGCATCTGCAATCCCTGTAATGGCATTTGTTGCTCCTGGCCCGCTAGTGACGACGGCAACACCCAACTTTCCAGTTGATTTGGCATAACCTTCAGCTTCATGCAAACAACCTTGTTCATGGCGTCCTAGAATATGGCGAATACCTTTAAAATTATATATCGCATCATAAAAAGGCAAAACCGCACCACCAGGATAACCAAAGATGGTATCAATTCCTAAATCACGAAGTGTTTCCAAAACTAGATCCGACCCCGTCTTAGGAGATTCTAAACTGATTTTCTCCATTGTTCCCCTTTCTTTCCTCTTAAAAATAACTTGTTACTATCATACCATTTTTTCAAGATTTTTCAAGAGAAAAGAAGAAATTTTCTGAATTTTCTATTTTAATGTTTATTTATGAATGTTATTTTTGTTTTTATTAAAAAAGATACCGATTTCATTTACTAAAAAAGAAAAAAGAACCGATTTCTCAGTCCTTCATTAATCTTATTCCACACTAAATAGGTATGGATAAACAGGTTGTTGACCTTGGTGAATCTCGACTTCAACATCTTCGAATTCTTCTGCGATTTCTTGAGCAATTTCATTGGCAAGTTCTTCGCTTCCGTCTTCACCGACATAGAAGGTTACGATCTCACTATCTTCATCCAACATATGTTTCAAGGTTTCTGTCAAGGTTTGGTGCATGTCAGGGTTTGACACAAGAATTTTCCCATCCACCATACCTAGATTATCGTTTTCATGGATTTCTAAACCATCAATGGTTGTATCACGAACAGCTGTTGTAACGCTTCCGCTAACGACATCGCTAAGAGCAGCTGTCATACGCTCTTGGTTTTCTTCAATGGACTTGCTTGGATCAAAGGCAAGAAGACTTGTCAAACCTTGAGGAAGAGTACGAGCTTCCACCACTACTGCTGGTTGCTCCAAAACTTCTGCTGCAGATTGAGCTGCCATGAAGATATTTTTGTTGTTTGGCAGGAAGATGATGTTACGAGCATTGACCTGTTCAACAGCCTTGATAAAGTCTTCTGTTGAAGGGTTCATAGTTTGACCGCCTTCGATAACATAATCAACACCTTGAGAACGGAAGATATCTGCTAGACCTTTACCAGCCACTACAGCAATCAAAGCATACTCTTTTTCTTCAGCAGGCTTGCTAACTTGAGCAGCTTCTTTTTCAACCTGTGCTTCGTGTTGGTTACGCATATTGTCAACTTTTACCTTGACCAAGCTACCATATTTGAGACCTTCTTGCATAACAAGTCCTGGATCTTCTGTATGGACATGAACTTTGACAATTTCATCATCATTAACAACGAGGAGAGAATCCCCAAGCTCATTCAAGTAGTTACGGAATTCTTCGTAGTCAAAATCTTTAGCATAGGTTGGACCTTGCTTAAGAGCTACCATGATTTCAGTACAATAACCAAAGGTAATGTCCTCAGTCGCTACATGACCAGCCACAGACTTATGATGCTCTGCATTGATCATCTCACTCATGTTGGCAGGAGTCGCTACAAAGTCCTCAGATGCAATATATTCGCCAGTAAGAGCTGAAAGGAAACCTTCGTAGATGAAGACCAATCCTTGACCACCTGAGTCCACAACGCCAACTTCCTTCAAGACTGGAAGCATGTCTGGCGTTTTAGCTAGAGCTGTTTTAGCACCTTCCAAGGCTGCACGCATGACTTCAACAGCGTCATCTGTTTGCTCAGCTTTTTTCTTAGCACCGATAGCAGCCCCACGAGAAACTGTCAAAATCGTTCCTTCAACTGGTTTCATAACTGCCTTATAAGCAACTTCCACACCTGATTGGAAAGCAAGGGCCAAGTCTTGACCTGTTAACTCGTCTTTATCCTTGATAGCTTGTGAAAATCCACGGAAAAGCTGAGACGTAATAACTCCTGAGTTCCCACGCGCGCCCATCAAAAGACCTTTTGCAAGAATGCTCGCTACCTCGCCAACTGTAGAAGCTGGCTTATCTGCAACTTCTTTAGCACCATTTTCAATGGTCATTCCCATGTTTGTTCCAGTATCTCCATCTGGAACGGGGAAGACGTTTAATGAATTGACATATTCAGCTTGCTTATTCAAGCGAGTTGACGCAGCCTGCACCATTTCTTGAAATAAGCTAGTAGTAATTTTTGACACGGTTATTCTCCTACAACTTTGATATTTTGAATGTAGACATTTACAGTCTGAGCAGTAATGCCAAGCTGGTTTTCCAAACTAAAACGAACACGCTCTTGAATGTTTTTTGACACTTCACTAATCTTTGTTCCGTAGCTCAACACGGTATATACATCAACTGCAATACTGCCATCTTCGGCCGCCTTTACGACGACACCTTTGGAATAATTTTCCTTACCTAGAAGGGCTTGAAAATTATCTTTGAGGGCATTTTTACTAGCCATACCGACCACACCAAAAATCTCAGTTGTTGCACCGCCTACGACAGTTGCAATCACTTCATCTGTTAGTTCGATTTGACCATCTTTTGTATTAATTTTTACAGTCATCCTTTTTACCTCAACTAGTTGATACTCTATTTTATCATATTTCAGCCCAAGTGTAAAAGCAGAATACTGTATCAGCGGATATTTACTCTGCTTTTAAAATGATTTTTTCGCTATGACAAAAGAAAAAGACCCTGAGGTCTCCTTACTTTTATTATTAAACGCGTTCAACTTTACCTGATTTCAAAGCACGAGCTGAAGCCCAAACTTTTTTAGGTTTACCATCGATAAGAACAGTAACTTTTTGAAGGTTTGGTTTTACGGCACGTTTTGTTTGGTTCATCGCGTGTGAACGGTTGTTTCCTGATACAGTCTTACGACCTGTAAAGTAACATACTTTAGCCATTTGTGTTTTCCTCCTATTAGATCTAATATAGCGGATGTGCTAGCACCACATACCGTACTATGTTATCACACTTTCTTCATTTTTGCAAGGGAATTGGAAGATTTTTTTATTTATTTGTGATTCGAATGTGATAATGTCTTTAGTAAATCGAACGTGAAAATGTCCCATTTGGTAGAATAATCATATGAAAAGGATCCAACTGAATATGAATGAAACGAAAAAATATTTTGTGATAAAAGCTATAGACCAAAGAAAAAACAAAGAAACTAGCCTGTGTCGAACTTAATCTTTCTGAAAGACAAATCAATCGTCTGCTACTAGCCTATCAACAGAAAGGAAAAGAAGCCTTCAAACACGGAAACAGAGAATTGGAAGATTTTTTATTTGTGTCTTAAATCAGATTTTACGTGACATTTTCTGCTCTTCACATGTCATTGTTGATTAACAAAAAACCAGCATTGAAAATAAGTGTATAAAAATCATCTCTAACTGCTACTAAGGAGATGCCTGTAACGTCTAAGTACCACAGCTCATCTATCGGTTTTCTTACGATAATATCCGAGTCTAAATACAGTACACGAACCTCACTTACATACTTAGGAATAAAATACCTAAAGAAGGTAGCGTAAGAAAGTCCCTCAAAGGGCAAACGATAATCTTTCAGAATACTACTGTCAATCGGAAGATCATCATTAAAAATATAAAACTTCCGATTATCATAATGAACACACAGGGATTTTATTGTTGTTTCAACTTTATTCATACTGAGCATTACTTGCTCCTAAGACAATCGCTTTTTTCTCTTCTTTCATTCTTTGTCTCATTTCTTTTTTATTCCCATCATATGTTTCTACGTAACCATTATTTTCGCCCATTCGTTCGTAAAACCATACCGGTGGAGATTTTAGTTGAAGTCCCATTACGGTTTACGATTTTCACATTACGACACTGAGTTTTACGAATCGATTTTATTTGCCAAACGTAGTTAGTAAGGCAGTTAGCTAGGCTACCTACTTTCTGCTACAACGGAAAAATCCACGAATCAATATCATTCGCGGACTTTTACTAGTGAAGCGTTTAGGTAAGGCTATTTTTTACACCACGACACGGAGTTTGGCAAATCGATTCTATTGCCAAACGTAGTTAGTAAAGCAGTTAGCTAGGCCACTCACTACCCGTTACGACGGAAAGTTTTACGAATCGATACCATTCGTGGACTTTGCCTAGTGAAGCGTTTAGGTAAGCCGCCATAGCGCTTACCGTCAAATGACAGCAACTTTATGTTGCTAGTCATTTGTAACGATTTACATCTTCTCCTCCAACTCTACATCTGGATACTTGTCCGCAAACCAGCGGAGGGCAAAGTCATTTTCAAAGAGGAAGACTGGTTGGTCAAAACGGTCTTTGGCCAAGATATTGCGACTTGATGACATCCGTTCATCTAGGTCCTCAGGCTTAATCCAACGAACAGTCTTTTTACCCATTGGGCTCATGACCACTTCCGCATTGTACTCGCCTTCCATACGGTGCTTAAAGACTTCAAACTGAAGTTGACCAACAGCGCCCAGCATGTACTCGCCTGTTTGGTAATTCTTATAAAGCTGAATGGCACCTTCTTGCACCAATTGCTCAATCCCCTTGTGGAAGGTTTTTTGCTTCATGACATTCTTAGCAGAAACTTTCATGAAAATTTCAGGAGTAAAGGTTGGAAGCGGTTCAAACTCAAACTTGTTTTTTCCAACTGTCAAAGTGTCACCAACCTGATAAGTACCGGTATCGTAAACCCCGATGATATCACCTGCCACGGCATTGGTCACATTCTCACGACTTTCAGCCATAAACTGAGTAACATTAGACAGCTTGGCGCCCTTACCAGTACGAGGAAGGTTGACACTCATGCCACGCTCAAATTCACCTGATACGATACGGACAAAGGCGATGCGGTCACGGTGACGAGGATCCATGTTGGCTTGGATTTTAAAGACAAATCCTGAGAAATCCTTATCATGAGGATCCACAATTTCGCCATCTGTTTTCTTGTGACCATGTGGTTCTGGAGCAAACTTGAGGAAGGTTTCAAGGAAGGTCTGCACACCAAAGTTAGTAAGGGCTGAACCGAAGAAGACAGGTGTCAATTCTCCAGCCAGAATAGCTTCCTCTGAAAACTCATTCCCAGCTTCATTTAAAAGTTCAATATCATCCTTGACTTGCTCGTAGAAAGGATTGCTACCAAAAAGCTTATCCCCATCTTCTAAACTAGCAAAACGCTCATCCCCTTTATAGAGCTCCAAGCGTTGATTATAAAGGTCATACAAGCCCTCAAAGGCTTTCCCCATCCCGATAGGCCAGTTCATCGGATAGCTCGCAATACCCAAGACTTCTTCCAATTCTTGCAAGAGGTCCAGTGGCTCACGACCGTCACGGTCCAGCTTATTCATAAAGGTAAAGACGGGAATGCCACGGTGTTTGACAACTTCAAACAATTTCTTGGTTTGCGCCTCGATACCCTTGGCAGAGTCCACAACCATGACCGCAGCATCCACCGCCATCAAGGTACGATAGGTATCTTCTGAGAAGTCCTCGTGCCCTGGCGTATCGAGGATATTCACGCGTTTTCCGTCGTAGTCAAATTGCATAACAGATGAAGTCACCGAAATCCCACGTTGCTTCTCGATATCCATCCAGTCAGACTTGGCAAAAGTCCCTGTTTTCTTTCCTTTTACGGTACCAGCCTCACGAATCTCGCCTCCAAAGTAGAGCAACTGCTCAGTAATAGTAGTTTTCCCCGCGTCCGGGTGGGAGATGATGGCAAAGGTACGACGTTTCTTAATTTCTTCTTGAATATTCATAAGTTCTCTTTCTTTGATTTTCTATTTTTCTTGTTTCAATAGCTAAGAATGATTTTTACATTGGATTTTACCATTCCTTTCAACACTCCATTATATCGGATTTTAGCATTTTTTTCAATTTCTATTTCTTTTCACTTCCCCCTCCCTTATTTATAGGAAAATATGGTAAAATAGAACAGACTAAAAATCATCATTTCACGAAAGGATGCAAGATGAAAATTACGCAAGAAGAGGTAACACACGTTGCCAATCTTTCAAAATTAAGATTCTCTGAAGAAGAAACTGCTGCCTTTGCGACTACCTTGTCTAAGATTGTTGACATGGTTGAGTTACTGGCCGAAGTTGACACAACTGGTGTTGCACCTACTACGACCATGGCTGACCGCAAGACCGTACTCCGCCCTGATGTGGCCGAAGAAGGAACAGACCGTGATCGCTTGTTTAAAAACGTACCTGAAAAAGACAACTATTATATCAAGGTACCAGCTATCCTAGACGATGGAGGAGATGCCTAATGACTTTTAACAATAAAACCATTGAAGACTTGCACAATCTCCTTGTTTCTAAGGAAATTTCAGCAACAGAATTGACACAAGCTACGCTTGAAGATATCAAGTCTCGAGAGATAGCTATCAACGCTTTTGTTACCATCGCTGAGGAGCAAGCCCTTGCTCAAGCTAAGGCCATTGATGAAGCTGGAATTGACGCTGATAATGTCCTTTCAGGAATTCCATTGGCTGTTAAGGATAACATCTCTACAGACAGTATTCTCACAACTGCTGCCTCAAAAATGCTCTACAACTATGAGCCAATCTTTGATGCGACAGCCGTTTCCAATGCTAAAGCTAAGGGTATGATTGTTGTTGGAAAGACTAACATGGACGAGTTTGCCATGGGTGGATCAGGCGAGACTTCTCACTACGGTGCCACTAAAAACGCTTGGGACCACAGTAAGGTTCCTGGTGGCTCATCAAGTGGTTCTGCTGCAGCTGTAGCTTCTGGACAAGTCCGCTTGTCACTTGGTTCTGATACTGGTGGTTCTATCCGCCAACCTGCTGCCTTCAACGGGATTGTTGGTCTCAAACCAACCTACGGAACGGTTTCTCGATTCGGTCTCATTGCCTTTGGTAGCTCTCTAGACCAAATCGGACCTTTTGCTCCTACTGTTAAGGAAAATGCTCTCTTGCTCAACGCTATTGCCAGCGAAGATGCTAAAGACTCTACTTCTGCTCCTGTCCGAATCGCCGACTTTACTTCAAAAATCGGTCAAGACATCAAGGGCATGAAAATCGCTTTGCCTAAGGAATACCTCGGTGAAGGAATTGACCCAGAGGTTAAGGAAACTATTCTTAATGCTGCTAAGCACTTTGAGAAACTTGGTGCTATCGTTGAAGAAGTCAGCCTTCCTCACTCTAAATACGGGGTTGCCGTCTACTACATCATTGCTTCATCTGAAGCTTCATCAAACTTGCAACGCTTTGACGGTATCCGTTACGGCTACCGCGCAGAAGATGCAACCAACCTTGATGAAATCTATGTAAACAGCCGTAGCCAAGGTTTCGGTGAAGAAGTGAAACGTCGTATCATGCTTGGTACATTCAGTCTTTCATCAGGTTACTATGACGCCTACTATAAGAAAGCTGGTCAGGTCCGTACCCTCATCATCCAAGATTTCGAAAAAGTCTTTGCGGATTACGATTTGATTTTGGGTCCAACTGCTCCAAGTGTTGCCTATGACTTGGACTCACTCAACCATGACCCAGTTGCCATGTACTTGGCTGACCTCTTGACCATTCCAGTCAACTTGGCAGGTCTTCCAGGGATTTCGATTCCTGCTGGATTCTCTCAAGGTCTACCTGTTGGTCTGCAATTGATTGGTCCTAAGTACTCTGAGGAAACCATTTACCAAGCTGCTGCTGCTTTTGAAGCAACAACAGACTACCACAAACAACAACCC
Organism: Streptococcus pneumoniae; assembly: GCF_001347015.1. Lineage (GTDB taxonomy): Bacteria > Bacillota > Bacilli > Lactobacillales > Streptococcaceae > Streptococcus > Streptococcus pneumoniae_E. Next base: position 152,653 of record NZ_CFGI01000004.1, read on the forward strand.
GTGATTTTTGGAGGTGATAACTAATGAACTTTGAAACAGTCATTGGACTTGAAGTCCACGTAGAGCTCAACACCAATTCAAAAATCTTCTCACCTACTTCTGCCCACTTTGGAAATGACCAAAATGCCAACACTAACGTGATTGACTGGTCTTTCCCAGGAGTTCTGCCAGTTCTCAATAAAGGGGTTGTCGATGCCGGTATCAAGGCTGCTCTTGCCCTCAATATGGACATCCACAAAAAGATGCACTTCGACCGCAAGAACTACTTCTACCCTGATAATCCAAAAGCTTACCAAATTTCTCAGTTTGATGAGCCAATCGGCTACAACGGCTGGATTGAAGTCGAGCTAGAAGACGGTACGACCAAGAAAATCGGTATCGAACGCGCCCACCTAGAGGAAGATGCTGGTAAGAACACCCACGGTACAGATGGCTACTCTTATGTTGACCTCAACCGTCAAGGGGTACCATTGATTGAGATTGTATCTGAAGCCGACATGCGCTCGCCAGAAGAAGCCTACGCTTACCTAACAGCCCTCAAGGAAGTTATCCAGTACGCTGGCATTTCTGACGTTAAGATGGAAGAAGGTTCTATGCGTGTGGATGCCAACATCTCTCTTCGTCCTTATGGTCAAGAGAAATTCGGTACCAAGACTGAGTTGAAGAACCTCAACTCCTTCTCAAATGTTCGCAAAGGTCTTGAATACGAAGTTCAACGTCAAGCTGAAATTCTTCGCTCAGGTGGTCAAATCCGTCAAGAAACACGCCGTTACGATGAAGTTAACAAGGCAACCATCCTCATGCGTGTCAAGGAAGGGGCTGCAGACTACCGTTACTTCCCAGAACCAGACCTACCTCTCTTTGAAATTTCAGATGAGTGGATTGAGGAAATGCGTACAGAGTTGCCGGAGTTTCCAAAAGAACGCCGTGCGCGTTATGTATCTGACCTTGGTTTGTCAGACTATGATGCCAGCCAGTTGACCGCTAATAAAGTCACTTCTGACTTCTTTGAGAAAGCTGTTGCCCTCGGTGGCGATGCTAAACAAGTCTCTAACTGGCTCCAAGGGGAAGTTGCTCAATTCTTGAATGCCGAAGGCAAAACACTGGAACAAATCGAATTGACACCAGAAAACTTGGTTGAAATGATTGCCATTATCGAAGACGGCACGATCTCTTCTAAGATTGCCAAGAAAGTCTTTGTCCACCTAGCTAAAAATGGCGGTGGAGCGCGTGAATACGTGGAGAAAGCAGGTATGGTTCAAATCTCAGATCCAGCTGTCTTGATTCCAATTATCCACCAAGTCTTTGCGGATAACGAAGCAGCCGTTGCCGACTTCAAGTCAGGCAAACGTAACGCAGACAAGGCCTTCACAGGATTCCTTATGAAAGCAACCAAAGGCCAAGCCAACCCACAAGTCGCCCTTAAACTCCTTGCCCAAGAATTGGCGAAGTTGAAAGAAGATTAATATGTAAAAGAAACCAGCCCTGAGGTTGGTTTTTTCACTCCTACCATCTCCCAATAACTATTTAGGCTTTATTTCCAGAAGATTTTATGGTAAAATGAAGAGTAATAATATTTATTAAAGAGGTAAAAACATGATTGAAGCAAGCAAATTGAAAGCTGGTATGACATTTGAAACTGCAGACGGAAAATTGATCCGCGTTTTGGAAGCTAGCCACCACAAACCAGGTAAAGGGAATACAATCATGCGTATGAAGTTGCGTGATGTCCGTACTGGTTCTACATTTGACACAAGCTACCGTCCAGAAGAAAAATTTGAACAAGCTATTATCGAAACTGTTCCAGCTCAATACTTGTACAAAATGGATGAAACTGCCTACTTCATGAATACTGAAACTTACGACCAATACGAAATCCCAGTCGTAAACGTTGAAAATGAATTGCTTTACATCCTTGAAAACTCTGATGTGAAAATCCAATTCTACGGAACTGAAGTAATCGGTGTAACTGTACCAACTACTGTTGAATTGACAGTCGCTGAAACACAACCATCTATCAAAGGTGCTACTGTTACAGGTTCTGGTAAACCAGCAACTATGGAAACTGGACTTGTTGTCAACGTTCCAGACTTCATCGAAGCTGGACAAAAATTGATCATCAACACTGCAGAAGGAACTTACGTTTCTCGTGCCTAATCTCTAGAAAGAGGTCATTCTATGGGAATTGAAGAACAATTTGGCGAAATCGTTATCGCTCCACGTGTACTTGAAAAAATCATTGCCATCGCAACTGCTAAAGTTGATGGTGTCCACTCATTTTCAAATAAATCCGTATCTGACACCCTATCAAAACTCTCTCTTGGTCGTGGCGTCTACTTAAAAGAAAGCAACGAAGAACTAACTGCTGACATCTACCTCTATCTTGAGTACGGTGTGAAAGTACCAAAAGTTGCTATAGCTATCCAAAAAGCTGTTAAGGACGCTGTTCGTAATATGGCTGATGTGGAACTTTCTGCTGTCAACATCCATGTTGCAGGAATCGTTCCAGATAAAACACCAAAACCTGAGTTGAAAGATCTGTTTGACGAGGACTTCCTCAATGACTAGTCCACTATTAGAATCCAGACGCGAACTTCGTAAATGCGCTTTTCAAGCTCTCATGAGTCTTGAATTCGGTACAGATATGGAAACAGCTTGTTGCTTTGCCTACACACATGACCGTGAAGATGCAGATGTGCAAATCCCTGCCTTTCTTCTGAATTTGGTTTCTGGTGTTCAAGCTCAAAAAGACGAGTTGGATAAACAAATCAACCAGCATCTCAAGTCAGGTTGGACAGTTGAACGCTTAACCTTGGTCGAAAAAAATTTACTACGCTTGGGTATCTTTGAAATTACATCATTTGATACACCTCAGCTGGTAGCAGTCAATGAAGCTATTGAACTTGCTAAGAATTTTTCAGATCAAAAATCAGCCCGCTTTATCAACGGACTACTTAGTCAATTTGTAACTGAAGAAAATGAATAATCGAAAAGGTGTTTGGTCTTCCAAGCACCTTTTGACTTTCCCCTCTGCACAGAGTAATACTCTTCGAAAATCTCTTCAAACCGCGTCAACGTTGGCTTGTCGTATATGTGTTACTGACTTCGTCAGTTCTATCTGCAACCTCAAAACAGTGTTTTGAGCTGACTTCGTCAGTCTTATCTACAACCTCAAAACAGTGTTTTGAGCAGCCTGCGGCTAGTTTCCTAGTTTGCTCTTTGATTTTCATTGAGTATAAGAAGCACATAAAAACTAGAACTGACTGCCAGTTCTAGTTTTTGTATTAGTATTTTCTAAATCGTTGATAACGTTCTTCCAACAGCTCTTCTAGCGGTTTTTGTGAAAGTCTAGCTAGCTCAGCTTGGAGTTCTTTTTTGACACTCTTAATCAGTTCTTTACTAGAAAGTCCTGCTTCAGAAATCACCTTATCCACCACGTCCATTTCCAACAGTTCATGCGAAGTGATTTTCATCAGTTCTGCCGCTTCCATGGCACGAGTGCCGTCCTTCCATAGAATGGAAGCAAAGCCTTCTGGGCTGAGAATGGCATAGATAGAATTTTCCAGCATCCAGACACGGTCTGCGACTGCTAGAGCCAGAGCCCCACCTGAACCACCTTCACCGATAATGATAGCGATAATAGGAACTCTCAGATCACTCATTTCCATGAGATTGCGAGCAATGGCTTCTCCCTGTCCACGTTCTTCCGCTCCCACACCAGGATAGGCACCTGCTGTATTGATAAAGGTCACAACTGGACGGCCAAACTTTTCAGCCTGTTTCATCAAACGCAAGGCCTTGCGATAGCCTTCTGGATGCGGTTGTCCAAAATTCCGCTTGAGGTTATCTTGTAAACTCTTGCCTTTTTGGATACCAACCACTGTTACAGCTTGATCACCAAGCCAGCCAATACCACCAACAACTGCACCATCATCGCGAAAAGAACGGTCACCATGTAATTGGATAAAGTCATCAAAAATGCCTGTCGCAAAATCCAAGCTTGTCAAGCGACTCTGCTCACGCGCTTCTCTGACTATTTTTGCAATATTCATCTAGGACTCCCTCCGTGCAATCTGACTAGGCTAGCAATGGTATCTGGCAAGTCTCTTCTTTTGACAATCTCATCCACAAAGCCATGTTCCAATAGGAATTCCGCCTTTTGGAAATCCTCAGGCAAGCTTTCACGAACCGTATTTTCAATGACACGACGCCCAGCAAAACCAACCAAACTTTGTGGTTCAGCTAAAATGATATCCCCTTCCATAGCGAAAGAAGCTGTCACACCACCAGTCGTTGGATCTGTCAAAATGGTCAGGTAAAAGAGACCAGCATTTGAATGGCGTTTAACTGCTGCAGAAATCTTGGCCATCTGCATGAGACTCATGATTCCTTCCTGCATACGGGCTCCACCAGAGGCTGTGAAGAGAACAACTGGCAATTGTTCGACAGTTGCATACTCAAATAAGCGAGTGATTTTTTCCCCTACAACCGTACCCATAGAAGCCATGATAAAGTTGGAATCCATAATCCCAAGAGCCACAGTCTGACCTTTAATAAGAGCAGTTCCTGTCACAACAGCTTCATCCAGACCTGTTTTTTCACGCATGGTTGCCAGTTTCTTTTGATAACCAGGGAAATGCAAGGGATCCTTGCTTTCAATCCCTGTAAACAATTCCTTGAAGGTTCCCATATCAATCGTCAAAGCCAAGCGTTCTTGGGCAGAAATACGAAAGGTGTAACTACAGTGCGGACAGATGCGCTCACTTCCCAGATCCTTCTGATAGATGGTATGCTTACAGCCTGGACACTGGGAGAATAATTCATCTGGAACCTCTGGCTTAGCTTGAGGTTTTTCCCTAACCGAACGATTGGGATTGATTCGAATATACTTATCTTTTTTACTAAATAGAGCCATTGATTCCCCTTTTCGGTTTAAACTCTTGAAGTCATTTTATTCTTTTTCTTGATATTTGGGTAAGAAGGTTTCCATCAAGAAGGAAGTATCGTAATCTCCAGCAATGACATTGCGATCTGAAATGAGGTCAAGCTGGAAATCTGCATTGGTCTGCACCCCTTCAATCTCTAATTCATAGAGGGCACGTTGCATTTTCATCAAGGCATCAAAACGATTTTCACCGTGAACGATGATTTTGGCAATCATACTATCATAATAAGGCGGAATGGTATAACCTGGATAAACTGCTGAATCCACGCGCAAGCCAACTCCACCACTTGGAAGATAGAGATTGGTAATCTTACCTGGACTTGGAGCAAAGTTGAAGGCTGGATTTTCTGCATTGATACGACACTCGATGGCATGACCGCGTAGGACAATATCTTCTTGCTTAACAGACAGAGGTTGACCTGCCGCAATGCGAATCTGTTCCTTAACGATATCCACACCTGAAACAAACTCTGTAACGGGATGTTCTACCTGAACACGGGTATTCATTTCCATGAAATAGAAATTGCCACTGGCTTCATCAAGAAGAAACTCAATGGTCCCTGCATTTTCATAGCCAACAGACTCTGCAGCTCGAACAGCAGCAGCACCGATTTCATGGCGTAGCGTTTTTCCGATTGCAATCGAAGGACTTTCTTCCAAAACCTTTTGGTTATTTCGTTGAAGAGAACAATCCCGTTCCCCCAAGTGGATTACATTTCCATGTTCATCTCCTAGGATTTGAACCTCGATGTGACGAGCTGGATAGATGACCCGTTCTATGTACATGGCACCATTGCCATAATTGGCCTTGGCTTCACTAGAGGCAGTTTCAAAGGCTGAAACGAGGTCTTCTGGTTTTTCAACCTTACGAATCCCTTTACCACCACCACCTGCTGAAGCCTTGAGCATAACAGGATAGCCAATTTTTTCAGCAACAATCAAAGCTTCCTCAGAGTTATGCACTTCTCCATCTGAACCTGGAATGACTGGAACACCAGCTTTAATCATCTGAGCACGCGCATTGATTTTGTCCCCCATCATATCCATAACATGGCCAGATGGACCGATAAACTTGATTCCCACCTCTTCACACATGGTCGCAAATTTAGAATTTTCACTGAGAAATCCAAAACATGGGTGAATGGCTTCTGCCTCAGTCAAAACTGCAGCTGATAGAACCGCATTGATATTGAGATAAGACTCTGTTGCCTTACCTGGACCGATACAAACTGCTTCATCTGCTAAAAGCGTATGAAGGGCTTCCTTATCAGCAGTTGAATAAACCGCCACCGTTGCGATCCCCAACTCACGCGCCGCACGGATAATCCGAACCGCAATTTCACCACGATTGGCAATTAAAATTTTTCGAAACATGGAGAACCTCCTTAGTTCCCTATTGCAAAGGTAAGAGTACCACTGGCTGCAAGCTTGCCATCCACTTCAGCCTTTGCTTCAACCACAGCGATTGTGCCACGACGTTTTACAAACGTTGCCGTCATAACTAATTGGTCACCTGGTACAACTTGCTTCTTGAATTTAACCTTGTCCATACCAGCGTAAAAAACCAATTTCCCTTTATTTTCAGGCTTTGATAACTCCAAAACACCAGCTGTTTGCGCCAAGGCTTCCATAATCAGAACACCTGGCATAACTGGATATTGAGGGAAATGACCGTTAAAGAAGGGCTCATTGATGGTGACATTTTTGATGGCAACAATAGTGTCCTCGCTCACTTCCAAGACACGGTCTACTAGGAGCATAGGATAACGGTGGGGAAGGGCTTCTTTGATTCCTTGAATATCGATCATTTGATACGTACCAATCCTTTACCAAACTCAACCATTTCTTCGTTAGAAACGAGAATTTCTGTTACCACACCATCCTTAGGAGCTGGGATTTCATTCATGACTTTCATGGCTTCGATGATTACCAATGTTTGGCCTTTTTTTACACTATCACCCACTGTTACAAAGGCAGGTTTATCTGGTCCAGCAGCCAAGTAAGCCACACCAACAAGTGGGCTCTCTACAACATCTCCCTCAGCAGCCACACTTGCTTCAGCTGGAGCCGAAGTTTCTTCTACTGCAGTCTCTGCTGGAGCAGATGTAAGAGCTACTGGACTCGGTGTTGCTAGAACGGGTGCTGGAGCGACTTGAGGTGCAGCTTCAGATACAAGTCTCGCTTCATTCTTGCTAAACTGCAACTCATCCGTCCCATTTTTATAAGAAAATTCTCTCAAACTTGATTGGTCAAATTGAGCCATCAAATCTTTAATATCGTTTAAATTCATACTTATTTATTCTCCCAACGTTTGAAAGTAAGAACTGCATTGTGGCCACCAAAACCAAAGGTATTTGAAATAGCGTATGGAATTTCTTGCTCCAAGCCTTGTCCATAAACGACATTGGCTTCGATATAATCTGATACTTCGCTTGTCCCAGCTGTCATTGGTACAAAGTTATGACGCATAGCTTCGATTGTGACGATAGCTTCTACCGCGCCTGCAGCCCCCAGCAAATGTCCTGTGAAAGACTTGGTTGATGATACAGGTACTTCCTTACCAAGAACAGCTACGATCGCACCACTTTCTCCTTTTTCATTAGCAGGAGTTGACGTTCCGTGAGCATTGACATAGGCTACTTGTTCTGAAGAAATCTCTGCTTCTTCCAAGGCTAGTTTGATGGCCTTGATAGCTCCCTGACCTTCTGGATGTGGTGAAGTCATGTGGTAGGCATCACAAGTATTTCCGTAACCAACTACTTCAGCAAGGATAGTAGCCCCACGTTTTTCAGCGTGTTCAAGGCTTTCAAGAACCAACATCCCAGAACCTTCACCCATGACAAAACCGTTACGGTCTTTATCAAATGGAATAGAGGCACGAGTTGGATCCTCTGTAGTTGAGAGAGCAGTTAGGGCTTGGAAACCAGCAATAGCAAAAGGTGTGATAGAGGCTTCTGAACCACCTACCAACATAACATCTTGGAAGCCAAACTTAATTGAGCGGAAGGCATCCCCAATCGCGTCATTTGATGAAGCGCAGGCAGTATTGATGGATTTACAAACACCGTTTGCTCCAAAACGCATAGCAACATTTCCTGAAGCCATATTTGGCAAGGCTTTTGGAAGGGTCAATGGTTTCACACGTTTTGGCCCTTTTTCGTTGAGACGAAGCACTTGATCTTCAATTTCCTTGATTCCACCAATACCAGAAGCAACGATAACACCAAAACGATCCTTGTCAAGAGCCTCTACATCCAAATTAGCATGGTTGACAGCTTCTTGGGCTGCATACAAGGCATATAAAGAATAGTTATCGAAACGATTGGTATCTTTCTTCACAAAGTATTTATCAAAAGGAAAATCTTGGATTTCTGCCGCATTATGCACATCAAAGTCACTATGATCAAATTTTGTTATTTTACCAATTCCGATTTTTCCAGTTGTCAAACTATTCCAAAATTCTTCTGGTGTATTTCCGATTGGAGATGTTACTCCATAACCTGTTACTACTACGCGATTTAGTTTCATCTTTTTTACCTCTAGCTTCTGCTACATACTTAAGCCACCATCAATGGCAACCACTTGACCAGTTAGATAATCTTGGCCTGCTAAAAATACTGTCAAATCTGCAACCTGCTCTGCCTGCCCAAATGCTTTCATAGGAATTTGCGCCAGCATGGCATCTTTGACCTTGTCTGATAGGACAGCTGTCATATCGGACTCAATCATTCCAGGTGCAATAGCATTAACTCTGATATTGCGATTGGCCACTTCACGCGCCACAGACTTGGTAAAACCAATCAAACCAGCCTTAGAAGCTGCATAGTTAGCTTGACCAATATTTCCCATCAAACCAACAACACTAGACATATTGATGATAGCACCTTCTCTGGCTTTCATCATCGGTTTCAAGACTGATTGTGTCATGTTAAAGGCACCAGTCAGGTTAACCTTGAGAACTTTTTCAAAATCTGCTTCTGTCATCTTGAGCATAAGGGTGTCTTGAGTAATTCCTGCATTGTTGACCAAAACATCTACTGAACCCAGCTCTGCAATAGCTTGCTCAACCATACGTTTAGCGTCTGCAAAATCTGACACGTCTCCTGATATAGGAACTACCTTGACACCGTAGTCTTCAAATTCAGCGAGCAATTCTTCTGAGATAGACCCGCGGCTGTTTAAGACGATGTTGGCTCCTGCTTGAGCAAACTTGTGGGCAATGGCAAGACCAATTCCACGACTCGAACCTGTAATAAAGATATTTTTATTTTTTAGTTGCATTCTTTTCTCCTGTTTCCTCTTGTATTTATGGGAGAAGGGATTACCAGTTTCCTAGAAAAGCTTCCAAGCTCGCCTGATCTTCAACATTGGCTAGTTTAGCCGTCTTATCAATCTTTTTAACAAATCCTGACAAAACTTTCCCCGGTCCAATCTCAATAAAGTTGGTTACGTCTGCTTCTTGCATAACTGCAATGCTTTCATAGAAACGAACTGGGTCCTTGACCTGACGCGTCAAAAGTTGAGCAATGTCTTCTTTTTTCATGATCTTAGCTTCTGTATTACCAACTAGGGGACAAGTAAAATCTGAAAAGTTTACCTGAGCTAGTGTTTCAGCTAGTTTTTGGCTAGCAGACTCAAGGAGAGCGGTATGAAAAGGCCCTGAAACCTTGAGAGGAATCAAGCGTTTGGCACCTGCTTCCTGCAAGAGTTCGACAGCTCGATCCACTGCTACCACTTCTCCACCAATGACTATTTGTGCAGGTGTATTATAGTTAGCTGGGGTAACCACTCCAAGTTCAGAAGCTTTTTGACAGGCTTCTTCAATGACCTCTACTGGCATATTGAGAACTGCTACCATCTTGCCAGAGCCAGCAGGAGCCGCTTCTTCCATATAGGCGCCACGCTTAGCAACCAAAGCAACCGCTTCTTCAAAATCTAAGGCGCCACTGGCTACCAAGGCAGAGTATTCTCCAAGGGACAAACCAGCAACCATATCAGGCTGATAGCCCTTTTCTTGTAATAAACGGTAAATAGCAACTGAAGTTGCTAAAATAGCTGGTTGCGTATAGCGAGTCTGATTGAGTTTGTCTTCTTCCCTATCAATAAGATGACGCAAATCATAATCGAGTACCTGACTAGCTTGATCAATCGTTTCTTTGACAATAGGGTAGTGATCATAGAGATCCCGTCCCATACCTAGATACTGGGCACCTTGACCAGCAAATAAAAAGGCTGTTTTAGTCATTTCTTACAACTCCTGCCCAACGAGAGGCTTCTTCTTGTATTTTCTTAGCTGCTCCGTAATACAAATCTTTTAGGATTTCTTCAACGGTTTCTTCTTTGGAAACAAGCCCTGCAATCTGACCTGCCATGACAGATCCGCCATCCACATCTCCGTGAACAACCGCTTTGGCTAGAGCACCCGCTCCCATTTGTTCAAAGATTTCCAAATCAGGATTTTCTTGTTTAAAGGCATCTTTTTCAGCTTTTTCAAAATCACGAGTCAACTGATTTTTAATAGCTCGAACAGCATGTCCAAAGTGTTGAGCTGAAATCGTAGTATCAATATCTCTAGCTTTTAAAATTTTTGCCTTATAATTTGGATGGGCATTAGACTCTTTGGCAACGACAAAACGCGTTCCAACCTGAACAGCCTCTGCACCTAGCATAAAGCCAGCCGCAGCACCTTCACCATCCGCAATCCCTCCTGCCGCAATAACAGGAATAGATACAGCTGCCACCACTTGACGCACCAAGGTCATGGTTGTTAATTTACCGATATGTCCCCCAGCTTCCATTCCTTCTGCGATAACAGCATCTGCACCAATTTTTTCCATTCGTTTAGCTAGGGCAACACTTGGTACAACAGGAATAACTGTAATCCCAGCTTCATGGAAGCGTTCCATGTATTTTCCAGGATTTCCTGCGCCTGTTGTCACTACCTTAACCCCTTCCTCGATAACAAGGTCTACAATATCTTCCACAAAGGGAGACAAGAGCATGATGTTGACACCGAAGGGTTTATCAGTCAACGATTTGATCTTGTCAATATTTGCCTTGACAACTTCTTTAGGGGCATTTCCCCCACCGATAATCCCTAGTCCTCCAGCCTTGGAAACAGCCCCTGCCAAATCACCATCAGCGACCCAGGCCATTCCTCCTTGGAAAATAGGATAGTCAATCTTCAATAATTCTGTAATACGTGTTTTCATAGTTCCTCCATCGTTTCTTGCTTACGTAATAGTTCGATATCGTCATAATTTGACAATCAAACTATTGCCTAAACAAGAGGGAGCGGGTTTCCCTACTCCTTCTATTTATATTCTGCTTATACTCTTCGAAAATCAAATTCAAACCACGTCAGCGTCACCTTGCCGTACTCAAGTACAGCCTGCGGCTAGCTTCCTAGTTTGCTCTTTGATTTTCATTGAGTATTATTTTGTTTGCTCTTCAACGTAGGCAACCAAGTCACCAACTGTTTTCAAGTCATCTTCTGCTTCGATTTGGATATCAAAAGCGTCTTCGATTTCTGAGATCACTTGGAACAAGTCCAATGAATCTGCGTCCAAATCATCAAAAGTTGATTCAAGTGTTACTTCTGATGCGTCTTTTCCAAGTTCTTCAACGATAATTTCTTGTACTTTTTCAAATACTGCCATGATAGGACTCCTTTAAAATAAATAGTTTTTTATAACAATGTGTTCACCACATGATTACCTAAATTGTAAGAATGAGCGTGCCCCAGGTCAAGCCTCCACCGAAACCTGATAGCAGAACAGTTTGGCTACCATCTAAATGGATAAGACCTTGTTCCACACACTCTGAAAGTAAAATCGGGATACTGGCTGCACTGGTATTGCCATATTCCATCATATTGGCTGGAAGCTTGTCTCGATCGACACCGATTTTTCTAGCCATCTTATCCAAAATACGGTCATTAGCCTGATGAAGTAGCAGATAATCCAAGTCTGTCGCCTCTATAGGAGATTCATCAATAGTCTGCTTGATAGACTTGGCTACATCTCGAATAGCAAAATCAAAGACCGCGCGCCCATCCATCTTCAAAAATGAATCTGCATTTTCTTGATCTGAAAATGGAGAATGCAGACCTGAATGTCCATAAGTCAGACACTCGCTGCGACTTCCATCGCTATTGAGACTCTCAGCTATGAAATGCTCTTGCTCACTGGCTTCTAGCAAGACACCACCAGCACCATCTCCAAACAACACAGCTGTTGATCGGTCTGACCAATCGACTGCTTTAGAGAGGGTTTCACTACCAATCACCAAACCTTTTTGAAAGCGACCAGAAGCGATAAACTTTTCAGCAGCTGAAAGAGCAAATACAAATCCACTACAAGCCGCTGTTAGGTCAAAAGCAAAGGCCTTATTAGCACCAATATTAGCTTGAACACGAGCAGCTGTAGAGGGCATCATCGAATCAGGAGTAATGGTAGCTAGGATGATAAAATCCAGTTCCTCTCCTGTTATTCCAGCTTTTGCCATCAGTTTCTTAGCAACCTCTGTAGCCAAATCACTGGTAGATTCTGTTCTTGAAATATGCCTTTGTCGTATTCCCGTCCGACTTGAAATCCACTCATCATTGGTATCCATAATCTGAGCCAAGTCGTGATTTGTAACCACTTGCTCTGGCACATAATGAGCAACCTGGCTTATTTTTGCAAAAGCCATTATTTCAAATCCTCCAAAAATTGATAAAGATTGGTCAAACCTTTGCTCATAACATCAATTTCTTCCTTACTCATACCATCAATGATTTTTTCAACCATGGCCTTGTGGAAGCGTTTATGTAACCTATGAACCAAGCGACCCTTCTTTGTCAAATGTAGATGCACCACACGACGATCCTGCTCTGAGCGAATGCGTTCAATGTAACCCTTGCGTTCGAGATTATTCAAACTAGTCGTAACTGTCCCAAGAGTCACCATCAACTCTTTTGACACTTGACTTGGTGTCACGTCTGGGAATTTCCCAATCACATCAATCGTATGCATTTCTTTGATGGAGATATCCTTGAAACGACTACCTCTCAAGCTCACTTCCTCAATGACAAGGACATTGTTAAATATAGATGTTAAATATTCATTAATTCGTTGGTAGTCCATTTTTCATATCCCTCCTTCTCCAAAAAACTTTTACAATCAAAACATTTGACAAGAGAATTATATCAAAGTTCAAAGAATGATGCAAGTATTTTTTTATTTTCCTGTAAATTTAGGTCTTCTTCTCTCCGAATGAGCTCGCACTCCTTCTTTGAAATCCTCTGTTTGAGCTAAGGATCCCTGTAGGTTCAGTTCCAAAGTAGCGTAATCCTGCCAGTCTTTAAATTGGCTCTCCCAAACCAACTTCTTAATGGCTGCATAGGAATTACTTGAACCACGTCTTAATTTTTTAAGAAGCTGTTCTCTCGTCTTTTCAAGTTTATCAGCTTCAGAAACGCGGTAAACCAGTCCCCATTCTAGGGCTTTTTCTGCGTTCAAAGCCTCACCTGTCATAGCTAGTTGGGCAGCACGCGTCACACCGATACTGCGGCTCAAGAGATGAATTCCTCCTGCATCTGGAGCCAAGCCAACGCCAACAAAGGCTTGAATAAACTTAGCCTTATCCGTTGCCAGACAGAAATCTGCCGCAACAGCCATATTCGCTGCGGCACCTGCAACAGCCCCATCAACCTCCATCAAAACAGGTTTGCCTATTTGCTTAATTTTATAGGAAATAGTATTGACCAATTCTGCGATTTTCGTCAATGATGGAATATCATCCTCATCCACTGCCCGCTTCATCTCAACCAAATCTCCTCCAACGGAGAAGACTTTGCCATTGGCATTGATTAAGATAAAATGCACAGCTGGATTTTCTTCTGCCAGAGTCAAGGCTTCTAAAGTTTCTTCACACATGGGAATATGAAAACCATTTGCAACCTCAGGACGGTTTAAAGTAATAATTGCCAAATCCTCTTCAAGCTGATAAATAATGTGTTCCATCTGGACTCCTTTTTATTTTATAAGCAGTTTAAATCATTTTATTATCAAAGTATATCTTTTTTAAAACTCGAAAGCAAGAAAAAATCGACTGAAAGTGTCTCAGCCGATTGGAAAGGATCGCTTTAGGCTAGAAAGCATCTTATTTTCTTCATTGAAAAAAGGCTTTCTTTCTGCTATAATCGTATAAAATACTTACTTTAGGAGTTCTTATGAAAGTTGTTAAATTTGGAGGTAGCTCTCTTGCCTCTGCTAGTCAATTAGAAAAAGTTTTGAACATCGTAAAAAGTGATTCAGAGCGCCGTTTTGTAGTCGTTTCTGCGCCTGGTAAACGCAATGCTGAAGATACTAAGGTTACGGATGCCTTGATTAAATACTACCGTGATTATGTCGCTGGTAACGATATTAGTAAGAGTCAAAGTTGGATTATCGACCGCTATGCTGCCATGGTTAGTGAATTAGGACTAAAACCAGCTGTTTTAGAAAAAATTTCTAAAAGCATTCGCGCCTTAGCCACTCTTCCTGTTGATGAAAACGAATTTCTCTACGATACTTTCCTAGCAGCCGGTGAAAATAACAATGCTAAATTGATTGCTGCCTATTTTAACCAAAACGGTATCGATGCGCGCTATGTTCACCCTAGAGAAGCTGGGATTGTGGTCACAAGTGAACCTGGTCACGCTCGCATCATTCCATCAAGTTATGACAAGATTGAGGAATTGACAAATGCAAATGAAGTACTTGTCATTCCTGGTTTCTTTGGAGTTACCAAGGAAAATCAAATCTGTACCTTCTCACGTGGAGGCTCAGACATTACAGGTTCTATCATTGCTGCAGGTGTTAAAGCTGATCTCTATGAAAACTTTACGGATGTTGATGGTATCTTTGCAGCTCACCCAGGAATTATCCACCAGCCACACTCGATTCCTGAGTTGACCTACCGTGAAATGCGTGAGTTGGCCTATGCAGGATTCTCAGTTCTTCATGACGAAGCTCTTCTTCCTGCCTACCGTGGAAAAATTCCTCTGGTTATCAAGAATACCAACAATCCTGACCATCCAGGTACTCGTATCGTTTTAAAACACAGTAGTGATGAATTTCCAGTTGTAGGAATTGCTGGTGATTCTGACTTTGTCAGCATCAACATGTCGAAATACCTCATGAACCGTGAGGTTGGATTTGGACGCAAGGTTCTTCAAATCCTCGAAGATCTTAACATCGGTTGGGAACATATGCCAACAGGTATCGACGATCTTTCAATTATTCTTCGTTCTCGCGAACTAACTCCTATCAAGGAAGAAGAAATCCTTCGTCAGTTGGTTCAAAAGGCTGAAGTAGACCATGCAGAAATCGAACACGACCTTTCAATCATTATGATTGTTGGAGAAAAAATGAAGAGTCATATCGGAGTGACTGCTACTGCGACACGTGCTCTATCTGAAAACAAGATCAACATCCAGATGATGTCTCAAGGTTCTAGTGAAGTTTCTATCATGTTTGTTGTCAATAAAGACCAAGAAAAAGCAGCAATCAAAGCCCTCTACAATGCCTTTTTCGGCGAAAGTAAGGAAGACTAATCATGGCCCAATCGCTTAATAAAACAGTGCTTCTCAGCACGACAGGCACTTCCTACCTCTCTATAGCTGGGAAAGTTGGGAAATTCCTTGTCGGAGATCAGGCCTTGGAATTTTACCCAGATGTCAATGTTGAACAATTTATCCAGATTCCTTGGGGGCATATCAATCAGATTGGAGCCAATGTCACTGGGCGGAAAATCAGTCGCCACTTCGAAGTCTTTACAGACAAAGGAAAATTCCTCTTTGCTTCAAAAGACTCAGGTGCCATTCTCAAAATTGCTCGTGAAAAACTGGGAAATGACAAGGTCGTCAAACTTCCGACCCTGATTCAGACAATTAGCCAAAAATTTAAAAATCTATTTGCAAAAAAGTAGAAACTTTAGTATAATCATAGCAACGGATAAGTAGGTTATCTTCTTCTTTCAGAAAGTCTGCGGGTGCTGCGAGCAGATAGGAGGGATAGGTGAAATTCTACCGTTAGTAACAATTACATACACAATCAAGTGCACACCTGTGAAGTTGGATGGAACCGTGGCCCTGCCACTCCAACGCTTTGTCAGGTGTGCTTTTTTCATAAAGGAGTTCTTATGTTAGATATCAAACGTATTCGTACAGACTTTGAAGCTGTCGCAGAAAAATTGGCTACACGTGGTGTAGATGCTGCTGTCTTGAATGAGATGAAAGAAATCGATGCTAAACGTCGTGACATCTTGGTCAAGGTTGAAACTCTCAAAGCAGAACGTAACACAGTTTCTGCTGAGATTGCCCAAGCTAAGCGCAACAAGGAAAATGCAGATGACAAGATTGCTGCCATGCAAACTCTATCTGCTGATGTCAAAGCCTTGGATGCTGAATTGGCAGAAATCGATGCTAAATTAACAGAATTTACAACGACTCTTCCTAACATCCCAGCTGACAGTGTTCCTGTTGGGGCTGATGAAGATGACAATGTGGAAGTTCGCCGTTGGGGGACTCCACGCGAGTTTGACTTCGAACCTAAAGCTCACTGGGATCTTGGTGAATACCTTGGCATCCTTGACTGGGAACGCGGTGGTAAGGTAACAGGAGCTCGCTTCCTCTTCTATAAAGGCCTCGGTGCTCGTTTGGAACGTGCTATCTACAACTTTATGTTGGATGAGCATGGAAAGGAAGGCTATACGGAAGTCATCACACCTTACATGGTTAACCACGATTCTATGTTTGGGACTGGTCAATATCCAAAATTCAAGGAAGACACTTTTGAACTCAGCGACAGCAATTATGTCCTTATTCCTACAGCCGAAGTTCCTCTGACAAATTACTACCGTGATGAAATTCTTGACGGTAAAGACCTACCAATCTACTTTACTGCTATGAGCCCATCATTCCGTTCTGAGGCTGGTTCAGCTGGCCGTGATACTCGTGGCTTGATCCGTTTGCACCAATTCCACAAGGTTGAAATGGTCAAATTTGCCAAACCAGAAGAATCTTACGAAGAATTGGAAAAAATGACAGCCAACGCTGAAAATATCCTTCAAAAACTTAACCTTCCATACCGTGTCGTTGCTCTCTCTACAGGAGATATGGGCTTCTCAGCTGCGAAGACTTACGACTTGGAAGTGTGGATTCCAGCGCAAAATACCTACCGTGAAATCTCAAGCTGTTCAAACACAGAAGATTTCCAAGCACGTCGTGCCCAAATCCGTTACCGTGATGAAGCAGATGGCAAGGTGAAACTCCTTCATACCTTGAACGGTTCTGGACTTGCAGTTGGACGTACAGTGGCTGCTATTCTTGAAAATTACCAAAATGAAGATGGTTCTGTAACCATTCCAGAAGTACTTCGTCCATACATGGGTGGAGCTGAAGTCATCAAACCATAAAAATAAGGTTTAGCTATCTCTAGCTAGACCTTTTTTCGTAACCAAATCAGATAAGCACCTAATACAAAGAGTAAAATGATTAGGCAAATAACAGTTTCAGCCAGTACCAGATAATCCAGAAATGGAAATTTCAAGATTCCTTGAACCATCTTGAGCGAAGTAGCTGTGATAATGGTTGGGAAGGTAAGGGCTGAGAAGGCTGGTTGAAAGCCTTGTTTTAAAATATTGGGCAGACGAGTTAAAACAAAGAAAAAGAAGGATTGGGAAGCCAAGATCATGACGATTAAGACCCAAGTCGGTAGGCTGGCTCCTCCAACTCGAACTAGGGAAGCCAAGAGTAGAGAGAAGGGAGCACAATAGATTCCTTCTTGCCCAAGCAAGGCTAGTGGGAGCGGTTGTTTCTTTAAATCGCTATAAATAAGGGGATAGAGATAGAAGGTCAAGAGAAAACCAAAACTCAAGGTCGCATAGGCAATTTCGATGATACCGACAAGAGGATAGGTCAAAGCTGCCACTGCTATCCCAACATAGAGAACCGTCCAGCTTGGAGTCGCATGAACCCTCCGACCCGGACAAGCAAACTTGATGGTGAAACCAGCAATCAAGGCCAAATCCAAGAGAAATGAAAACCACCAGAGCCCTTGCGCTACCAAAGGAAGATGAGGGAAGACGCGAAAGACATAAGTCGATAAAATCATCCCAGCCATGGGAAAGGTCGCCATTCCTGACAAAAGAGGAGGCTTGATCAATTCTTGCTTGGTTTCTTTCCAATTAAACAGATGAAGACTCAGAAAGTAAATCCACAAAATCAAACCTGTCAGACTAAACAGATGTGACAGAACTGGCAACGTATCTAAAATAAGATTTCCAGCTCCTGCCAAACCTAGCAAACAACCTGAAAATACTAAGGGGAGTTTTTTCATCCTAACCTCCAATAATCATGTTAGTTTCAGTATATCATAAAAGCGCTTAAATGAGGGATTAAAAAACGAAGTCCGATTATTTCAGACTTCATTTTACTCAGATATGAATTAAACATAAGGTTGCAATTCTGGGTTAATTGGGGTATTGGCTAGATTGTTGGCATAGTTACAGAGGCTTGCTAGGCTGACACCAAGAACCACATCCAAGGCATTTTGTTGGCTGTAGCCAGCTTCTAGAAACTCAGCCAAGGCTTCATCTCCTACACGACCCTTGGTATTGATAATTGCCAAGGTAAACTTAGCCAGAGTGTCCAATTTAGGATCTGTTTCAATTGGAGTACGATTGCGAAGAGCTTGAATCAAGTCATCATTCATCTGGATTTGTTTGATTGAAAAGGCTGTGTGACCTGCGACACAGAAGGCACAACCATTGGTCACGGCTGCCGTGATTTGCACCACTTCACGCTCAACGGGTGTCAGGCTGTTGCGACGATTGATAGATGCGACAGTTCGGTAGGCTTCTAAAGCAGTCGGTGCATTGGCCAAGAGACCGATTAGGTTGGGAATATAGCCATTGTTATCTTTTTCTACTGTTTCAAGAACTTCTTTCACTTCTGCTGGTGCTGATTCGACTGTATGGATGGTAAATGTTGTCATAAGATACCTCTTTTCTTGTTATTGACACTAATATTATTGGAAAATCTTATAAAATCCTGATTCCTAAGTTTATCTAAGACAAAGCTTTATTCTCTCATAAGATTTTCGTTGTATATTAGTTTATCACACTTCCAATCATTTGCATAATATATATTATATATCAGCTTGATAAAAATCATTTATAGGCAAAAAAATCACACGAGCTGTGTGATTTCATTATTTGTCAAAATACTTTTTAGTCTCAGCGATAACAACTGGTGATAAAACTAAGAGGGCAATCAAGTTTGGCAGAGCCATCAAGGCATTGACAATATCTGCGATAATCCAAACCATATCCAACTCGATAAATCCTCCCAACAAGACCATGAGCACAAAGACCACACGGTAGAGCCAGATAAAGCGAACCCCAAAGAGAAACTCAAAACAACGCTCTCCGTAATAGTTCCAACCTAGAATCGTTGTAAAGGCAAAGAGTACAAGGAAGATGGTCAAAAGGGCAGGTCCAAAGTGTGAAAAAACTGTTGAGAAGGCTGACTGAGTCAAGGCAACCCCATTTAAGTCGCCACTCCAAACCCCAGTTACCAAGATGGTCAAACCAGTCAGAGTACAGATAATGAGGGTGTCAATAAAGGTTCCTGTCATGGAAATCAAACCTTGCTCTACTGGTTCATTTGTCTTAGCCGCAGCCGCTGCAATGGGAGCTGAACCCAGACCAGACTCGTTTGAGAAGACACCACGCGCCACACCATTTTGGATAGCCATCCGAACGCTAGCGCCAGCAAAACCACCTACCGCAGCAAGGGGACTAAAAGCTGAGGTCAAGATTAAAGCGATTGTAGAAGGAATTTTCCCGATATTAAAGAAAATAACTGTAAGAGTTCCTAAGATATAAATGATAGCCATAAAAGGAACAACAGTAGTTGAAACCTTTGAAATGGACTTGAGTCCGCCAAAGACTGCAATCGCTACAAAGACAGACAAGACGAGAGCTGTGATGGTTGGTGAAATCGCCGTTGTATTTTGGATAGATTCTGTAATCGAGTTGACTTGGGTGAAGGTTCCGATTCCCAAAAGAGCAACCAGTACTCCTGCTACTGCAAACAAAACAGCAAGTGATCGCCACTTTTCTCCCATTCCTAGAAGGATATAATGCATAGGACCTCCCGCTACTGCACCATGGTCGTCCTTGGTGCGGTATTTGATGGCCAAGAGTCCTTCCGCATACTTGGTAGCCATTCCAAAGAAAGCCGCCATCCACATCCAAAAGAGGGCTCCTGGTCCCCCCACTTTGATAGCCGTCGCAACCCCTATGATATTCCCTGTTCCAACGGTTGATGCCAAGGCTGTACACAGAGCTGCAAAACTAGATACATCACCATGTCCCTTATCCTGGATAAAAATAAGCTGAAAGGCCTTGGGCAGACGCAAAACCTGCAAGAGTCCTAGCCGAATAGTTAGGTAAATCCCTGTTCCGACCAACAAAATCAAGAGGGGCGGTCCCCAAGCAAAAGCATCGATTGATTTAAGCAATTCTAACATTTCCTTCTCCTATCTTTTCAACCCCAAAAGAAAGAGCACATGCAAGATACATGTACTCTGGAATGCTTAGATAAATGCTAAAAAGCGGTCTATCCTAGCTCTGTCCTTTTACCTGAGAGTTTGAGCAGTTGCCTGCCTTGCCCCTTCGGTGCCTTTACGGTCTCTCCAGAGTTCCGTCCATTTACAGTCATGGAAAATCAAACGATTTACCACTTCTATTAAACTTCATTCGGTGTTGGTATTTAATTGATTCTTATTTTACAAAAAATGTTGGCTTTTGTCAATGTGTTTATTAGTAAAAATTAGTTCAACAGTTTTTACTGTATAAAGCTCGGAATACTTCTATCCTTTAAAAGTGACAATGGTCGCACCACTGCCCCCAGCATTTTGTGGGGCATAGCCGAAACTCTTGACATGTTTGTTTCTTTGCAAGTATTTGGTGACACCTTCACGGATGACACCTGTTCCGATACCATGGATGATATCGACTTGGGCCATATTATTAAGCAAGGCTTGGTCGATAAAGGCATCTAGCTCATTCATAGCCTCTTCATAACGTTTGCCTCGAAGATCCAGTCTGGCTTGTGGACCACGACCAGAAGTTCGTTTCACAACATTGACCTGTTTCTTCTTGACTTGCTTTTCTTGCTGGGCTTGAACAAGGTCAAATTCTTTCTCTTCCAGGGTCATCTTGATTAAACCTACTTGGGCTTCCCAACGGCCGTCCTTGAGTTGACTGGTCAAGGTACCACGCTGGCCATAACTGAGAACTACGATATCATCGCCCACCTTTGGAGCTCGTTTTTTCTTGGCCTTTTGAAGAACCTTATTTTTGGACAAATCTACTTTTTCAGGAGCCAATTTTTTCAATTTAGCCTTGGCTTCAATGATTTCATGAGGTTTGAGCTGGAACTTACTGTGGAGATTTTTGAGAATCTGGTCACTCTCACTTAGAGCCATGTCCACAATCTCAGCAGCCTGTTCACGCGCCTTATTAAGCTCGGTTTCCTTTTCACGATTGAGCTCGTTGTAAAGTTTTTTGAGAGCACGGTTCATCTTGAGATTTTCTTGCTCTACCTCACGGATATTGTCCAAGCGTTTGCGACTCTCTAACGTCTGCTCTTCCAGTTGCTCAATGATACGATTGACATCATTGTCCTGATCGACCTGCTGACTGGCATCCCCTACGATAACTTCAGATAGGCCTAGACGTTTGGCAATCTCAAAGGCATTGCTTCGGCCAGGAACGCCCTGCATAAAGCGATAGGTCGGGCGTAGAGTTGCAGTATCAAACTCCATGCTGGCATTTTGCACAAAGGCTGTCTCAATACCGTAGGCCTTGAGTTCGGGATAGTGGGTGGTCGCCATGGTCTTGACTTGACGCAGGCGAAGGTCCTCCAGAATAGCCATGGCAAGGGCGGCTCCCTCTTGGGGATCTGTACCTGCCCCCAACTCATCCAAGAGTAAGAGTGAATGTTGATTAACCTTGCCAAGAATATCCACAATATTGGTCATGTGGCTAGAGAAGGTAGACAAGCTCTGTTCAATAGATTGCTCATCGCCAATATCGGCAAAGATTTCTTCAAAAATACCAACACGACTTCCCTTATCTGCTAAAATCGGCAAACCAGACTGAGCCATCACCTGCGTCAAACCCAGAGTTTTAAGCATGATGGTCTTCCCACCTGTATTGGGACCTGTAATGACAATCGCTGTTAAATCTTGACCAAAATGGACATCATTTGCGACGGCATTTTTGACCAAAGGATGGCAGACATGGAGCAGTTGAATTTCTTGATTTTCTGACAGCTGAGGAACTACTGCTTGCCTTTCTTGGATAAAGCGTACCTTGGCACGAATCAAGTCCAGATGGCCGATAATCCAAGCATCATTGGCAATATCAGCCGCATGAGGGCGAACACGCTCCGAGATTTCCTGGAGAATGCGAAGCATTTCATAGCGCTCATCTGCTCGCAAACTAGCGATTTCTTCGCTCAGTTTGACCACCTCACGGGGTTCGATATAGACGGTGTTTCCGCTGGCAGAAATATCATGAACAACACCTGCAATCTTATTGCGGTAGGTGTTTTTGACTGGTAAAACCTGACGGCCATTTCTGCTGGCAATAATCCCTTCTGTCAACATCTGCGCTTTTTGCTTAAGCAAATCTTGCAAGACATCGCGGACCTGACTCTCGCTATCATGGATTTTTCGACGGATGCGCGCCAACTCTTCACTGGCAAAATTTTCAATGAAACCTGCATCATTAAAGGCTTGGAGATTTCCTTGTAATTGCGGA
The DNA here is from genome assembly GCF_001347015.1 of Streptococcus pneumoniae. Taxonomy (GTDB): domain Bacteria; phylum Bacillota; class Bacilli; order Lactobacillales; family Streptococcaceae; genus Streptococcus; species Streptococcus pneumoniae_E. Next base: position 175,457 of record NZ_CFGI01000004.1, read on the forward strand.
AAATCATGTAATTTCTCAAACCAAAGGGCTAATTCTTCCAAGCTGACATTTTCCAGATTGGCATAAAAACTTTGCAGTTCTCGGCTAGACAGAAGCACGCGCTTCAAGAGGAGGAACTCCTCGATATTGAGATCCGCCCCCATCTCCAAACGCTTGCAGACTCCTGCGATTTCCTTGGTTGAGAGAATAGTGAAATGCGGTTGCTCGACAAAGAGAGCCTGCATTTCCTTCATCTCAGCAAAAGCCTGTTTGATTTTATCTGCTTTAGCAGTCGGAGCCAGCTGTCTTAGTTGCTCCAAGCCCTGCTCGGTCAACAAATGGGGTCCAAACAAGGCCTTGACCTTATTGAACTCTAATGTTTCTAATATTTTCTTGTTCATCTTTATTTCCTTGTCTTTGAATGTCTAGGTGTATTAGCTTTTTACATTCTGATAGATTCTAGTCAATCTGTAAACAAAGGGCTAGGAAAATTCCTGCCCTTTTTATCCGATTAAATTTGTCACCCAGATTTGTTTGAGCCAACTGGTTGTTACTGGTATGCTCTGGATGATGTGTTTTGCGACGATACTCTTTTCAAGAGGATTTTGTATAGCTGCCATGGGGATGGTCGCCAAGATGGTCAAGGCCATTTGCAAGACAAATAAGGTCACCAACATGGACAAAATCCCTGCTGAAACTTGGAACAACTTACCACCCAGTTTTTTACTAGGAAGTAAGTGTAAGAGGAGACCAAGCAAACGACCGATGCTATAGACAACCCCGAAAACCAACAAGTAGCCGATACCTGCATAAAAGACCTTATCCAACTGAAAGAGTTGATCCGACGGGAAAAAGAAAGTTCCCTGTCCTTCCTGCGGATTTGCATAAGGGAGCAATAAATGGAATTGTTCTCCCAGCACCTTGTAAAACTGGCCAGCCATAAAAGCCGATGCCATGGCTGAAATCAGGTAATAAACTTGTAAGAGCAGGCCTCTCCGATAGCCGATATAAAATCCCCAAGCCAAGACCAATAGAAGAAGGAGTGAAATCATAAGGAATCCTCAATCTTGCTCTGTTCTTGCTTGCAGGTCACGAGCTTGTGACGGAGTTCTTCTAACTCTTGCTCCTTATCGTCAAATTCAATCTCACGGCTGAGCTGAGTTGACAAACAGTTGACTGCCAACAAAAGAGCGATCGTTTCATCGTCTGCACTAGGCATTTGTTCTTTAATTGCTTGATATTTTTCTGTCGCAACCTTGGCGATTTCCTCCATAAAAAGGTTATCATGTTCGCTTGTCAAGGTTAAGGATTTTTTCCCGAATGTAAATTTGAATCGATTTAGATTTGCCATAAAATTCACCTCACGATATTATACCAAAATTCGCTAACTTTGTCAGTTTTTACAAATTTGCCTGCTTTTATGGTACAATAGAAACTATGGCAAGTATAACACTCACACCAAGCGAAAAGGAGATTCAGGCTTTTCTTGAACACTATCAAACCAGTCTGGCTCCCAGCAAGAATCCCTATATCCGCTACTTTTTGAAACTACCTCAAACAACGGTTTCTATCTATACTTCTGGAAAGGTCTTGCTTCAGGGTGAAAAGGCTGAGAAATATGCTAGTTTCTTTGGCTATCAGGTTCTAGAGGAAAACAGCGGACAAAATCTTCCTTTGATTGGGACGGATGAGGTGGGAAATGGTTCCTACTTTGGTGGGCTTGCAGTTGTGGCTTCCTTTGTCATACCTGACCAGCATGACTTCTTGCGGAAACTCGGTGTGGGGGATTCTAAAACTCTGACCGACCAAAAGATCCGTCAGATTGCCCCTATCCTCAAGGAAAAAATCCAGCACCAGGCACTGCTTCTCTCACCCAGCAAGTACAACGAGGTCATCGGAGAACGCTACAATGCTGTTTCGGTTAAGGTAGCCCTCCATAACCAGGCTATCTATCTCCTTCTTCAAAAAGGCATTCAGCCTGAGAAAATTGTGATTGATGCTTTTACCAGTGCTAAAAATTATGACAAGTACTTGGCACAAGAGGCCAATCGTTTCAGCAATCCTATCAGCTTGGAAGAAAAGGCTGAGGGCAAATACTTGGCTGTCGCAGTTTCTTCTATCATCGCGCGTGATCTCTTTCTAGAAAATCTAGAAAATCTAGGACGAGAACTGGGTTATCAACTTCCAAGTGGGGCTGGAACGGCTTCTGATAAGGTAGCTAGCCAGATTTTACAAGCCTATGGCATGCAGGGACTCAACTTCTGCGCCAAACTGCACTTTAAAAATACTGAAAAAGCGAAAAAACGCTTAGAAAGGTAAGTTATGAATTCATTTAAAAATTTCCTAAAAGAGTGGGGATTATTCCTCCTGATTCTGTCATTACTAGCTTTAAGCCGTATCTTTTTTTGGAGTAATGTCCGCGTAGAAGGTCATTCCATGGACCCTACCCTAGCGGATGGCGAAATCCTCTTTGTTGTCAAACACCTCCCTATTGACCGTTTTGATATCGTGGTGGCCCATGAGGAAGATGGCAATAAGGACATCGTCAAGCGCGTGATTGGAATGCCTGGTGACACTATCCGTTACGAAAATGATAAACTTTACATCAATGACAAAGAGACAGATGAACCTTACCTAGCTGACTACATCAAACGTTTCAAGGATGACAAACTCCAAAGCACCTACTCAGGCAAGGGATTTGAAGGAAATAAAGGCACTTTCTTTAGAAGTATTGCTGAAAAAGCCCAAGCCTTCACAGTTGATGTCAACTACAACACCAACTTTAGCTTTACTGTCCCAGAAGGAGAATACCTTCTCCTCGGAGATGACCGCCTGGTTTCGAGCGACAGCCGCCATGTAGGTACTTTTAAAGCAAAAGATATCACAGGGGAAGCTAAATTCCGCTTCTGGCCAATCACCCGTATCGGAACATTTTAAGAAATCGAAGAGGCCGAGAAGCGACAATCTCAGCCTCTTCTTCTATCGCGAGAATATGATTATTCACTATCCAGTTTGATTAAGATAGAAGCAAAGTTATACTCAATGAAAATCAAAGAGCAAACTAGGAAGCTAGCCGCAGGCTGCTCAAAATACTGTTTTGAGGTTGCAGATGGAAGCTGACGTGGTTTGAAGAGATTTTCGAAGAGTATTAACTCTCACCTATTCATACAAAGGAATTTTATGGAAGTTTATTTTTCAGGAACCATTGAACGGATTATTTTTGAAAATCCCAGCAATTTTTATCGCATCCTCCTCCTAGAAATCGACGATACAGACGCAGAGGATTTTGATGATTTTGAAATCATTGTCACAGGAACCATGGCTGATGTGATTGAGGGAGAAGACTATACTTTTTGGGGGCAAATTGTCCAGCACTCCAAGTATGGGGAGCAACTGCAAATCAGTCGTTATGAACGCGCAAAACCAACTAGCAAGGGATTGGTCAAGTACTTTTCAAGTAGCCATTTCAAGGGGATTGGTCTCAAGACTGCTCAGAAAATCGTGGATACCTATGGCGACAATACCATTGACGAAATTCTGCAACACCCAGAAAAGTTAGAAGGCATCGCAGGACTCTCTGCCAAAAATCGCGAGGCTTTCGTCTCCACTCTTCGTCTCAACTACGGAACGGAGATGGTTTTGGCCAAACTAGCTAACTACGGCATTCCCAATAAACTAGCCTTCCAGATTCAAGATTTTTACAAGGAAGAAACCCTTGATGTGGTTGAAAATTATCCCTACCAGTTGGTTGAGGATATCAAGGGTTTGGGCTTTACCATTGCTGACCAATTAGCAGAGGAACTTGGCATCGAAAGTCAGGCTCCTGAGCGCTTCCGTGCCGGTCTAGTTCATAGTCTTTTTCAGGCCTGTATGGAAACAGGGGACACCTATGTTGAAGCACGGGATTTGCTGGAACAAACCCTAACTCTCCTTGAATCTTCTCGTCCCGTGGAACTGGACCCCAGCCAAGTGGCCCAAGAACTCTCCTACCTGATTGAAGAAGACAAGGTTCAGCAGATTGATACAAAAATTTTTGACAACAGCCTCTTTTTCGCTGAGGAAGGCATCCGCAGTCACTTAGTTCGTATCCTTGAAAAAGGAAAACAGAAGAGTCATGATTTAGAAACCATTCAAAAACATATCGCTACTGTAGAAGAAGAGCTGGGGATTGAGTATGATAGCATTCAAAAACAAGCTATTTGTGATGCTATCCAGAATAAGGTCTTTATCCTGACAGGTGGGCCTGGTACTGGTAAAACAACTGTTATCAATGGTATCATCGCTGTTTACGCACTTTTAGAAGGACTTGACCTCAGGAAAAAAAGCAACTTGCCGATTCTTCTTGCCGCTCCAACTGGTCGAGCTGCTCGACGCATGAATGAATTGACAGGCTTGCCTAGCGCGACCATACACCGCCACTTGGGAATGACAGGCGACGATGATACCAGTCATCTGGAAGATTATCTGGATGCCGACTTTATTATCGTGGATGAATTTTCTATGGTGGATACTTGGCTGGCCAATCAACTCTTCTCCAACATCTCTTCTAACAGTAAAATTCTCATCGTGGGAGACAGTGACCAGCTACCGTCTGTCAGTCCTGGACAGGTTCTAGCGGATCTGCTTCATATTCCCTTGATTCCTCAGACTCGCTTGGAAAAAATTTATCGGCAAAGCGAAGAATCAACTATCGTTACCCTAGCTAGTCAGATTCGACAGGGCATCTTGCCAGCTGATTTCACCCAGAAAAAAGCTGACCGTTCCTACTTTGAAATTGCTAGTGGCCATATTCCTGCTACGATTGAGAAAATCTTAGGCGCAGCTCTCAGAAGTGGTATCCCTGCTCGTGATATTCAGGTTCTGGCTCCCATGTACCGAGGGACTGCAGGAATTGATGCTATCAACCAGCTCATGCAAGACCTGCTCAATCCACCACAAAAAGACCAACTTAGTTTTGAAGCTCCCCAGTGCCACTATCGTAAGGGAGACAAGGTCATTCATTTGGTCAACGATGCTGAAATCAATGTCTTTAATGGAGATTTGGGAGCTATCACAGACCTGATTCCCGGTAAATATACCGAGTCGAAACAAGACGAGATTGTCATTGATTTTGATGGCAACGAAGTCTCTTACCCACGTAACGAATGGTACAAGATTCGCTTAGCCTATGCCATGAGTATCCATAAGTCTCAGGGAAGTGAGTTCCCTGTTGTCATCCTACCGATTACTAGTGCTAGTAGGCGTATGCTGGAGCGCAATCTCATCTATACAGCCATTACACGCGCCAAAAGCAAGCTTATCTTACTAGGCGAATTACAGGCCTTCGACTATGCTACCCAACACATCGGAACTGCCCGAAAAACCTATCTGATTGAACGCTTCAGTGATCTACTGAAGAATGTTGAAGAAAAGCAACAAGCTGTCTCTGAAACTGCCACATCAAGTACCTCTGAACAATCCTACATCCTAACCGAAGAAAACTGGGATAGCATTCCAGCCATGATTGGGATTACAGACGCCGACCTCAAAGATATTTTTGGAAAATAGTGCACAAGAAAACCCACCTAGTCAGGTGGGATTTTTGTTTATGAATACTCAATGAAAATCAAAGAGCAAACTAGGAAGATAGCCGTAAGCTGTACTTGAGTACGGTAAGGCGACGATGACGTGGTTTGAATTTGATTTTCGAAGAGTATAAGATTATTTAACTGTTGCTGTGCTTGTAATCAATTCAACAGCTTTTTTGATTGTGATATCGTGTTTCAACATATCAGCTGAAAGCAAGCTTTGTACTTGTGCAACTTCCATGTTGTAGTCTGCTGCCAATTGCTCGATTTCTTTTTGGATTTCTTCTTCTGAAGCGTCAAATCCTTCAGCTTTGGCAACTGCTTCGATAACAAGGTTAGTCTTAGTACGTGACTCAGCTTCTGCTTGGTATTGATTGTGAAGGTCTTCTTGAGTAGTTCCAGTGATTTGGAAGTACATGTCAGGGTTGATACCTTGACGTTGCAAGTTTCCAAGGAATTCATTTACTGAGCGGTGAACTTCTTCGTCGATCATTTCTTCTGGAAGTTCTACGATTTCAGCGTTTTCTACAGCTTTATCAATTGCTGCACCTTCAACGGCATCTTTGTATGCTTCTTCTTTAGCTGCAGCTAACTCTTTGCGGTATTTTTCTTTCAATTCAGCAAGTGTTTCAACTTCTTCGTCGATGTCTTTTGCAAGTTCATCGTCAAGAGCTGGAACTTCTTTAGCTTTTACTTCGTGGATAGTTGTCACGAATTTAGCTTCTTTACCTGCAAGGTCTTCTGCTTGGTAGTCTTCTGGGAATGTTACGATAACATCAACAGTTTCACCAGCTGAGTGACCTACCAATTGGTCTTCGAAACCAGGGATGAATTGACCTGAACCAAGTCCAAGTGAGAAGTTTTCACCTTTTCCACCGTCAAATTCAACACCGTCGATAGAACCAACGAAGTCGATGACAACAGTGTCGCCGTTTTCAGCAGCAGCTTCCTTGATAACCAATTCAGCCAAGTTGTTGCGTTCGCGTTCGATACGCTCTTCAACGTCAGCGTCAGTTACTTCTTTTTCTACATCTACTGATACTTCAAGGTTTTTGTAGTCACCCAATTTTACTTCAGGTTTTGTAACGACTTCAGCAGTGATAACCCAGTCTTGACCTTTTTCCATTGAAGTTACATCAATTTTTGGTTGAGCAACGACTTCAAGACCAGCTTCTTTTACAGCTGCTTCATAAGCATTTGGCAAAAGAGCGTTCATAACGTCTTGATAAAGTGACTCTTCACCAAACTTTTTGTCGAAGATAGGACGTGGAAGGTGACCTTTACGGAAACCTGGAACATTAAGAGATTTCTTCACTGAGTTGAAGACACGGTCCAATTCTGGTTTGATTTGGTCTTGAGAGATAGTGAAAGTCAAGACACCACGGTTTGTTTCTTTGTTTTCAAATGATACAGACATTCTGTCATTTCTCCTTAAAATTTTTTAAATACAGTCTATTATAACATAAACGAGCGACTTTTTTCAAGTAATGACTGCGCTTTTCAATGATGCTGGAAGTATGGTTTCTCCTTGGTTTTCTTTATACTAGATTGAAATCAAAAAGCATTATATAATAGTGATAGGAAATCAACTAAAGAAGAAATCTTTCCACTACAAAAACGCATATTATCAAGGTTTTTGAACACCTAATAATATGCGTTTTTTTCTATTTTAAAGACTTTTATCCACCTATTATAAAAAGTTAAGTATCCATCACAGTTTACAATTAGCCTTCATTACTTAATCCATTCACCATTGTAGTTGACGTAGTAGCCACCTACTGTGGTATTAACAGCTAAAGCACCTGAGCTATAAGCATAGTACCATTTTCCATTGACCTGGAACCAGCCTGTCTTCATATCTCCATTACTTGCATTTAGGTAGTACCAAGTTGAACCATCTTTCACCCAACCGGTAGACATTGCACCTGATGAACGAAGGTAGTACCAACTGTTACCAACATAAGCCCAACCTGTCTTCATATCACCATTTTGAGCATCTAGATAATACCAAGTTGAACCATCTTTCACCCAACCAGTTGCCATAGCACCTGATGAACGGAGATAGTACCAGTTATTACCTAGATATTGCCATCCTGTTTGCATAATGCCAGTTTCTGGGTCTAGGTAATACCATGGAGCAGGTTTGCTTCTATCAATGTCAATAGTAACATGAAAATCTTGAGTCCAACCCTTAGCAACTTCACCAATTGGTAGTGGATTGTACGAATCATCGCCAAAATTTCCTAGCTTATTTAAATAATACCAATGACCCTCTTCATAAATCCAACCTGTCTTTACAGCATAATTATTATCAAAATAATAAGTTCTCTTTTCAGCAGATGGAGTATATTGTTCACCGTATACTTTTCCTGTGTTTTCAGACGTTTTTGCCTCTAGTACTTGTTTATCTGTTTGTTCTAGCAAAGCACCATCTTGTCCAAAATAGTACCACTTCTCCTGAAGGGCAATTTCATTAACTGGTTGGTTGTCTAATAAATTATCACGATAGCCTGTCCCAGGGATTTCTATGTATTGCCAACCAACTACCATTTCTCCTTTATCACCAAAATAGTAAGTTTTACCGTCTATTTTATGCCAATAGATTGCTTTATGATCATCTTTTACATAATATTTTCTATTATCCTTATCAACAAATCGGCCACCTGTGGTATTCGCAAATACTGTACTTGTCGCTAGCAAACCAAAGAAAAATACTGTCAGTCCAACTTGCATAGTTTTTTTCAAAATTTTCATCTATATATCCTCCAATATTAAATCCACTCACCAGATGAGGCGAAATTATACACTTTACCATCGATAGTTTGGCTACCTGTAACCATTGCTCCAGAGGAATTGAGATAATACCAGTTTCCTCCTACTTTTATCCAACCTTTTTTCATGTCTCCATTAGTAGGATCTAGATAGTACCATGTTGAGCCATCTTTATACCAACCAGTCTTCATATCACCATTGGTCTTATCGAAATAATACCATCTTCCTCCTACATATTTCCAACTTGTTGCCATAGAACCAGAGGAGCCAAAATAATACCATTTTCCGTTTACTTTTTGCCAATCTGTAAGCATCTTACCTGAAGCATCTAGATAGTACCATGTATCATTTATCTTTTGCCAACCCGTTTGTTTATTACTATTCTTATAATAATACCAAGTATCACTAATCAACTTCCATCCATCAATAGAATGCCCTTTAATAACAGAGTAGATGAAAGATAGAGCTTTCTCATTTAACTTAACAGCATAATTCATTTGTTCAGGGTCACTCCCATTAGTATGAACTCCAACAATCCTATTATTAGAATCATACACTGCTGAACCGCTAGCACCACCCTTTGTATCTATTTGGTAGAATAAAAAATCATTTGTATCTTGAAGTATCGTTTTTGTATCAGTATACATCTGCTTAATACCCTTATTAACAGCAGAATATCCCGTAACTGTTACATCTAGATTTTTAGTATTTTCTAAATTATTGGGAAGTCCTAACGTCCCCAATTGAGCACCAATCGGTTCTTCCAAAATTAAAACTGCTAAGTCATAGGTAGTAAGCTCATTTGGAGCAGTATTTCGAAATTCTTTTAAATAACGAACTTCTTTGACTTTTATTTCACCAAATGGATTACTATCTGGAGTAGCCGCAGGCATAATCTCTACTTCAGTCGCTTCTGTTTTGGATTCACGGTCATAAACGACATGAGCTGCTGTAATCAAAACATTGTCTTTGATAAAGGAAGCACTTCCTCTACCTGTACCTATTTCTACTGAATCGGCATTTTTAATTTTGAATGTTGCTTTTACATAAGCTGATGTAGAGTAAGGATATTGTAAAGTATTTTTTACTTTAACTAAATCATTTTTGCCAATAATGACTTCTGACTGATTTGTATAATATTGACCATAAGTTGGCGAAATCTCAGGAAGTGACAAATTATTAGTTCCTGGACTTTTCTGTAATGTCTCACTTACCTCATATTCTTCACCTGTACTAGAAATAACAGTCAAAGCAGATACTGTCGATAACTGGCTAGCCAATAAAGTACTCGCAATAATTGAAATACCCAATTTTTTATAAAAAGTTTTCTTCATTATTCTATCCTCCTAATGTAATTATAGCATACCATTCTAAATTTCTCAATCTACTATAGAATCAAGAAATCTACCCGCCTTCTTTAAATATCCTCTATTATGACATAAACGAGCGACTTTTTTCAAGTAATGACTGCGCTTTTCAACCATGCTAGAGGTACTTGCTCACTTCTTTGGTACTCAACTCAATCATTTCCTCAATATTATTCTTATATAACAATTAAAAATCTTCCCGCCCCACCAAGTGGTGCTGAAAGGCATAGACTGCTGCCTGAGTGCGATCACTGACCTCAAGCTTAGCAAGGATATTGGACACATGGGTCTTGACCGTCTTAAGAGAGATAAAAAGTTCATCAGCGATGCGCTGATTTTCGTAACCCTTGGCAATCAGTTGGAGAACGTCTCGCTCACGCGCAGTTAGGTCCTCATGAAGTTCCATGTGATTGCGGTGGTATTCGACTTTTTTGCTGACCTCTTGCTCAATGGCCAACTCGCCAGCAGCCACCTTACGGACAGCATGGAGTAGTTCGTCTGCACTAGAAGTCTTGAGCATATAGCCCCGAGCACCAGCATTTAAGACAGGCATGATTTTTTCATTGTCCAAGTAAGAAGTCACAATCAAAATCTTGGCTTCAGGCCATTCTTTGAGGATAGCCAAAGTCGCATCAATTCCATTCATTTCAGGCATGACGATATCCATGACAATAACATCTGGACGCAATTTCAAGGCTAAGTCAATACCCTGAAACCCGTTGGACGCTTCCCCTACAACTTCTACATCGTCTTGGAGGTCAAAGTAGCTTTTCAAGCCCAATCGGACCATTTCATGGTCATCTACTAGTAAAATTTTCATCTTTACTCCTTTATCATTCCTTATCGAGCAGGGGAATACGGATATCAACCGCCAGCCCTTGCTTGGGAGCTGTTAATAACTGAACCGTCCCTGCCATATCTTCAACCCGCTCCTTGATATTGCGTAATCCATAACTCAAGTCATCTAAACTCCCCAACTGAAAACCAATTCCATTGTCCACCACCTTCAGCTGCAATTCAACATCTGTCTGATAGAGATAGACATCCAAGCAAGAGGCCTGGGCATGGCGGAGAGTATTGCTGATCAATTCTTGCAGAATACGGAAGATATGCTCCTCGATTTTCTTAGGCAATTTCGTCATATTTTGCTTGAAACCAACCTTGAGATCACTCTTGTCCTCAAGCTCTTTTAAGAGGATTTGAATTCCCTCAACCAGACCCTTCTGCTCCAGTTCGACAGGCCGCAAATGCAAGAGCAAGACCCGCAAATCCTTCTGGGCTGTTTCTAAAATAGCTGTGACACTCTGCAACTGGGTCTGCATCTTTTCTCTATCCAATTTCAAAGCCTGCTGACTAATACCCGATAAAATCATGTGGGCCGCAAACAACTCCTGACTGACTGTATCATGCAAATCCCGAGCAATTCGCTTCCGTTCCTTCTCGATGATTTCCTCTTCCTGAGCAAGACTCTGATTTTCTGCTTTTTGAAGAGCTTCTGTCAAGAGGTTAAGTTTGCCAGATAAGGACTTAAAACTAGCATCCAAATCTGGATCGGAAACCTGAACCACTTCTTTCCCTGCCAACAAACGCTTGAGATTGGCCTGCATTTTTCTCAGAGAAATCTCTTCCACACCTCTCCAAAACAGGACTAAGAGACAGGTCATGGACATGCTGAATACCAATAACAAAAAGACAAATTTTTCTGTTTTTTCGACATCGTGCAAGAAAATAATCCAGTCAAAGTCAAGGATTTCCAGCAAGCTGTGGGAAAAAAATAAGACAAACAGGAAGGAGGTGAGAGCAATGATTACATAAGCTTGTTTTTTCATCCTCTGACCACCTCCACATCCCCAATCATAGTGGTCAAGAAAATCTTGACACTCTTGTTACTCTTGAGATAGTCTTTCGTTTCCTGATGATAGTGTTCATTTCGGAGGGCTCGCTTGGGCTGATTGAAAAAAGTCAAATCCCCATAGAGACAGTTAACACTGAGACTAACTTCCACATCTACAGGTACAATGATTTTAGTCGTTCCGACCATCTTTCTGAGGATAATGACATTGTCATGATTGGTTAGAATCACCCTCTCCAGATGAATAGTGTCCTTACCCATGAGACGAAAGAGATTGATATCATCAAACTGGCAAGTCTGGTAGCTTGAAAAATGATGGAGATTTCCAAACCAACGATTTTTCTCCTTCTTAACCGTTACCACCTCTTCAAAAACCAAATTGGTCTGCTCTTTTTCCTGGTTCATCATCGGATAAAGAAGAAAGAGGCTGTAGATGACCGCAACAAAAATAGCTAAAATCACAAAAGGATTGAGCATGACGATGAAAAAGAAAAGAATGGTTGCCACCACTAAAAGAAGATTATTGCCCTCTTTACCAGTGTAATAGCGAATCAAAAGCAAAAAGAGGAATAAAATAAGCAGAAAACGCGAAAAATGCTCTGATACCATCAAAATCAGAGCTCCTGTCAAAAGACAGGTTTCGATAAATAAAAAGATTTTAAATTTTCTCATACATGTATCCTCTCCCTTCTATTTTATCACAATTCAAAAAAGTCACCTCAGTCTAAAGATGGAAAAAAGGCGGTGGTTACGCCTTTTTCATCTGATCCTTTGCTTCTTTTAATTTTCCATAAAGAAGATAGTCTACGTTTTGCAGATCTGCTATGGTGGCACAATTAAGGGCACACATAATCAAGCGTAGATCATCTTTCCAGCCTTGGACAATGCCGATCACTTCTTCAATTGTGTAGGTTTCAATCAATTCCAGAACGGTTCGTGACAGCCCTACAGCCTTTGCGCCAAAGACCAAACACTTAATCATATCCAGCGGATTCCGAACGCCACCACTAACCAAGAGTTCAACCTTGTCTTTCCAGTCTTGGGCATTGAGAAGGGCTTGCATGGTAGACTGGCCCCATTGATTGAGGTAATCACGTTGACCACTGCGACGGTTTTCGATATAAGCAAAGCTGGTGCCACCACGACCCGATAGGTCCACTGTACGAACGCCCAGTTCATAGGCTCTTTCGATAGTCTTCACATCCATTCCAAAGCCAACTTCCTTGAGAACAATCGGAACAGGGATTTGCTTGCTGTAATCTGCTAGATGCGTTTGCCAGCTTCGAAACTTTCTTTCTCCCTCTGGCATGAGTAATTCCTGCATGACATTGACATGCACTTGTAGGAGAAGAGGATGCATTTCTTCTACAGTCTGAAGGCCTAAATCAACAGGCTTGTCCAATCCAATATTAGTTCCAAGAAGGAGATTTGGATGACTAGACTTGACAGAAAAAGAGGCATCTGTTGGATTTTTAAGGGCTGCGCTATAAGAACCCGTTACAAATAAAATACCACAGGCTTCTGCCACTTGAGCCAGCTTTTGATTGATTTTTCTTCCCTTATCGCTTCCACCCGTCATAGCATTGATATAGAAAGGAAAGTCCCACTTTCGACCAGCAAACTCTGTCGACAGATCGATTTCATCCAGATCGTAAAGAGGCAGGGAAGAATGAATCAACTCCACCTCATCAAAGCTATTATAGGAACTTTTCTGCTCAAGGGCATAGCGGATGTGCTCATCCTTACGATTTGTCGTCATGTCCTATCCTTTCTTGGTATAAGAGCTCAATCCCCAGATCGGCCCAACGGTTTTTTAGGGTTTCAGTTGATTGCTCATCAAAACTCAAGGCAATACCACAATCACCACCACCAGCACCACTACTCTTAGCAACAACTTGCAAATCTTGACTGGCTTCTTTCAACTGTCTAAGCGAAGGCGTGTAAATATCTGCGCTCAAGCTTTCTAAGAGCTTACTGGCTACTTCTACTTGCTCGATAATTTTTTCTGCTTTCCCCTGCTCCAAGGCTTCTACCAAAGTAGCCACCGTTTCTTTTGAGGAGCTTAAAAAATTCTGATTGATATTTTGCTTGATTTGCTGGACCATGTGACTCGATACAGCCACTTCCTTGGTCCATCCCACTAGGAAATCACATTCTAAAGTTGGTTTCACTTGTGAAATTGAAAAGCCCCAATCACGCTCTAAAACTGTCGCCAAGTTTTCTTCTTTTAGCCAAGCAGCCACCTTCTGGCGATCAAATGACTGGTAAAGAACCAAATCCTCAGCCACAATACAGGCAAGGTCTCCCATAGAACCATTGTCTCCTCGCTTGAGCAAGATAGCACTGGCCAGCTTGAACAAGAGTTCCTGATCAACCGAAAGCTTATACAGAGCTAGCAGAGCCTTGATGACCAAGACAACGACGCTACCGCTAGAACCTAGACCAAACTTTTTCCCTTCCCGTTCCATTTTTCCTCGAATTTCCAAAGAAAAAGGTCGCAAGGTTTGACCTCGATAAGTCAGGAAATCTTCCACTAAAGCAATCGTTTCTTGAATCAAGCTATAGTCAGGATTTGGTGTCAAATCTACTGTGAAATCAAACAGATCTGAATAGATACGGTAGCTATCAAAAAAGGCAATCTCGGCCCTCATATAGATGGGAATACCCTTTATCAAGGCTAACTGTCCTGGCTCTAAAATAGCATATTCACCTGCCCAATAGAGTTTCCCGCAAGTTTTAACAGCAATCATCTTGGCTCAAATCCTTTGTTTTTGACACAATCAAGCGATAACGTTGACCAAAGATTTCTGACAAATGCTCCAAGTCTTTCTCCTGACAGAGGACCTTGACATTGGGACCAGCATCCATGGTAAAGTAACAGTCCTCGCCTTGCTCGCGAAGCTGGCGGACAAAGTCCATGGCTTCATAGCTTGCATCGGTCAGATAAGAAAAGGCTGGTGATGCAGTTTTGGTCGTAGCGTGCATAGCAAGGGCATTTTCCTCCGTTAACTTCCCAACCTTGGCAAAGTCATTTTCCTTGAGATAAACCAGCATGTCCTGATAGTCCTTCTCAGACTGACGCACCCAGTCATCAAAGGTCGTCGAAGTTTCCACACAAAGTTTCATCCCATCACGACTAGAGATTGGTTTTTTCTTGTCTTCTAGCACCAACATCATCATAGCTAGTTTCAAATCTGTCTCGACAGGGTAAATTTCTCCGCTATCCTTGTCCCAGGCACCTAGTGGTCCATAAAAACTCCGAGAGGAAGAGCCAGAGGCAAACTTAGCCTCCTGTGCCAACTGGCTCCGAGTCAATCCAAGCTGAAAATAAGCATTGCAAACCTTGACTAGGGCGGACAATCCACTAGAACTTGAGGACAGACCCGCCGCGGTAGGCATATTGTTTTGAGTATCGATACGGACAAAGCCCTCACCATCTGGACGGTAGCGGTCAATAATCTTACTCATCTTAGCATGCTCCGCCTCATTTTGTAACTGGCCATTGATATAAAAGGCATCAGCTGTCGCAGGGGATGGTAAAGGCGACAAAGTCGTCTCTGTGTACATATTTTCCAAAGTCAGAGAGATACTGCTAGTAGCAGGCACCATCTCTTTTTCTTTTTTCTTTCCCCAATATTTGATAATAGCAATATTTGCGTAGGAACGTACTGTTACAGGCTCTCTATCCATGTCTGAACAGCTCCTTTCTCTTCTAATCTTTCTGCTAGTTCTTGTGCGTGTGTCAAATTGTCCGCCAAAGCTATAATACAGCCTCCTAGCCCACCACCGCTCATCTTGGCCCCCAAAGCACCATGGCTAAGAGCCGTTTCAACCAAAGAGTCTGCCTCAGGGCTACTGACTCCAATTTCTTTTAAATGTAAATGCGCTTGACTGAGGATTCGTCCTAGTCCTTCAGCATCTTTTTGTCTAATCGCATCTTCTGCCTGCTGGGTCAATTCCCCCAAGGAATGTAAAAACGGCAGGGCATCCTTGCCCTTGCTTTGAACCACTTGGATGGCTTCACGAGTATGACCATAAACGCCTGTATCGGCAATGACCAAATAGGCTGATAAGTCCATCTCAAGCTCTGTAAATCCTACGTTCTTAATAAAGCGAATAGGTTGATCACTGAGACAGGTCTTAGCATCCAAACCACTAGGATTCATATGGGCAATCATCTCCGCCCGATTGACCAAGATTTCTAGTACATCATGAGGCAGGTCGGCTTGATAGTAGTCAAAAACCGCACGAATGGCCGCTATGCTGATAGCCGCTGACGAACCCATCCCCCGTTTCTCAGGGATAGCCGAGTCAATCTCACAACGAATGCAGGCTTCTTTGATATTCAAATACTCCAGAGCAGCATAAACTGCCATGGACAAGGTATCCTCCTCATAGAGACGCCAAGGACTCGCTGCAGGAACTACCTTACAAGTCACCTCCACCTCCAAAAGAGGCAGGGAAATGGCAGGATAACCGTAAACGACCGCATGCTCTCCTATTAAAATAATCTTACTATGTGCCTGACCGACACCCACTTTTTTTGTCATTTCTTCCTTTTACTAGACGAAAAAGTCGTCTTATTTATCATACAAGTATTGCTTCTCTCCTATCTATTTTATTATATTTTCACAAAAAAAGCGATTGTTTCCATTCACAATCGCTTTTCCCATTATAAGGATATATTTCCATCATTTTATTATTTAAACGATTTCTAGCATATCCTATTCTTCTCGTTTTTTAGGAAATACCGTCAAAGCACCTAGGATAGATAAACCACCTAGAGCTACCAACCATTCATCTTGTTGACTACCTGTCTGAGGTAGTTCATCCCGCTTATGCACTTCAGTACTTCCTTGATTCCAATTCTCTGAAGGAGTTGGAGTTGGGGTTGGTTGCGGTTCTGGCTTAGGTTCTGGTTTCGGTTCTGGCTTAGGCTCTGGTTTTGGCTCCGGCTTAGGCTCCGGTTTTGGTTCTGGCTTAGGCTCCGGTTTCGGTTCTGGTTTAGGCTCTGGTTTTGGTTCTGGCTTAGGCTCTGGCTTTGGTTCAGGCTTTGGTTCTGGTTTTGGCTCCGGCTTAGGCTCTGGTTTCGGTTCTGGCTTAGGAGTCGGTGCGTTAGCCACGAATTCCCATGTTCCTATAAACTCTACATCTGCTTTATTTACTTGTTTATTTTCAGCATCGTAACTCTTGAATACCCATTT
>NZ_CFGI01000005.1 GCF_001347015.1 Streptococcus pneumoniae
CTCTGTCTGAGGAGCTACCTTGACTCCTTTTATCAAAGCTTCAAAAGCAGCCTCTACTTCATCACTCTTACTCGTGGTTTCCAACTTGAGATAGACCTGACGCCCATAAGCAACACTCGAAATATAGACTAAAGGACGCTCTGCAGAAATTCCTCTCTGCCTCAAATCCTCTACCGTTACAGTATCTTGAAACACATCTCCTGGATTTTTAACAGCATCTACGCTGACTGTATAATAAATCTGCTTAAAATTGACAATCTGAATCTGCTTTTCGCCCGAATGGACAGAGTTAAAATCAATATCAAGAGAATTCCCTGTCTTTTCAAAGTCAGAACCAAACTTGACCTTGAGTTGTTCCATGCTGTGAGCCGTGATTTTTTCATACTGCATTCTAGCTGGGACATTATTGACCTGACCATAGTCTTGATGCCACTTGGCCAACAAATCGTTTACCGCTCCGCGAACACTTGAATTGCTGGGGTCCTCTACTTGGAGAAAGCTATCACTACTTGCCAAACCAGGCAAATCAATACTATAAGTCATCGGAGCACGATCGACCGCAAGAAGAGTGGGATTATTCTCTAACAAAGTCTCATCCACTACGAGAAGTGCTCCAGGATAGAGGCGACTGTCGTTGGTAGCCGTCACGGAAATATCACTTGTGTTTGTCGACAAGCTCCGCTTCTTTCTTTCGATAACAACAAACTCATCGGGTAGCTGATTCCCCTCTTTGATGAAACGATTTTCAATACTTTCTCCCTGATGGGTCAAGAGTTTCTTTTTATCGTAATCCATAGCTAGTATAAAGTCATTTACTGCTTTATTTGTCATCTTCTACCTCCTAATAAGTTCCTGGATTGAGTTGCATAAACTCAGACTTGTTCAGCGAAATCAGCCGTGGTTGGACTAAGTGATCCAAAACTTCCTCGTACAATTCTTCTGAGACATTGCGTCGCCGTCTGGCTAGATAAGAAGTCGGAATGACCGTATTATCCAACATAAATACCTTATCTAAGTCAATCAAGGTTGGTCTTGTAAAAGGATTACGAGCTAAATCCGGCTCTTCTATCATAAAGTTCTTGACCAAACGTCTGGTCAAGAGAGCTGGTTTGAAGGTCTGATTTTTAACCAACTCTTTGTTTTTAGTCATACTGTTGTCAATACAAATATACATATGATTCTTCACAGCCAAATCGCTACTAATACTTGGAAAAGGCAAATAAAGAGCCACAACATCTCCTCTCTTAATCAAGCAAGAGCACCCCCTTTTCTCCTAATGTAACATAGACAGGATTGACCAAGTCTTCTGATTGGCTCAGAATTTCCAAAGTTTGAGTTTGGCGCCCTGTCAATTTAGTAGCATCTTGTCTCTTCAATACAAAATGCTTGTCGCCAATCACCTTGACACTATAATCCTTCTCCAAAGCTGACTGGTAAATCCACATCAGATATTGTCTGTCCTGAGAACTCAAGAGAGAAGGATGTTCAAGTCTCCCGATAGTCTGATAAAAATCAAAAACAGGAGCCAAAGCCTGCCAATCTGATTGGCTAGTTGTCAAGGCTAGAAAAAGGGCTTTGCGAGCTGATACTTCTTGATTAGCCTTGAGAGTCCCCTTGCCCTCCAAGTTTTTTAAAAAGTGGGAAACTCCAGAAAGCAAATCTTTCTCTAACTGCGAGAAATAAAAACCTTGCCTTCCCAGACATAAGTCTCTCAAGTCGCTTTCTCTAGCAAATAAGAGTTCAAACATTTGATAGTAAAAGAAAAATATCTGGCACTGAGTTGCGCTCATCTCTTCTTTATCGGCTTCTTTTTTTAACCAGAGCAAGGGCAATAGGTAGCTGGATTGAGACATTTCCTCCACCTCCTATTCTTTTTTCTCTGGAGCATCTGCACTAGCTGCCACTTCTTTTGACTGGATACTTTCCCACTGGTTAATTTCCTCTGAGATAAGACCTTCGCATGTCTTGACAAATAGGGCAAAAGCCTTGGTTTTTCCTGCATATTTCTCTGTTTGACATTGATAGAGGAATTTTTCCCTTTCCAGGAGTTGCGCAGTCTTTTGGTAAGAAATCCAGTGTTCCTTGGCATTATACAAATTGAGAATCCCCTCACACAGCAAGCCTAGACTGGACAAGGCAACCGAAATCAAACGGTAGCGATCACCTGGCATAGGAATAGCACAAAAAACAGCTATGAGAAAACCTGCCACGATTTCTGTTATTTTTAATACCTTATAGCGTCTACGATGTTGAACGCTTTTCTTTAAAAAATGAGCTATCTGTACGTCTAATCGCTCTGTCAAGTACATTTCTTCTGGCGTCATGTTCGTAATCCCTTTTATCTATTCATTCTATTCAAAAAACTAGGATAACTGTCTAGTAGGTTTAGCAAATATTAATAATGTTGTCATGTTATTTTGGAAAGGAAGTCTCATGTTTATATCTAGTGGCAAAATATCGCTTCTCCTACTAGCAAAATTCACCTGATTTAATCATTATATCATAATCGGGACAAAAAAACTTACTTACTTACTTACTTACTTACTTACTTACTTACTTACTTACTTACTTACTTACTTACTTACTCATGGTAGCTGATTTTATCAATGATGGCAAGCTCTGTATCTTAAAATGTCAGAATTATTAATTTTTTATTACATGCTTGTTTTTGCTATTGTAAGAAGGAGTTGCTTGATTTTTTATAGCATAATAAAGTAGTAACTGAATAAAATTAGTTGAGAAATTCAAACTAATTTTTAACAATATTTTAGAAAACAAGGTCTACTATTCTAGCTTCAGTTTGCTATATCATTCTTATTATGATTATACCTCTGTTAAGTCAAAGTTAAAATTTCCTATTTAGATAGAGTGAGCTATCCTCTATCGGACAAAATCCATAAACTCCTCCAAGAACTGAAGACCAGCACTGAAAATCCAGAACAAGTCCAAAAACTCAAGGAAGCCTATGATAAACTCAACGAAGCATTGGGACAATCAGAAAATGGGCTTGTCAATCAGGAGGTCTTTAATGCTGCACTTGAGGAATATAAAAAGGCAACTCAATTAAAGAATGGTGTGGAAAAAGGTAGCAGCGATAGTCCTAAATCTAGGAAAGAGAGATCTGTTGATAATTCCTTGAAAATAGGATTCGGTAAGGGTACAACTAAGGTTCCACAATATAGCGAAGAAACTCTACGAACGCTAAGTACAGGTGAAGCCTTTGGAAATAACCTCCGAATAACCGTCAAATCTTTCAGTGGTAAGACCGTTAGGAGTATTACAGTTAATGGTCTGGAAGGCACAGGACTATCAGCGACAGGATTAACTCTTACAAATGGATTGGGATATGTAGATTTGCGAGGAAGAATGCCGGTTGATAGGCATGGTTACACCAGAGTAACGGTTGTTGCGACAGATTCTTCAGGAAATACAAATCAGAATACACTAACTATTGCTAGACCTTTACCTGATGCGAGGATTACGACAACTAATAAGGAGTTAGAAGGTAAAGCCGAGACTAAGCCGATAATTTCGGGAACTATTGGTGTAAAAGCGGAACCTGGTAACACACCAGATGGCGCTGAGTTGATGGCTTATTTAGTACGTGGTGGTTCACCTAATCCTTATAGCTATAACAATGAAGCTCAGGGCTACCATACTATAGCAAAGACACGTGTCTCCGTTTCTGGAACTTTTAATTTTGTTCCACCTGAATACCGAGATTCAAAACTTGGCGAAGGAGATGTCAGAGTAGTGGTTGCCTACGTGAGGAAAGGAACAGATGAAACATTCAGTGAAGGAATGAAGTCTGGATTCTCGACAAATAGCGTTAGAGCTACAGCACCAATTGATAGGGATGGGGCTAAGCAAGAACTACAGACAAAAGCTAACGAGAAGAAGGCTACGATTAATGGTATCCAACATCTTACGAAAGAGGAGAATGCTGTAAAAGCAGCCATAGAGTCCAAAGAATACGATGCAACACCTCAAATTGACCAAGCCAAGTCCAAAATAGTGTTGATACTGCCAAGAATAGCGAGATTACCGAGATTAATTGTTTAAAAGATGGTCAAGTGGGACGCGAGTTATCTAAGACAACAAATGAATGAGCTAGAAGCTAGACAAAACTCAATTTTATACTCATTTATAGTAAATCGTAACCTCCCAATAACGAAGTATATTGAAAAATCTCCAGACTAGAGAACTCACTGATGGTTCCTAATCTGGAGATTTTTTATTTGCGCTTTTCTTGTATAATAGATTGACATAGGATACGAACACATTAATTTGACTTCCCCAATTGATTCGCCTAATTCCTATTTCATTTTGATGTAACTATTTTTATCGAGATTATAGCTCACATACAAAATCTTTAATTTTCGTTTTTAAGAATTTCTTCTAATTTATGATAGTCTTGGACACTATCGATTTCATAGATGCTATTGCCTTCTAATTCTTCAACATAGACATCCAGCTCTTTGATATTATCCTTAACCATATTGTCCCAGTAGAGATCAACAAATTCACCACTTGCATAAGCCTTGTCGATAAAGCTAACAATCTTTTCTGCTGTTGGAGCATCCCAGAAGGATACACCACTAAGAATGCGACCTGCCTTGCTATCAACAATAATGTCTTGAACCTTGTAGTCATCTCCATAGACCAAGAACCATTCGTTGGTACAATCTTCACGATAGACACTAAAATAAGTCGAACGAGTCAAATCATTGCGGAACATATTTTTGAAGAGATAGTTGTCTGCATCAATAACATAGCTGTTGGCTAATTCTTCTTTTACAAGATAGAGAGAGTAAAAGTTATTGTAGTCAGCGTATTTATCATTGAAAACGAGTCGAACTCCGTATTTCTCTTTTAAATAATCAAATTGTTCTTTAAGGTAACCAACGATGATGATGATGTCGTTAATTCCTTTTTCTTTTAGAAACTCAATTTGGTATTCAATCAAGGGTTTTTGATTAACCTGAACCAAGGCTTTAGGGGTATTTTCAGTCATAGGACGCAAGCGAGTTCCCAATCCCGCTGCTAAGATGATGGCTTTCACACGAATCTCCTTTATTCTTTAATAATAATATAAACTCCAGCAATAACGACAAGTGACGTAATAATTGTCAGCATATCTAGTGGTGCACCCAAGAAAACAACTGCAAACAAGACAGTCCATACTACATAGCTCACATTCAAGCCTGTAGCCTTGGCTGGTTGCAATCGATTGATAGCGATATAATAAGCCAAGTAGGAAATCATATCAAAGGCTGCAAAGACAATCATGAGACCTAGCAATTGTCCATTGGCCACTGCAGCAAATGACTGATGAGAGAAGAGCACAATCACAAGATAGGACAAGAATGAAGTTACTTGACGGATTAAGAGGGCTTCGATTTCACTCAATTCACTTTCCATGGCAAAGGAGCTAAGGACACTCTCACTCCCCCATGCAATGGCACAAACCAAAGCACAAAGAATCCCAATGTAGAAGGAATTGACCTGTTCAACCTTATAGGTCTGAGCAATAATCCCTCCAATAATCAAGACAATCCCAAACACAGTATTTTTCGAAATCTTGTGCTTCAAAAAGAAGAAAGCCAATAAAACTGAAATCGCAGGGTAAATAGCCGATACTGATGAAGCCAAGGAACTTCCGATATACTTAACCGCATAAAGATTGGCCTGCATACCGATAGGGCCTGCTAGCAAGGCTCCGATGATAACACTAACATTGCGAATATTTAAGAAAATTGAGAGGCGAACTTTCCCTTCTTTCACTAAAAGAAAAGCTAGTAAGATAAAGATGCTCAAAAAATCATGAGCAGCAGCCACTACAAAGGGTGACAAATCTGTAAAAATCGAAAAGATGTAAGCACTAATTGTTAGACCTAAACCCCAGAAAATACCTGAGAGTAGACCAAAAGAAACTCCATTTTTATTTTTCATCTGAACCTCCATAAGAAGCCAAACCTTTAACAGCTCTTTGGTAACGACTCACACCATAGTCACCAAAATCTGCACCTTGCTCTTCCTTATAGACAGTCCATAGACTCCAAATAGTGTCTTGTAAAATTTTATAAATGGCAATCTTTTCACGAGAGACAGGTGTTTGCTCACTCTCATAGTGAGACAAGAAAGCTTCTTCCTCTTGGGAAGTGAATTCAGACTCTAAAAAGAGGGCAGCCAAATCCCACATTGGATCATTCATTGATGAATATTCCCAGTCAATCAAATAAAGTCGTCCTTGAGGTGATTCGATAAAGTTTTCAGGCACCAAATCAATATGACAAGATTTTCTGTCAACACCTAAGTCAGCCAGTCTTTTCTCTAAGGAGAAGACTTCTTCTCGAACCGCTTCATAGTTGGCATAAGGGATTTTTTCCTCAATCAAAGATTCGTATTTTTTGATTTCTTCAAAAGGAGCAAATTCTCCTCTTAATTCCTTGCCAGAAGCATGAATAGTTTGTAATATTGGAGCAATTTTATCAAATTTGGTCTTGATTGACCTTGAATCAAGCGTAATCGCAGATTCGATATACTCATTTACTTTGATACCAGCTTCAATATCAAAAAGATAATTTTTTACATCTAAGTCTAAATCCTTTAGTAGTTCAAGATTGTACTTTTCATCTTGACGATTGATAAGCTTTTCTGTCCCTTTACCAAAGAATTTAACAATGTATTGCTTATTTGTTGTTTTGACCAAATAGTTTTGATTGGTCATTCCCCCCAATTGTTCGACACTGAGGACTTCCTCTTCTGCACTAAGTAGGGAAGAAATTTTCTCTTTAATGATTTTCTCCACAATTAACCTCCAGCACTTATACTTCCCACTTAAACACGGTTTTAAAGGCTGTGTTTAAATCGGTTGCAAAGACACGGTGAATATCTTTAATTTCTCTTACAGGTTCTTCTAAATAAAGGATATTTTTAAGACGATTTGCGAATTTCTTGACTTCCATCATTTGGATGGCATTTTCAAAATCGATGCGACCAGAACGAGAGGAACCAACCAAGAGCAAGCCTTTTTCTAAGGCATCGCGTGTATTGAGATTGACTTTATACTCGCTAACGCCCATCATGAGAATCGTTCCCTGAGGACGAATATAGCGAATCAGGTCATTTATAGCCGGTCCAGTACCATTACCACCACAACATTCAAAAGCATGGTCAAAGGCCAAATCTTCAGGAATATTATCCGTAATATAGCATTCTTTGGCAAAAGAGAAAAGTTCCAATTTTTCCCAATGACGACCAATAACCACAATCTCTGCTTCTGGCAAAGTATAGTTGATAATATTGGCAACTACAAAAGCTAAACTTCCATCTCCGATAACAGCGATTCGATCCCGCTTGCTATGAGCAAGAGTCAGCAAGCGATTCATGGCATGCATACCGACACTGACAAACTCTGTAATGGCTGCAACCGTATCTTCGATAGCATCATAAGCCACCACACGGTCTTTAGGAAGAGAAACAAACTCTCTCATAAAGCCATCAAATCCACTAGACAAGAAATGAGTCCCTGTCATGTAGTTCTCATAGAATTCTTCATCACTCTGCATAGGAGGATGATTGGGAATCATGACAACTTTTTGCCCAACCTCATAGGTTCCTGTCGGATCAGAAATAACGGTTCCACATGACTCGTGAATCATTGCCATTGGAAGCTTTTTATTCAAAATCTTGGGATCACGTTTTCCCTGGTAGTAACGCTGATCCGCATGACATACAGCCATGTAGTTGGGACGGATAAGGATATGATTTTCTTGGTCAATAGCCTCTTCCTGATATTTGACATTGATAAACTTAGGCTTAGTTAGTTGATAAATTTGATTAATCATTTTACTAGTCTTTCTCAATCATACTTTTTGCAATCTTCAAATCTGTTACGGTTGTAATCTTCAGATTTGAGTATTCACCTTTGGCCAAGGCTACATCTTTTCCTTTAATGACAAAAATTTTACATGCATCTGTCAAGATTTCCTTCTCTTCAGCAGAGAGAGAACCGTAAAGGTCCATGAAGTCCTTGCAACGGAATGTTTGAGGTGTTTGTCCTTGATAAAGGTGAGCACGATTTGGAATATCTGTAATGAATTGACCATTGGTACTTTCAACGATAGTATCAACCGCTTCTACCACTGTGTCCACTGCGTCATGATTTTGGGCAAGTTTAATATTGTCTTGAATCATGCGAAGTGTAATAAATGGACGAACAGAATCGTGGGTAACAACGATATCCTCTGGCGTAAGCGGACGATAAGCATCAATGGCTTCAATGATTTTCTCAATACTCGTATTGCGGTCAGCACCACCTTTTGTAATGATGATACGTTCCTTATGAAGAGGTAGATATTTATCTACAAGATCCTCTGCATGAGAAACCCAGTCTCCATGAACACCAACTACAATTTTTTCAATACTTGGTTCCAAGACAAATTTTTCAATTGTATGAATCAAAATAGGTCGATCACCTAGCTCTAAAAATTGTTTTGGCAAGTTACTGATTCCCATGCGTGTGCCAGTTCCACCAGCAAGAATTCCTGCATAAATCATCTATTTTCTCCTTTGTCTTACTAAAAAAACTTATTCTCTCTATTATACCACAATCTAGTCCTATCATAAAAGAAATACTAGACCTCCCGTTCTAGAATAGGAGGGTTAAGGAGTTCTATTATTCAAAGAAACTAGTCCATTTCTAGTAATGACTAGGAATTCTGTAGTCATTACCAATAAATGGCTGTGAAATTTTAGAGTCCTTCAGAATAATATACTTTCCTTAAAGAAAACTTAAAATTAAGCTTTGAAACTTCAAAGTGATTACTTGACTTATACTCAATGAAAATCAAAAAGCAAACTAGGAAGCTAGCCGTAAGCTGTACTTGAGTACGGTAAGGCGACGCTGACGTGGTTTGAATTTGATTTTCGAAGAGTATTACTGCCCTTCATTTCTTATTAGCTGACTTTATGATATAATGAAAAACGAGGTAAATTGAATGAAAAGTATAAAATTAAATGCTCTATCTTACATGGGAATTCGTGTCTTGAATATTATTTTTCCCATCTTAACTGGAACCTACGTCGCGCGTGTCTTGGACCGAACTGACTATGGTTACTTCAACTCAGTCGACACAATTTTGTCATTTTTCTTACCCTTTGCAACTTATGGGGTCTATAACTACGGTTTACGAGCCATCAGCAATGTCAAGGATAACAAAAAAGATCTGAATAGAACCTTCTCTAGTCTTTTTTATTTGTGCATAGCTTGTACGATTTTGACTACCGCTGTCTATATCCTTGCCTATCCTCTCTTCTTTACAGATAATCCAATCATCAAAAAGGTCTACCTTGTTATGGGGATTCAACTCATTGCCCAGATTTTTTCAATCGAGTGGGTCAATGAAGCTCTGGAAAATTACAGTTTTCTTTTTTACAAGACTGCCTTCATCCGTATCCTGATGCTGGTCTCTATTTTCCTGTTTGTCAAAAATGAACACGATATTGTTGTCTATACACTTGTGATGAGTTTATCGACACTGATTAACTATCTGATTAGTTATTTTTGGATTAAAAGAGACATTAAGCTTGTTAAGATTCACATAAGTGATTTTAAACCGCTCTTTCTCCCTTTAACAGCCATGTTGGTCTTTGCCAATGCCAATATGCTCTTCACTTTTTTGGATCGTCTCTTCCTCGTTAAAACAGGGATTGATGTCAACGTTAGTTACTATACCATGGCTCAACGAATTGTGACCGTTATTGCTGGTGTTGTAACAGGAGCTATCGGAGTGAGTGTGCCTCGTCTCAGTTACTATTTGGGTAAAGGAGACAAAGAAGCCTATGTTTCTCTGGTTAATAGAGGTAGTCGAATCTTTAACTTCTTTATCATTCCTTTAAGTTTTGGGCTCATGGTTTTAGGACCAAATGCCATCCTACTTTACGGTAGTGAAAAATATATCGGAGGCGGTATCTTAACCTCTCTCTTCGCTTTTCGTACGATTATCCTGGCACTAGATACCATTCTTGGTTCCCAAATTCTCTTTACAAACGGCTATGAAAAACGTATCACAGTCTATACAGTCTTTGCTGGGCTACTCAATTTGGGCTTAAATAGTCTCCTCTTTTTCAACCATATCGTGGCTCCTGAATACTACTTACTGACAACTATGCTATCAGAGGCCTCTCTACTTGTTTTCTATATCATTTTCATCCATAGAAAACAGCTTATCCACTTAGGACATATCTTCAGCTATACTATTCGATACTCGCTCTTTTCACTTTCCTTTGTAGGAATTTATTTCCTGATTAATTTCTTGTATCCCGTGGATATGGTAATTAATTTGCCATTTTTGATTAATACTGGTTTGATTGTCTTGCTATCAGCCATCTCTTATATTGGTCTACTTGCCTTCACCAAAGATAGCATTTTCTATGAATTTTTAAACCATGTCCTAGCCTTAAAAAATAAATTCAAAAAATCTTAGGAGTATAGAATGAAACAACTAACCATTGAAGATGCCAAACAAATTGAATTAGAAATTTTGGATTATATTGATACTCTCTGTAAAAAGCACAATATCAACTATATTATTAACTACGGTACTCTGATTGGGGCAGTTCGACATGAGGGCTTTATTCCTTGGGACGACGATATTGATCTGTCCATGCCTCGAGAAGACTACCAACGATTTATAAACATTTTTCAAAAGGAAAAAAGCAAATATAAGCTCCTTTCCTTAGAAACTGATAAGAACTACTTTAACAACTTTATCAAAATAACCGACAGTACAACTAAAATTATTGATACTCGAAATACAAAAATCTATGAGTCTGGTGTTTTTATCGATATTTTCCCTATGGATCGCTTTGATGATCCTAAGGTCATTGATACTTGTTATAAACTGGAAAGTTTTAAACTTCTGTCTTTCAGTAAACATAAAAATATTGTCTATAAGGATAGCCTTTTAAAAGATTGTATACGAACAGCCTTCTGGTTACTCCTTCGACCTGTTTCTCCTCGTTATTTCGCACATAAAATCGAGAAAGAAATTCAAAAATATAGTCGTGATAATGGGCAGTATATGGCTTTTATCCCTTCTAAATTTAAGGAGAAGGAAGTCTTCCCAAGTGGTACCTTCGATAAAACAATTGATTTACCCTTTGAAAATTTAAGCCTTCCAGCACCTGAAAAATTTGATACTATTTTGACACAATTTTATGGAGATTATATGACCCTACCACCAGAAGAAAAACGCTTCTACAGTCATGAATTTCACGCTTATAAATTGGAGGATTAGGATGCAGTATTTAGAAAAAGAAGAAATTAAAGAAATTCAACTAGCCCTGCTAGACTATATTGATGAGACTTGTAAGAAACATGATATTCCTTATTTTCTAAGTTATGGAACCATGCTTGGAGCTATCCGCCACAAAGGTATGATTCCCTGGGACGATGATATCGATATTTCCCTTTATCGTGAAGATTATGAGCGCTTATTGAAGATTATTGAGGAAGAAGACCATCCACGTTATAAGGTTCTCTCCTACGACACTTCTTCTTGGTACTTCCATAATTTCGCATCGATTTTGGATACTTCTACTGTTATCGAAGACCATGTTAAGTACAAGCGTCACGACACCAGTCTCTTTATCGATGTCTTCCCAATTGATCGCTTTACAGACTTGAGCATTGTCGACAAGAGTTATAAGTATGTAGCCCTTCGTCAACTAGCCTATATCAAAAAATCACGCGCAGTTCACGGTGATAGCAAATTAAAAGATTTTCTAAGATTATGTAGCTGGTACGCCCTCCGAGTGGTCAATCCCCGTTACTTTTACAAGAAAATTGATCAGCTAGTCAAAAATGCTTCAACCAGCACTCCTCAATATGAGGGAGGAATTGGTATTGGTAAAGAAGGAATGAAAGAAGTCTTCCCAGTTGATACCTTTAAAGAACTCATCTTAACTGAGTTTGAAGGTCGTATGTTGCCTGTGCCAAAAAAATATGACCAATTTTTAACCCAGATGTATGGGGATTATATGACACCACC
The DNA here is from genome assembly GCF_001347015.1 of Streptococcus pneumoniae. Lineage (GTDB taxonomy): Bacteria > Bacillota > Bacilli > Lactobacillales > Streptococcaceae > Streptococcus > Streptococcus pneumoniae_E. The sequence goes on from NZ_CFGI01000005.1 coordinate 12,057, forward strand.
ATCAAAGGAAATGCAAGAGTGGTATAGCCACAGTATTAAAGCTTATCGCAAAAGCTGATTGAGGGCGACCATACAAACTACTAAGATAGAGGTTATTCAAAAACATAATTTTAGTAGAAAATGAAGTAAATATTCCCACAATAAAACGCATAATATCAAGGTTTTTCAACACCTGATATTATGCGTTTTCCTTATCTTCTTAAAGACTTTTTGTCCAACTTATTTTCCTATTTATACTCTTCGAAAATCTCTTCAAACCGTGTCAGCTTAACCTTGCCGTACTCAAGTACAGCCTGCGGCTAGCTTCCTAGTTTGCTCTTTGATTTTCATTGGGTATTAAATAGCTTCTGTAACAAAACTACGGCTTTCCAATACTTTGAGCATGGCGTTAGCTGTATCTAGGGCTGTAAAGAGGGGCACTCCGTGTTCAATGGCTGAACGGCGGATTTGCTCACCATCTTCGTCAGCAGTTCGTTTGGTTCCTACTGTGTTAATGATAGCTTGAATTCTTCCTTTGCGAACAAAGCTTGGGATATCCTTATCGTCATCACCAATCTTTCCAACAGGCTGAGCATGTAATCCATGACTGGCAAAGAAGGCTGCTGTCCCTTCTGTCGCGAGGATTCCATAGCCAATATTTTGGAAACGACGAGCCAAGTCCAAGGCTTCTTCTTTAGCATCATCAGCGATGGTAAAGACAACATTTCCAAAAGTTGGCAAGTGTAAGTAAGAAGCTTCAAAGGCCTTATAGAGAGCTTTTTCCAAAGTAGCATCAGAACCCATAACTTCCCCTGTTGACTTCATTTCAGGACCAAGTAAGCTGTCTACCTTAGCTAGTTTGGTAAAGGAGAAGACAGGTGCCTTGATATGAACGCGGGTGCTTTCAGGGTAAAGTCCATCTTGGTAGCCAAGTTCTGATAAACTTTGACCAAGAATGAGCTTAGTCGCTACTTGAGCCATAGGAATATTGGTCACCTTAGAAAGGAATGGAACGGTACGGCTGGCACGTGGATTGACCTCAATAACATAGACTTTTTCATCCTTGATAACAAACTGGATGTTCATCATTCCAAGGCAGTTAAGACCGATTGCTAGGCGTTTCGTATAGTCTGCGATTGTTTCTTGCACCTTTTGCGACAAGGTTTGTGGTGGGTAAACTGCCATTGAATCACCTGAGTGGACACCGGCACGTTCGATATGCTCCATGATACCAGGAATGAGTACATTTTTACCATCTGAAATGGCATCAACTTCGCACTCTTGCCCAACGATATAAGAGTCGACAAGAACTGGGTGGTCTGGACTAGCCTTAACAGCAGTTCGCATGTAAGAACGAAGGTCTGCTTCGTTTTCAACGATTTCCATAGCACGTCCACCTAAGACATAAGATGGGCGAACGAGAACTGGGAAGCCAATCTTGCGAGCTGCAAGCACTGCTTCTTCTTCATTGGTTGCCGTTTGTCCTGGTGGCTGTGGAATATCCAATTCTTTGAGAGCTTGCTCGAAAAGGTCACGGTCTTCGGCACGGTCTAGGTCAGCAACTTGTGTACCAAGGATCGTCACACCTGCTTTAGCCAATGGCTCCGCAAGGTTGATAGCTGTTTGACCACCGAACTGAACGATAACTCCTTTTGGTTGCTCCAGGTCAATGACGTTCATAACATCTTCAAAAGTCAATGGTTCAAAGTAGAGCTTGTCAGACACAGAGAAGTCTGTTGAAACAGTCTCTGGGTTTGAGTTCATGATAATAGCTTCATAACCAGCAGCCTGGATAGCCTTGACAGAGTGAACGGTTGCGTAGTCAAACTCAACACCTTGCCCGATACGGATTGGACCAGAACCTAGAACAAGTACAGATTCTTTATCAGACTTGATAGATTCATTTTCCCAACCATAGGTTGAATAAAAATATGGTGTTTCAGAGTCAAACTCCGCCGCACAGGTATCGACCATCTTATAAACTGGGACAATCTTGTTTCCCAAGCGAAGCTGACGAACTTGATCAGCAGTCGTTTCCCAAAGTTCCGCAATCTTACGGTCTGAGAAGCCATTAAGTTTAGCTGTTTTCAAGACTTCTAGATCTTGTGGATGAGCACCCAATTCCTGCTCAATTTCAAAGATATGTAGGAGTTTATCCAGATAAAAAATATCGATTTTTGTAAGCTCTGCAATTTCTTCTGGTGTGTAGCCACGACGAATGGCTTCTGATACGTAGAAGAGACGGTCATCCTGGGCTTTGACTACTTTTTCAATCAAGGCATCATCAGAAACTGCTGCAAGTTCAGGCATTTCATTGTGATGCACCCCAATTTCAAGGGAGCGGCAAGCCTTAAGAAGAGATTCCTCGATGTTTCGACCGATTGCCATAACTTCTCCAGTTGCCTTCATCTGGGTACCAAGACGGCGCTCACCTTTTTCAAACTTGTCAAATGGGAAACGTGGAATCTTGGCAACGACATAGTCGAGAGCTGGTTCAAACATGGCATAGGTTGAACCTGTGACTGGGTTGATCACCTCATCCAAGGTCAAGCCAACTGCAATCTTGGCAGCCAATTTTGCAATCGGATAACCTGTTGCTTTTGAAGCAAGGGCTGACGAACGAGACACACGAGGGTTTACTTCGATGACATAGTACTTGAAGCTGTGTGGATCAAGGGCTAGCTGAACGTTACATCCACCTTCAATCTTGAGGGCACGAATGATGCTCAAGCTCGCGTCACGAAGCATTTGGTTTTCATAGTCTGACATGGTTTGCGCAGGGGCGAATACAATGGAATCCCCTGTGTGAATCCCAACTGGATCAAAGTTTTCCATGTTACAAACAACCAAAGCATTGTCAGCTGAGTCACGCATCACTTCGTATTCTATTTCCTTGAAACCTGCAATCGAACGCTCAATCAAACATTGGGTAACAGGTGACAATTTCAAACCATTTTCAGCAATTTCACGCAATTCTTCCTCGTTGGCACACATACCACCACCAGTACCACCAAGGGTAAAGGCTGGACGAACGATAACCGGGTAGCCAATTGTCGCTGCAAAGGCAACTGCTTCTTCTACTGTGTTGACAATTTCAGATTCTGGAATGGGTTGTTCCAATTCTTCCATCAATTGTTTAAAGAGGTCACGGTCCTCCGCTTGGTCAATGGCAGATAATTTGGTACCCAGAAGCTCCACTCCAAGCTCATCTAGGATACCATTTTTAGACAATTCCATGGCCATATTGAGACCTGTCTGACCACCGAGTGTTGGTAGCAAGGCATCTGGACGTTCCTTACGAAGAATACGCGTCACAAACTCAAGTGTAATCGGTTCAATATAAACCTTATCAGCAATTTCCTTGTCCGTCATGATAGTTGCAGGGTTTGAGTTAACCAAAACAACCTCATAACCTTCCTCTTTCAACGACAAGCAAGCCTGGGTCCCAGCATAGTCAAACTCAGCAGCCTGACCAATAATAATCGGACCAGAACCAATCACCATAATTTTTTGAATATCAGTACGTTTAGGCATATATAAGATATTAAGGGCGTCAAGCGGACAAAGCTAAAATAGGAGTTATGACGAAGAACTGTCAGTTCTAGGAATAACTATCTTTTTAGCACCGTCCGTAGCCCGTATTCAATTCAGCAAATACGGAGCACCCTTCTCCTTTCTATTCGGCAACTCTCAGGTTGCCATTAAATAAATTCTCCGACGATTTTTTAGCGAAACGATACTTTTCGGTAAAAAATCTAGTGCAGGGAGTTTTTAGTTCGCCTGATAGCGACTAAAAGAAACGACCTGCCTTTCTATTCGTCGCCTCACAGAGCGACATTAAATAAGATACAAAGGACGAATAGAAAGTAATTGAATGTTAGGAAACCAAGAAAGATTGATAATCCAAGTTGGTTGCTCTAAATTCCGAGCTTTCCGTCCGTGTTCAGTTACATAAATTCTCCGACGAGCTTTTACTCGTTCTTAGTTTGATTGTTTAAAAGCTTCCATCATCTCGATAAACTCATCAAATAGGTAGCTAGCGTCGTGTGGACCAGGGGCTGCATCTGGATGGTATTGAACAGAGAAAGCAGGTTGATATCTGTGACGCACACCTTCAACTGACTTGTCATTGATTTCTTCGTGGGTAATGATCAAGTGCTCTGGCAAATCCTCACGGCTGACTGCATAACCATGGTTCTGGCTGGTGAAGTCTACTCGTCCTGTAGCAATCTCCCGTACCGCATGGTTGAATCCACGGTGTCCAAATTTCATCTTGTAAGTCTTAGCCCCGTTTGCCATTGCAAAGAGTTGATGCCCCATACAAATACCAAAGATTGGAATTTTTCCTTGTACACCACGAATCATATCCAGTGCCTGTGGAACGTCTTCTGGGTTACCTGGACCATTTGACAACATAACTCCGTCAGGATTGAGATGGAGAATTTCTTCTGCCGTTGTCGAATAAGGAACAACCGTCACATTACAGTTACGCTTAGAAAGTTCACGTAGGATTGAGTGCTTGAGACCAAAGTCCACTAGCACCACACTCAAACCAACTCCTGGAGCTGGATAGGAGGTTTTAGTAGAAACCTGTTTGATATTATCTGTCGGCAAAACTGTTGCTTGGAGCTGATCCGTCACATGGTCCATACTGTCCCCAACATGAGTCAAAGTTGCACGCATGGTACCATGCTTACGGATAATCTTGGTAAGTGCACGCGTATCAATACCTGAGATACCTGGTATTTTCTTGGCTTTCAAAAATTCATCCAGCGTCATTTGGTTGCGCCAGTTGCTAGCTCTACGTGCTTCTTCGAAAACAACGACTCCCTTACAAGTTGGAATAATGGATTCGTAATCATCACGATTAATTCCATAATTTCCTACCAAAGGATAAGTAAAGGTCAAGATTTGTCCATTATAAGACTGGTCTGTGATGGATTCTTGATAGCCGGTCATCCCTGTATTAAAGACGATTTCGCCTGTTACATCAATATCTGCTCCGAAGGCCTTGCCTTCAAAAACTGTGCCATCTTCTAATACTAGAAGTCTTTTTGTCATATTTTCACCTCTCGTGGACGCTCACTGGCGTCTTTTAACGTCTTGTGTTTTAGTTGGCGTTTCTACTCGCCAGTACGGATTCTAAGATTGCCATTCGAACAAAGACACCATTGGTCATTTGTTGGACAATCCGTGATTTTGGTGCTTCAACCAAGTGATCTGCGATTTCCACATCACGGTTCACCGGAGCTGGGTGCATGAGGATTGCTGTTTCTTTCAAACGGTCATAACGTTCTTGAGTCAAGCCATGTTGGGCATGGTAGTCTTCTTTTGAAAAGACAGCTCCACTATCATGACGTTCATGTTGCACACGAAGAAACATCATGACATCCACCTGATCAATGATTTCATCAATGGTTACAAACTGTCCATAGTCTGCAAACTCTTGACTTCTCCATTCCTCAGGTCCAGCGAAAAAGAGTTCAGCTCCCAAGCGTTTCAAAATCTGCATATTAGATTTGGCAACGCGCGAGTGGTCCAAGTCACCTGCAATCGCAACCTTGAGACCCTCAAAGTGACTAAATTCCTCATAAATAGTCATCAAATCAAGCAAGCTCTGGCTAGGGTGTTGGCCCGAACCATCTCCACCATTGATGATGGAAGTCGTAATCGTAGGACTAGCAATCAACTCTCTGTAGTAGTCAACCTCTGGGTGGCGAATCACACAGACATCCACTCCTAAAGCAGACAAAGTCAAAATGGTATCATAAAGTGTCTCACCCTTATTAACCGAACTAGTTTTCACATCAAAGTCCAGTCGTTCCAATCCCAGTTTAATCTCTGCCACTTCAAAGGACTTATGCGTCCGTGTAGAATCCTCAAAGAAAAGATTGGAGACAATCGGATGGTCCTCATAGGGAAGCTGGGCTCCATTTTTAAACTCAATTCCTCGCTTGATCAGTTTCATGACTTGATCGACAGTGAGGTCTTCCATGGACACCACATGGTTCAATGCTTGTTGATTTTCTGACATGGCTACTCCTTTAGCTTTCTAAGCTTCTTCAGTAATCAGAACTCTGTCTTGGCCATCAAGTTCTGCCATCTCTACGATGATTTCTTCAGAACGACTGGTTGGGATATTCTTCCCAACGTAATCTGGACGGATTGGCAATTCTCTATGTCCACGATCGACTAAAACTGCTAAACTCACGCGCGCAGGACGACCATGACCTACAATATTATCAATAGCAGCTCGGATGGTACGACCTGTATAGAGCACATCATCCACCAAGATAACCTCACGGTCTGTCACATCAACAGAAACAAAAGAAGTATCTTCTCCACTTTTAACATCATCACGGAAAGGTTTCGTATCCAATTCCACAACGGGAACTGAAAGATTTTCTAGCTGCTCCAAACGTTCTTGGATTCGGTGGGCTATAAAGACACCGCGAGTTTTAATACCAGCCAAGACGATTTTATTCAAATCTTTGTTGCGTTCGATAATCTCATAAGTAATACGCGTAATCGCTCGTTTGACGGTCAATTCGTCTACAACTTCTTTTGTCTTCATGACAAACCTCCAAAAAGAAAAGTCTCCTTAAACAAGGAGACTTGAAATGTATAGCCAAGCGAGCCCTACTGCACACAGTATAGACTTCACCCTTCTACTTTATCACGCTCCTTGCCTGCCTCACGGGACAGGTTTAAAGGAATATTTAGTTATCACTTACTATAGCACAAAGCAGACCTAAAATCAAGCAAAAACTTTTGAGCCCCCATCTTATAAATTGCTAAAATCATATAATTGTGGGTACTGGTCACACTCTGGATTTTTAGGATGACAAATGGCTCTTCCAAAATAAATCATGGCCTGATGAGCTGCTAACCACTGCTCAGGCGGCAAGATATCCATGACCCGCTTTTCCACCTCAAGTGGCGTCGCTGATTTTTTGACGATATCGTGGTGTTTGCAAATACGCTCCACATGAGTATCCACTGCAAAAGCTGGAATCCCAAATCCTACACTCATGACAACATTGGCTGTTTTGCGACCAACTCCTGCCAAACTCTCCAATTCCTCACGTGTTTGAGGAACTTGACCATCAAAATCGTCTAGTAACTGTTGGGCACATTTTTTAAGGAATTTAGCCTTATTCCGATACAATCCCAAGCGAGAAATGTGTGAAGCAATCTCACTCTCAGTCGCCACAGACATGGCTTGTGGCGTTGGAAAGGCAGCAAAGAGACCTGGTGTGGCCTTATTTACCGCTGCATCTGTTGTCTGAGCTGACAACATGACCGCAACTAGTAGTTCAAAATGATTGGTAAAATCAAGACTGGGCTTGGCATCTGGAAAAAGAGCAATAATTTCTTCTAGCACCTTTCGTGCGCGTTTTTTTGACAAGACCATTATTCGTCTCCATTAAATAGTCCTTGTAAGCCAGCAAAAGGACTGTTTTCTTCTTTCTTAACTGCTTGTTGAGCTTGGTATTCTTCCTCAGTCATGATTTGCCAGTCATTTCCTGACACAAATCCTTGACCAGCCTCTTCTTCAGCCGTCAAAACCTTAATAGGAATATTTAGTAGGATATTGTCTGACACGCTCTCAGCAAGATCAAGTTCCCCATTTTCGATAGGTAAGACCAAATCATCGTCTAAAACTTCCTGATCTAGCTGGTTAGTTGCACCTTCCATGAAAACTTCCGTTACTGGATAAGATTCAATTAACTCAACTGGCTCCATACTGCGACTTGAAGCAAGAACAATGGTATAAGATAGTTGATAATCTAAGAAATACATACGGTCTTCGTACTGTACTTTCCCAACTGCAAGGATATCTTTTACATCTAAAATTTCTTGATTGCGTGCACGCAGGTCTGCGGCTAGGTCTAATGTTTGTTCAAAATGCAAGCCTTCAGACTGCTTACGAATTTCTTGAATATTTAATTTCATACTTCCTCCATAAAGATTTACTCTCTTGATTATACCATGAAAAGCCTACAAATCAGCACAGCAAACTTTATAATTAAAATTCGATTTTTTAACATATTTACTATGATGTTTTTGTTTTTTAGTTCTATACTATAGGCAATAATACATCAGAGCAAGGAGGAAGCTCATATGGAAGACAAAGAACTGATTACTAATGCTTATCCCTCGTATTTTAGAGCATAGAATTTCCAGTTTTCTGTTGACAAAATTTCCTGAAAGGTATAGTATAGAGATACTAATACTCGGAGGTAAGGGAGACATGAACAACTAAGTCTATCAAATAAAGAAACTTTATTTAGTAGATCTTGTTTTTGTCTCTTTTTGTGTGCTCTTTTATGCTCTTTTTCTGGCATGTTAATAGAGTTTTTTTGACATAGACTTTGGGCTCTACTAGGTAAAGTAGAGCTTTTTGCTATGCACTATTGACATTCTAGAAAGGGCAAGCATATGATAAAAATCAATCATCTGACCATCACACAAAACAAAGATTTACGAGACCTTGTCTCTGACTTAAACATGAGCATCCAGGGTGGGGAAAAGGTAGCTATTATTGGAGAGGAAGGAAATGGCAAATCAACCTTGCTTAAAACTTTAATGGGGGAAGCTTTGCCTGATTTTACTATCAGGGGAGACATTCAATCTGATTATCAATCAATAGCCTACATTCCTCAAAAACTCCCCGAAGAGCTGAAAAAGAAAAGTCTACACGACTACTTTTTCTTAGATCCTTCTGATTTAGACTACAGTATCCTCTATCGTTTGGCTGAGGAGTTGCATTTTGATAGCAATCGTTTCGCAAGCGACCAAGAGATTGGTAGTCTATCAGGGGGTGAAGCTTTGAAAATTCAGCTCATCCATGAGTTAGCCAAACCCTTTGAGATTCTATTTTTAGATGAACCTTCAAATGACCTAGATCTTGAGACGGTTGATTGGCTAAAAGGTCAGATTCGAAAGATTCGGCAAACTGTTATTTTCATCTCCCATGATGAGGACTTTCTGTCTCAAACGGCTGATACTATTGTCCACTTGCGACTGGTCAAGCACCGTAAAGAAGCGGAAACACTAGTAGAGCATTTAGACTATGATCGCTATAGTGAGCAGATAAAGGCTAATTTTGCCAAACAAAGTCAGCAAGCTGCTAACGACCAGAGAGCCTATGACAAAACCATGGAAAAGCATCGCCGAGTTAAACAAAATGTAGAAACTGCTCTTCGAGCTACCAAAGACAGTACTGCTGGTCGCCTATTGGCTAAAAAAATGAAAAATGTTCTCTCTCAAGAAAAACGCTTTGAAAAGACAGCTCAGTTCATGACCCAAAAGCCACTTGAAGAGGAAGAAATCAGACTTTTCTTCTCAGATATACAGCCATTACCGGCTTCTAAAGTCTTAATCCAACTGGAAAAAGAAAATTTGTCCATTGGCGACCGAGTTTTGGTTCAAGAACTACGACTAACTGTCCGTGGCCAAGAAAAAATTGGTATCATCGGCCCAAATGGTATTGGAAAATCAACTCTGTTAGCCAAATTACAGCAACTTCTGAATGATAAAAGAGAGATTTCACTTGGTTTTATGCCACAAGATTACCACAAAAAACTGCAATTGGATTTATCACCAATAGCCTATCTCAGCAAAACTGGGGAAAAAGAGGAACTACAAAAAATCCAATCTCACCTAGCCAGTCTCAATTTCAGTTATCCAGAAATGCAGCATCAAATTCGCTCCTTATCTGGCGGACAACAGGGTAAACTCCTGCTTTTGGATTTAGTCTTGTGCAAACCAAACTTTCTCCTGTTGGATGAACCTACACGAAACTTTTCTCCAACTTCTCAACCCCACATCAGGAAACTCTTTGCAACCTATCCGGGCGGTCTCATCACTGTTTCGCATGACCGTCGTTTCTTAAAAGAGGTCTGTTCAAGCATCTACCGCTTGACAGAACACGGTTTGGAGCTAGTTAATTTAGAAGATTTATAAATTTGCAACATAGCAGATAGGTGGGGCAAAAACACAATTTTAGGAGAAAAAGAAGTAAATCTTCCCATAATAAAACGCATAATATCAAGTTTTCACACCTGATATTATGCGTTTTTCAGATTTTAAAGACTTTTTTCCAGCCTTCATTTTACATCTGTTTCAAATGCTCAATCCGTTCTGAGATAGGTGGGTGGGTATAAAAGAGTTTTTGGAACCCTCCCCCTTTCTTAGGATCATTGATATAAAGTGCACTGCTGGCATCATCTACATGGTGATGCATCGGCTCGCTATTGTCCAGTTTACGTAGAGCATTTATCATTCCTTGAGGATTGCGCGTCAACTCAACACTGGAAGCATCAGCTAGGAATTCCCTCTGACGAGAAATAGCTAGTTGCACCAAAGTTGCAGCGAGGGGAGCCAACACGATAGCCAGTAGGGAAACCACGAGCATAATGATTTCTAAGCCATTTCCTTCTCTGTCATCGTCACTTCGTCTGCGACCTGCGCCACCCCACCACATCATACGACCAGCCATACTAGAAAGCATGGTGATAGCACTAGCAAGGGCGACAGCAATAGTCGAAATACGGATATCGTAATTACGAATATGACTGACTTCATGTCCCATAACAGCTTCTAGCTCTTCACGATTCATGATAGCTAGGAGACCTGACGTCGCAGCAACCGCCGCATTTTGAGGGTTAGAACCTGTCGCAAAGGCATTTAAGGCTGGATCATCAATGATGAAAACACGGGGCATAGGAATCTGAGCGACCATAGCCATATCTTCCACTACATGGTAGAGGTCTGGTGCCATTTGCTCATCAACCTCACGCGCTCCATTCATGGACATGACAATCTCTGTCGATTGAAAAATCATGGACAAAGCATAGATAAAGCCGATAATCAGTGCGATAACCAAGCCACCAAGCCCAGATCGCATAAAGAGGTAACCAACCGCATAGCCAACAAGAGCTAAGAGTAGGAAAAATACCAGCAACAAAATCCAGGTTTTTCGTTTATTGCTTGCAATTTGATCAAACAACATCTTAGTCACCTAAACCGCTAAAATCAACTTTAGGAACTGCCTTTTCCTCTTCTGGAGTTTGAAGGAAATCTGCTGCTTTAAATCCAAACATTCCAGCGATAATATTGCTTGGGAAAGTTTCTAATTTTACATTGTAGTTGCTGACAACACTGTTGTAGAGTTGACGAGAGTAAGAAATTTTATTTTCTGTGTTTGTCAACTCCTCTTGCAATTTAACAAAGTTGGCACTAGCTTTCAAATCTGGATAGCTTTCTGCAACTGCAAAAATACCTGAAACCTGACGAGTGAGGGCATCACTGGCTTTCATAGCTTCTGCTGGTGAAGTCGCTGCTGCCACTTGGTTACGTAGTTCTGCCACCTTTTCAAGGGTAGAACCTTCATATTTGGCATAACCTTTTACAGTCTCAATCAAGTTTGGCAAGAGGTCATTTCGACGTTTCAACTGAACATCAATCTGACTCCAAGCCTCCTTTGTTTGCATACGATTTTTAACCAAACCGTTATAGCTAACAATCACAAAAATAACAATAAGAGCGATAACTCCAAGAATAATCCAAGTCATTATATAAGTCCTTTCTACTTTTAGATTAGTACCAGTATATCAAATTTTTAATGATTGTGGTAAAATAAGATGATACTAAAGAAGGAAATAACTATGAAACCAGAAACATTTTACAACTTGCTTGCCGAGCAAAATTTTCCACTGTCGGACCAGCAAAAAAAACAATTTGAACGTTATTTTGAGCTATTAGTTGAATGGAATGAAAAGATTAATCTAACAGCTATTACAGACAAGGAAGAAGTTTATCTCAAACATTTTTATGATTCGATTGCACCCATTCTTCAAGGTTTGATTCCGAATGAAAATATCAAACTTCTTGATATTGGAGCCGGGGCAGGATTTCCTAGTCTACCTATGAAAATCCTCTATCCTCAGCTAGATGTGACCATCATTGATTCGCTAAATAAGCGCATCAACTTCCTCCAACTGTTGGCTCAAGAATTGGATTTGGACGGTGTACATTTCTACCATGGACGTGCCGAAGACTTGGCCCAAGACAAGAAATTCCGTGCTCAATATGATTTTGTAACGGCTCGTGCTGTAGCCCGTATGCAAGTCTTGTCTGAATTGACAATTCCTTACCTGCAAGTTGGTGGCAAACTATTGGCACTCAAGGCCAGCAATGCACCAGAGGAGTTACTAGAAGCCAAAAATGCCCTCAACCTCCTTTTTAGTAAAGTCGAAGACAATCTCAGCTACGCCCTACCAAATGGAGATCCGCGTTACATCACAGTGGTAGAAAAGAAAAAAGAAACGCCAAATAAATATCCACGTAAGGCTGGCATGCCCAATAAACGCCCGCTTTAATCTTTTTAGTAAAAACAAAGTATAAATTTCTAATTATCTTTTTATATTTTCTTAAATGCTCGTAAAGCCTTATTCTATGTGCTTTCGAGTATTTTTACTGTAGGAAGATACTTCACGTTTCTTTGCATATTTCCTCATGTCTTAGCTGTCAGAAGTGGTAAATAAGTAGTAAATTCATTTGTACTACTAAGCAACAAGACGCTCCTGTTGCTTCTCTTTATTCAAGCGTTTCATTTCTGCCATTGCAGAATCGAATGTTGCATGTGCGTAATAGTTCAGCGTCATGGCTATATTAGCATGTCCCATAATGTACTGTAATGCCTTTGGATTCATTCCTGCATTTGCATAGTTGGTACAGAATGTATGTCGCAAACTATGTGGAGTGATGTGTGGCAATTTATCCTCGTTATACTTATTGTATTTCTTAACAAGACCTTTCATCATGCCGTTGTAATCACTTGCCACTTTTGGATAGTTCTTTCTATTAAGAAAGAGGAAATCACTATATCCATCAATCTCAACACGCTTATCATTCTTTCGATTCGCTAACACTCGCTTAAATGCTTGATAGGCTTCTTCAACCATAGGAACTTGACGTTCGCCACTTTTGGTCTTTGGTGTTTCAATGTAGTACCCAATTTCAGTATCTCTCAATAGCTGATGGTCTATATTGACAAGACGATTCTCAAAATCTAAATCTGGAAGTGTCAAACCACCAAACTCTGAAATACGAAGACCTGTTTTTAAGAGTATCAGAATTTCATCATAATTTTTGCTGTAGGTTTTATCAGCTTTTGCAAAGGCTAACAGTTTTTCTTCCTGTTCTTCTGTTAGTACGGTCTTAGGGACAGTATCATCATCAAGAACTGCTTTCAGTTGAAAGTCAAATGGATTCTTCCGAACACAATCATCTTGTATAGCAATATAGAATGAAGCCTTTAAAGAACGTTTGTAGTTATTGATGGTTTGATAAGCATAACCATTTTCACTCATTCTAATAGCCCATTCTTTAGCGTCTGATGGCTTAATACTGTCAATACTTCTTACACCTAACTTGTCTTTCTTCAAAATATCCATAAGATATTTGCGTCCAGTTTCAGTGTTTTTTCTAACCTTTGGTCTTTGAGCGTTCTGTTTTGCGTAAAGCTGGCAGAGTGTCATTTTCTTTCCTACAACATCAATACCATCATGAATGTCTTTCTGTAACTCTGCGATTTTCTCTCTAAGTGAGATACAATCACGCTTTCCTGCTGGTACTCGGTCTGTAGCCACAAGTTTCCACGAGTAAACAAATTGCGGTTCTCCAAATGAATCTATATATTTGTATAAGTATCTTCCGTCTTTTCGTTGGCTCTCTCCAGTCTTTAAGATTCGACCTTTATTGTCACGTCTTTTTTCTGACATGGCATTTGCTCCTTTCCTTTATGGAAAGAGCCTTGATACGACTTAATACTATTTTATCATATACAAGACCCTTTGGCGACGCTAGATTGCGTCCAATGTATCTATAATTTTTTCAAATTGTTTTCGTTTAATCTGAATACGATTGCCATTCATAATCAGCCAATTTGCATTTTTATTTTCCTCTGCCAAGCGTCGTAGCTTGTTTTCGCCAATACGAAAATATTTTGACGCTTCTTCAATGGTTAGGGTATAACGTTCCCAAATAGGAATGTCAGTCTGCTTCATAAAATCCTCCTTTCCAAATCACTTATTTGGATTTCATAAAAGTTGTTTTACCAGCAATCGAACAGCTTTAGCAAAGCTCACGGGAGTTCCACCCCTGCATGGTTCTCATGTAGCCATACTCATTGCCTGCGACGGTTTTATCACGCTCGGACTATTGACTGTATGGGAGTATCATTATCACGATAAGAATGTCGTTGCAGGCAATCCTGCTAAAGATTGCTTCTCGGATCACTAACATGAATCGCTCGCTATCTTTATAAGATAGGTCATGGCGGTTAGTTCCGTTGGCTCTTTTCTTATCGAAACGTATTCGATTACTTTTATTCAGTTTTCAAAGAACAATGGCTCGTTAGCCTATCAAAACACATTGAAAGCTCAATATGCTTTGGTGGAATAACAAACCTCCCTGTTCGGGAAGCGTGGAATGGTTTAGCACGCTTCCACGAAAGGAGAGAGGATATTACTTAATTTCAAATGACAAAATCTTTGTAATCAGTCTGGTTTCCATTCTTCCACGTAAGACTTCATCAACGACCATACTTTGATTGCCATATTCATCTTTCATAAGTCGTAGGGAACGCTTCGTTATGTACCCTCTGTAATGATGTAGAATCTGGTTAATCGCTTCGGTATCGCCATCTGTTGCCTTTACAATGAGAGGAAAGGGAATCATAGGATATTGTGTTTTCATTCTTCAAATTCCTCCATAAACTTTTTAATTAAGGCTAGTCCACTGGTTCTATGCCGATAGACAGTAGAACGGTTCAATTTCAACAGGTCTGCAATTTCTGAATCGCTCATGTCCATAAAGTAAAACAGCAGTAGAATTTCACGTTTCTTGTCTGGCAACTCACGTAATGCTTCACTCAACAAATCATTTTCAACGCCTACTGATAACCCATTGAGTGTAAAAATCTGAAAGTCAGTTGAATAGTTATCTGTTGTCGCAAACTGGCTAACAAGATAATCGCCAACATCCGAAAAGGACACCTCACGCTTTGCAATCCTTGAAAGATAAAGCATATAATTCTTTCGCTCGTCTTCCATAGCACGTTTACAGATATAGTCAAACTGATTTTCTATTGTGGTCTGAAAAGAAGATGGTTTCATGTTTCTCACCCCCTTTCTGTCTAGGAAAGGAAGTGAGCCTTGCTCGTTTATCTCCTTTCACTCTTAGTCCCAATGTGAAAGGGGGATTTGTTGCATTACTGATAAATAAACTTTGTAAAAAAGTTCTGAATAGCCAAAAAAGCATATAAACAGATTTATTTCTCTGTTTACATGCTTCTGTTATTCTATCTATATGATTTATAAAACCACATTGGTGGACGTACTTATCTATTGCAGATAGACGACTTTTTTTGACAAGAACCCAATGTAAGGAAATTTATTGTATATGATGTACTTCATGGCGACGTTGACCTCCAACAAACCGCCATTTGGAAGTAATATACAATATTTTAACAGCATAAATAGCACTACCATATAACGGTTTTTTTTATTGGCGTTTAGTAGTGCTTTTTATTAAATATGAACCTATAAACTATATAACATGTTTTTCTATACCTGTTTCTAATTCAATAGGAACAGTAAAATGTATAGAGGTGGTCTACTATGCGTAAAAAAGAAGATAAATATGATTTTAGAGCCTTTGGTTTAGCCATTAAAGAAGCTCGATTGAAACGAGGTTTAACTCGTGAACAAGTGGGAGCATTGATTGAAATTGACCCACGTTACTTAACTAATATTGAAAATAAGGGGCAACACCCCAGCATACAAGTTCTTTATGACCTTGTATCGTTACTTCATGTTTCCGTTGATGAATTTTTCTTACCTGCTAATAACTTGGTAAAAAGCACCCGACGATTACAGATAGAGAAATACATGGATAGCTTTACAGACAAAGAACTATCCTTAATGGAATCTTTAGCCAGCGGTATCAACGAAGCAAGAAACATCGAAGACTAATTAAAAGAATCCATACATAACGGAAAGAGCCGATAAAATGAGATTGTATTAATCTCATTTTATCGGCTCTGCGTCTTTGCGTCTGGCTCTGTAATCACAGTTACTTTGAACTGCTTTATTTCAATTAAATTTTCTTGTCTGCATTTCGGACAATAGAGGGGGAATTTTTTTAATTCAGTATCTTCCCTTATCTTTAATCGTGTTTTATTTCCACATACAGGACACAATATCCACTTGTAGTTTATAATAACTATCTCCTCCTTTACACTTTAATTCAAATCTTTATTAAAGAATATTTCATCTTATTTAACAAGAAACCATATTTATATAACAACATAAAATACACTAAGTTATTTTATTGAACATATATCGTACTTTATCTATCCGACTATTTGGACGACGGGGCTGGCAAACAGGTTCACCGGTAGTAACATGGTACCCTTTTAACTCTGTTAAACAAACACTACGTCCATTTGTAAAGAAAGTTAAATCACTACGATATTCTTGAATACACCGAGCAGGGATTTCTCCACTAAGAATGACCTCATTATTTTTCAATTGAGTGTCTACGATGTTCGCACAATATTTAGGAGCATCGTTGTATGCTCGTGAAAGATATTCCTGTGGCGCATAAATTTTAAAACTAAGATATGGCTCTAACAATTCTGTTCCAGCTTTTTTTAAGACTTGTTCCAATACAATAGGAGCAAGCATCCGAAAATCTGCTGGGGTACTAACAGGGCTATAGTATAAGCCATACTTAAAACAGATTTTACAGTCCGTCACATTCCAACCATACAATCCTTGTTCACAGCCATAGCGTATCCCCTCCATAACTGCATTTTGAAACGATTGATTTAAGTATCCAAGAGAAACCGAGCTCTCATACTGTACTCCGCTCCCTAATGGAAGCTGTGCTACAGATAGACCAATGGAAGCCCAGAAAGGATTCGGTGGAACTTCGATGTGAATGGTATACTCTGCTTTTTTTAACGGTCTTTCCATATAAATGACTGTAGGCTCTTTTATTTCTATCTCCACATGATACTTTTCTTGCAGCAGAGCACAAGTCACTTCCATTTGTACTTTCCCTAAGAAAGAAAGTATGATTTCATTTGTCGCAGAATCCACATAATATCGCAGAAGCGGGTCACTGTCGGAGATTTCTAAAAGTGCATCAAGTAACATTTCCCTTTGTTGAGGTTTGCTCGGTTCAACAGTCGTTTGCAGCAGAGGGAGGGGATTTTCAATTCTCTCTCTCTGTGGCAATAGCTTTGTATCTCCAAGAACACTATTTAACTTCAAAAACTCATTCTGCAAAATAACAATTTCCCCGGAATAAGCCTTATCAATTTTACATAATTCACCATTTATTGAAGTATACATTTCTGTAATTTTTATTTTTTCCTTTTCCGATATTCTAACCGAATCTCGCAAATGCAGTACGCCACTATAAAGACGTATATATGCAAGACGCTGTCTTTTTTCCGAATACTCAATTTTGAAAACTTTTCCGCAAAGTTCAGACTGACCTCGATGTGTTGATGAATAAAATTTATTCGTAATCACTTCTATAAGGTTATCAATCCCTATATTGTTTTTTGCACTTCCGTGATAAACAGGGAACAGAGAACAATTCTGAAATCTTATGCTTTCCTCTTGTTCGAGTTCCAATGCTTCTAATGATTTACCGGACATATATTTCTCTAAAAGGTCATCGTTTCCCTCTATTACCGTATCCCATTGTTCAGATTCGGTAAAGTTCGTCACACACATATTAGGATACAGTTCTACCTTCTGTTTGATTACAATTTCGGCAGAAAGTTTCTCTTTAATATCCTGATAAACCGTTGATAAATCAATTCCATTTTGGTCAATCTTATTGATAAAAAAGATTGTGGGAATCCCCATTTTCCTAAGTGCATGAAATAATATACGAGTTTGTGCTTGTACGCCATCTTTTGCAGAAATCAGTAGAATTGCCCCATCTAAAACTGATAATGAACGATATACTTCTGCTAAGAAATCCATATGTCCTGGCGTGTCTATGATGTTCACCTTCGTATTTTCCCACTGAAAAGAGGTTATTCCTGTCTGAATTGTAATTCCTCTCTGACGTTCTAAAAGCGTATTATCCGTCCTCGTTGTACCTTTGTCCACGCTTCCTAATTCTGTAATCGC
This sequence comes from Streptococcus pneumoniae, assembly GCF_001347015.1. GTDB lineage: Bacteria > Bacillota > Bacilli > Lactobacillales > Streptococcaceae > Streptococcus > Streptococcus pneumoniae_E. The sequence goes on from NZ_CFGI01000005.1 coordinate 30,260, forward strand.
TCCACTGTTATATAATAAGCTTTCTGTTAAGGTAGTTTTTCCTGCATCAACATGAGCTAAAACTCCAATATTAATAATTTTCATGTGATTTTCCTCCATTCAAAAACCCAAAAGGGCATAAAAATCCCAGTGATAAATACTTTTATCACTGGGATTTTTATGCATAACCATAGGCATACAAAGCATACAGATATTCTCCGGATACTTTAGAATCACATGATAAAGGTATTCTTAAACTGGGTACAAAAAACTAAGCCCTCCTAAAAAAGGACATCCAATTATTTGTTCCCACTATCAAATTGACAGTTTATTTAAGAATACCTTGCCGCATATTTATTAACTCCTTTTAAATAGATACTTAAATAATAGCACGTAAGAGCATATTTGTCAAGGAATCTCCAATTTTTTATCAAAGAGAGTACGTGATTACAAAATAGCTGTAATAATGTACCAATATTTGTTATTCTATAATCTTCCAATTACTCCCGTTCTTTTCAAGTACCAAATCAAATTGAGATACCTGCGTTGCTTTGGTCTGCTGGTCGATATACTCCACTGTCAGCGATACCGTGACTTGATTATCCTTACGATTGTGAATAGGATTTACCAGTTCTTGAAAGATGTACTCTTTTCCGATTGGTTTTAATATCCCGTCATTCACATAGTAGGAAAGTTCACTGGCTGTCGCTGTAGGATAGAGCTTGAAGAACGTCGTTAAAAACTCATTGATTTCATTGGTTGTAATGGAATCAACCGTCCCCTCACTTTCAATGGCTTTTGGTTTATAACTTGATTTCTTAGGTATGTTGGTAATGGTCGGATTCTTAACCAGTACCATATTTCCAGAACCATCTACATAGACACTCACTATATAAGCAGAGTGGACGGTCTTTGTATTTTCTCCCTCTGTAATGAGCTGGTCTACACTGTAGGTTACATTAAACTCATTGTCGCCAGTTGGCTCTACCGTCCATATCTGAAATCCTCTTACAGAAGACGATACAGGAATATCTTTGCGTACTGTATCAACATTGAGAGCTTGAAGTTCATCTGTCAGATAGCCTTTTAGACTTTCCATTCGATTATCAATGGACTTATCGGATTGCTCCCATGAATAGTAGACTTTCGCAAAGTTCTCTACAAAATTTTCTACATGATGAGTATCAACGTATTCCTTTTCTATGATAGTTGTTTCGTGAATAGTATGAGTATCTATAGCTGTAAAGTGCTTGAATATCGCAAAGCTGAAACTAAGCCCTAAAAGTACCCACAAGGCAATCACAACCTTTTTATGAGGATTGACCTTATAGACACGAGGTTTCTTTTCCTTTGGTATCTGTTTTTCTTTATTCTGATTTTTTCTAAATTTCATCATTAAATCTTCCTTTCTCATTGTTTGATTCGTCCTGCTCCCACTAAATGCTGTTGCCAGTAGGGGCTTGTTAAGTCGGCATAACCGATTGGGTCGCCTGCATGAAACATACGGTTATTGCCAAGGTATATCCCAACATGAGTAATATAAGAGCCAGCGTTATAGGTAGAATGAAAGAAAACCAAATCGCCAGCTTGTGCTTCCGATAGTGGGATATGCTGGGTCACATCATATTGCTGTTGTGCGGTTCGTGGTAAGTTAATTCCAGCTTTTCCATACGTCCATTGTGTCAGTCCGCTACAATCAAAAGAAGTAGTCGGGGAAGCTCCACCGTAAACGTATCGCCAGCCCTCATATTTCAGTGCTTCGTCCATGATGGCTTGTACCGTATCATCATCAAACTCTGTTGTGACAAGATACTGCGTTACCAGTTGCACATAAAACATATTGCCATAGTTGTATCGCCAGCCCCCATTGATAGGTATGGCTATGGGATTGGGGTAAGACACTTTTTCGCCACCTGAATACTCTTTTGAGAAACTTTGAGCCAGTTCAAAGGTATATTTATTTCCACGATTAGCCACATACCCTAAGAAACCACCACCATAATTGTAGGACTGGATAACCGATTCTAAATCTACACTGAGCCTTTCGCTACTGGCTAATAATTCACTGAAATACTTCACACCTTGCTTAATGGATTCTTCTGTACTCAATGAATTAGGTGGAAGACCGAGGGATTCCGAGGACTGCATAACATCTTCCGCAGTACCGCCCGATTCCACCTGTATAATCGCAAGAAGTATGTTGACATATTCTTCAACGCCATATTCTTTGGCATATTTTTCTACCATAGGCTTATGAGCCAGCACTTCTGCGGAAACATTCACACCTCCATAATGAATATTGGAAATTCCGCTGTCCTGTTCATCTGAAAATAAAATGGCAACAAACAGAAGCAGTGAGAAGACCATCAAGAATAATCCAGAACCACCAATCACTAAAGTTTTCAACTTCATGGTTTCTTACCGACTTTCTTAATGGTGGCGGTTTTGATTGGTGGTCTACTTCTTGTATTTTGTAGTGGTACTCTTTGAACAGTAGACGGACGTTCTTTTGTGATTGGACGTTGTGAAGTTCTATCTGCTGTAGTGGTTGAAGTTGCTGGCTTTTGAACGGTTTTTTCTTGAACGGTATTGCCTTGGCGTTCCACTTTTGGACTTGAAAAATCGGACTTAACTGCTGGACGCTCTTGTTTGGCTTGTTGAGATTCCTTATATGAAGTCTGAATATTAGACTGTTTTGAGGTCTGTTCATCATGATATTGTTCTTGCTTAGTGGCTGGTCTTTCATGAACGGAAGAAGCTGGCTGTTTTTTCTGTTTGACCTGTTCCATTTCAGAGCGACGCTCCGCAATGGTTTTCCGTCTTTGTTCCTGCTGTTTCTTGCGTCCACTGGCTTTATCCGCTTTGGTTTGAGAAATACTTCTGGTTAAATCATGGACATTATCCGTCACTTTAGATTTTCCTTGATATACTGCATATCTTGCATTGGTCGGCAAATCCTTAACCTGTTCTTTCAAATTACCAGCAGTATCTACCATTCTGTCTTTGGTATCAGCTACTGTACCGATGGTTTGACCGATACGCTTTCCTAGTGTTGATTTTTCCTGCCCGTTTGGTCGAGAGTGATCTGCTTGTGTACTCGCAGAACTTCCCGAACCCGACTGTCCTTTTTTACCCGTAGCACTGGCAATGGCAGACCCAGCCCCTAAAGCAGTCACGGAGCGTCCAAGTTTCCGCTGTAGACGGTGCATGTGAGCGTGCATAAGCATACGAGGTTTTCTCATCATACGACTTCCCACACTTTGAGAATCGTTACTCTGTAGAGAAAACATACTCATTAAATCGCCCAGCTTAAAGTAGATTCCTGCAAAGGTCACAATCTGTAGAAAAGCAATCAAAAAGAACGGATAACCAGCCGATAAGGTATAGAGCATGGTTGAAATACTAAATGCTGTCGTAATAATCAATGTGATTCCAGCTCGTGTCAAAATGGTATTAAAGAGCTTTGTTATGGCTCGTTTTGACATACCATCAAATGATGGAATCATGCTTAAAATAAAGCTCACAGGCAGAAACATAGCATAGATGATAAAAAGTACCTGCGAGAAAATCATGATTCCTGTTAATAGGAATACAAATATGGAAATCCCAATATTGAAGACAAATAGGAAGAAGACTGTACCTAAACGGTTAATCGTCTTTGTAATCGTCATATTGGTATTGCTTCTATCTTCAATTTCTTCCGCAACAATTTTTTCTCTGTCTTCCCCATTGTTGGAATCTGGACTGGTTGAGAGCAGGCTTTCCACACGGTCAATACCAATACTTTCAATGTCTGAACTGTTATATTGAAGCAGTAGCCACGGTTGCTGAACCTGTATGGAAAATAGGCTGTCACGTATCAAGTCCACACTGTCCTTGCCTTGACTATCTGAATGGGGCATGACAATTTTTGTACCCAGTGACAAACTAGCGTTGCTGATGTCTGATGAAAAGTCATTGATTTTCTTAATATAATCGGGAGCATAGGCAATAAAGGAAGCCGATAGGATAAAAACCAGCACAAAATTCATGAGGGCATGAATTGCCTTTGTGGTTTCTCTCTTTATCAGTCCTGTATAGGCAACATAAACCCCAAGAACCAAAATCAAGAGTAAAAGGAATCCAACATAGAAACCCTCTGTTGATAGTCCACTAGGCGTAACCCCTGCAAGGGTCTGCATATTCTTGCCAATGGAATCTGCTGTAGCGGAAATGAAGTCTAAGGAATAGGCTTCCTGTACTAAGTAACCCGTCGCATTGGAAACATAAAGACTGATTGTCCAAATAAAATTGGTAATGGCATATAGTCCATACATGACTTGTTTTCCAATTCCGTCCGACCAGTTCCACGGTAGCCAGCCCCAGCTATTATCCACATAAAAATCCAGTTGATAGTTTTCAAGTGGGTATCGGCTGTATTCATTTGCCACATTGACCGTATCATCTACCAAGCCCGCAGCTTGAACCACCGTTCCCAGCATGGCTAAAAGAAAAATGGCAATCACAAGTGTGAAAGCCACTGTCATTGCCACTTTACCTAGACGTTTCAGCGTCCAGTTTGATTTTATTCTGTTTACTATTGATGGTTTCACATTTACACCTCTTTTCGCACAGGTGGTCTGGTATCAAAGGCATGGAGCAGTTCTTCAAATACAGGGTGGAACTGTATCACACCGACACGACCATATAAATCACTGATAAGGCATTGCCCGTTTTCCAAATCACGCAATCGCTTCTGATTGTTTTCGTCCTCTGGGTCTACACCAAAAAAGGCAAGGGTTTTTTTAATCTCGTTAAGGTCAGTGGAACGAAAGGCAAATTTTAAGCCGAGGTTATTTTTCAGTTTTTCATCTAAGAGGTCGTCTGTATTTTGGGTCACGAAATATACCCCAGCGTTCATAGCACGACCAGCCCGAACCAGCTTCATAGATAGTGTTTTTCCTTGTGCTACCTGTAAAAAGCTCCATGCTTCGTCTAAATCTACAATCTTGAAAATGCTTCGGTCTGTATGGATAAAGTCTAAAGCAAAGGTACTAATGACAATCAGCATAGCAACGGATAAAAGCTCCATAGTGGTATATTCCTCAAAGGAAGTTTCCTTGTCGGGAAGTACCAAGTCCGCAACCTGTATAATGTTCAGTTGTTTTTCTAAGCTGATAGACTGCTCCACATAACCATTACTGAATAATAAATGTGCAAAGTCATAGTCTGTAAAACTTTCGATATGGTCGGCTATACTGGTACTTAGTGGCGTATTCTCAACCCGTAATTCCTCAATCACTTTCATCAACCCTCGTACTTCACTATTGGTTACTGCACGAATGGCTTTTCTAAGGATTGGGAAGCGTTCCCCATCACGAGAGGAAATCCCCGTAAGGAATGTCAGAATATCAATAGCCAGTGATTCAGAATCTTTGGGATTTTTCATAATCACATAAGGGTCAAGTAAGCCTTTGTTTTTCTCATCAGAAGTCAGAGTGACGATATTGATTTCATGGGAAATCTCTGGCAAGGTTTCTTTCCATCTGCCACGTTCTGCTTTTGGGTCTACAATCACTGCTTGTGCCCCATAAAGCACCGCATAATAGACGATAAGGTTATTCGCAAAGGATTTACCACCACCCAGCGAACCAACAAAAGCCGACGCTAACGCATTGGTTACTGAACCCTTAACCCCTTGACTGGCAAGAGCAGGTTTCAGATAGACATTGCGTCCAGTATCTAAGCTGTAGCCAACATAAATCCCCTCATTTTCCCCCAGCATTTGAGTAGCACCAAAACCTAAACCAGCGAGGAAATCAGAGGTCACGTATTGAATATAATCATTCATATAACGCTTGCTGGCAGGTAAAAATTCTTCATGTAAGCCGAGCATATCCCCAAATGGTCGTACCAGTTTTACGCTTAAATCGTCATAAAAATCTTTCACTTCATTACAACGACGTTTGAGTTCGTCAAGATCATTTGCTGATACCCTTACCACATAAGACAGCTTGTACATAGATTCCTTGCTTTGGTCTAAATTGGTTTCCAGCTCATTCACACTTTCCAGAGCTTCCGCCACATTGGAGCTGGTTTCATTATCACTTTGCCAAGCGTGGTTATCCAAGTCTTTCAGTTCTTTCTTTTTATTGCGGACAGTAGATAGGGCTTTACGATTCGCTACAATTTCCACATTCATTGACGTATCAATCGGGAATGTAAATTGCTGTTGCTGGTAGTAGAAGATTTCAGAGGACGGGAAGTCCAGTTCTCCGACAATGCTGTTAATGGTAAAGTAAGCTACATAGACGGTTTCATCTTCCTGCTGGATTTTCAAATATCGCTGTTTTTCTTCCACCAAACGGCGAGTAGGCTTAATCAAGTCATAGTATTTAATCAGCGTTTCATTATCCAGCTTTTTCTTTGATAGATGGTACTCATACTCTTCATAGGCAGTGCCTGTCTGTCCGTAAAGGTGTTCAATCAGATAGCCGAAGTCGTCCTTATCTAACCTGCGGATTTTGAAACGACGAGAGATTTTATTTTCTAAGAGCTTTTCCATCTTCTGAAAACGCAGGATTTCATCATTACTCATACTAACAAAATCGCCCATCAGCTTATGGTTCACATCATAGACAAAATCAGACAAAGCATTTTTTGCTTCAACGGTAAGACTTTTCATAGAAAACTCCTGATCGTTGAGAAGCAACTTAAAGCCGATAAAGAAACGGTAGTTCACTTGATTTTCGCCAATCATGGATATTAAAGCGTCTGTCTGTTGGTCGATTTTGTCATAGGCAACCGCTTTGAGCTTGCCAGTGACTTCATTTTTGGAACGCTCTTGTGCAGAACGTATGCTGGATTCTGTACTGATTTGTAAAGCATGAATTTTGCCATCACGATTTTGTGCGATAAGCTGTCTGAAAGAATCATGCACTTGTATTTTCTGTTCTGGACTTAGAAATGAGTAATTGTAAGGAACAAGCTCATAGTAAGCATAACATTCCCCGTCTTTATTCCAGACGAGATTGTTTTCAATGTATTTAATTGGATATGCCATAAAATTCACTCCTAACTGCTGTAATGGCTTCTTGTGGCTGGTTTCTGCCAAGCGTTACTTTTTTTCCTGCATAGGTCAGCTTTGGTCGCAGTGCATAAGCAATGACAGACTTCAAAAATCCATAAGGCTTTTTACCATCAAAAGTTTTTGTAGACATAAACCATGTGAAAGCCACAGGAATCCCAAAGTATTTGAGAAATGCTCCCTCTATCATGGAAAGAGGGGGCAAGTTGCCAAGTATCATCACTGCAAAGAGTGACACGACAAACCATGTCATTTGCGTAAAGGTTATGGGAAACGGAAGTCTAAAATCATTGATAGAATACAGTACCTTTTCCACAGACCAGATACTGGTATAGCTTCGTATTTTCTTCATGTAATCAATCCTTTCATAAAAAATAGGGGTAGCTGATTGAGCCACCCCGTAAAATAGAAAATCTGCCAGTAGTAATGTACCGACAGATTTAATAGACGATTTCAAAAATCCCATGATTGGTTGAGATAAACGTTCCTGAAAGGTCTAAATCCCGACCATAGGCTTGATAATCAATATAGTTTTGAAGACTAGCTGGTACTTCGCCTAAAGCACCCGTTTCTTCAATGTAGTAGCGTGCCACGTCATACATATCATCACAATCGGAATGAATGATAATATCCTCTTGATGTTCGCTTAGTTCTTCAATGCTTGAAAAATGAGTGAGCAGAGCAGATAGCTCCGATTGTAATTCTTCGGGTAATTCCGATACCATTTCCCATAGTCGATTGAGTTCGCCAATGGAAGTGTATTCGTCAACCGTAAAGGGTAACTCGTAGTCATGAATGGCGTATTCCTCATATTCATCATTCAAGCCGATTTTCTCTTTGACTTCCTCAAAGTCAATGGGAAAGGTAAACCACGCACCGACCAATTCGCCCTCATTGTATTTGCCTAAATTCGCAATATAGACTTGCATATCGTCCATATATTCACGTCCTTTCTTTGTAGAGATTCAAAAATCCCTACCGCACTTCGTTTGGTGTACCATTCCTTTGCGGAACATAAGAAAACCACTTATATTCCACAAAAGAACGGTTTTATTTAAGCACCAATAATGCGATTGAATAGCTCTAGTAAAATGTCTTTTACTCCAGCAGCGTTGAAGACTAAGCCAACCGCAATAATCGCAATAATTAAAAAGCCAATCAGTTTGCTGAACTCACGCTTGAAGCCAAGATACAAGCCAATCACAACGATTGCTAAAAGTACCAGTGATTGAGCGTTTGATAGAAACCAGTTATAAAGGTTTTGTCCAAAATTCATAAAAATGTTCTCCTCTCTATATTCAATGAATTTGTGTTTAGGTTATTTCTTTGTCGTTATCACGTCCTTATCTTTTGCCGACTGTTGCTTCAAAATCTGCTCATGCCGGTCTGTCAGTTTCGCATGGTCGAGAATGTCTTTCACAACCTGCGTCTGGTTGATTTCATCAAGTTTAATCGCAACCTTTAAAGTGGGTGCGACTTGATGGGAAAGCCAGTTCAGCGTCCGCTGGAAAGAGTAAGGCTCTGGTTTTGTGGTTAGTTTTAATCGTTCACGGTTGTTCCCAATAAACCAAGCCCATTCTTCATTCAGCTTCCAATCAGAACGAGGTTTGGAATCGTCTTTATCTACAAAACGGATATACCGATTGATAATTTTAAAAGCAGTCTTTTCTGGATTGTCATAGACGAGTAAATCACGGACTGCATAATAGGCACGCTCATTTTTCAATCGAATCTCAAAACGGTTTTTTACTTCTGCGTCTTCAATGGGAATATCATTTTTCTTGTACTGCTCGTAGTCCTTTTCATAGATACAGAAATAAACTTCACTTTGTAATGAACCGATATAGAGGGTGTTTCCCATACATTCCTTTTCCTCTTTGCGTACCAGTTCGCCACTGCGATAGCTTTTAAAACTGCGGAAGACGGAGATACATTCTTCCTGTTGGCACTTTTCAGTGAGTACAGGGATATTTAAAATCCCTGTCTTATCGTTAATGGCAAGGTCAAGGCGTTTCATCACACCGCCAGCCACCAAAACGTCCATAAAGAACTCATACCAGCTTCTTTGTTGTGCCAGAAGATAGCTTTCAAATTGTCTGCACCCACGACCTTTCAATTCCACCAGAACTCCTTTGTCCAGTTCATGGGAGCAAAGGACGAATATGTCGCCTAAAGCATAATGCTCTGAATAAGAATAGAAACCATAGTCCTCATGAAGAAAATAGGACAGTTTCAGTTGTAAGATGTTTTCGACCACCTGCTGTACGTCTGTTGTCGGAAAGCGAATTCTTACATAATCAAACAGCATTTCAAGGGGAGCGTCGGGATTGAAGCGTTCCAGAGCTTCCCAAAGGGACTGCTGTAAATCCTCTGATGGCTTGACTTTTCCTGTTTCAATATCGCTTAGATACTGCCTTGTAATACCAGTCGCAACAGCTAAACGGTTTTGAGATAGTCCATAAGCCAAGCGTTTTTCTTTTAAATGCTGTAACCAAGTTTGTTCATTCAGTAAAAATCCCTCCAATCAAAAAGGCGTATGTCAACTTTTAAAGCCCATTTGACATACGCTGAAATTTTGTAAATCCCTTGTAACCAAAGGATTTTCTAATGTTTTTTTGACTGTTTCCTGTCGATTTGTACCCCCCTGTTAGATACGGGGGGTTAAGTGCTGGCGTGGCTATTGCCACACCAGCCAGCAAGATCAGTCCACACCTGCGACTTCCGCTTCGCACGTCGCCTGCGTGGACTGTCTGCTGTTGGATAACTTTTTAATTTCCTCCAAGAAATCATATCCTTTTGGTACAAGGGGAGTATAAAACTCTGATATGACACTTGTTCCTACATCAACATAGCCACGACCTTTGATTCGCTTTAAGAAGAAATCCTTTTGTACGTCACTGCCAAACATCATGCCATAGCCCATTTCAGACATACGACCTAAAGCCACTCTGAAATTAAACTGATCACGGATTCCGTCGCCTAAATATTTTGCGTCTGGACGTTGACAAGCCAGTATTAGAAAGAAGCCAGCTTGACGACCTAACATGACAATCTGTTTCAGCTTATTCATAACTGCGGTGTTTTCTTTTGTTCCCAGCATTTCCATGAAAGCGACGTATTCATCAAAGATTAAGAAGTGTGCCGGGAGACCTAAGTAAGCATAATTTTTGCCAGTCTTATAGTTCTTCATCTGCTTCATTTCCTCACTACGTTTCATCATTTCTTCATAGAATGTTTCAATGCAAGAAAGCAAGTCTTCTTTTCTATAGTAGACATTTGCCATCACAGAACCTAAGTCCGCAAGATCAGCATTTTTCGGGTCAAGAATATACAGTTTTGAATCTGTATGAAGCAAGGCTTCAATCAGTGTCAGTATAAAGTAAGTTTTACCGCCACCTGTACCACCAGCAATCAACATATGAGGGAGCTTATCATATTCCCACCATACGTTTTTCATTAAGCGAAGTTTACCATCTTTAGCTTCTACTTCATCAATAGAAATACGACTGGCTATGGTGTCATAGAGCAAAGTATATTCCACATAGGAATCCTTTAACTCTTTATCCGTCAGCTCACAGTACAAGCCACTCTCTAATTTCTTTTCCAAGTGTAAGAGTTGGTCTTGATATTTTCCCAGCGTGATTTCCACCCGTATCTGTATCAAGCCATTTTTAAGTCGATAATACATTTTAGGGAAGTAGGTTATCTTTTCCTTTGTACGACCAGCACTATCTTTAAAGAAACCCTCTGTTTTGACCTGTTCAGATTCATACCACTTGTTTTCAAGTATCATCTTTGCCAGTTTTTGACGGTGGTAAAGTTGTTTAACCGTATCATAGCGAACCCGTTTGAATACAAACGCTACCAGCAAGCAGATAAGAATTGCGACACTGAAACTGATAATTAAATAGGGAATGTCAATCTTATCTGCTTGTGATAGGTTAAAATCCTGCCAGTTGATCTGCTGGATTGTCTTCACATGAAACAGTCCGACAACCAGCAGGAAAACAGGCAGGAGTGACGCTATCGTAAAATGAAAGACTAAATCTTTACCAGATGGGCGAATCCTTTTACCACGCTGTTTCATGCGAAAAAGTCTCCTTTCTACCTAGCGACTATTTGTCTTGTGTCGGTTCTTTCTTTGCTTGTGGTTGAGCTTTGAATGAACTAGAATCCTTTGTCAGCACAATATCGTCTGCCTTGATATACCAGTCAACATCTGCTCCTTGATAGGTGGCAGTAGCAACGGTGTCCGCAATGGGATTGATAAGTTCCACCCGTGCGTTATAATCAAACTCTTTCAAAGGCACGCTGGCAGGAATACTTACTTGAATCATGCGTCCTTGTCCTTTGGATTTTAAGTCATAGGTACGTTCCTTGATTTCATCTGAAACCGACCCGTCTTCATTTTGGATTCTCACTTCACGACGTAGAGCAGAGAATTTCAATTCTCCAAAAGTCGTGTCTTTATCTAATACAATGCCATTTGCTAATCTCATCATTTTTCCTCTCTTTCTTTATTCTTTTATCATGTCGTCAGCATGTAAAAGGTAATTTGTAAAACCACGAGTGCCGATTTTGTAGCCCTCTGCGGTAATACGTGGATTGACTAACTTCACACGTTCCTCAAAGCCGAAATGTTTTTCGCCAGCTTCAGCAGGAAGCACCACCACAATATCATCTGCTCTTTGAACATCAGAATAGAGATTATAGCTTCTTGATAAGACAGTTAGCCGTCCGTTGATTCTTCGCTGAACGACTTTATCCTCGCCAGCAAATTCTAAATTGCCGAATGTTTTTTCCATGTTGGGAATCACAAATTTAAGTTCCATATTTTTACCTATCCTTTCTTTTTTATTGGCTGAATGAATGTTTGATGGTCTTAAAGAGTGGGGAACGACCTTTTGATTCTTGATTTTTTGTTTTCATAAGTTCACTTCCTTTCAAAATCGGGTAAAAAAATAGACACCTCATTTTTTGAAGTGTCTACCTATTAAATATTCAAATTTTATTGGAAGTATCTTTATATCTTCACTTTTCAAGGATAAATCGTCGTATCAAAGCTCATTCATAAGTAGTAAATTAGTAGTAAATTGAGTGGTTTTGACCTTGATAAAGTGTGATAAGTCCAGTTTTTATGCGGATAACTAGATTTTTATGCTATTTTTCTTTGAAAAATATTTACAAAGTTTGTAATTTTTGCTATACTATCACAAGCAAAGGTTTTTAATGTCATCCCGTGAGGTGACGAAGACACAGAAATATTTGAAACTCTTTAAAGTCTAGATTTTAAAGAAGTCTTACTCTGAGGGCCTATTGCTGTAAAATAATGGGCTCTTTTTTGATGCCCAAAAGTGAGGTTTATATGAAACAAGAATCAACTGTTGATTTGTTACTAGACGTTGACCAACGTCCTTCGGCTGGAAAAGGAATTCTCCTTAGCTTCCAACACGTTTTCGCTATGTTTGGTGCAACCATCTTGGTACCATTGATTTTGGGAATGCCTGTATCTGTTGCCCTTTTTGCTTCAGGTGTTGGGACACTCATCTACATGATTTCAACTGGTTTTAAAGTTCCAGTTTATCTAGGTTCTTCATTTGCCTTTATCACAGCTATGTCACTTGCTATGAAAGAAATGGGTGGCGATGTATCTGCTGCCCAAACAGGGGTTATCTTGACTGGTTTGGTATATGTCCTTGTTGCTACCAGCATCCGATTTGTAGGAACAAAATGGATTGATAAACTCTTGCCACCAATCATTATCGGTCCTATGATCATCGTTATCGGTCTTGGACTTGCAGGTTCAGCTGTTACCAATGCAGGTCTTGTAGCAGACGGAAATTGGAAAAATGCTCTTGTAGCCGTTGTTACGTTCTTGATTGCTGCCTTTATCAATACAAAAGGAAAAGGCTTCCTACGAATCATTCCTTTCCTCTTTGCCATTATCGGTGGTTACCTCTTCGCACTAACTCTTGGCTTGGTTGACTTTACGCCTGTCCTAGAAGCTAACTGGTTTGAAATTCCTGGTTTCTACTTGCCATTTAGCACAGGTGGTGCCTTTAAAGAATACAATCTTTACTTTGGTCCAGAAACCATCGCTATCTTGCCAATCGCTATCGTAACAATTTCTGAACATATCGGAGACCATACTGTTTTGGGTCAAATCTGTGGTCGTCAATTCTTGAAAGAACCAGGTCTTCACCGTACTCTTCTTGGTGACGGTATCGCAACTTCTGTTTCTGCCTTCCTTGGTGGACCAGCCAATACAACTTACGGAGAAAATACAGGGGTTATCGGTATGACTCGTATCGCTTCTGTCTCAGTTATCCGTAACGCTGCCTTCATCGCGATTGCCCTTAGCTTCCTTGGTAAATTCACTGCCTTGATTTCAACCATTCCAAATGCTGTACTTGGTGGCATGTCAATCCTTCTCTATGGAGTTATCGCCAGCAACGGTTTGAAAGTCTTGATCAAAGAACGTGTTGATTTCGCTCAAATGCGAAACCTCATCATCGCAAGTGCTATGTTGGTCCTTGGACTTGGAGGAGCTATCCTTAAACTTGGTCCAGTTACCCTTTCAGGAACTGCCCTATCAGCCATGACAGGAATCATCTTGAACTTGATCTTGCCATACGAAAATAAAGACTAAGAGTCTAAACACATCAAAAACGAGCATTTCCAATTACGGAAGTGCTCATTTTTCTTCTTTCTAAAAAAGGAAAGCCCTGCGGCCTTCCTTTGTCTTACTTGCGTTTCTTCTTCGCTTTTTTCATTTTATTCGCCATGCGTTTCATGGACTGTTTCATGGCAAATTCACCGATTTTACCTTTGAGTCCGCCACCAAACATCTGACTCATATCTGGCATTCCTGCTCCTCCGAGAGCTGACAGGTCAGGCATACCGCCTTGTCCCATCATTCCTTCAAGGGCAGACATATCCATTCCTCCCATATTTGGCATATTTTTAGGAAGGTTGTTTGGATTGATTCCCATCTGCTTCATCATCTTGTTCATATCACCAGACATGACTCCCTGCATAAGCTGTTTAGCCTGGTTAAAGTCTTTGATGAATTTATTAACTTCGACAAAGGTATTTCCAGAACCAGCAGCGATACGACGGCGACGGCTTGGATTTAACAAATCTGGATTTTCACGTTCTTCAGGTGTCATGGAAGACACAATAGCACGTTTGCGCGCAATCTGACGCTCATCCACCTTCATGTTTTGAAGGGCTGGATTGTTAGCCATGCCTGGAATCATCTTGAGCAAGTCTTCCATTGGCCCCATGTTTTGTACCTGATCCAATTGATCGATGAAATCATTAAAATCAAAGGTGTTTTCACGCATCTTCTCAGCCATTTCAAGGGCTTTTTGCTCATCGTATTCTTGAGAAGCTTTCTCAATCAAAGTGAGCATATCCCCCATACCAAGAATACGACTTGACATGCGATCTGGGTGGAAGGTTTCAATATCCGTAATCTTTTCACCTGTACCAGTGAACTTGATTGGTTTTCCAGTAATGTGACGAACAGATAGGGCCGCACCACCACGAGTATCCCCATCAATCTTAGTAAGGATAACCCCAGTCACTTCCAACTGAGCATTAAACTCACGCGCAACATTGGCTGCTTCTTGACCAATCATGGCATCAACCACGAGGAGAATTTCGTTTGGTTGAGCCAAGGCTTTCACGTCACGAAGTTCATTCATCAAAAGCTCATCAATCTGCAAACGACCTGCTGTATCAATCAAAACATAGTCGTTGTGATTGGCCTGGGCTTGCTCTAGACCTTGACGTACAATCTCAACAGCTGGTACTTCTGTTCCAAGTGCAAAGACAGGCACATCAATCTGTTGACCCAGAGTTTTCAACTGGTCAATAGCCGCAGGACGGTAAATATCCGCCGCAATCATCAAAGGACGAGCATTTTCTTCTTTCTTGAGTTTGTTGGCCAATTTACCAGCAAAAGTTGTTTTACCAGCTCCCTGCAAACCGACCATCATAATGATTGTAGGAATCTTAGGTGACTTGATAATCTCAGCCGTATCAGAACCCAAAACAGCCGTCAATTCCTCATCAACGATTTTAATAATTTGTTGCGCAGGATTAAGTGTATCAATGACCTCATGGCCGACTGCACGCTCACGAACTTTCTTAATAAAGTCCTTTACAACAGGCAAGGCAACATCGGCCTCAAGCAAGGCCAAGCGAATTTCTTTGGTTGCCTCTTGGACATCAGATTCAGAGATTTTTCCTTTTTTACGTAGATTTTTAAAGACGTTCTGCAAACGTTCTGTTAAACTTTCAAATGCCATTTTTCTTCCTCTTATTCTCTATTATCAATGCTTGTTAAAATTTCTATCTGCTCCTGCAGAAAGTCATCCTTGGGATAGCGCTCCAAAATCTGATCAAAAATCTGACTGCGGACAATGTAGTCCGAGTACATGTGCAATTTCATCTCATAATCTTCCAGAATCTTTTCTGTCCGCTTGATATTGTCGTAGACAGCCTGACGACTGACACCAAACTCCTCGGCAATCTCAGCAAGGCTGTAATCATCAGCGTAGTAGAGCTCGATATAATTCATTTGCTTATCTGTCAAAAGCGCCGCATAAAATTCAAAGAGCGCATTCATACGATTGGTTTTTTCGATTTCCATAACTTTTATTATACCAAAAATTAGCCTAATCTACCACATTAGGAAGCCAATCCGAGAAGATAGCCAGGTAAATTTGAAAAAGACCTAAGCCTAGCCCCAAGTAATTTCCAATTGATAGCTGGCAAAGGGATGTCCCTCTTGATTTTGTAGTTGATAATCTAGTTCAATCTTTTGCCCATCAACTTCATAGCGACTGGTTTGGATAACAAATTCCTGCATGCCCATTGGTGTAGGAATGTAGGCTAAACTATCACTATCCTTTAGAAAGCGCATAATGGTCTTGGGATTTGAAAAACGGCTCATCACCAGTTCTTGACCATGAAATTTAATCACTACTTTTTCCTTTTCCTCATTATAGAAAAGCAGGTAGCTATAATCTCCCTTTTCATGCACTTCTACATCATAAAGCTGGTCAATCACTTCCAACTGCTCATCAAACTGAATTGTATTTCGCATCCGAATCTTCACATCAAGTCCTCTTTCTTGTCTCTTGTCCTACTATTTTACCAAAAAGAGCAGGATTTTGCTATAATGGTCATATGAACGAAAAAGTATTCCGTGACCCAGTTCACAACTACATCCATGTTAATAATCAAATCATCTATGACTTGATCAATACAAAAGAATTTCAACGTTTGCGCCGTATCAAGCAACTAGGAACTTCCAGTTATACCTTCCACGGTGGAGAGCACAGCCGCTTCTCTCACTGTCTAGGCGTCTATGAAATTGCACGACGCATCACAGAAATTTTCGAAGAAAAATATCCTGAAGAATGGAATCCTGCCGAGTCTCTCTTGACCATGACCGCTGCTCTCCTACATGACCTTGGGCATGGTGCCTACTCCCATACTTTTGAACATCTCTTTGATACAGACCACGAAGCCATTACTCAGGAGATTATCCAAAGTCCTGAAACGGAGATTCACCAAGTCTTGCTACAAGTAGCGCCAGACTTTCCAGAAAAGGTAGCCAGTGTCATAGACCATACCTATCCTAACAAGCAGGTTGTGCAACTCATTTCCAGCCAAATCGATGCGGACCGCATGGACTATCTCTTACGCGACTCCTATTTTACAGGAGCATCCTATGGGGAATTTGACCTGACTCGCATTCTCCGAGTCATTCGTCCTGTCGAAAATGGCATCGCCTTTCAGCGCAATGGCATGCACGCCATCGAAGACTACGTCCTCAGTCGTTACCAGATGTATATGCAGGTTTATTTCCACCCAGCAACACGCGCCATGGAAGTTCTCCTACAGAATCTCCTCAAACGCGCAAAGGAACTTTATCCAGAAGATAAGGACTTCTTTGCACGGACATCTCCACACCTCCTGCCATTCTTTGAAAAAAATGTGACCTTGTCTGACTATCTAGCTCTGGATGATGGTGTGATGAATACCTACTTCCAGCTCTGGATGACCAGTCCTGATAAGATTCTTGCAGACCTGTCGCAACGCTTTGTCAACCGCAAGGTCTTTAAATCCATTACTTTTTCACAAGAAGACCAAGACCAACTCGATAGCATGAGAAAATTGGTTGAGGACATCGGCTTTGATCCAGACTATTACACTGCCATTCATAAGAACTTTGACCTCCCTTATGATATCTATCGTCCCGAATCTGAAAATCCACGGACACAGATTGAGATTTTACAAAAGAATGGTCAACTAGCCGAACTCTCTAGCCTGTCTCCTATCGTCCAATCCCTTGCTGGCAGTCGCCACGGAGATAATCGTTTCTATTTCCCAAAAGAAATGTTGGATCAAAACAGTATATTTGCTAGCATTACCCAGCAATTTTTACACTTGATTGAGAACGATCACTTTACCCCAAATAAAAACTAGAAGAGGAATTTTATGAGTATTAAGCTAATCGCCGTTGATATCGACGGAACCCTAGTCAACAGCCAAAAGGAGATCACTCCTGAAGTCTTTTCTGCCATCCAAGATGCCAAAGAAGCTGGTGTCAAAGTCGTCATTGCAACTGGCCGCCCCATCGCAGGTGTTGCCAAACTTCTGGACGACTTGCAGTTGAGAGATGAAGGTGATTATGTTGTAACCTTCAACGGTGCCCTTGTCCAAGAAACTGCTACAGGACATGAGATTATCAGCGAATCCTTGGCCTATGAGGATTATCTGGATATAGAATTTCTCAGTCGCAAGCTCGGTGTCCACATGCACGCCATTACCAAGGATGGTATCTACACAGCTAATCGCAATATCGGAAAATACACAATTCACGAATCAACCCTCGTTAGCATGCCTATCTTCTACCGCACACCTGAAGAAATGGCTAACAAGGAAATCGTCAAATGTATGTTCATCGATGAACCAGAAATCCTCGATGGTGCGATTGAAAAGATACCAGCCGAATTTTATGAGCGCTACTCCATCAACAAATCTGCTCCTTTCTACCTCGAACTCCTTAAAAAGAATGTTGACAAGGGCTCAGCTATTACTCACTTAGCTGAAAAACTCGGATTGACCAAAGATGAAACCATGGCAATCGGGGACGAAGAAAATGACCGTGCCATGCTAGAAGTCGTTGGCAACCCAGTTGTCATGGAAAATGGAAATCCAGAAATCAAAAAAATCGCCAAATACATCACTAAATCTAACGATGAATCAGGCGTTGCCCATGCCATCCGTACATGGGTACTGTAAAAGGAATAAATAGACGAAAACCGCTCAGTTGAGCAGTTTTTGAATATCTAATTACTGCCCCCTGCAGGAATCGAACCTGCAACTACTCCTTAGGAGGGAGTTGTTATATCCATTGAACTAAGGGAGCTAGATAAAAACTCTGCTAAATAAGCAGAGTTTTTTAGTCGAATTAACGACGGATTTCTTTGATACGAGCTGCCTTACCTTGAAGTGCACGCAAGTAGTACAATTTCGCACGACGTACTTTACCGTAACGTACAACTTCGATCTTTTCAACACGTGGAGTGTGGATTGGGAAGATACGCTCAACACCTACACCGTTAGAAATTTTACGAACTGTGTAGTTTTCAGAGATGCCAGCACCTTTACGTGCAATAACAACACCTTCAAAAATCTGGATACGTTCACGGTTACCTTCGACAACTTTCGCGTGTACACGAACAGTGTCACCAGGACGGAATGATGGGATATCTGTACGAAGTTGACCTTCAGTCAAGCTTTGGATTAATGGATTCATTTTATTCTCCTATCTTTGTCAATCTTGAGGAACCTTCCTCAGCGGATAAACTGTATTTTTGTGCGTCCATTACACACAAGATACAGTTTACCAAATTTCCACAAAAAAGTAAAGAAATTTACAACAGAATTCCTAAAAAAATCGCAACTAAACCACCTAGGTAGATCAAAGTCAAATAAGAATAAAAGACCTTCTTATCGCTTAACAGTCTTTGAAGTTCATCATTCAAGGTCGAAAAAGTCGTTAAACCGCCACAAAATCCTGTTGCTAAAATAGCATAGACTTCCTTAGACTCCACATGATTGTAGAATAATCCAATCAAAAAACAACCTAAAAGATTGGCTATGAGCGTTCCGAGTGGCAATTTAGATGCTTGATTATAGCGGGAAAAGAAATAGCGCACTAAAGCTCCGAAACCACAAGCAATTGCAAGATAGACGATTACCATTTCTTCCTCCCTAAATAGTAAGCTAAAAGCAGGCCTCCACCAATGCTTAAAATGAGATACAAGACTAAGCTAACATAGCGCCCTGTATCAAGCAGTTTCACAACATCAAGCATGAGACTAGAAAAGGTTGTTAGACCTCCGCAAAAACCTGTACCTAGTGCTAAAACCAAGCCCTTACTAGTCCCCTTATAGACCAGATAACCCTTGACAAGATAAACCAGGCAGAAAATTCCCAGATAGTTGACAAAGAGAGTGCCCCAAGGAAAGTCAGGACTGGCTGGTAACCAAGTGGAAACTAGATAGCGGACAAGTCCGCCCACCATGGCAGCTAGAAAAATCCCTAGCGGATAAAATTGTTCTTTTTTCATTTGATGTTTTGATCCTGATAATCACGTGAACGTTTGAGTATGTCAGAAAAAGTCGCGACAATAGTCTCCTGATAGCGCTTGTCCTCTACACGACTTCTAACCTTTTCAA
Source organism: Streptococcus pneumoniae (assembly GCF_001347015.1). GTDB lineage: Bacteria > Bacillota > Bacilli > Lactobacillales > Streptococcaceae > Streptococcus > Streptococcus pneumoniae_E. The sequence goes on from NZ_CFGI01000005.1 coordinate 50,069, forward strand.
AAATAACTGCTTCTCTCTTAGTATCTAAAATCGGTTTACCTGAGGCTTTCTTATAAGCAACTACACCCTCAACCAAATGCATTCTTTCTTCTAACAGTTTAACAATTTGGTCGTCGATTTGATCGATTTCTTGACGAATACTATCTAAATCCATACAGTCTCCTCCTTTATTTGAATTATTGTATCAAAAAGCCATCAAATAGGCTAGTAAAATCCCAACTCTCGATAAGAAAAATGCACTGATTGATTCCATCAGTGCACGTTTATGCTTATCCTACTTTAGCAGCCAATTCTTCTGCGAATTGTTCTAAGCGTTCAATATCTTCTTCCTCGGCAGAAAGATCAACTTTAACACACTCTGAACCTTTTTCTGCTCCTGTTGACACAAAAACACGATCAAAGTCATCAACAGCCTTACAGAATTCATCGTAGAAGGTGTCACCTGAACCAACCACTCCGTAGATTTTACCATTCAAATTGAGATCTGCTAGGTCTTCGTAGAAGTCCATCATCTCATCTGGCAATTCACCATCACCATAAGTATAGGTCGCAACGATAGCGATGTCTGCTTCCAAGAAGTCTGAAGCGTCAACAGTTGTACATTCATCAACATCGACATCCAAGCCCAAGTCACGTAATTTGTCTGCTACAATATCTGCAATTTCTTCGGTATTACCGGTCATACTGGCAAATACAATTTTTGCTAATGCCATATCGTCCTCCTCAATTTATCTTTCTCCATTATATCACATCTTTTTCATTTTAAAAATAAAAATTCTTGTGCTACAATGAAATGAGAAAGAATTGAGGTTATTTATGGAAATTTGCCATCAAATTTTAGAAAAAATTAAAGAATACGACACGATTATCATTCACCGTCATATGAAACCAGACCCTGATGCCTTGGGAAGTCAGGTGGGATTGAAAGCTCTTCTCAAACATCATTTCCCAGAAAAAACCATCAAAGCCGTTGGTTTTGATGAACCAACTCTTACTTGGATGGCTGAAATGGATCTTGTTGAAGATAGTGCCTACCAGGGCGCACTTGTCATCGTCTGTGATACGGCGAATACTGCTCGTATCGATGATAAGCGCTATCGTCAAGGTGATTTTCTCATTAAGATTGACCACCATCCAAATGATGATGTATATGGTGACCTATCTTGGGTGGACACTAGTTCAAGTAGCGCTAGTGAGATGATTACCCTATTTGCCCAAACAACTCAACTGGCCTTGTCAGACCGCGCTACTGAGTTGCTCTTTGCAGGAATTGTTGGTGATACAGGTCGCTTCCTCTACCCTTCTACCACTGCACGGACTCTTCGCCTTGCTGCTTATTTGAGAGAATATAACTTTGACTTTGCGGCTCTCACTCGCAAAATGGACACTATGAGCTACAAAATTGCTAAACTTCAAGGCTACATCTACGACCATCTGGAAGTGGATGAAAATGGTGCTGCTCGCGTTATCCTGAGTCAGGAAATCTTAAAACGATTCAATGTTACCGATGCTGAAACTGCGGCTATTGTAGGAGCTCCTGGACGTATTGACAGTGTCAGTCTCTGGGGAATTTTTGTAGAACAGGCTGATGGCCACTACCGTGTTCGCTTACGCAGTAAAATCCATCCTATCAATGAAATTGCCAAGGAACATGATGGTGGAGGCCACCCTCTAGCAAGTGGTGCTAATTCCTATAGCCTAGAGGAAAACGAAATCATCTACCAAAAGTTAAAAAACTTGCTTAAAAACTGATAAAATACTTGCCAAACTTTTCAGAATCTGATAGACTAGTATGGTAACAATCTATGGCTCGCAAAGAGACCATGGCAGAAAGGAACTATTGCAAAATGAAAAAAGATATCCATCCAGAATATCGCCCAGTTGTCTTCATGGACACAACTACTGGTTACCAATTCCTTAGCGGTTCAACAAAACGCTCTAACGAAACAGTTGAGTTCGAAGGCGAAACTTACCCATTGATCCGTGTGGAAATTTCATCAGACTCACACCCATTCTACACTGGACGTCAAAAGTTCACTCAAGCAGATGGACGCGTGGATCGTTTCAACAAAAAATACGGTCTCAAATAATGATAAAAAGACAGCTTCGGCTGTTCTTTTTTCTTTCTTGAAATTAACTGCTGTTTTCATATTCCAGACTCAAAAAAACTTTGCACTCTAGCTAGCCACGCGATGGTTTCTAGAGTACAAAGTTTTCTCTTGCCTAAAAAATATAAAAGATATATACTAGCTATATATCGTATAGATTGGAGATATGCTATGACGACATCACTTACTAAACAGTACAATTTTAAAATCAATGAATCATCAATGGAACAAGCTAGAGCTATTATCAAGGAAAAGGGAATGACAATGACAGATGCTATTAGTCTTTTTATCGAGCAGATTGTTCTCGAACAGGATTTGCCAATAAAAACTGCAGAAGATATACATCGTGAGCGATTGATTCAGGAACTACAAGCCCAATCTGAACGCGCCTTAAGAGAATATGAATCCGAACAAGGAACTTCCCTAGATGATATGAGGCTACGATATGACTTATAAAGTGATTCTATCTACCGAAGTGAGTCAAGCAATTGACAGTATTCATGATTACATTACTACTGTTCTTTTATCACCCCAGTCGGCTAAAAATACTGTGGCCAAAATTTTAGACGGCTTAAAAAGTTTAGAAACCTTTCCTGAAGCTGGCTTTGATGCAGATGAAAAAATCGGACTTAAAATCAATAGTAAGTACCCCACACGAGGAAAAATTATCGGTCAATATATCTTGCTTTACTTTATCGATCAAACTCAAAGAACTGTTTTTCTTACCCACTTATTTCACACAAAAAGCGACTATGTTACCTTGCTACAAAGCAAAAATAACAAAAACTCAAAATCATCATTTTGATATCCACTGCTCTCTTAATAGCCTTGTGATTATAAAGAATACAGTCTGCATTTTAACTAGAAAATCAAAAAAACTTTGCACTCTAGCTAGCCACACAATGGTTTCCAGAGTACAAAGTTTTTTTATCTGACAAGATTTAGTCTTCCTTATCTTGACTTTCAGTTCCTTACCAATAAAAAACTAAGCCTAGGAAAATCTCCAAAGCTTAGTTTAATCTAGTTTCTTAATTTCCAGCGTAATATTTTCTAATTCCTTTAATAATACCTTCAACTAACTTATCTTGGTATTGTTCACTACGGATTCGTTGGTTTTCTTCTGAATTATCCATATAACCCAACTCTAATAACACAGCAGGTTTCGCAGTCTCACGAAGAACAGCAAAGGTGGCTTGCAAAAGTCCAGCATCTCTAGCTCCTGTCTCGGTCAAGAGAGATGAATGAAGGTCAGCGGCCAAACGATTACTTTCACTTATACGGTCTGGATTATTATGCCAGTACTGGTTAATCTTGCTCGGATAACCCGCTTCTTCCTTATAAGAATAAGTTTGTATTCCCAGATTCAGTGTTGTGTCATTCCCAGTAGCGTTAAAATGAATACTAATAAAGAAGTCTGCATTCGTTTTATTTACCATACGAGAACGCTCTGTCACAAAGTCAACATCCACATCACTATCACGAGATGTTAAAACTGTATAGCCCAATTCTTCTAAACGTTTCCGTAATTTACGAGAGACCTGTAGATTCAAATCTTTTTCAGCTATTCCATAATAGTAAGCACCCGAATCACGTCCACCATGCCCAGGATCTAGGAAAATAGTCTTACTATAGCGCCCCTTTTCAAATCCTTTTGGAAGTTCTTGCACCCATTTACCATTATCTTTGAAAAAATGACTACTTCCATCAATAGTATAAGTTCCAGTGACATAAACGCCATCTTCTTTAAGATAATACCAAGCTTGATAATCTTGATCATAAAGCCACTCTTTGTGAGCCATGTAGCCACCAGATTTTAGATAGTAAGAGCCAACCCATCGCTTCTCAGCATAGTGCCCACCTGACTTGAGATAAAACCAGCTAGAGTAGTTAGGATCGTACACCCATTCTTTATCTGCCATAGCCCCACTGGATTTCAGGTAATAATTTCCCTTCCAGGTATTAGCCATCATGACACCATTTTGATCAAATGCATACCATTTACCATTGATTTGACTCCATTGGTTAGACAGATATTTTCCTGAACCATTGGCGTAGTACCACTTGTTAGCCATCTGATACCAGCTATTTTCAAGTAAGTAACCATTCTTATCAAATAGGTAGCCCTCATAAAGAGTATCTGTAAATTTGACACCCGTTTGACTATAATAAGTCCACTTCCCGTCTTCTTTTACCCAACCAGTTTGTAGCTTAGACTCAGTAGGAAGAGTTGGCTTTGTCTCCTGCTTACTCGAACTAGGAGTCGTTGGCTGGTTTTCTGTAGTTACTTGAGAAGGACTTGCAGAGCTGATAGTTGAACTACCGATAGAGTTATTCGTAGGACGACTAGCATCATTAGCTAGAACTGTTTGGCTAGTAAATCCAAGAAGAGCTAGAGCAAGAATCGTAAATTTCTTATATGATTTCATTTATTTAACCTTTCTAGGGGAATGGAATCCCTGTTTTATTGAGTTCTTTGATTTCCTTGATGAAGGAAGATTTGTTCTACATCCTCTAAACTATAATTTATATGACATCATAGAGTGTTTAGCTTATTTAAAGATGTGAAACCTAAAAAGCATGACTAAGTGGGAACCTTAAAAATTCAATTTCTGAGCACCTAATCTCGCTTCAGATAGTTATCGAACAAGTCGAGTAGATTCATTAAAATCATCTATTTATATTATACACCAAATTTAAGAAAAATTTTTGCAAACATCTAAATTTAAAATAAATCTAGTCCCTAGCTATACCGAATTTTAGTTTACTCTGCCCAGTAGAGATGTTATAATAAAAATAGGAGGACACAAAATGAACAATAAAACTAAAAAGTTCACACTTGCTACAGTTTTAGTACTTTCCTTGTTAGGAGCTGGAACTCTTACATCACAATCAGTAGCTGCTAATGATAGGCTGGTTTCCATTCAAGCAATCAATGGTCAATCCTACAATATCTTAAACTCTGAGGTCACTAGTGCTTCTTCTGGTACTACTCTAGTTGGGATTGAAGGAACTTTCTTAACGCCAGATAAACAGGCTATCTTAGACCGTATCAATGCCATTCGAAAAGAGGCGGCAGATGAAGGCCTAGTTACTAGCTACGTTCCTATCAAATGGTCAACTGCACTAGAAAAAACAGCCTTTGTTCGTGCAGCAGAAACTTCGATCACCATTGATCACACACGCTTGTCTAGTAAGGATATTTGGAGCGCTTGGCCTACAGGAAATTTCTCCCTTTCAGAAAATTTGGCTTGGAACTACAATGGATTTATGAAGGCCATCCAGCAATGGTATGATGAAAAAGCCGATTATGTTAAATCTCGTAGTGGTGTCAGTGTTACAGGTCAAACTGGACACTACGAATCCTTAATTAACCCAAAATTGACCTATATGGGGCTTGCAGCCTTTGAAAACCCTGTCACTCAAAATGGATGGATTACCGTTGCACAAAGTTTCGGAACAGCATCTGGTGGCTCTGAAGAATTAGCTGGTGGTTATGGAAAGGCCATTCAATATACAGAAGCAAATTCTTCTCAGACTCAAACATTTGCAACTAAGGCGAATCTTTTTGACAAAGACTTAAAGGCTATCGGGACTCATAAAACCAAAAATGAAAATACAAATTCAAGTCAGAAAAATGGGTTCAATCATTCCCAATACTTCGGAAGTTGGATTCAATCAAACGGACATTGGTGGTTTAAACACAATGACGGCTCATACACGAGTAATGGATGGGAAAAAATAAATAGAACTTGGTATCGCTTTGACAACTCTGGCTGGATGCAAACTGGCTGGATAAAAGACGGTAGCTGGTACTATCTCGACGGTTCAGGCGCTATGAAGACTGGTTGGCTCAAAGATAATGGTAGCTGGTATTATCTTGATAGCTCAGGTGCTATGAAAACAGGCTGGATGAAAGTATCTGCTAAATGGTACTATGCCTATAGCTCTGGTGCCCTAGCAATCAATACGACGACCCCTGACGGTTATCGTGTTAATTACAATGGGGAATGGGTAGGATAATTTAACACACCAAAAAGGCTCTATACTATCTCACAGTGAGTAATCTTCACTTTCAGATAGTATAGAGATTTTTATTTACCTAGTATAGCTCTTATCTTAGGCGTTTATAACAAACTGAAACAAGAACAAGACAAAAGAGCCTCGTAAAAGGTCTTGCAACTTGGTAATACCTTTTTGATATGAGTCCATATTTTCTCAATAGGATTGTACTCAGGTGAGTAGGGAGTAAGAGGTAAAAGTTTATGCCCAAACTCTTCACACAAGAGTTCTATCCTAGCTATTCTATTGGAATCTTGCATTATCCATAATAATAACTGATGGTTTGTTTAATGTTGGTAAGAGAAACTTCTGAAACCATGCTTCAAAAAAGTCGCTCGTCATCGTCTCTTGGTAAGTCATTGGAGCGATTAACTCACCATTTGTTAGCCCTGCAACCAAAGAAATCCTCTGATATCTTCTTCCAGATACTTTACCTCTTATTATCTGACCTTTTAATGAGCGACCATACTCTCGATAAAAATAAGTATCGAATCCTGTTTTATCAATATAAACAGGTACTAGGTGCTTTAAACTATTAAAATTCTTAAGAAATAAGGCTACTTTTTCTGGGTCTTGTTCATGGATAGTATAGTACTTTATGGTTACCGAACAAGTCTAATGAAAAAATTCTGATGATAGTTCTAAATCACAGTAACCGCTTGGGTTCCATGATCCAACTCCAGCAAGACATCTATACTTGTATAGAAAATCCTGCCCTGAATAAGGGGATGTAAATATTGCTTTCCTCCAAAATGGTCATAGTTTTGCTGGCAAATCTAACATACCACGGATAAATTAACAAGTGATTTCTGAATTGCTAAACATTTTCTTTTCTTATACCATATTTTCAGCTTTTCTCTTTGAGAAAGATATTTCCAAGAAAAAGGTTTGATTTTTATCAGTTCAAGAAAAGCTGAAACCAAAAAACAAATTGAAAGAATTTTTAGAAAATTTCTGTTTTTTTCTTTACAGTGAAAAAAAATTCTGCTATAATGACTCATGTAATAAAATATGACAATAAAAGGAGAACGATATGACATCTGCTAAAGAATATATCCAAAGCGTGTTTGAAACTGTAAAAGCTCGTAACGGGCACGAGGCTGAATTCCTCCAAGCTGTTGAAGAATTTTTCAACACTTTAGAACCTGTATTTGAAAAACACCCTGAGTATATCGAAGAAAATATCTTGGCACGTATCACTGAGCCAGAACGCGTGATTTCTTTCCGTGTTCCTTGGGTTGACCGTGATGGAAACATTCAAGTAAACCGTGGTTACCGTGTTCAATTCAACTCAGCTGTTGGGCCATACAAAGGCGGACTTCGTTTCCACCCAACTGTAAACCAAGGGATCTTGAAATTCCTCGGATTTGAACAAATCTTCAAAAACGTCTTGACTGGACTTCCTATCGGTGGAGGTAAAGGTGGATCAGACTTCGATCCTAAAGGTAAAACAGATGCTGAAGTAATGCGCTTCTGCCAAAGCTTCATGACTGAATTGCAAAAACACATCGGACCATCACTTGACGTACCTGCTGGTGATATCGGTGTTGGTGGACGTGAGATTGGTTACCTTTACGGTCAATACAAACGCCTTAACCAATTTGATGCTGGTGTCTTGACTGGTAAACCTCTTGGATTTGGTGGTAGCTTGATTCGTCCAGAAGCAACTGGTTACGGTTTGGTTTACTACACTGAAGAAATGCTCAAAGCTAACGGTAATAGCTTTGCTGGTAAGAAAGTGGTCATTTCAGGTTCTGGTAACGTAGCCCAATACGCTCTTCAAAAAGCAACTGAACTTGGTGCAACTGTTATCTCTGTATCTGACTCAAATGGTTATGTCATCGATGAAAATGGTATCGACTTCGATCTTTTGGTTGATGTTAAAGAAAAACGTCGTGCTCGTTTGACTGAGTATGCAGCTGAAAAAGCAACTGCCACTTATCATGAAGGTTCTGTATGGACTTACGCTGGAAACTATGACATCGCTCTTCCATGTGCGACTCAAAACGAAATCAACGGTGAAGCAGCTAAACGTTTGGTTGCTCAAGGTGTTATCTGTGTATCTGAAGGTGCCAACATGCCAAGCGACCTTGATGCCATCAAAGTTTACAAAGAAAATGGTATCTTCTACGGACCTGCCAAAGCTGCCAACGCTGGTGGTGTAGCCGTTTCAGCTCTTGAAATGAGCCAAAATAGTCTTCGCCTCTCATGGACTCGTGAAGAAGTTGATAGACGTCTCAAAGACATCATGACAAACATCTTTAACACAGCTAAAACAACTTCAGAAACATATGGTCTTGATAAAGACTACCTTGCAGGAGCAAACATTGCTGCCTTTGAAAATGTAGCAAACGCTATGATTGCACAAGGTATTGTTTAAGATTCATTTGCTTAATCCTCAATCGCTTCGATTGGGGATTTTTATGTTGAGTTAAACAGTTGGGAAATTCTAATTAAATTAAATTTAATTAAATGAAATAAACACCGAACAAATTGATTGCGGAATTCAAACCAATTTCTAACAATGTTTTATAAAACTCGGTGGACTATTCTAAATTCAATCTATTTTATACTTTTCGAAAATCTCTTCAAACCACGTCAGCGTCACCTTACCGTATATATGTTACTGACTTCGTCAGTTCTATCTGCAACCTCAAAACGGTGTTTTGAGCTGACTTCGTCAGTTCTATCCACAACCTCAAAACAGTGTTTTGAGCTGACTTCGTCAGTTTCATCCACAACCTCAAAACGGTGTTTTGAGCAGCCTGCGGCTAGCTTCCTAGTTTGCTCTTTGATTTTCATTGAGTATTACTTACTCGCCAACTTTTTTATACAAAAAGAAAAACCGCTACTCCTAAGAATAGCGGTTTAATCATGTTTTTAAGCTACTAATGTAGTCGCTCTATTATTTAAGAGTAACTGAAGCTCCAGCTTCTTCCAATTTAGCTTTGATTTCTTCAGCTTCTGCAGTTGCAACGCCTTCTTTAACAAGTGCTGGTGCACCGTCAACAAGTTCTTTAGCTTCTTTAAGACCAAGACCTGTGATTTCACGTACAACTTTGATAACGCCAACTTTTTTGTCGCCTGCAGATGTCAATTCAACGTCGAATGAATCTTTAGCAGCACCAGCGTCTGCAGCACCAGCTGCAGCAACAGCTACAGGAGCAGCTGCAGTTACACCAAATTCTTCTTCGATAGCTTTTACAAGGTCGTTCAATTCAAGGATTGAAGCTTCTTTAATTTCAGCAATAATGTTTTCAATGTTCAATGCCATTGTTATTTCCTCCAAATATGTTTTTAAATTTATAATAGATTTTTCGTAGCTAGGCTACGCTGCGTAGCTTAAGATTAAGCTGCGTCTTCTTTGCTTTCTGCAACCGCTTTGACTGCAAGAGCAACGTTGCGCACTGGCGCTTGAAGTACAGAAAGGAGCATAGAAAGAAGTCCTTCGCGGTTTGGAAGAGTTGCAAGTGCAAGAATCTCTTCTTTAGATGCGACAGCGCCTTCGATTGCACCACCTTTGATTTCAAGTGCTTCAGCGTTTTTAGAAAAGTCGTTCAAGATTTTCGCTGGTGCGATAACATCTTCGTTAGAAAATGCTACTGCAGATGGTCCAACAAATACTGATGCAAGATCTTCAAGACCAGCTTTTTCAGCTGCACGACGCAAGATTGAGTTTTTAATCACTTTATACTCAACTTCGCTTCCACGAAGCTCACGACGAAGAACTGTATCTTGCTCAACTGTCAAACCACGAGCGTCTACAACGACGATAGATGCAGCAGCTTTCATTTTCTCAGCTACTACGTCAACTAGTTCCGCTTTTTTAGCAATAATTGCTTCACTCATTAGTGTGTTCACCTCCGTTATTATTTTGCTTGGGGAATTTTTCCAAAAGAAAAACGCGCCCAAACCTAGACACGAAAGTACAATACGCTTCTTTTTACATGATACGTTTTGTCCTCGGTAGGATATTTATGAGTCGAACTCCCCTACTGTCTTAGGCAGTTTTTTCAAACCGTATATAAGTATAGCATAGTCAAAAAAAGAATGCAAGATTTTTGCAAACTTTTTTTAAAATTTTTTCGTGATTTTTCTTTTAAAGTTCTACTGTCAGGACTTGACCTTGCTTAACAACCTGTTCTCCAGCGATATAAACATCATCAACATCACTGGCTTTGACTGCATAGACAAGGTGAGAGAGCATATTTTCTTGGGGTTGGAGATGGATTTTCCCTTGTGGTTGAATGACGAGAAAATCTGCCTGCTTGCCAACTTCTAGACTTCCTATCTGTTCTGCCATTCCTAAGACCTTAGCCCCTTCGATTGTTAGTGCCTTAAGGGCTATTTCGATCGGAAATTGGCTGGCATCCCCACTTTTCATTTTCTGAAGAAGGGCTGCAGTCCGTCCTTCCTCAAACATATCAAGGTTGTTGTTGGAAGCAACCGAGTCCGTCGCAATTCCCACAGCCACTCCTGCTTTTTGAAGTTGGATGATTGGAGCAATCCCTGAGGCCAGTTTGAGATTGCTGATAGGATTGTGGGCGATAGCCACGTGAGAAGTTGCTAAGCGTTCAATTTCTCGCTCGTTTAATTCGACCCCATGAGCAAAGACGGACGGATGATCTAAGTAACCCAGTTCTTCGAGAAAAGCAAGAGGACGTTTACCGTATCGTTTCAGGATAATTCCTGACTCCTCCTTGGTCTCCGCCACATGGATATGGATGGGAATGTCCAGCTCTTTTGCCATTTCCAAGCTCTCTTCCAGCAAATCTTTACTACAGCTGTAGGGAGAATGCGGGGCTACCATAACCTTGAAATTTGGATTTTCATATCCTATGATTGTCTCGATAATAGCTCGTGTTCTGCTTATAGTTTCATCAGTTGTCTCCGCCTCAGAAGAAAAGAGGGTAGGTGAGAAATAACAACGCATCTTGGAAGCCTTGACTGCCTGATAAATCTGCTCAATCTCCACTCCATTGGGATTATACATATCGTTAAAGGTTGTTGTTCCTGACTGAAGCATTTCTGTCAGAGCTTCTTTGACCGCCTTGGTAGTCATGTCTGGAGTAAACTCAGCTTCTGCAGGCCAAATATAGTCATTGAGCCATTCATGGAGATTGCTGTCGTCCCGAATCCCTCTCAAACCTGTCATAGCCGAGTGGGTGTGACAATTGACCAATCCAGGTATGATCCAGGCTCCCTGATAGTCTATAATCTGCTCAGCTTGATCTAAAATCTCTGGCTTCTCTTGACCGACATAGACGATTTGAGAATCCTTTACTGCTAAGATTCCATCCAAATAAACATGGAAATTTTGGTCACAAGTCACGATGTTTACATGCTGAAAGACTTTCATTATAGGCTCCTTTTCTAAAAGACAATTTATACTCAAATTCAAACCACGTCAGCTTCACCTTGCCGTAGATATATGTTACTGACTTCGTCAGTTCTATCTGCAACCTCAAAACGGTGTTTTGAGCTGACTTCGTCAGTTCTATCTGCAACCTCAAAACGGTGTTTTGAGCTGACTTTGTCAGTTCTATCTGCAACCTCAAAACGGTGTTTTGAGCTGACTTCGTCAGTTCTATCTGCAACCTCAAAACGGTGTTTTGAGCTGACTTCGTCAGTCTTATCTACTACCTCAAAGCAGTGCTTTGAGCTGACTTCGTCAGTTCTATCCACAACCTCAAAACGGTGTTTTGAGCTGACTTCGTCAGTCTTATTTACAACCTCAAAGCAGTGCTTTTAGTAACCTACCGCTAGCTTACTAGTTTTCTCTTTGATTTTCATGGAGTATTACAGTGAATAATTTTTCTAGCTATTGTAACAAAAAAGTCACCCGAAGGCAACTTTTTTCGTCCATAAAATTTCAAAATAGAAAGGATTATTCAGAGCTAAAAGCTGCAGCTTGCTGCATTTGATAATACTTGCCCTTTCGAGCCATGAGTTCCTGATGATTGCCATGCTCCACAATGTCGCCATCCACCAAGACAAGAATCAAATCCGCATCCTGAATGGTTGACAAACGGTGGGCAATGATAAAGCTAGTGCGCCCCTTCATGAGTTTAGCAAAGGCATCCTGTACTAGCACTTCTGTACGCGTATCGATGGAGGAGGTTGCCTCGTCTAAGATAAGAATCTTTGGTATAGCTAGAAAGACCCGGGCGATGGTCAAAAGCTGGGCTTGACCGACAGAGAGAGATTCTCCTGCATTTTCCAACTTGGTATCGTATCCCTGTGGCAACTGTTGGATGAAAAAGTCTGCATTGGCTGCTTTGGCAGCAGCAATCACTTGCTCCCGACTGGCTTCAGGATTTCCAAAGGCAATATTATCATGAATAGTTCCTTGTTTGAGCCAGGTTTCTTGGAGCACCATCCCAAACTGCTGTCTCAATGATGCTCGGGTATAGCCGTAAATGGATTGCCCATCTAGCAAGATATCTCCTGAGTTAATAGGGTAAAAACGCATGAGGAGATTGATAAGAGTTGACTTTCCAGCACCTGTCGGACCAACAATAGCTACCTTGCTACCGGCTGGAATAGCGATAGATAAGTCCTTAATCAAAATCTTTTCAGGATGGTAGCCAAAAGAGACCTGTTTAAAGGAAATAGCTCCCTTGACTTGGTCACTGGTCAAAACTTCCTTACCTGTTTCAGCCACCTCAGGACTCTCTAAGACTCCATAAACACGCTCTGCGCAAGCGAGAGCACTTTGCAATTCAGCTAGCACTGAAGAAATATCGTTAAAGGGCTTGGTATACTGTTGGACATAGTTCAAAAAAGTCACTAAACGCCCGATGGTCAAGGTGGAACCCATCATGATACGATAAGCTCCTACTCCAGCTAGAAGCGCATAAATGAGCGCATTGACAAAGCGAGTCGAAGGATTGACCGTTGATGAATAAAAGATGGCTGACTGAGAATAACCTGCGTAATTGGCATTAGCCCCGTGCAACCTTTGGATAAACTCTTCCTGAGCATTAAAGGACTGGATAATGGTCTGCTGGCTAAGCGATTCTTCAATCAACTGAGTCTGAATTCCCCTAGTCTCTGTTTGCTTTTGGAAGAGATGATAGGAGCGTTTAGCAATAAAGCGTGAAATCACCATAGACAGTGGCGTCAACAGCAAGACCAAAAGAGTCATGAGGAGATGAATTTGAAGCATGGCTAGAATGCTGACTAAAATCATCAAGACACCAATGAAAAATTGGTTAAAAATCATGGTCAAACCAGCTGATAACTGTTCTATATCCGTAGTTACACGACTAACCATCTCTCCACTTCCTTGTCGATCCACAAAGGCAATCGGTAACCGATGGAGCTTATGGATGATTTGCTCTCGCAAGTCTCTGGTATAAGAGAAGATTAGGCGATTATAGAGAAGAGGATTGACCCACTGTACAAGGGTATTTCCTATGACCACCAAGATCATTTGGAGAAAAATCTGCCAAAAAACTGGTGAAGAGCCAGTCAATAGGACTTGGTCAATGACCTGCCCAATCAGAATAGGTAGATAGATCGATAAGCCAACTTGGGCAATAGTTCCTAGAAAGGCTAGGAAAAGGAGGAAAGGATGACTTACTAAATCTTTGGCCAAACGTGTGAGTGTTTGATTTGCAGTTTGTCGTCTCATGCTAGTCCTCCTTACCATGTTGGGAGGCATTGATTTCGCGATAGACTTGACTAGTCTTCATCAAGTCCTCGTGCTTGCCGATAGCTAGAAGCTCACCTTTTTCCAAGAGGAGAATCTGGTCAGCCATCTGTAAAGTCGAGGTTCGTTGAGAAATCAAGATTAAGCTCGTATTTGGCAGATTTTCTCGGATAGCTTTCAAGAGCTTGGACTCGGTGATGGTGTCTAGGGCCGAGGTCGCATCATCTAGGATGAGAAATGGAGCTTGGCGCAAGACTGCTCGTGCAATAGCCAGCCTTTGTTTTTGTCCGCCTGAGAAATTTCGACCTCCTGCCTCAACAGTTGCATCCAAGAGTCCTTCCTTTTCACTAACAAAATCCTTAGCTTGCGCAATCTCCAAGGCCTGCCAGAGTTCTTGATCCGTTACTTCTTGATTGAAACCTAGAGTCAGGTTGGAACGAATGCTTCCCTTAAAGAGTTCGACCTTTTGGGGCACATAGGCAATCCAAGACCGCCACTGCTCAAGATTACGAGGACTAGACTCATCTCGATAAGGGTAAATGCTCCCCTTGTCTGCTGGATAAAGTCCAAGAATGAGTTGCACCAAACTTGATTTACCAGAACCCGTTCCCCCAATAATACCAAGGATTTGCCCTTGCTTCATATCAAAGGAAATGTCTCTCAGAGAAGGTTGAGCTGCATCTGGATAGGTAAAAGCCAATTCTTGGACTTGTAAAACCTTATCCCGGGTAGCTTGCTTTTGTTCTAACTCTGAATGGATATCCTCTGGAGCCTCAGCAAAGACTTCCTCGATTCGCTTGGCAGAGATATAGGACTGGTTGAGGGAATTGATCAGCATGGCGAGCTTGACCAATTCCACCAAAATTTGCAAGAGATAATTGATAAGGGCAATGAGAGCACCTTGACTGAGCAATCCTCCTTGAATCGAAATATAGCCTTGCCAGATAATAACGAGAAGAGTTCCATTGACAATCAGATAGGTCAGAGGTGTTAATAAACTAGACCAGAAACCTGTCTTTTCTTGTAATCTAGCATAAACTTGGTTAAGGGTTTGAAAAATCTGTAACTCTCGTTTTTCTTGACCAAAAGCACGAATAACCCGCATCCCTTGCAATTGCTGGCGCGTTTCCTGAACCAGTTGGTCCGTTTTCTTTCTGAGACTACTGTAGAGAGGGTTGACCAATCGAGATAGCCCTACAATGACAATGGTCAAAATGGCAACCATGACTAAGAACCAGAAAGTCAACTCAACTGAGATTCGATAAGCCATAAAAATGGCACCAAAAACGATAATGGGCGCTCGCAAAAAGAGACGAAGGAATTGATTGATACCAGTCTGAATCTGGTAGGTATCCGAAGTCAAGCGAGTGATCAAGCTAGAAGTTGTCAAACGGTCTCTGCTGTCCTTGGGCAATGAAAGAATATGGCGATAGAGGTCACCTGTCAATTCTTTGGCAAATCCAACCGCAGCCTTAGCTGAGTAGAACTGGGCTATTAAGGCTACTACCACACCAATCACTGCAAAGATAAGGAGCAACCCAATCTGCATCCAGAGATGTCCTTGATTTCTCTGGGGCAAGGATTGGTCAACAATCCCAGCAATCACCATGGGAACCAAGAGCTCAAACACAGCTTCTAGTAACTTGAACAAGGGGGCTAAAATGGATTCCTTGATGTAGGGTTTAAAGTAAGATAATAGGTGTTTCATAAATCCCTTCTATTCGTATTCTGGAAATGAAGAAAGTGGGAAGCACCCACCCTCTCTGTTTTATTTGTTTAAGTATGGCAGTAGATAGCCATATCCTGCTTTTTCCATCTCATCCTTGGCCACAAAGCGCAAGGAAGCAGAATTGATACAGTAACGGAGGCCACCAAACTCACGCGGTCCATCTGTGAAAACATGGCCCAAGTGAGCATTCCCCGACCGAGAACGAACCTCAATTCGCTCCATTCCATGACTTAGATCATTGTAGTAGTGAATCAGCTCCTTGGAAATCGGACGGCTAAAACTTGGCCAACCACAACCTGAAGCAAACTTATCCTTAGCAAAGAAGAGTGGTTCACCCGTCGTAATGTCTACATAAATGCCCTCTTCAAAGGTTTGGTCATAAGCATTACTAAACGGCGCTTCTGTAGCAGCTTCTTGGGTGACACGGTAGGATTCTTCAGTTAGGCTTTCCTTCAGCACTTCTTGACTAGGCTTTTCATAGTTTGCTGCGTCAATCAATGGCTTCTCAGCATCGGTCACATAGATATGACAGTAACCGGAAGGATTTTTCTTAAGATAGTCTTGGTGGTAGTCTTCAGCCAAAATGTAGTGGCGAAGTTTCTCTACTTCTACTGCAATCTTTCGCCCAAGCATGCGCTCCTGCTCCTGCACCACAGTGTAGACAGTTGGCAAGTCTGCTTCATCTTGGTAATAAATCCCAGTACGATATTGACGACCACGGTCATTCCCTTGCTGGTTGATAGATAAGGGATCGATTACTCGGAAATAATAGAGTAAAATTTCTCTGAGTGACACTGCCTTCTCATCGTAAATCACTTGAACCGTTTCTGCATGGTCTGTTTCTTTGAGCAACTGGTAATTGGTCGTTTCGACTTGCCCATTAGCGTAGCCAACACTGGTTGCTAATACGCCAGAAATTCGGGAAAAATATTCCTCTAAGCCCCAAAAACAACCGCCTGCTAGATAAATTTCTGCCATCTTTATTTCTCCTCGTAATATATAATCATGGGGATATTTCAATCCCAAGTTTTATTTGCTATCACTTGACTATTGCAAGGTTTTCTAGAACAATAGAGTCATGGAATGGACTCATGGTTGTTTCTTTTTCTCCTTGTTGCTTGGACTTCATTAAAAAGTCTGTTACCCAAGCCTTGTTCAAACTTCCAACACACTAGCTGTTTTCACAGCTTGACTTCTGCATCTAGTAGGATGCAGGCGGCTCTGTCAGGCTGTGATAAGGATTCTCTTATGCGAGGATGTTGGGATAAGGTGTTTCTGGGAAACCTTACAGTAGTCAAGAAAACTTCCAAATCTAATGGAAAGGAGATTTTCCTTAATGAAATGTTTTGTCGGTTTAGACGTGAGCTCTACCAAATTAGAGGTGTGTCTCATGTTGAATGATACCACTAGACTTTATCACGTTTTTAACTAGACTTCTTTTTAAAAAAAGGATAGGAAGCCCTCTGGTCGAGAGTTTCCCCATCCTATCTTCTATTCTTTATTTTGCTTCAACACGGACACCTTGGGTATCAACTTTCAAGTCATGAAGTTTTCCTTTGAAAGGTTGCTTTTCCAATTCTGCCTTAATCGTTGGCATCTTGTCATGAGAAGCCAAGACCATAACTGTCGGCCCAGCACCAGAGAGGTAGGTTGCATAGGCACCATTTTCTTTTGCCACTTGCTTAATCGTCGCAAATTCTCTCACCAAGTCCTGACGATAGCGCTCGTGGAAGAGGTCTCCCTCGATTGCTTGCCCAGCTGTCACCATGTCTCCTGCTAACAAGGCCGCAACCGCCACATTGGCGATAGAACTAGCAGCGATAGCTTCCTTGTAAGACAATTTTTTAGGCAAGACACCACGGCTGTCTCGAGTACGCAATTCATAGTTTGGAATGTAGGCTAGGAAATCACACTCTGGGAAGTCTGCTACAATAGCAGAAACTTGCCCTTCAACGGAACTTGCAATAACGAGATTACCATAAATGGCTGGAGCTACATTATCAGGGTGTCCTTCAATCTTGGTCGCCAACTGCAATTTTTCATGGTCTGACAAGTTGAGCTGACCCAGTTGGTTGGCTAGTTCAATTCCAGCTACAATAACCGAGCTGGAAGAACCCAAACCACGCGCCAAGGGAACATTACTGGTCATTTTCAAACGTCTAGGTTGCAAGTCTGGCACAATTTGCAAAGCAATTTTGAGCAAGAGATTACGCTCGTCATGTGGAATCCATTTGCCAATCTGGTGTTCAATCAACCACTCTTCTCGTTCTTCGCAGACCTCGATTTGAAGATACTTGGTTACAGCTACACCGACAGAGTCAAAACCTGGCCCGATATTGGCACTGGTTGCAGGTACAATAATCTTCATCTTATTCTCCTAGCACCTTGAAGGTATTCAAGAGGTCGAATTCTGAAATCTTCTTCAATTCAGCTGAGACATTTTCAAGCTGGGCTTTATTGATCTTATGTGTAATGATCACAACACGCGCCTTGTCACCCTCTTTGCCATCTTGGAGGATTTGCTTGAAAGAAATATCTTGAGCATTGAAGATTTCAGCCAATTTCAAGACCTGACCTTTTGAGTCTGGTGCCAAGATTGAGAAATAGTAATTTGCTTTGACATCCTCTGGATTTGCCAAGACCAAGTCACGACTGTATTCGTTGAAGTCTTTGCCAATGGTACCATCATTCAAACGACGAACGATACGGACAATATCCGCCACCACACTTGTTGCTGTTGGTTTTTGACCAGCACCTGGTCCATAGTACATAGACTCACCAATACCGATAGACTCTACAAAGACAGCGTTCATGACGCCATTTACACTGGCAAGTGGATGCGCTTTAGGAAGGAAGGTTGGAGTCACTTCTGCAGCAATACCTGAAGGAGTTTCCTCGATAGAACCAACCAATTTCACTACATAACCCAAGTCTTGGGCTACAGCTACGTCTTCTGGTGTGATGTTGCGAATTCCCTTGTGGGCTACATCGTCAAAGGAAACCTTCATGCCAAAGGCAAATTGGCTCAAAATCACCATCTTGTAGGCTGCATCAATCCCATCCACGTCATTTGTCGGGTCGCTTTCTGCAAATCCTAGGCGTTGTGCTTCCGCTAGAGCATCATCGTAAGACCAGCCTTCTTCCACCATCTTGGTCATCATGAAGTTAGAAGTTCCGTTGACTACTCCAAGCACGCGCGTGATTTTATCAGAAGCCAAGGAATTTGCTAAAGTACGAAGAATTGGAATCCCACCAGCTACTGCTGCCTCGTAGTAAAGTGCTACCTTGTTAGCTTTAGCGATTTCTAGCAATTCTGCACCATGGACAGCCAAAAGGTCCTTGTTAGCAGTAACAACGTGTTTCCCAGCCTCCAAGGCACGAGTGATAAAGGTTTTAGCAGGTTCGATACGTCCCATCAATTCCACTACGATGGTAATGTCTTGGTCTGACAAAATGTCATCCACATTGATTACAAAGTTAAAGTCATTCCCTGCAGCAAGCAAGTGGTTCTTTTCATCTTCATCCTTGACCAATACCTTAGCAACTTCAATCTCTGAATGTGCTGATTGATTGATTTTTTCTCCATTTTCCTTTAGGAGGAAAGGCACACCACTTGCAACGGTACCAAATCCTAGTAAAGCAATTTTAACTGTCATGTTTGTCTCCTCGAAATTTTCTAATATAGCCATTATAACAGAATTTTGTGAAAATTCCTATTATAGTAAATCACTATTTCAGTCTAGAAAAGAAAAAACGAATCAGACGATTCGCTCTTCTTAAAATCTAAAAATAGCTTTCCAGAAATGATTATCCAATCTTTTGCAAATTAAGCACTGCATCATGATTCATCAAAACTTGACCATACTCTTGCAAGACTGAACGACTGATGTCACTATCGTCTGCAAACTCGCGCATACGGGCCAACAGCCACGCTGGATATGGACTTGGATGATTTTCAATATCCACTAAAATGGTCAAATAATAGCACTCATTCATCTTGTAGAGTTCAGAAGTTTCCATCTCAAAAGTCACTGTCTGGGCAAAAGCTACCAAGTCAGCCAACTTAGCAAAAGAAAGGATGTAGTAGATGTAAGGTTCTTTCTTACTCTCAGCTTCTTGTTCAGCCTGTTCCTGCTCTTCTTCCTTGGCTTCTACTTGCTCTAGAGATTGAATCGCTTCGATATCATCCTTGGTTTTATCTGCGATGCTTTTTTCCAAGGTTTTGATAAATTCATCTGGCGACATTTGAGCCAATTCTTCCATATCTGGTAAATCCGATAAGTCTTCAAAATCTAGATTTTGGTCAATCTTTGATTTGGTTACAAAGACATCTACCTTATCAGGTTTTGGAGTCACACGGAAGCTCAACATACCTGTATCCAAAAAGCTATCAGGCATCTCTAACTCATCCAAGATGGCATAAAAGAACTCTTCTGTTTTTTCTTGAGGAACAAGAAAGTCAGCAATCTCCATCCCTCGATCCATCAAATCTTCTAAAGACATCGTGATTTTTAAAGTAGTATCACTAATTTGTTTCATTTTCATTGCTAGTAACCTCATACTTTCAGTTCTATCTATTATACTAGATTTTTACGATTTTATCAAAAGAAGGCTCCTCTGTCGGGATAGATTTTCCATAGGGTAACTTCTGTAGAAGATCCTAATACTCTTCGAAAATCTCTTCAAACCACGTCAGCTCTATCTGCAACCTCAAAACAGTGTTTTGAGCAACCTGCGGCTAGCTTCCTAGTTTGCTTTTTGATTTTCATTGAGTATAAAAGAAAATTTCTGCAGACAGATAGAAAAAGCCTTCAAAATCGGCTCTTAGCCAACTTTGAAGACCTGATACATCAGAATACTTATAATTTAAAGGTTGCTACACCGAGGATAGAACGATTTAAGTTTCTGAGAATTTGAAGACTTTGCTCAAATTTCTTATAACGAGTCACTCCGTATTCTTCAACAAGAAGGACTGTATCTCTTTCTAAAAGAGATGGTACATCTTGTAAATCTACAAAATGCATTCCTTTTAAAGACTCTTGATTTTGTTTCAATTTATCTAGAATAGCTTTGTTTGAGCTAACGATTGTTAATTCTTGTCCAGCATTTTTGTATGACAAGACATCTGCTAGGTTGGCAATTGTTGTGATCTCTGTTACAAAATCAATTTGATATTGAGAAAAATCACCTGCTCTATTGATTGTTGGGTTAAAGAGATAAACCAATACATTTCCCATCACAACCAAAATCACACAGACTACTCCAATAACAGCTAAACGGAGAATCAAATTCTTCACATTCAATCCAAGTGCTGTCTCACCATTTGCATTCAATTCTTTAGAGTTGATGGTTTCCAATTTTTCAATTTTCACATTTGCATAAGTGTGTTTAAATTTCTCAATCAATCCATCAATTTTTCGCTCTAACAAGTCATTGACATCTTTACTTGGTGTCAAAATTTTCACACCAACCCCTGCATCGTCAATCATATAGTAGACGGTCAATTTTTTCCACCAATAGTCATTCGTTGAATTTTTCAAGGTTGTTTCTGTCGTGTCTAATTCACTGGCAATTTTTTTCAACTCACTGGGTTCTACATCATTGAAAAGATAAGCTCCATTCAAATTCCCATCAATCAATTTCCCATAAAAATCACTATAACCACCAATTTGATGATTCAAAATCGTTTTAGCTGAATCCTCTGGAGGAGTGATTTTATAGCTAAGATAAGTTGAATAACTTGTTGTATCTTTGACAGTGTTTTTATTCCTAACTGCTTTAATTGTAAATGGTACAGCAATGAGAGCAAATAAAGCGATAAGAGCTAAAATATTTGCTTTTCGTTTTTTGTAAAGATTTGCAAACAAATCAGCTACTGAATAATGTTCAAACATGATTTTTTTCTCCTTTGTTGAGTAGATACTGGTTTTCTTTTGTAAGCATTTTTGCTACAAATATCATCACAAGAACAATTCCCCAGAATTGCATTGTAAATAGATTGAAGAAACTTTCTGAAAAGCTACTTCTTGGCATAAAGAATAGATTATTCAAGATGAGTAAGGACAAGGTAAATAGGATTGTTCTAGAACGATAGGCTACTTGCAACATGGCTATAAATAGCATACCGAGTAAGAGACTAAGTAGAAAGACTCCTATCATACCATAGTCTGTATACAACTCCATGATATAGCTACTTCCGATACCATGTCCTTTTAAATATTCCTTGTTCAAAACAAGATAGGACAAATTGTGGGCATAACTATTACTATCAATAGCTAGTTCCACACTATTGGTTGTATGCTCAAAGGCTTTACCTCCGAAAATAGCCCCCAAGCTTCCCCTTGCAAAATAATCAAGGACAGGACCAAAAGTAAAATTACGGAAATCTCGGTAAGGGAGGCTACTGTTAAATAGAAAACCTCGAGCCAAGACACCAAAACTAGTCCCTTGTTTATAGATAAAGTCAAGTAAGATATCCCAGAAACCTGTATGGGAAACTTGAACATTATCCCGTACATAATTGAGTACTCCCATCGCTAACATGAGAATAGGAGAACCTACAAAAATCGCTAACTTTTCTTTAAACCCAATCCATTTTCCCTTTTCTGTTTGCTCCCGCATAAAGTAATAAACAAAAGCAAATAAAATACTTAAAATAAAGGGATTTCGTGTCCCGATTGCCAAATGAATGGTATTGGCTGCAATAAAGGAGACAAGCACTGCTGTGGCCTGCAATTTCTTTGGCTTGGTTGCCAGATACATACACATTGCGTAGACCGTAAAGGTAGACAAAATGTAGGTAAAATAAGGCAGTTTACTTTCAAAATTTGCATAGTAGGCATAGTAGGAAGTCTGCAAGCGATACAGGAGCCGTTCGAATAACCGAATGAAATAGAAAGGATAGGTGAGAAGAAAAACTCCTAGCGAAACAAAGCGCAACCTCTTGGTATAAACCTCTTTTAGAGAATTTCCTATATTTGGTACTTTTATTTTCTTCCTAGCTATGAAGTAACGAGCCAGGACGCCTCCTGTGGTCAAGCCCAGAATCGAAACCATGACGACTATAAAGGCAAAACGATAGGCTATCGGATGATAGGTATCCAGAGCGCCATCCCTAAAATAATCAATGGTCGGTCTTGATACCAGAAAGACAAAAATAGTTAAATAGAAAATAAAATGGATTAAGTAATACTTGATATCATTCCAACAAGCAATTAAGCTACTAACCAGTAAGAACAATAAAGTAGAAAGCAAGCTAACATTGTTATTATTAAACAGATATACAATTCCACTTACTAGCGTCAAGGCATAACTGACTATGGTCAAACTAAATAATAATCGTTTTCCATCAATCACTTGCTCACCCCCGTTCTAATGTAATTTTTTAGATTTTTCAATATTTTTCAGTAATAAGAATCGGTATAAGGAAATGTTTATGAATAGAGCCAAAGCACTAATTCTTCTCCCCTTACGGAAAATTGGATTCCTAGCAATAGCAAAGGCATGGCTTTTTAAAAAACGATGAATCTGAGCATAGGCTTCAAACTGTTTATACTGATCATCTAGCAACATCTTATCCAGAATAAAGAAGTGGGCATAGGCCAATCTGAAAAAAGCAACCTCTTTCAAATCCGGATAGTTTTTCACAACTTCATTGTAAAACTTTTGGTAGATATCAATATAGGCTAAATCCTTCTCTGCATAGGGTTTAGTCGTAATACTATCCCCTCTATGGAAATAGTAATAATAGGGTTTGGTATTAACAACGTACTTCTTAGCCAACTTGATTAAATCAAAATGATAATAAGCATCTTCGTAAATCAATCCCTTTGGAAAAGATAGGGCAGTTGCAATCTCTCTCTTGATTAGCTTATTGCAAATCGTTCCTGGTATTTTTTTACCTATGAGGTATTCCCTCAGAAATCTTTGAGAATCACAGACAAAATAATCACCCTGATTGGCTGACTGTGGACTTTCATCATTAGCATAGACATTCATGACACCACAGCTCGAAACATCCGCATCTTCTTGAACTAATTGCTCATATAAGTTCTGAATCATTTCTGGATGGATATAATCATCTGAGTCAATAAAAATCAGATAATCCCCGTGAGCCTGCTTCATTCCATCATTTCGTGCTTGCGACAATCCTTCGTTCTTTTTATGAAGCACTGACACCCTGTCATCTTGTTCAGCGATTGAATCACACAAGCGACCACTCTCATCTGTTGCACCATCATCAACAAGAATAATTTCCAAATTCTGATAGGTCTGCTTCTGAATGGAAGCTATCGATTTTTCTAGGTACTGCGCCACATTATAGACTGGCACAATGACACTAATTAATGCAGTTTCCATGCTACTCCTCTAATAGTTTTTCTACTTGTTCAATTTGTTTTGTAATTGTAAATTGTTGAATGAATTGGCTAGCCTCATTGACATCGAAGTTTGAGGCAGAGGTCATGTAGTTCGTAATTGCCTGAGCTGCCTCTTGATTGCTCTCAATGATTTGTCCAAATCGTCCTTCTTGGGATAATTCCTCAGCCCCTCCAACATCCGTAGAGACAAAAGGGATTCCAAGACTCAAGGCTTCCACATACACTCCAGGAAAACCTTCTTGTTTAGACATAGACAAGAGAACTTTCGTCTGAGATAAATACTGATAAGGATTTTTTTGATAACCAAGGAAATGTACATAGTCTTCAAGCCCATACTCTTTGACGCGTTTTTTCAGTTCCTCTTCCATATCACCAGCCCCGATAAAATAGAGATGATAGTTTTTTCCCTCTTGGTGTAATAACCGTATCACTTCCACCACACGGTCAGAACCCTTATTTTCCTCAATCCGTCCGATAGTACAGATACTTTGAGACGCAATCTCGATATCGATCTTCTCTTGAGATTTTTCTAAAATAGTCTTAAAATCATATCCATTGTAGACCGTCCGTAGTTTGGAAGCATAATCTGGATAGACTTCCTTGATAGAATGACTAGTCTTTTTTGAAATCCCTACAATAGTATCCGCGGCATCCAACTGGCGTCTATGTGATTTCCTTTTTGAGCTATCCTTAAGAAATTCTTCAATACTTCCATGAATCCAAGATATCTTCTTGACTTCTCTTCTTTTAGAGAACAACAGTGGTGGATTCATAATGGTAAAGGAAACTTCAACATCATAGTCATCTTTCACAAGCAAGCGCCGAGTCAGTCTTGGAAAATAAATTCTCATTCTCCACAAAAGAGCTCGTAACCATCTGGCTTGGCGATAATCCTGAAAGGATTTTAAAATGCCTACATGTTTAGGAACTGATTCGTATCCCTTGTCAAAATGCTCCATTTCAAGAATATCAATATCATACTTTTCTGGATCCAGATTTGAAACAATGGTAGATAAAATCTTCTCTGCTCCACCTCCGAGAGAAAAAGACCACATAAAAAATAAGATTTTTTTCTTAGCCACCATATTCTCCCTTGTATTCTGTATAAGACTTATCCATATCAGCGATGACAGCATCATGATGCGGTAGCTGCTTGTCTGCTGGTGGTGGTGTCATATAATCCCCAAAAGCAGTACTGAGATAGGCATCATAGCCAACTGGAATAGGCATCTCTGTCCCTTCAAATGGTAAGAAAAGATTGTCTTCAAAAGATGCGATTGGGTACTTGTTTCTCATGTAGCCAGGACCTGAGCATAATTCTGTGATGCCATCGCTCTCAGCCAAATCATACTTAGTCATTTCTTTCTCAGCTTTTTTCCAAATGCGATAACGGAGAGATTTTGGAGTCACACCCAGTAAAATACGGCTTCCCCATTTCATAAGTGCACCATGCTTTTCTGGAATAGTTTGGGCACAAAAGAGTGAATAAATCAGTGCCCAACGAACCTGTTTTTTCCGCTCAGCTGGATTTGTAGGATAATAATCCAGAGGCAACACATCCAAGGCCAAACCATGCGGCAAATCCAAATCTTGCTGGTAAGGTTTAATGCAGGTCGTTTCCTTGTCACGAATGGTAATAAAAAGATTACGATCGACAAAATCCTTGTGACTCTTTGACAAGAAATAACGTTCATCTGCATAAAGAGGCCATAATTCTGCTAATTTCTCATAGTCCTTACGGGGCATAAAAAAGTCTAGGTCGTCATCCCAAGGAATAAAGCCCTTGTTTCGAAGGGCACCAATAGCACCTCCACCACAAAGATAACAAAGCAAATCATGTTCCTTGCAAAAGGCCACAAAATATTCAGCCATCTCCAGACTTCGAGCCTGAATTGCTTTTAAATCAGTCATATTACTCATTATTCTTTCTATCGTATCGTTTCATTATACCACAAATAGGGGGTGAAAATCTATTGCAGACTGTAAAAAATCAAAGCCTGACTGCTAGCTAAATAGCTATCAAACTTTGATTCTTCTGTCTTATCTTATCTCAAACCCATCTGAGACAATTTATTCTGATATTTGTTTTGATCGACAAGCAAGCCCAAGCCTCCATAAACATCATAGGCATCTACCCAGTCACCAAGTTCTGGAATCGTCAGCTTTTCAATACCATTTTTTGCTCCATCCAAAACAGATAAACCGTTTGTTAGGAGGAAAGTATAGGGTGCGTTGGTTGAGGTCATAGCAAAAACCTTTCCAAGAGCTTCAGAACCAGTGAAAAGTTTAGTAGGATCTTTAATTTGCTCTAAAATTGCTGTTAAAACTTGCTGCTGTCTTTTGGTACGGCCGTAATCCGCCTCATCATCATCACGGAAACGAGCATAATTGAGCAAGGTTGAACCGTTCATCTGCTGTTTTCCGACTTTGATGGTTTGGGTTGGAGACTCAGTCTCAGTAGCGTGTAAATCATCTCCGACTGTAGCTTCTGTTAGTGGACGCCCATTCAATGTTGAAAATTGGGCATCAATCGTCACCCCATCAGGGAAAAGCGTGTCAATCGCTGTTGCAAAGGCCTGAAAATCAACCAAGGCATAGTACTTAATGTCCAAGTCAAAATTATCTTTCAAGACTTGGCGAACCATTTCTGCCCCTTTTTGCCCCTCTTGTTCTCCTAACTCATAGGCTACGTTTAACTTGTTATCCGTCTGTTTTCTACCGTTAATCACTTGACTATAACCATCTATATAGACCAAATTATCACGCATGAAACTGACTAGCTTGATTTTCTTGTCCGAACCTCCGACATTTAAGACCATAATAGAGTCAGTCCGCGTCTCAGCACTATTTTGACCGATTCGACCGTCTGTCCCCATGATCAAAATATTAACTCCATCTCTAGTGTCCTGACCATTAAAGACTTGAACCTGTGCTGCCTTAGCATCAGCAGTTTTCTTTGCGCTAGCATCTTGGTAACCACGTAAAAACATGAATACCATGGCCAAAGCCACACAGACCAAAAGTGAAAAAATCACCATAAAAATGCGTTTAAGACGGAGCTTCCGTCTTTTCTTTTTGGGAGGAGCAGAAAGTGCTTGTGATTTGTATTGTGAGCGACTCCGGTTCGCATAGCTTGGTAAGTCAACCTGCTCTTCTCTTTCTTGTTCCAAGCTGGAACTACTATTTACCCTAGCAAGAGTTATCTTTTCTTGCAAATAGGCAAACTCATTTTTTTCTCTCTCATTGAGATAGTGAATATTTTTTAGCAAATAATCATAACGTAATTTTTCATGATGACTGAGAGGATTTTCTTTACTCATCTTCTCTCCTTTCCATGGTCTGATATTGGATAAATAGGATAGGCACCCAGAACTTTATACTGGATTCCGATGGCTTCTAGTTCTTTTTGGGCAAAGTGAACCAAGTCCTTATCAGTATAGTCCACATCGATAATGAAAAAGTATTCGCCTAGCGCTGTCTTGAGTGGACGACTTTCAATTTTTGTTAGGTCAATTCCTCGCCAAGCAAAGGTCGAAAGGGCCTTGTAGAGGGCACCGGGAAGATTGTCAGGTAAGGTCAAGGCCAAACTCATTTTTTCAGTTTGTGCTTGCAAGGGAATAGCTGCACCTTCAGCTCCCAAAACCCAGAAACGTGTGAAATTGGCTTCCATTTCTTGAATATCTTCAGCAATCAGTTCTAAGCCATATTCTTCTGCAGAACTTCTAGGCGCAATTGCCGCAAAGGGCTGGTCTGGATGTTCGGAAATAAAACGGGCCGCATAGGCTGTACTAGCTGTTACCTCGATTTGAGCCTCTGGATATTGTTCATCGATAAATTTCTTTCCTTGAGCCAAGGCCTGTGGATGTGAAAAAATCTTTTCAATCTTAGTATGACCTGGAACCACCATCAACTGCTGATGAATAGGCTGAACGATTTCTGCCACTGCTTGGATACGAGCCTGATGAAAAAGGTAGTCCAAGGTTTCATGAACACTACCCTCGATAGAATTTTCAACTGGCACCACAGAATAGTCCACCAATCCTTGCTCATAGGCCTTGATGACATCTGTAATATTGGCAAAGGCCTGCAATTCCTCATGAGGAAAAGCTGTCTGCACAACGTGATGTGAAAATGATCCCTTGGGACCTAGATAAGCAATTTTCATCTCAGTTCCTCTATAATTTCCTCTGGGCTTAACTTGGTCACATCCAAAATCCGACTAGCCACTTCCTCATACCAAACCTGTCTTTCTTGGAAAATAGCTACTAATTCTTCCTTGCTATTATTTAGAAAAAGCGGACGCTGATTGTCCTGATCAGCTGATATGCGTTGGTAGAGGGTTTCAAAATCTGCTTTCAGGTAGATATTATCTGCATTAGTCTTGAGTAAGTCACGATTTCTCTGAGAAATAACCACTCCTCCTCCAGTTGACACAACTTGGTCTCTTTGTAGTAAATCAGCTAGGACTTCTGACTCTACCTGTCGAAAGGCTTCTTCTCCCTTTTCAGCGAAAAATTCCGCAATGGACATACCTAAACGCTTCTCAATCAGTGCATCCATATCGAGATAATCTGGGTCCAATCCTCTTGCAATAGTCGATTTGCCAGCCCCCATAAATCCTAGTAATACCTTAGCCATGAATCAAGCTCTCCAAATCATCAAAGAAGCTAGGATAGCTGGTATTGATGGCTTCTGCACGATCAAGCTCCACTTCTCCATCTGCAACCAAGAGGGCTGCGATGGCTGTCATCATACCGATACGGTGGTCACCAAAAGTATTGACCCTAGCACCATGAAGGGTTGATTTCCCTTTGATAATCATCCCATCTGCTGTAGGAGTGATATCCGCTCCCATGCTATTTAAGGCGTCTGCTACCACCTGAATACGGTCGGTTTCCTTAACTTTAAGTTCCTCAGCATCCTTGATAACTGTTACACCTTGGGCTTGGGTCGCAAGTAGGGCGATAATTGGCAATTCATCAATCAAGCGTGGAATCAAGGCACCACCAATCTCTGTTCCTTTCAAGTCAGAAGATTCAACAGTCAAGGTTGCAGATTTAGCGACTGGATCGATTTCAGTTATTTCCAATTTTCCACCCATGGCACGAATGACATCAATAATACCGGTGCGCGTTTCGTTGATCCCCACATTCTGCAGCACTAGACGAGAATTCGGAACAATCAAACCTGCGACTAACCAAAAGGCTGCACTGGAAATATCTCCTGGAACAACCACCTTTTGCCCTGTCAATTTTTGTGGCCCTTGGACTGTAATTTTCTTGCCGTCTACACTTAAATGACCACCAAATTGTTGCAGCATATCTTCAGTATGATTACGGGTGCACTCTTTTTCGATAATTACGGACTCTCCCTGAGCCTGCAAGGCCGCAAAGATCAAGGCTGACTTGACTTGGGCAGAGGCAATTGGCAACTCATATTGAATAGGTCTTAGGATTTTCGTCCCTTTTAAACGCAAAGGAGGCAAGTCTCGCTCAGTTTGTCCTGAAATGTTAACACCCATTTTTTTCAGCGGAATCGTCACACGATCCATAGGACGTTTGGAAAGACTGTCGTCTCCAAACATCTCTACTTCAAAATCTGCACCAGCAAGGACACCTGAAATCAGACGAATCGAGGTGCCAGAATTTCCCATATCAAGGGCATTTTGCGGCGCTTTTAAGCCGTCCATGCCTACACCTTGAATGGTAATAACCCCATCTTTATCCTCAATTTCAACACCAAGGTCACGAAAAACCTGCATGGTCGAAAGAACGTCTTCACCTCGCAGAATATCATAAACCTTGGTCTCACCCTCAGCCAAACTTCCAAAGATAATGGAACGGTGGCTGATAGACTTGTCACCTGGAACGCGGATACTGCCATATAAGTGGCGAATGTTTGTTTTTAGTTTCATACTGGACCTCATACTTGCAATACTTTTACTTATTTTATCATAAAAAGCCAGAAATTCCTTAAAAATTCCTGACTTTATGATAGTTATTTTCTTATTTTAGCAATTCTGAAACTGGTTCAAAAACAATTTTTTCAATGTCAGAAAGGTAAATTGCCAATTGTTGTTGCTTGGTAAAGAATTCTGACAAGAGGCTGTTCCCCTGAATCTGCTTGCCAAAGCATTCCATCTTCGCTTGGAAGGACGCATCTGGCATTTGACCTGTCTGTGCTAGTTTTTGAATTTCCTCTTGAAAGGCAACATATTCTGTAAAAATTTTGCTTGCCTCGGCATCTGCTGAAATAGCATCTTTAGCTGCTTTGACAGCCTTGTATTCTGGTAATTCGCGTAGACCGCGACTGAGTTCGTTTGCACTATCGTAAATATTTGACATGTTCTTCTCCTTATTTGACAACGACTGTGTAGTCGGTATTTTCTGTTATGAGGTACTCGGCTCGTTCCAAGTCTTGAGCGTTTTTAAATGAAATTTGTAGGATCCCGTGAATATCTTCACGGTTTTCCTCATTGATGTGAATATTAACCAAGGAAGTTCCACGTAGCAATTCCAAAATCCTCAAGATGACATCTTCTTCATCGGGAACATCGACATAGAGGTCGTAAGAGCTATCCACACCGCCACGTTTATGAATTTCCATGGCCTGACGTTGCTCACGCGCTTGGTTAAAAAAGTTCCAAATTTGCTCTTCATCTCCCTTACTAATGGCCTGACCAATCGCTTCCAAACGCTCCTTGAAATCCGCAATGCGGTCTAGAATAGTTTCACGATTGGACAAGAGAATGGAGGTCCACATACCTGGCTCGCTTTCCGCAATTCGGGTCATATCTCGAAAACCACCGGCAGCAAAACGCCTTGCCATCTCATGTTCTTGAGCATAGACCGCGGTCTGTTCCATGAGACTAGAAGCCAGAATATGAGGAAAATGGCTAATCTGAGAAGTGACACGATCATGCTCCTTGGCATCAATTTCGATAAAACGAGCATGAAGACCTGAAAGCAGTTCCTTCATTTCCTCAAGCGTATCAGGACCTGTCAGGCTCGAAGGTGTAAAGATATAATAGGCATTTTCAAAAAGATTGACATCCGCAGAAGCAGCCCCTGTCTTATGACTACCAGCCATGGGATGAGCCCCGACAAAGCGAACAGGCTTACCAGCTAAATACTGCTCCGCCGCATCCACAATGGCTGACTTGGTCGAACCAGCATCTGAAATAATGACGCCTTCTTTCAAGTCCAAGTCGGCCAACTCCTTAATGAAAGCAATGGTTTGTTTGATTGGCAAACTGAGAATGATGATATCTGCCAAAGGAGCAAAACTGGCAAAATCATCCGTTGCACGGTCAATCATGCCTTCTTTCAAGGCGATATCTCTCGAAGCTTGACTGCGATTATAACCCAAAATCTCATAATCAGGATGATCGCGTTTGATACCTAGGGCCATAGAGGCTCCAATCAACCCAAGACCTGCGATATAGACTGTTTTTGCCATAGGAACTCCTTAATAGTTCTTTGTATAGTCTCGGTGTTTGGCTACCGCTTCTTTTAGTTCCTCAAGATTATCTGATGAGAATTTTTCAAGGATTTCTTGCACCAGAACCGTTGCCACAACAGCTTCCATAACTACACCTGCAGCTGGAAGAGCGGTCGGATCACTTCTCTCCACAGTTGCCTTGTAGGGTTCATGGGTTTCGATATCCACACTCATAAGTGGTTTGTAGAGAGTAGGAATGGGCTTCATAACTCCACGAACAACGATAGGTTGCCCATTGGTCATACCACCTTCAAAGCCGCCCAGATTGTTAGTACGACGAGTATAGCCGTCTTCTTTAGACCAGAGAATTTCATCCATAACTTGGCTGCCTTTACGATAACCAGCCTCAAATCCAAGACCAAATTCCACCCCTTTAAAAGCATTGATAGAAACAACGGCTTGGGCCAATCGCGCATCTAATTTTCTGTCCCATTGGACATAGGAACCAAGACCAACTGGAACACCTCCAACGACTGTCTCCACAACCCCCCCGATGGTATCACCGTCACGTTTGATTTGATCAATGTAATCCTTGATCTCCTGTTCCCGTTCTTGGTTAACAATAGAAACTTCAGACTGGGCAGCTCTTTCCTTAATCTCAGCCACTGTCAGATTCTCAGGAACATCGATTTCCTTGCCACCAAAGACCACGACATGGTTGGCAATCTCCATATCCAGTTCAGCCAAGAGGCGTTTGGCTACAGCCCCAACTGCCACTCGCATGGTGGTTTCACGAGCTGATGAACGTTCCAAAGAATTTCTTAAATCGTCAAAACGGTACTTGATGCCACCTACCAAGTCGGCATGACCTGGACGAGGATGGGTGATTTTTCGTTTGCTTTTAAGGCGGTCTTCAATGTCCTCGGCAGACATGATGTCCAGCCATTTTTGGTGGTCCTTATTGATGACATCCATAGTAATGGGAGCCCCTGTCGTTTTCCCATGGCGAACGCCCGATGTAAAGACAACCTGGTCACTCTCAATCTTCATACGACCACCACGACCGTAGCCACCCTGACGGCGTTTAAGATCCACATTAATATCCTCAGCTGTCAAAGGAAGTCCAGCTGGAATTCCTTCAATGATAGCCGTCAGACGGGGGCCGTGTGATTCTCCTGCAGTTAAATATCTCATACACTCTCCTTATTTTACCAAGTAGTCTTTCATCTCTTCCAGAGAAACTGGGTGAATGGTTGCCGAACCAAGCTCTGGCACCAAGACCAATTTCAAGGTATTGCCACGCGCTTTCTTATCATGAGTCAAAGCTTGATAAAGCTTATCAACATCCCAGTTTTCATAGTCAACAGGCAAGCCAAATTTCTGACACATCTCTGTGATGGACTGGGTAATACCAGCTGGCATAAGGCCTTTTTCCTCAGCAACCTTGGAAATCTGAACCATGCCCATGGCTACAGCCTCACCATGCATAACTTTTCCATAACCAGCCGTCGCTTCAATGGCATGACCAATAGTGTGGCCAAAGTTGAGGTAAAGGCGTACACCATTGTCCAACTCATCCTCAACTACCATCTTGCGCTTAACCTGACAAGAATGTTCAATCAAGGTCTCTGCATGCTCCAAAATGCTCTCAACAGAACCATCCAGCTCCGTCAAAAGAGCCCAAAGTTCTGGATCCTCAATCAAGCCATACTTGATAACTTCACCCATCCCTTCAATCAACTCTCTTTTTCCAAGCGTTTCAAGGACAAGCGGATCAATCAGAACCCCGTCTGGTTGGGCAAAGGTCCCCACCATATTTTTAGCAAATGGAGTATTAACACCCGCCTTTCCACCGATAGAAGAATCAACCTGAGCTGTCAAGCTAGTCGGAATCTGAACAAAATGAATACCCCGCATATAGGTAGAGGCTACGAAACCAGCCAGGTCTCCAACAACACCACCTCCGAGAGCCACGACTCCATCGCTACGAGTCAACCCCTGCTTAACTAGAAACTCATAGACTTTCTGAACAGTAGTTAAATTCTTTCGTTCTTCACCTTCTAAAAAGTCAAAAACTGCTACCTGAAAACCAGCATCTTCTAGGCTGAGCTTGACCTTCTCTGCATAAAGAGAAGCTACATGGTTATCTGTCACAATGACTACCTTTTGTGGTTGCCAGAGTTCTCGCAACCATTGGCCAGCCTGAGCCAGACAACCTTTTTTAATCTGAATATCATAAGGATGATGAGGAATATCGATTCTGATTTTCATAGGAGAATCTCCTTTTCTTTATTGGTATTTTTCTGTTAAGGACTGCCAAATCTCTTCTGTTGGCATTTCCTTTCCTGTCCACAGTTGAAAAGCTTCTGCAGCTTGATAGAGCAACATTCCCAGACCATTGACGGCTGAATTACCCTGACTTCTGGCCCATTTCAAAAATAGGGTTTCAAAGGGTTGGTAAATGATATCTGCTACTAAAAGAGTTTCTGATAGGACAATGTTTTCAGGAACTGGAGATGATTGACCATCCATCCCTACACTTGTCGCATTGACAAGTAAATCCGACTCAGCAATCCTTGCTTGCAGTTCAGGAACATCTTCTAAAGCATACAAGTCCACTTTAAAGCCTGTCTGCTCCTGTAACTTGGTCAGGTAAGGTCTTGTTTTTTCCATGGAAACTGAACGAACAAAGACCGAAATCTGACTGACGTCGTCCAAAATAGCTTGTGCCAAAATGGACTTGGCCGCACCACCTGCACCCAGCAGGGTCATCTTCTTACCTGTAATTGTAAAAGAAGGCAAGCTCTTAAAAAATCCCTTGCCATCTGTATTATATCCAATTAAATTGCCATTCTCATTGACAACCGTATTAACCGCACCAATCAAGCGCGCTTCATCGCTTAGCTCATCCAAATAAGGAATCACCTGCTCCTTATAGGGCATGGACAGATTGATGCCAAACATCTGGTAGCGACGAATATTGACCACTGTTTCTGCCAAATCACCCGCTTCAATCTCCCAAGCCACGTAAGCACCGTTAGTAGCTGTCGCTTCGAAGGCGCTGTTGTGTATAAAGGGGGAAATAGAATGCTTAATAGGATTGGCAACAACGGCAGCTAAACGTGTATAGCCATCAAGCTTCATCCAAAATCTCCCTGATTTTTTTCATGTTAGCTAGAGAAATCTGACCTGGGGCACTTGCCTCATCTAGACTAGCAAAGGACCAGCTCGAACCAGTCACATCCGCAGTGATACGAGAGATCTTCCCCACCTTGCCCATAGAAATAGTTACATATTCCTGCTCAGGATTGAGGGTTTTAAAGCCTCGTGTATAGTTCATCAAGTCTAGCACATCCTGCTCCGTGTGAGCCATCACCGCAACCTTAACAAGTTTTGGATTTAAGCTCGTCAACTCTGACAAGATTTCCATCATGTTTTCAGGTGTTTCTTGGAAATTGTGGTAACTCAAAACGAGATTTGGGAAGTCCAGCATTTCCTCAAAAACATCCTTGTAGCTATAATACTCAAAATCAATATAGTCTGGTTGATAGAGTTGCGCCACTTCCTTGATGAGATGGATATATTCTTCTGGAGAAAGGTCGATTTGTCCCCCTTCAGAGCAAGTTCGCAATGTGAAAACCAACTCACGGCCTGCGAATTTTTCAAAAATAGCTGGAGCCACCTGCAAAATCGCTTCTTTAGGCAGATAGTCGGCACGCCATTCAATGATGTCGGCATCCAGGTACCTTGTGGCATCCAGAGCCTGGGCCTCCTCTAAACTTCTTGGCATTACTGAAACGATCAATTTCATTTACTAACCTTCATACTAATCACCTTGAGGTAATTACTACTTTCATCTTTTTTATTATAGGCGAAATCTGCTGGAAGACCGTATTTGTTTAAAATCTGGTAACTTCTTCCTGCAAAACCTTTATCAATTTGCTCTGTAAATTTCTGGCGGGAAACATTGGCAGCATTGGTACTGGCAATGATGATTCCTCCCGGATTTAAAATCTCAAGACTCTGGGAAATCAACTTGTGATAATCCTTGGCCACA
Organism: Streptococcus pneumoniae; assembly: GCF_001347015.1. GTDB lineage: Bacteria > Bacillota > Bacilli > Lactobacillales > Streptococcaceae > Streptococcus > Streptococcus pneumoniae_E. The sequence goes on from NZ_CFGI01000005.1 coordinate 85,494, forward strand.
GAGAAGGTCTGCTTTTTGTTCCGAGCAAAGCTAGGCGGATCTAGGACAATCACATCGTAGGTCAAGCCTTTTCGTTTGGCATACTTGAAATATTCAAAGACATCCATGACCACAAAACGATGGTCATCTGTACTGATTCCATTTACCTGAAAATGTGCTTGAGACAATTCTCGTGAACGTTTGGCTAGGTCGACAGAGGTTGTGTGACTAGCTCCTCCCATGGCTGCAGCTACTGAAAATGCTGCTGTGTAGGAAAACATATTGAGCAAGGATTTACCCATAGCCAATCCATCCACTAAACTACCGCGAACTTCATGCTGGTCTAGGAAAATTCCTGTCATTAAGCCATCATTCATAAAGACTTGATAGAGGACACCATTTTCCAGAACAGTGAAGAAGTCAGGTGCTTCTTGGCCATAAACATGAGCAGATTCATAGTCCAAACCCTTAAAGCGTATCTTCTCATAGGCCCCTAACACCTCAGGAAAAATCTGTCTAAAAGCTTCTGAGATGGTCTGACGAATCTGATAAACATAAGAGTTATACCAAGAAAAGACAGCATAGTCGCCATAAAGGTCCACTGTCAGACCGCCAAAGCCATCCCCCTCTTGGTTGAAGAGACGAAAGGCAGTTGTCAAATCATCTTGATAGTAGGCGCTTCTCTTTTCTTTAGCTTGTCTAAACAGCGTTTCAAAGAAAGCTTGATCGAAGGCCACCTTGTCCTTACTAACAAACCAGCCCAAGCCCTTGTTTTGCTGAGAAAGGTAGGCAGTCCCAAGAAAGTTTCCATCTTGACTCTGCACTTCTACTTCCTGATCCTTAAGATTGACATTCTCAAGATCACTGGCTTCTAGTAAAACTAGCCCCTTAGCGAGCTTCTTTTCAACCCTTTTGCTAACTCTTATTCTATTCATAACTACCATTATATCAAACTTTTAGCCAATTCTCAAAAAAGAAACTACCCTTGCTTTTTTACTCTTCTTTTAAAAAATGGTATACTAATACTAATAAAAAATTAGGAAGTAAATGTGTGAAAAGCAATTTTAACAAAATCCAAAAAGCCATCGGTACCAGACTGGGTTTTGTCCTAACCCTTTTAATCCTCTATTGGCTCAAAACCTTATTAGCCTATGCCGTTGACTTTAATTTAGATATTCAAGTGGGCAAGTTGCAGGGAAATTACCTTGCCTTTATCGCCTTTTTCAATCCCCTTCCTTTGGGGCTACTCCTGCTGGCTCTAGCCCTCTATGCTCGCTCAACCAAGATCTTTTATGGCCTGAGTATAGCTATTTATAGCCTTTTGTTCATTTGGCTTTATTCCAATGTCTTTTACTATCGAGAATTTAGCGACTTTATCACGGCTAATACCATGAAGGTGGTCAGCAAGGTGTCTGTCGGCACTGCAGAACTAGAGTTACTGCGTCCTTGGGATTTCATCTATTTTATGGATTTCCCATTGCTGGCTTTCCTTTCCTATAAAAAATTCATCCAGCTGGACAGGAGACCTTTCAAATTCCGCTCAAGTGTTGCTATCACTGCACTATCGGCCCTGCTCTTTTCAGCTAACCTTTTCTTGGCTGAAATCGAGCGTCCCGATCTCCTGTCGCGAGGATTTTCCAATTATTATATTGTTCGTGCCCTTAGTTTGCCAGCCTTTTTAGGCTATAGTGCCAACCAATCCTACAGTGCCAACAAAGAACGTGCCAAGGCCTCTGAGACTGACCTGCAACCTATTACAGATTATATTCAAGAACATTCGGCTAAGCCCAATCCAGACTATTTTGGCTTGGCCAAAGGGAAAAATGTGATTTATCTCCACTTGGAGAGTTTCCAACAGTTCCTGCTTGACTATAAACTCAACCTAGATGGAACTGAGCATGAAGTCACTCCCTTCCTAAATTCCCTCTACCATTCGCAATCTACACTAGCCTTTTCGAATATCTTTAACCAAGTCAAGGCTGGGAAAACCTCAGATGCGGAAACCATGCTAGAGACTGGTTTGTTTGGACTTGACCAAGGTTCCTTTATGGTCAACTACGGTGGTACCAATACCCAGCAGGCAGCTCCTTTTATCCTATCAAAAAATGGCTATCAATCAAGTGCTGTCTTTCACGGTAATATTGGGACCTTCTGGAACCGAAATACGACCTACAAACAATGGGGCTACCAATACTTCTTTGATGCTTCCTACTTCACCAAGCAGGACAGTAGCAATTCTTTCCAATATGGTTTAAATGATAAAATCATGATGAAAGATTCTATCCAGTATCTGGAGCATTTACAGCAACCTTTTTATGCTAAGTATATCACGGTGTCCAATCACTATCCCTATGCTAGCAATCTGACAGGCGATGAGCTTGGTTTCCCACTGGCTAAAACCAAAGATGAAACAATCAATGGCTACTTCCAAACAGCTAACTATCTGGATAGTGCTATCAAGGCCTTCTTTGACTATCTCAAAGAAAGTGGCCTCTATGAAAAATCCATCATCGTCATTTACGGAGACCATTATGGTATTTCCAATTCCCGCAATCCTGAGCTGGCTCCCTTGATTGGAAAGACTTCTGAGAACTGGTCTAATTACGACAATGCCATGTTGCAACGAGTGCCTTTTATGGTAGTCATGCCTGGCTATGAAAAAGGACAAATCATCAATACCTACGGTGGACAAATCGATATCTTACCGACTCTCGAACACCTCCTTGGCATTGAGTCCAATTCCTTCCTTCAAGTTGGACAAGACCTCCTATCACCAGATCATCAAGAAATCGTTGCCTTTCGGACTGCCAATTCCTTCGTCACACCTAAATACACCAGCTATGACGGACGAACCTACTATACTGAAAGTGGTCTTGAAATCAGCAATCTTGATGAACAAACTCAGACTGAACTGGAAAGCATTCGTCAGGCAGCCAGTCAACAACTGAAAATCAGCGACCAGATTCAAACTGGTGATTTGATCCGTTTCTACCAAGCAGATCATCTTGGAAAAGTTGATACTGAAAGTATTTCTTACCTCAATTCCTTGCCAATTCTGCAAAAGATTGAGCAGGAAAAAGGTAGTCAATCAACCAGTCTCTTTAGTCAACGACAAGGCAAAACCAGTGCTGACCTTTTCAAGGCACCAAGTTACCAAGAACTCCACCCCGAGTCGGCAGAAACCGAATCAAAATCACAATAAAAATGCTCTTCCGTCTTGGAGGAGCATTTCTTTTTATCAACAAAAATCAAAGAGCAAACTTGGAAACTAGCCGCAGGCTGTACTTGAGTACGGCAAGGCAAAGCTGACGTGGTTTGAAGAGATTTTCGAAGAGTATTAACTTTGAGATTGTAGATAGATAGGCTGTATCAGCAATATATGTCTGTCAAGTTTAGTGACGTAGATAGTAGAAGAACGATGAGAAGGCATAGAGAGAAGATAAATCAGCCTCAGCAGGTATCTGGAAAATTTGATTTTATAGAAAAGCCTTTTGTTACAAACTCAATATGCTATCAATAAATAATATCATAGAAGCAACAATAATTAAAATTTCACCTATTTGCATCATTCTATTTCGAACTTTAAATATATGTTCTATCAAAAATACTTGGATCACACACATTATAGGAATGAAAGTTTTTGAAATTGAAAAATATCCCAATAAATAAACTATAAACAACAATAATAGAACTAGATTATATTTCTTATTCAAAACATTCCTCCCTATATATTTTTGATTACCAATCTTAATCATTTACAACTACATTCTAACAAACTATAAAAGCGTTTGTCGAATTGAATTTATCAAGCAAGCGACAAACTAGCTCATCTTTTTTCTATTTCTGCTAATATACGTGACAGATAGTAATGATAGCCAAAAATAGCAAGACCAAGCAAGAGGATAAGAGCTCCTACTCCCAAGCTAATGGCAAGAATAGGGGCGAGAGACCGAACCAAGAATAAGCTCCCTATTACAAGGGCCATTAAGATTGCACTATAAATAAAAATCAAAACAATTGCTACTATACGATTTGAACGGTTCACCAAGTCCGTAATGCTACTCCAATTGGTTGACAGATTTTTCACGTCCTTAAGGTAATGGTGGCAAGAAAGGATGACACTGGCAAGGATCCATGCCACAAGAAGGTAAATCATCGAAAGGATGGGCAAGCCTAGATATAGAGAAAGGCCAAGTAAAGTCAGAACTGGTAAAAAGGACTGGACAGCAAATATAATCCAAAATTTCACTTTCACATAACGAGCAAAGTCAAAGGGTAAACTCTTAAGAAAATCAACATTTTCCCTCTCCAAGGATAAGGCAATTGAATGCAGACTGGTGATATTGTTATTGACAACTGCTATAAAGAGAGCTATAAAAAACAAGGGTAACCAGTATGGAGGATGAATGTCTGGAACTATCTGAGAATCTCGAATTTTGGAAATCAGACCAATCATCATGAGATAGGGAAGGAAAGCACTTGTAAAAAGCACTGTAATCACGCCAGTTCCCTGTCCCAAGAGGGTGAGGTGGTAGCGTAAAACCATACGGAAAAAGCCCTTTTTAGTAGTTGAAATTCTCTCCTTACTGCGACGTTCTTTTTTGACCTTCTCCTCACTGTTAAGCAGAATCACGTCATAAAAATGAGGAAGAACCTTCTTTTTGGTCAGGTAAAGCAAGAAAACAGTTAAAGCTATCCAAGCTAACAGACCCACTATGGCTTCTGTCGAAAAAGGCTCCACTGCTATTTTGTAAAAGATATGAAGAGGATAAAGGAGAAATGGAATGTCTCTAACTTTGTCAACAATACTTCCAAAAGTCGACTGTAGAAAGAGGACAAATATTAAAGGTATGAGAACCCCTATCCCAATCATCACATTCGAAAAAATAGACTGATACTTTCTAAAAACCGCAGTTTGAGCCAAGAAATGTACTGCCACTACCATCACTAAAGTGACAGAGACAAATAATAAGGCCAAGGACAGCAGCATCAAAGGCAATCCCAACCAAAGAGAAGGTGCTAGCCTAATATAGAGGACTAGAAAATAAGCTAGGATTGGTACAATTCCAGGCAGAGCTGGCAAGAGGACAGACAGTCCTTTAGCGATTATAATCTCTGATTCTTTAAAGGCATAGGGCCTATACGATACCAAATCCTTACTCTCATAAAAGACATTGTAAAAGGCAGTGAAAGAAGTTGAAAAGGCAAGCACCAGTAAAATAGCAACCATGCTACTAAAAAAACTGGGTATTTCCTCAAAAGGAAAACGAAAGGCTATATTTATAAACATCAAAAGCATCAAGAGACTGGAAAAAATGTAAGAACTTAGGACTCTAGCGGAAACATTTACTTTTTTCCCAGGATTCTTAGCCTGCTTCTTTCGTAGATTAGCCAGATTAGCTTCTTGAGATGAATAGAGGATATTGATATCAACTAATTTTTTAATGACCTTGAGACGCATCCGCAACCTCCTCTTTTCTACCAGCAAGACTAAGGTAGATACTTTCCAAAGACTGGTCTGGGTAATCTTTTCTCAAGTCCTCTACACTACCACAATAAATCAAATGCCCCTTTTTCAAAATGGCAATCCGATCACAGACTTGCTCTGCCACCTCTAGGACATGGGTTGAAAACAAGACCGTCTTGCCTTTTTGCGCATGCTCCTTCATCATCTGCTTCAAATCAAAGGCAGCCTGGGGATCCAAACCAGTCAAGGGTTCGTCCAAGACCCAAATATCAGGATCAGACAAGAGTGCCCCAATGACAAAGACTTTCTGACGCATTCCGTGAGAAAGGGTTTCAATAACCTGATAACGATTTTCAGCAAAATCAAAAACACTCAATAGCCTAGCTAGACTAGCCTCCAAGTCAGAGCTAGTCAAATCATAGGATGAGGCAATCAATTCCCAAAATTCATTGGCCGTTAAGCGCAAAAATAAGTCAGGCGAGTCTGCTACGTAGCCAATCTTTCGTTTGATCTCTAAGCGATTTTCCGATAACTCCTGACCGTCTACTAAAATACGACCACTGCTGGGGGAAATGATACTGACTAGGGATTTTATAGTGGTCGATTTTCCAGCACCGTTATGGCCAATCAAACCCATAATCTCCCCATTTTCAATCTGCAAATTGAGATTGTTCAAAGCCTCTTTATCACCATACAACTTACTAACATTTTGAAATTCAATCATGGGATGACTCCTATCTTTATCTATATTACATACTATTATACTAGCACTTTGATACAAAAAAATCAACACTTTATTTTAAGTAGATACAATAGTTTTCTTCTATTCTTACGCAAACGTTTGCGCCAAGAGATACTTTATGATAGAATAAAGAACAAGATTGACAAGTAAGAGGAAACATCATGCAAAATCAAACACTCATGCAATACTTTGAATGGTATCTGCCCCACGACGGCCAGCACTGGGCGCGTCTGGCTGAAGATGCTCCACACCTAGCTCATCTGGGGATCAGTCACGTGTGGATGCCACCAGCTTTCAAAGCTACCAATGAAAAAGACGTAGGCTATGGGGTCTATGACTTATTTGACCTTGGAGAATTTAACCAAAAAGGAACTGTCCGCACCAAGTATGGTTTCAAAGAAGACTATCTTCAAGCCATTCAAGCCCTAAAAGCACAGGGAATTCAACCTATGGCCGATGTAGTTCTCAACCACAAGGCTGCTGCCGATCACAGGGAAGCCTTTCAGGTTATCGAAGTTGATCCTGTAGACCGTACAGTTGAACTTGGAGAACCCTTCACCATCAATGGCTGGACTAGTTTTACCTTCGATGGTCGCCAAGATACCTACAATGACTTCCACTGGCACTGGTACCACTTCACCGGTACAGACTATGATGCCAAACGCCGTAAGTCTGGGATTTATCTGATTCAAGGAGACAACAAGGGTTGGGCAAATGAGGAATTGGTCGATAATGAAAACGGAAACTACGACTACCTCATGTATGCCGATTTAGACTTTAAACATCCTGAAGTCATCCAAAATATCTATGACTGGGCTGACTGGTTCATGGAAACGACTGGTGTAGCTGGTTTCCGCTTGGATGCCGTTAAGCACATTGATTCTTTCTTTATGCGCAATTTCATCCGTGATATGAAGGAAAAATACGGTGAGGATTTCTATGTTTTTGGTGAATTTTGGAACCCAGACAAGGAAGCCAACCTAGACTATCTTGAAAAAACGGAAGAACGATTCGATCTTGTCGATGTTCGTCTCCACCAGAATCTCTTTGATGCTAGCCGAGCAGGTTCCAACTACGACCTTCGTGGCATTTTCACAGATAGCTTGGTTGAACTCAAGCCTGACAAGGCTGTGACTTTTGTCGACAACCACGATACACAACGAGGTCAGGCTCTTGAGTCTACCGTTGAAGAATGGTTCAAGCCAGCAGCCTATGCCCTCATTCTGTTACGCCAAAATGGCCTTCCATGTGTCTTTTACGGCGACTACTATGGGATTTCAGGGCAGTATGCTCAAGAAGATTTCAAAGAAGTCCTTGACCGCCTCCTAGCTATCCGAAAAGATTTGGCTTATGGAGAACAAAATGACTACTTTGATGATGCTAACTGTATCGGTTGGGTACGTTCAGGTGCTGAAAATCAATCCCCAGTCGCAGTCTTGATTTCCAATGACCAAGAAAACAGCAAATCAATGTTTGTCGGCCAAGAATGGGCTAACCAAACTTTCATAGACTTACTTGGAAACCACCGAGATCAAGTTACAATCGATGAGGAAGGTTATGGACAATTTCCAGTCTCAGCTGCTTCGGTAAGTGTCTGGGCAGCCAATACAATCTAACATCTCATAATCATCAAGCCAAGTCCAATCAGATTTGGCTTTTTTGCATTCACAAAAAGACCTACCCAAATGGATAGATCTTTACTTGATTACAATTTACCTGCTACTGCATCCAACAATTCTTGGATTTTAGCTTGGTTGCTTCCTCCTGCCATGGCCATGTCTGGTTTACCACCACCACGTCCATCGACGATTGGTGCTAATTCTTTGACAAGGTTTCCTGCATGAAGGTCTTTTGTCTTGCTTGCTACAAGGACATTGACTTTGTCACCGATAGCAGCAACTAGGACGAGAAGATCAGAGTAGTCTTTTTGTTTCCAGTTATCTGCAAAGGTACGAAGGGCACCTGCATCTGATACAGAAACTTGGCTAGCAATGTAACGGTGACCATTGACTTCCTTAACATCCTTGAAGATGTCACCTGCGGCTGCAGCTGCGGCTTTTTCTTTCAACTCAGCATTTTCTTTTTGAAGTTGACGAAGTTGTTCTTGAAGTCCTTCCACCTTGTGAGGGACTTCCTTGACTTGAGGTGCTTTAAGAGTTGCTGCGACAGCTTTAAGAGCATCTTCTTGTTCGCGGTAGGCTTCAAAGGCTTCCTTACCAGTCACTGCCAAGATACGGCGAGTTCCTGAACCGATACCTTCTTCTTTGACAATCTTGAAAAGACCAATTTCAGAAGTGTTGCCAACATGGGTACCACCACAAAGCTCGATCGAGTAGTCACCAATTGTCACGACGCGAACTGATTTACCGTATTTTTCACCAAAGAGGGCCATAGCACCCATTTCCTTAGCAGTGTCAATATCCGTTTCAACTGTCTTCACTTCAAGGGCTTCCCAGATTTTCTCGTTGACTTGCTGTTCAATAGCACGCAATTCTTCAGCAGTTACAGCTTGGAAGTGCGTAAAGTCAAAGCGAAGGAATTCGACTTCGTTAAGAGAACCTGCTTGTGTAGCATGGTTTCCAAGGATATTATGAAGGGCAGCGTGAAGCAAGTGAGTCGCAGTGTGATTTTTCATGACACGGTGACGACGATTTGTATCGATTGCCAGCGTATATTCTTGGTTCAAGGCAAGCGGTGCAAGGACTTCAACAGTGTGAAGTGCTTGTCCGTTCGGAGCTTTTTGAACATTTGTCACAGTAGCTACGACCTTGCCTGACTCATCCAAGATTTGTCCGTGGTCAGCTACCTGTCCACCCATTTCAGCGTAGAATGGCGTTTCCGCAAAGATAAGTGAGGCAGTTCCTTCTGATACAGCTTCTACTTCTGCATTGTCAGCCACGATAGCCACCAATTTAGAAGACAATTGGCTAGCATTGTAGTTGAAGACACTTTCTACAGTGATGTTTTGAAGGGTTTCATTTTGCATACCCATTGAACCACCTTTAACAGCTGAGGCACGCGCGCGTTCTTGCTGTTCTTTCATGGCTGCTTCAAAGCCTTCACGGTCCACAGTCATACCAGCTTCTTCAGCGATTTCTTCAGTCAATTCAACTGGGAATCCATAAGTGTCATAGAGTTTGAATACATCTGAACCAGCAATGACAGATTGTCCTTTTTCTTTCAAGTCTGCTACGATACCTTGGGCAAAGTGTTGACCCGAGTGAAGGGTACGAGCAAATGATTCTTCTTCGCTCTTAACGATTTTTTCGATAAAGTCACGTTTTTCAAGCACTTCTGGGTAGTAGCTTTCCATGATCTTACCAACAGTTGGAACGAGTTTGTAAAGGAAAGGCTCGTTGATTCCCAATTTTTGACCATGCATAGAAGCACGACGGAGAAGACGGCGAAGGACATAACCACGTCCTTCATTTCCTGGAAGAGCACCATCACCGATGGCAAATGACAAAGAACGAATGTGGTCAGCGATGACCTTAAAGCTCATGTTGTCGCCATCTTGGTCATAAACCTTACCAGATAATTTCTCCACTTCACGGATGATTGGCATGAAGAGGTCTGTTTCAAAGTTAGTCTTAGCACCTTGGATAACTGCCACCAAACGCTCCAAACCAGCGCCCGTATCAATATTCTTGTGTGGCAATTCCTTGTATTCACTACGAGGAACAGCAGGGTCTGCGTTAAATTGTGACAAAACGATGTTCCAGATTTCGATATAACGGTCGTTTTCAATATCTTCTGCAAGCAGGCGAAGACCGATATTTTCTGGGTCAAAGGCTTCCCCACGGTCAAAGAAGATTTCTGTATCTGGTCCAGAAGGTCCAGCACCGATTTCCCAGAAGTTATCCTCTATTGGAATCAAGTGACTTGGATCCACTCCCACTTCAATCCAGCGGTTGTAAGAATCTTTATCATCTGGATAGTAGGTCATGTAAAGTTTTTCAGCAGGGAAGTCAAACCACTCAGGGCTTGTCAAAAGCTCATAAGCCCAAGTGATGGCTTCGTCACGGAAGTAATCCCCGATAGAGAAGTTCCCCAACATTTCAAACATAGTATGGTGACGTGCAGTCTTCCCTACGTTTTCAATATCGTTGGTACGGATAGCCTTTTGGGCATTAGTAATACGTGGATTTTCAGGGATAATAGTTCCGTCAAAGTATTTCTTAAGGGTTGCTACCCCAGAGTTGATCCACAAAAGTGTTGGATCATTTACAGGAACCAAGCTCACTGATGGTTCTACTGAGTGACCTTTGGTTGCCCAGAAATCAAGCCACATTTGGCGTACTTGTGCACTAGATAGTTGTTTCATATTGTCTCCTTATTTACTTGTTTAATGTGATTGGCTTTCCAGCATCTCCACATAGTCAATCGCGACACAAAGGGAAATGACTAGGTCTGCATAAGCGTCCTCCAGAACCGTTACGGTATAGGTAGAGGTCAGATGGAAGAGTTCCTTCTTAATTTCCGCAATCAGCTGATCGCGATCATCCAGCAATTTGAAATTCAAATCCCAGATATTGCCCTCGATACGAAGACCTAGATTATCAAACTCATACTTATCTCGCCAGACGGTCAACTTCTTACGAATGACAAAACTCGAGCCATCCCGAAGCTGAATTTCAAAACGAGGAAGCAAGGTCAATATTTCTTTACTAATCTCACTGACTTGTTCACCAGCCGCATCATAGATGGTAAAAGTTTTGGGAATCTTAAAAAATGATCCCTCCACCTGATAGACGATTTCTCCCCTGTCATCCTTGATAGCGAAGCGTTCGCCTCCAAGACGAAACTTTTGTTTGACAAGAAATGTTTTCATCAACACCTCCAAAAATCAAAAGACAAGTTCATATCACGAAGGGCGAAAAACCGCGGTACCACCTTCATTCAATGAACTTGTCATTCTCTTGTTCTTATGCAATTGTTAAATTGAGTAGCATGACTTCCTAGCTTAGATGGCTCGCAGCACCGCCACTTCTCTGGACTAAGACAACTGAAAATCAATTCTCAACTTTCTTATTATAACGTTTTTTTAAGTCTACGTCAACTGGAAATCATTCCCATTTAAGAAACCCCATTCCCTACATCCCTGATTACTTTTTCATGATATATTATTCTTACTGCTATTACTTTTCTTTATCCCCAATTTTCATATTACTAAACACAGCCACTAAAATATTTACAAATATAAAGTTTCCTATCACCAAATATATAGACTCAGTCGTTAGGTATTTTCGATCCAAACCATCCTTTAGATAAAATAGTATATATGTTTGCTGAATAGTCAAAAAGGCTGGCCAAAAAAATTTTTTGAAAAAAGTAGATATTTTCATTATTTGTTACCGCTTTCTGTAATGTTAAGCTTAGTATACTACTAGGCAAACAAATAAGCAACTAATACTCTTCGAAAATCTCTTCAAACCACGTCAACGTCACCTTGTCGTACTCAAGTACAGCCTGCGACTAGTTTACTAGTTTGCTCTTTGATTTTCATTGAGTATAAAATAGAAAATATAGGGCTGTAAAAACTGACTTCTATATAAAAAACGAACCAGCTCTAACTGATTCGTTTTCTTACGTTTAACTCCTACTTCCGATACATTTTAAACTGTAGGAAGAGGTCGCTATATTTTCCTGTCCATTTATGGTCAAATTTCTCATAAACTTCTAGGTGTTTCATGGTTTCAGCATCTGGATAGAAGGCCTTGTCTTCTTTTTTCTCCTCTGGGAGTAATTCCTTAGCTGGTAGGTTTGGAGTTGAATAGCCGACATACTCCGCATTTTGGAGAGCATTTTCAGGTTTCAACATAAAGTTGATAAAGGCATAGGATGCATCTTGATTTTTAACTGTTTTGGGAATGACCATATTGTCAAACCAAAGGTTGCTAGCCTCAGTCGGTACCACATAGCGGAGATTTTCATTTTTTTCTAGCATTTGGCTGGCTTCACCAGAGAAGGTCACACCGATAGCAGCGTTGTTCTGAATCATGTAGCCCTTCATCTCATCCGCCACAATAGCCTTGATATTTGGAGTCAGCTTGTAGAGCTTGTCCACTGTCTCTTCCAACTGCTGGGGATCTTTGGAGTTGAGGCTGTAGCCGAGGGAATTGAGCCCCAGACCCAACACCTCACGCGCCCCATCAAAGAGCATGATAGAGTTCTTATACTCTGGCTTCCAGAGGTCATCCCAATGCTCAGGTGCCTCATCTACCATGGTTTCATTGTAGACAATTCCCAAGGTTCCCCAGAAGTAAGGGATGGAGAATTTATTGCCTGGGTCAAAGGACTGGTTGAGAAACTCTGGTCCGATATTTTCGATTCCTTCAAGTTTTGAATAATCAAGCGGAACTAAGAGGTCTTCGTCCTTCATCTTGTTGATCATGTATTCACTAGGAATGGCAATATCATAGGTCGTTCCACCCTGCTTGATCTTGGTATACATGGCTTCGTTGGAATCAAAGGTCTCATACTGGACTTGAATTCCTGTTTCTTCTGTGAATTGCTCCAAGAGTTCTGGATCGATATAGTCTCCCCAGTTGTAAATGACCAGTTTTTGACTATCTCGGCTATTGATTTTACTATCTAAATGCGTCGCAATTCCCCACAAGACCAGGATAATCGCTACAATTCCTGCTAAAAATGAATAGAGTTTTTTCATGCTTGCTCCTCCTTCTCACGTGAGATAAAGTAATATCCAACAACTAGGATAATACTAAAGAGAAAGACGAGGGCAGACAGGGCATTGATTTCTAGCGAAATCCCCTTACGAGCACGAGAATAAATCTCGACTGACAGGGTTGAAAAGCCATTTCCCGTTACAAAGAAGGTCACGGCAAAATCATCTAGCGAATAGGTGAAAGCCATGAAATATCCTGCAATGATAGACGGAGTCAGGTAAGGCAGCATGATTTCCTTGAACATCTGAAATTGACTGGCTCCCAAGTCATAGGCCGCATGAATCATGTCACCGTTCATTTCCTTGAGACGAGGCAAGACCATCAAGACCACGATAGGGATGGAGAAAGCCACATGACTAGAAAGAACTGTCAAAAAGCCAAGTGAAAACTTGAGTTGAGTAAAGAGAATCAAGAAGCTGGCACCAATCATAACGTCAGGCGCAACCATGAGGATATTATTGAGTGATAGAAAGGCTTCTTGGTATTTCTTACGAGACTGGTAGATGTAAATGGCACCAAAAGTCCCGATAATGGTCGCAATCAAGGCTGACAGGAAGGCCAAGAAAAAGGTCTGAGTTACAATCAACATAAGACGACCATCGCCAAACATGGTTTTAAAATGGCTCAAGCTAAAGCCTGTAAAGCTATTCATGTCATTGCCTGCATTAAAGGCATAGCCAATCAAGTAAAAGATTGGCAGGTAGAGGACAAGAAAGACCAGTCCCAGATAAAGATTGGCAAATTTTTTCATCGTTCTCTCCTTTCCTTGGTCACCCACATGGTGATGAACATGGTCAGGATGAGAATCACACCGATGGTTGAACCCATACCGTAGTTGTCATTGGTCAGGAAGTTCTGCTCAATGGCTGTTCCCAGCGTGATAACGCGGTTCCCACCAATCAAACGGGTCAGCATGAAGAGACTCAAACTTGGGATAAAGACCGATTGGACCCCACTTCTCACTCCGTTCATAGATAGAGGGAAGATGACATGACGGAAGGTTTCCCACTTGGTCGCACCAAGGTCGTAGCTGGCATTGATGAGATTGTTATCCATATCGTCCAAGACATTGAAAATCGGCAAAATCATAAAGGGAAGCTCGATGTAGCTTGCGACAAAGATAAAGGAGAAATCGGTAAAGAGCAACTGTTGCGAACCGATTCCGATAAATTCCAAGAATTGGTTAATAGAGCCATTCTGACCAAAGATACCGATAAAGGCATAGGCCTTGAGGAGTAAATTGATCCAGGTTGGCAGAATGATCAGCATGAGCCAGAGTTGACGGTGCTTGAGACGGGTCAAAAAGAGGGCTGTTGGATAGCTGATAAGGAGGGTTACAAAGGTCACAATGCCTGCATAAAGCACTGAGTTGAAACTCATTTTGAGGTAGGTCAAGTTTTGTGACGCAAAGTAAGATTTATAGTTTTCTAAACTGAATTGTCCTTCAATATTGAAAAAGGATTGACCGAAAATCAAGACCAAGGGTGCCAGAACAAAGAGGGCAATCCAAAGCATGTAGGGCACTACAAAGAGTTTAGAGCTTGTTTTCTTCATCTCTTTCCTCCTCGATTGCATTGATCAGACCTGCTTCTTGCTCTTCAATTTCCACGTATTCTTCGATACGAGCATCGAACTCTTCTTCAGTTTCGTTGAGACGCATGATGTGGATGTCTTCTGGCTCAAAGTCCAGACCGATTTCCTCACCCACGATGGCCTTACGAGTTGAGTGGATCATCCATTCATTTCCAAGTTCGTCATAGGCGATAATTTCATAGTGCACCCCACGGAAGAGCTGGGTATCCACCTTAACTTGGAGCTTGCCTTCTTCAGGAAGGGTAATCCGCAAGTCCTCTGGACGAATCACGACCTCAACTGGTTCATTTGGCTTCATTCCCCCATCGACCGCTTCGAAGCGTTTGCCGTTAAACTCAACCAAGTAGTCCTCAATCATGGTTCCTGGCAAGATATTTGACTCACCGATAAAGGTGGCAACAAAGTGGTTGATTGGCTCGTCATAGATGTCCACAGGTGTTCCAGACTGAACGATTTCCCCATCATTCATAACAAAAATCCAGTCACTCATGGCAAGGGCTTCTTCCTGATCGTGAGTAACAAAGACAAAGGTAATGCCCAATCGTTGTTGCAGTTCACGCAGTTCGTACTGCATGTCTGTTCTTAATTTCAAGTCCAACGCTGACAAAGGCTCGTCCAACAAAACCACACGGGGTTGGTTGATGATGGCACGGGCAATAGCCACACGCTGACGTTGTCCTCCAGAGAGTTTACGAATGGAACGTTTTTCATAACCTTCCAACTGAACCATCTTGAGAACTTCCGCTACGCGTTTCTCGATTTCTTTCTTGTCAATTTTACGCAAGCGGAGTGGAAAGGCAACATTTTCAAACACATTCATATGTGGAAACAAGGCATAGGATTGGAAGACCGTATGGACGTCTCGCTTGTTGGTTGGGATGTCATTGATACGGACACCATCCAGCAAAATATCTCCTGTCGTCGCATCCAGTAAACCTGCAATGATGTTAAGGATAGTTGATTTCCCTGAACCAGACGCGCCTAGAAGAGTATAGAACTTCCCTTCTTCCAACTCAAAGTTGATATCTTTGAGAACCTTGGTGTTGCTGTCTTCAAAAACTTTAGAGACGTTTTTGAATTCAATAATTGGTTTTTTCAATTGTCATTTATTCCTTCTTTTTCATAGATTAACAGATCAGGGCTCTGTCAGGCCGCCACTACCTCGTGTAGGAGATTAAACTGCCTACATTCTTCTGCACTGACGATAGGCTTTCACCCCCTTTCCATGACATAGCAGCAGCTTCTCAACTAAAGCGTCCTACTTGCTTTCACCTAAAATACGGACTTCTCTCTCAAGAGTAACGCCAGAGTGTTCCTTGACTTTTTCGATAACAGACTCAATCAAGTCTTCGTAGTCTTTGGCCGTTCCATCTGCGACATTGATCATAAATCCTGCGTGCTTTTCTGAGACTTCTACGCCACCGATACGATAGCCTTTCAAGCCAGCTTCTGAAATTAACTGACCTGCAAAATGCCCGACTGGACGCTTAAAGACCGAGCCACAAGATGGGTATTCCAAAGGTTGCTTGAGTTCACGTAGGTGCGTCAAGCGGTCCATTTCCTGCTTGATAACCTGATGGGTTCCTGGAGCAAGGGCAAATTTAGCTGACAAGACAATTGCACCAGACTCCTGAATGGCTGAATGACGGTAACCAAAAGCCAAGTCTTTAGCAGACAGGGTTTCGATTTCTCCATCCTTGGTCAAGACCTTACAAGACTGCAAGATGTGGGCAATCTCACCACCATAGGCACCTGCATTCATAAAGACAGCACCGCCAACGCTCCCTGGAATGCCACAAGCAAACTCAAAACCAGTCAAACTATGACGAAGGGCAATGCGAGTTGTTTCAATCAAGTTAGCACCAGCTTCTGCTTCAATAGTATAGCCATCAACGGAAACGTTATTGAGCTTGTCACACAAGATGACAAATCCACGAATCCCACCATCACGAACAATGATGTTGCTGGCATTGCCAAGAACCATCCAAGGAATATTTTCTTGGTTGGCAAATTTAACAAGGCGCGCCAACTCAAAACGATTTCGTGGAAAGACCAAATAATCGGCCTCTCCACCTACTTTTGTATAACTATAGCTATGCAAGGGTTCCTTAAAACGGATATCAATTCCTTCTAAGATTTCAAGCATTTTTTCTCTTACAGACATGTCACTCTTCCTTTTACAAAATTCATTACATTATACCATTTTTAGAGACATTTGACGACCCTAAAAAAATCTTGGGCTTATTTTAAACAAAAAAAGAGGTTTCCCCCTTTTTTTTATGATTTTTTGCAAAAGATTGCCTTGGTTCCATAGGCAACCAGAACAAGTTCAAGTGCTAGGACAACTTCAACCAAGGCTGGATTTGTCAACCAGCCAACTTGGACTAGAGATGGTGCTAGGTCAAAGAAGGCGTGTAGGCCATAGGCTGCTAGGAGATAAATCCATTTCTTCTGGCGAACAGCTTGGTAAACCCAAACAGTCAAGAGTAATTGGAAACCTAGGGCCAAAATTCTCTCAAAACCAAGCAAATAAATCTGCCAGACTGATAGCGACTGGATAGTTTTCAACATATTTTCAGACAGCAATTGCATGACCTGTGGATTCTGCGTTTGAACTGCTGAGAGAACGATGTAGAGATTGAACAAACTAGCAAGGCCTAGGAAAATCAATTCCAAGCCACCATGCCCCAGTCCATAGGCCAAGGCATCTGCCTTTTCCAAACTTCTCTTTTTCTCCAACCATTTGAAGAAAACAAGACGAGCAGTTTCCTCAAAAAATGCTGCCATGGCTAGGCCATAGATGATATAGACAAGCGGTTGTTCTTGCAAGAGGGCAATACTACCGTCTTTTTGAGGATGCAAAACTAAGATATGCACCAGTTTTTCCAAAATCTGTGAAGAGACAAAGAAGGCAACAGCCCCCAAACCCAAGACAGCTAGATTGATATGGTATTTCTTTCTGGCATACCAAATGCTTCCTATCAAGAAAGCCAGTAACAGCACCATGGTAATGATAATATGAATGGTCATTTTCTTCTCCTATTCTGCCTTTTCAATATCTTTTTTCATCTCGTCAACATTGAACTTAGCAAACAAGTATTGACGGTCTTGGACTGGGAAACGTTGGTCCAACTGGTCAACTGCTCCCACCTCGATAATGCCTTCCTTGATGACAAAGTCCATGACATGTCCACCGAAGGTCAAATCATCTGAAATGAAGTGCAGATGATAGCCTGCCACACTGACCCCATGGAAAATCTCTGGCGTCCAGAAACCAACGATGGTTCCTGCTACATTGTCTCGACGATATTCCGGTTGATGGGTTGCGACATCAGCAAACTTGGTATCTGGTGTTGACTTAGGAATCATGCGCACATGCATATGCGAAAATTCCCCACGAATCTTGATAGAGCGGAAAAGATTTTCCCCGTCATAATAAGACTCGATTCTCTCTTCCAATTCCTTATCTGTCATCTCAAAGCGCTGGCGGAAAATGACCTCTGCCTGATGCGGTACCACTGCTGCGTAAGGAATAAGGGCATCTGGTGATACTTCCACAATTTCTGGTTGTTCTCCTGAGCCTTTGGCCTGATAGGCCTTGCCATCCAAGACAATCAATTCTCCATCAATGGAATCCAAGGTTCCCAAACCAAGGTCACCATGCTCTAGCAATTCTCCCACTGTCATAGTTCCACCATAAAGGCCAGCCATCAAGGCTCCAAGGGTATTGTATTGAAATAATTTCACTGGTTCCTGCACGTTCTTATCCATTCTCTTTCTTGTCTGTTATACTCAATGAAAATCAAATAGCAAACTAGGAAGCGAGCCGCAGGTTACTCAAAGCACTGCTTTGAGGTTGTAGATATAACTGACGAAGTCAGCTCAAAACACTGTTTTGAGGTTGTGGATAGAACTGACGAAGTCAGTAACCATATCTACGGCAAGGCGAAGCTGACGTGGTTTGAAGAGATTTTCGAAGAGTATTAGTCTATAAATCTTACTCCTAAGTATACCACATTTGCCCCTAGATGTGAACGAGAGAAACACTCTATACATTGCCAAGAAGGAAAAAAAAAGGTACAATGTAACAAAATCAAGGAGGTATGGAATGAAGAAACAAAGCAAGTACCAAGAGGTCGTTTCCTATCTAAAAAATGGTATCGAGTCTGGACGTTTTCCGACGGGTAGCCGCCTGCCTTCTATCCGTCAACTGAGCCTTGACTTTCACTGTAGCAAGGACACTGTCCAACGAGCCCTGTTGGAATTACGGCACGAACAATACCTCTATGCCAAGCCCCAGAGTGGCTACTATGTCCTAGAACAAGGGCAACACCAGGACCTAGAAATTGAGGTTACTGACGAACATGCCAGCGCCTATGACGATTTCCGACTCTGTGTCAATGAAACCTTAATTGGCCGGGAAAACTACCTCTTCAACTACTATGACAACCAAGAAGGTTTAGAAGACCTAAGACAGTCCATTCACAAACTCCTCTTTGACCAAGCCCTCTACTGCAAGGCTGACCAACTGGTACTGACTTCTGGCACCCAACAAGCCTTGTTTATCCTCTCTCAAATTTCCTTTCCTAGCCAAGCCAAGGAAATCTTGGTGGAACAGCCGACCTACCATCGGATGAATCGCCTCTTGATTGCTCAGGGATTGGACTATCAAACGATTGAACGAGGCATTGATGGGATTGACTTGAAGGAGCTGGAGCGACACTTCAAGACAGGAAAGATTAAGTTTTTCTATACCATTCCTAGATTTCACTATCCTCTGGGGCATTCCTATTCTGAACAGGATAAACGGGCTATTCTTGACTTAGCTGCCAAGTATGGTGTCTATATCGTAGAGGACGACTATCTGGGGGATTTGGACTCTAAAAAGGGCCAGACCTTCCACTATCTGGATACAGAGGAGCGTGTCATTTATATCAAGTCCTTCTCAACCAGCCTCTTTCCAGCCCTGCGGATAACAGCACTCATCCTGCCAAATGCTATCAAGGAAGCCTTTGTGGCCTACAAAAATATCCTAGACTACGACAGCAACCTCATCATGCAAAAGGCCCTGTCACTCTATATTGACAGTCAATTGTTTGAGAAAAACCGTCTAGCTCGCTTGTCCAATCAGGAAGCTTACCAGAAGCAAATCGAGGAAAGATTAGCTAACACTCCTTGTCCCCTTCCTCACTTTCCCCTACACGATGGTTTATTACTTGATCTCAGACAGTATCCTAAAATCGCTAGTCTCAAACACAGCCAGCTGGGCTTGGACTTCTTTGAAGAGGCTTACTTGGATGCCTGTCCTTATCAATTTGCCAAGGTGTCCTTAGACAATCTGGAAAAGGTTTTAAACTATTTAAAAGCAGAATTGGAATGATCTCCAACTCTGCTTTTTCTTATTCTTCAACTTCTGTTAAGGTTGCTGCTTTTTCAAGATAGCTTTGGTAGGTACCTTCATCCTTGAGTTTTTGGATGACCTTGTCCACCACTTCTTTCAAGTCAGCACTATTTTTTCTAAGAGCAACTGCATTGGCTTCGCCGTCCTTCATCTTCAAGCTGACAGTTGCGACAGCTAGGTCTGCATTTTTAGCAGCATAGCTAAGGGCAACAGGCTCATCCATATGAACAGCATCTACTTTTCCAGCCTGCAATTCATTGACAGCTTCCCCCATATTGGTTAAGGAAGTCAATTGAGCTTTTGGCAATTGTTCCTTGACCATAGCTTCTGGAACAGTCCCTTTTTGGGCCGCAATATTGGCACTTTCTAGGCTAGTTAGATCCTTATATTTTTCTACATCAGACTTACGAACCAAGAAACTAATCTTATTTTCATAGTAAGGAATTGAAAAATCAAAGACTTCTTTTCTTTCGTCAGTAGCGCTAATTCCCGCAACTGCTAGATCAGCCTTACCTGTCTGAAGACTAGTCAAGACATTGTCAAAACTCATGCTTGAGATTTCCAACTTCACCCCAAGTTCATCAGCGATGGCCTGGGCCATATCAATGTCCGCACCGACTACCTGATTTTTCCCGTCAACCAAGGATTGGAATTCAAAGGGTGCATAATCAGGACTGGTCGCCACAACTAATTTTCCCTTTTGCTTAATGGCCTCAACAGCTGACTGAGAACCATTAGAACCCGACTGACAAGCTACTAAGAAGAAGCTTGCAAGAAAGCTACATAAAACAAATATCCATTTTTTTGATTTCATAAATAAACAACCTCTCTGTTAATTTTGTATAATTATAACGCTATCCAAGTTACTTGTCAAGTGTTT
The DNA here is from genome assembly GCF_001347015.1 of Streptococcus pneumoniae. GTDB lineage: Bacteria > Bacillota > Bacilli > Lactobacillales > Streptococcaceae > Streptococcus > Streptococcus pneumoniae_E. Next base: position 106,245 of record NZ_CFGI01000005.1, read on the forward strand.
TTTGAATTTTTATCTTAAAAATATTTTTTTCATTCAAGAAAAGGAGCTATCAGTTGATTTTAAGCTCCTTTTTATACAGATTGAACCTGTTTTATAGTTCGACAATCTTACCTGTTTCAAAGTAAACAACCCATTCACAGATATTCTTGGCATAGTCTCCAATGCGTTCCAAGAAGGCAATCACTTGGAAGTAATCACGACCTGTAACAATGGCATCAGGATTTTTCTTGATTTCTTCTGTAGCCAAGTCACGAATGCTATCAAAGTAATGGTTGATTTTTTCGTCCATGGCTGCTACTTCATAGGCCTGGTCTACTGAACCATTCAGATAGAGTTCAAGGGCTGCTTCAACGAAATTCTTGACATCGCGACCCATTCTCTTGATTTCTTCTTCAACAGCTGGGATACGTTGTTCTCCCTTCATACGAATGGCCGCTTTGGCAATGGAAACGGCATGGTCACCCATACGTTCCAAGTCAGATACAGCCTTCAAGACTGTCAAAACAGTACGCAAGTCTTGAGAAACTGGTTGTTGAAGGGCAATCATTTCAAATGATTTCTTCTCCAATTTCACTTCGTATTCGTTTACTTCTGCATCGTCTTCGATAACTTCCTTGGCCAAATCACGGTCATGCGTAACAAAGGCACGCACTGTACGATTGATTTGGGATAGCACTTCTTGTCCCATAGCATAGAACTGATTGTGCAATTTCTCTAAATCTTCTTCAAATTGAGAACGTAACATCATTTATCTCCTTATCCAAATTTTCCTGAAATATAATCTTCTGTTTCCTTGTGTTGTGGGTTTAGGAACATCTTCTTGGTATCGTTAAACTCGATCAAATCTCCATCAAGGAAAAATCCTGTCTTGTCAGAAATACGAGAGGCTTGTTGCATGGAACGTGTAACCAAGAGCATGGTGTATTTATCTTTTAGACCATACAAAGTTTCCTCGATCTTACCAGCCGAGATAGGGTCCAAGGCTGAAGTCGGTTCATCCAAGAGAATGATTTTAGGACTGGTTGCCAAGACACGGGCAACACAGACACGTTGCTGTTGGCCACCTGAAAGCCCGATAGCTGAATCATGCAGGCGGTCCTTGACCTCATCCCAGATGGAAGCACGTTGCAAGGCTTTTTCAACCGCTTCATCCAGAACCTGCTTGTCCTTAACTCCATTGATACGAAGCCCGTAAACAACATTTTCGTAGATAGACATAGGGAAAGGGTTCGGTTGTTGGAAAACCATACCGATTTCCTTCCGCAATTCAACTGTATCTGTACGTGGGCTGTAAATGTTGTGGCCGTTGTAAACTACTGAACCAGTTGTGGTCACCTCTGGATTGAGATCCCCCATACGGTTGATAGCCTTGAGAAGAGTTGACTTCCCTGATCCAGATGGACCAATCAAGGCTGTAATTTCCTTAGGTTGGAAAGATAGGGAAACACTATTCAAGGCCTTTTTTTGATTGTAGTAAACGGACAGGTCTGACACCTGTAAAATCGCTTCTGTCATACTGTTTCCTTTCTATCCAAAGTGTCCTGTTACGTAGTCATTGGTTGACTGTAGTTTGGCATTTTGGAAAATATTAGAGGTCTTATCGTACTCGATCAAGTCACCCAAGTAGAAAAATCCTGTGTAATCACTAGCACGCGCAGCCTGCTGCATACTGTGGGTCACGATGATGATGGTAAAGTCCTTCTTCAATTCCAACATAGTTTCTTCCAGCTGGGCTGTCGCAATCGGATCTAAGGCTGACGCTGGTTCATCCATCAAGAGGATATCTGGTTTAACAGAAATAGCACGAGCGATACAGAGACGCTGCTGCTGACCACCTGATAGGGTCAAGGCTGACTTGTGCAAATCGTCTTTGACCTGATCCCAAAGGGCAGCTTGACGAAGAGAGGTTTCCACAATTTCATCCAAGACTTGCTTGTCCTTGACGCCTGCACGTTCATGGGCAAAAGTGATGTTGCGGTAGATAGACTTAGCAAAAGGATTTGGTCGTTGGAAGACCATTCCGATGTGTTTACGCATCTCATAAACGTTGATTTCTGGACGGTTGACATCAATCCCTTGATAGAGAATTTGACCTGTTACCTTGGCAATATCAATAGTATCATTCATACGATTGAGACTGCGGAGGTAGGTTGATTTTCCTGATCCAGAAGGGCCAATTAAGGCTGTAATTTTATTTTTTTCAAATTGCATATCGATGCCCTTAATAGATTCATTTTTACCGTAGTAAACATGTAAATCCTTAGTAGAGAGGGCCACTTTCTCTTCAGGAAAGGTGATGATATGCTTTTCATCCCAATTATATTTTGACATGGCTTCTCCTTTAGGCAGCGGTTAATTTCTTATGTAGGTAGCTTCCGAGTTTACGGGCTCCAAAGTTAAAGATTAGGATAAAGATGAGGAGCACGGCTGCAGAACCTGCTGATACGATAGTTCCATCAGGAATGGTTCCTTCACTATTGACTTTCCAGATGTGGACAGCCAAGGTTTCTGCTTGACGGAAGATAGAGATTGGGCTAGTCACACTGAGAATATTCCAGTTAGACCAGTCAAGGGCTGGAGCGGATTGTCCTGCTGTATAGATAAGAGCAGCCGCCTCACCAAAGATACGGCCAGAAGCCAAGACGACACCCGTTACAATACCTGGAAGAGCTTCTGGAATGACCACATGGACAACTGTCTCCCAACGAGAAATCCCAAGGGCCAGACCAGCCTCACGTTGCGTATGGTGAACGTGTTTCAAGCTGTCCTCAACATTACGTGTCATCTGAGGCAAGTTAAAGACTGTCAAGGCCAAGGCACCTGAAATGATTGAAAATCCATACTCAAACTGAACTACAAAGATCAAGTAACCAAAGAGACCCACAACCACTGATGGCAGTGAAGACAAGATTTCAATACAGGTTCTGACAAAATTAGTCACAGGACCTTTTTTTGCATATTCAGCTAGGAAAATCCCAGCTCCCATAGACAAGGGCACAGAGATAATCAAGGTAATGACCAAAAGGAAGAAGGAATTATAGAGCTGAATTCCAATCCCTCCGCCTGCTTGGTAAGAAGATGATTTGCCAGTCAAGAAAGACCAAGAGATGTGGGGCAAACCACGAACCAAGATATAGAGAATCAAGGATGCCAAGATGGCAACGATAATTCCTGCAATCGAGTAGAGGACAGCTGTTGCAATTTTATCTAATTTCTTAGCGTGCATAGTTTTTCTTTCCTCTTTCTTTCGTAATCAATTTAATCACACTGTTGAAGGCCAAACTCATCAAGAGCAAGACTAAGGCCAGAGACCAAAGAACGTTATTATCAACGGTTCCCATAACAGTATTTCCGATACCCATGGTCAAAACAGAGGTCAAGGTCGCAGCAGGTGTTGTTAGTGAAGTTGGAACAACAGCTGAGTTTCCGACCACCATCTGAATAGCCAGAGCCTCACCAAAGGCACGCGCCATCCCAAAGACCACTGCTGTGAAAATCCCTGAACGCGCCGCCTTCAAGGTCACGCGCCAGATGGTTTGCCAACGAGTAGCTCCCATAGCCAAACTAGCTTCGCGGTAGTGACGAGGCACCGCACGCAAGCTGTCCGTTGTCATAAAGGTTACCGTCGGTAAAATCATGACAAAGAGAACGAAAATCCCTGATAAAATCCCAAAACCAGTTCCACCAAAGACACTACGGACAAAGGGAACTACGACCTGCAAACCGATAAATCCATACACGACGGAAGGAATTCCGACTAGCAATTCAATAGCTGGTTGCAAGATTCTAGCACCTTTTGGTGAGACCTCCGTCATAAAGACTGCCGCACCGATGGCAAAAGGAGTTGCGATAAGAGCTGATAGGATTGTGACAATGAAGGAACCCAAAATCATGGGAAGGGCACCAAATTGTTTACCTGAAGGATTCCAAGTTTGTCCAAAGAGGAAATCAAAGATATTAACCCCATTGACAAAGAAGGTCGACAAACCTTTTTGGGCTACGAAAATCAAAATCATAGCCACAATGATAACAATCAAAGACAGACAGGCAAAGGTCAAGCCTTTTCCTAATTTCTCTAGACGAGAGTTCTTTGAGGGAGAAAGTAATTTTTTAGCTAATTCTTCTTGATTCATTAGTGACTCCCTTCTAGTGCTGTCACCGTTCCGACAGCATCTTTTTCAACCTTCATTTCCTTAACAGAAATATAACCCATTCCCTTAACGATTCCGCTTTGCGCTTCATCTGAGAGGAGAAAGTTGAGGAATTCTGCCACCAATTCATTTGGTTGACCTAGGGTGTACATGTGTTCATAAGACCACAAAGGCCAGTTATTGCTTGTAACATTTTCTGCAATCGGCTCATAGCCGTTCAATTTCATGCGTTTAACCGAGTCATCCACATAGGCAAAAGCTAGGTAAGAAATGGCTCCTGGTGTCTGGGAAACAATGTTTTTGACCATCCCGTTTGAGTCTTGTTCTTGACTCTGCACGGCAGATTGACCATCCATGATAACACTATCAAAGGTTGCACGCGAACCAGAACTGGCCGCGCGGTTGATAATGGAAATGGCTAGGTCTTTCCCACCAACCTCTTTCCAGTTGGTTACTTGGCCTGTGAAGATGCTACGGAGTTGTTCAGTTGTCAGATTTTCAACATCAACTTCCTTATTTACAATGACTGCCAAGCCCGCTACGGCTACCTTATGGTCCACTAGAGCGGATGCGTTGATACCGTCTTTTTCCTCGGCAAATACGTCTGAATTTCCTACATCAACGGCTCCAGACTGAACCTGAGACAGACCTGTACCAGATCCTCCACCTTGGACGTTGACTGTTTTTCCAACGTGCATAGAGCCAAATTCATCTGCTGCTGCTTCGACCAAAGGCTGAAGAGCCGTTGAGCCAACAGCTGTCATGGATTCTCCACGATCAATCCAGCTAGCACATCCCGCCAAAGAACCTGCCAGCAAAAGAGCTGCAAGTGATAGAGCGAGTTTTTTCCTTTTTTTCACTGTTTTTCTCCTTGAAAATAATGGTGAATGCTGTGATTTTTTTCAACTATTTATTTATATTTTTCTTTTGAAAATTGGGAGCCAACTAAAGTTCTTATACTCAATGAAAATCAAAGAGCAAACTAGGAAACTAGCCGCAGGCTGTACTTGAGTACGGCAAGGCGACGTTGACGCGGTTTGAATTTGATTTTCGAAGAGTATTAGCTTGGTTTAACTAGAAATTTGCTTAGTTGCCTTGCCCACCAATTTTGACTTAAAATGAAAGACAATTTGAAAAAAATCCATACTTCCACTATAACATAGACAAGCTACTTTGACTAGCATTTTCATTTGAATCTGAGGCCTTTTGGAAAATAATTTTTCAAAACATTTCCAGTAACCTTTGCAAAGCCCAAGCCATTGCCTTTAACCAAAACTTGGTACCAACCATTTGGCAGACTTTCTGCCAGCTGAACGATTTCTCCAGCCGCATACTTGACAAACGCTTCTTGGCCAATTTCAACCGACTGTTCGACCTGACTCGGTTTCAAGGCTAAACCAAGAGCGAAACTGGGCTCAAAGCGTTTCTTCTTAAAAGTGCCCAGATGCAGTCCATTGCGAGCAATCTTGAGCTTCCCTAAATCTGGCAAAAGTTCTGGCAAGAGATAAAGCTGGTCTCCAAAAGTCTGCAAGATACCCGGTAGATTGACCTTCAAATGGTTTTGGGCAAATTCCTGCCACAAGGCAACTTGTTCACGGCTGAGGTTACTCTTACTTGCCTTAAATTTAGGAGCTGGATTGTTACCCTTAAACTGTAGATGGGCAACAAACTGACCCTCTCCCTTAAACTGATGAGGGTACATCCGAGCCGTTTCTGGCAGGTCAATACCAGCTACCATTCCATTGATATGCTCTACTGGCAACAAGTCAAAATCATACTCTTCCAGCAACCAATTGACGATCTCTTCATTTTCCTCAGGTGCCCAGGTACAGGTTGAATAAACCAGACGACCACCTTCAGCAAGCATGGTCACTGCATCTTCCAGAATTTCTCTTTGTAGACTAGCGCATTGACTCGGATAATCTAAGCTCCAATAGTCCATAGCATCTGGCTGCTTACGAAACATTCCTTCACCAGAGCAAGGGGCATCAAGAACGATTAAGTCAAAATAGCCTTTAAAAACCTTGGCCAAACGGTCAGCAGATTCATTGGTCACCACGACATTTGTCGCTCCAAAGCGCTCCATGTTTTCTACTAAAATCTTAGCCCGTTTGCTTGAAATTTCATTGGAAACAAGAAGACCCTCCCCTGCTAGATAGGCTGCCAGCTGAGTTGATTTGCCACCCGGTGCAGCAGCCAAATCCAAGACTTTCATACCAGGACTAGGCTGGGCTACCTGAGCAACCATCTGAGCAGCAGGTTCTTGTGAATAGACCAAACCTGTAGCATGCTCAGGCGATTTTCCTGAAACCTTCCCATAATGTCCCCAAGGGGTTTGAGGAATGGCATCAGGAAAGGAAACTGGCGCTTCTTTTAAAGGATTGACCCGAAAGGCCGAAACCGCTTCCTCCTCAAAAGAGGCAAGAAAATCTCTTGCCTCATCTCCTAGTATCTCTTCATATTTTTCAACAAATCCTTCTGGAAATTGCATTTAAGTTCTTTTCCTTTCGTAAATATAGGACTGAATTTCCTCCTGCATCTCAAGAGGCACCATCATGACCGCCTGTCTGGTTTGAAAATCAGGAGTTTCACCAGAAAGAGTCACAACCTCATAGCCCAGACTTTCCCCTAAAATACTAGCCGCAGCATAATCCCATGGTTGCAGATAAGTGACATAGGTCAACAAACGCCCTGACAAAATCTTGGCAAAACTAATGGCCGCACTCCCATAGACACGAACACCAAGTACCGCTCGACTCAAATCAGCTAGACCCCATTCGTTGGTTTCCAGCATGCCACTATTGCCTGCAATGAGAAAATCTCCAAGTGGTTTTGCTTTAAAGGGAGCTAGGGGCTTATCATTTAGACAAACGGGAAACTTACCACCACCGTGATAACAATCCCCCTTGACCACATCATAAATCAGACCAAACTGTCCCTGACCATTTTCAAAATAAGCCATCATAACAGCAAAATCTTCCTGCTGGGCGACAAAATTATTGGTACCATCAATGGGATCAATGACCCAAACCTTGCCCTCTTGAACCGAAGCTCTCAGACAACCTTCTTCAGCACAAATCTTATCCTCGGGATAACGGGACAAAATCTCACTAACCAAGAGTTCCTGAACTTCCTTGTCCAGTCTGGTCACCAAGTCTGTCGGAGAGGACTTGGTCTCAACACACAAGTCTTCCTGCATATGGTCAAGGATGTACTGGCCCGCTTTCTTAACAAGCTCTTTAGCAAATTCAAATTTACTTTCCAAGAGAAATCTTTCCTTCCCCTTTTTCCTTGGCAGCCTGAACTGCTCGGTAAAGCGAATAGCCACTCACTGTTTCAAATTCTCGTCCCAAACGTTTCTCCTCACTCTTGCTTGGCACGACCGCCTTGAATCCCTTATAGGAGTCCAGTAACTTTTTAGCCTCTACCTTGCCTTCATAGGCAGCTTCAACATCATTAAAAAAAGAAAGCACTGAAGCAAGTTCTTCAGTGCTCCACGACAAATCTAGTGGGTAACTATACTGTTTGTTCATTAACTAATACCAGCTCTCATTCTTGCTTCTTTTAGTTCTTGCTTACGATAACTACGAGGGAGAAAAGCACGAATCTCATCTTCATTAAAACCGATCTGCATGCGTTTGGCATCGATAATAATTGGACGACGCAAAAGACTAGGATACTGCTCAATCAAATGAAGCAATTCCGATACCGAGATACTCTCTACATCAATATTCAATTTTTGAAAAATTTTTGAACGAGTTGAAATGATGTCATCAGTACCATTTTCGGTCAAGGAAAGGATGTGTTGCAATTCTTTTCTTGTTAAAGGACTGGTCATAATATTGTGTTCCACAAATGGAACCTTATGTTTTTCTAACCAGGCCTTAGCCTTACGACATGATGTACAGCTCGGTGATAGAAATAGTGTAATCATGCTTTTCTCTTCTTATCTATACTTTGCTACTTCTATTATACAAAAAAATAAAGCGCTTGACTAGGGATTTTTAGAAAAAAAGCCTATTTTTTCAAGAAAAATAGACTGTTTGCGAACGATTGACACAATTGGATTTGGTTAATTCATTCTTGACAATAGTTTCAAATCACATACCTAACTTATTTATTCAAAATAAGAACATCTTAGTATTATTTCCTACGACTTTTCAGATACAGCAAACCAAAGAAGCTTTCATAGAGGGCGAAAAAGAGGAGAAAGGCATGCAGGAAGAAGGTTTCTGGTAAAATCAGAATAACTGGATCCTTGGCTGGATCAAAAAGCCAGGTATCATCTCCCACAAAGAGAATTTGATGGAAAAGAGTAAAGAACTGGTCAAAACCAATCAACACTCCCCCAAGACCAATCAGCACAGGCAAGACTACTAGAGTCAAAAGCCCCTTACTAAATAGAGACAAAAAGCCTTTTTTCACAATTCCTTTGACAAAGAAATAGAAACTTGGCAGTGTCACTAGGGCAACTAACTGTACCAAGTGGAAGAGGTTCTTGACCACTGCAAAATGGTGCAGACCTGCTGCTGACGAACGAAAATCAGGCATCTGCAAGTCCTGACTAAAAGGATTGGTCAGGTAATTCATCAAGATATGAAAGTTGTATTGAATGGTTTCTGGTTTTAGATAAACTCGATTCGTTAAGTTCAGCCACTGAATTTCCAGCGGATAAACAATCCAAGCCAAATAAATGGTCAAAAGGATTGAGAGGGAGAGGTGAAAGAGCATAGAGCCCCAAAAGGTCAGTTTAGTTTTCATCAAAATCCCACTCCGCAAGGCTAGAAACCACATGAGTTGGTGCGATTGGCAGATCTGCTACTTCTTCTGCCTTGGTAAAACCTGTCGTCACCAAGAGCGTTGGAATGCCATTATCAATCCCAGCTCGGATATCCGTCAGATAGTTGTCCCCGACCATGATTAACTCTTCACGTTCCAAACCTAAATGCTCAACCGCCTTGTCCATAATGATAGCATTTGGTTTTCCGATATAAACCGGCTTCACTCGTGTTGCCACTTCAAGAAGTGTAATCAGTGAACCAGCACCAGGCAAAAGACCGCGTTCTGTCGGGATGTTGAGGTCAGGATTGGTTCCGATAAAGTGGGCACCCTTTTGAATAGCTAGAGTTGCTATCGCAAATTTTTCATAATCAACTTGCCAGTCCAGGCCTACTACCACATAGGCAGGATTTTCCTTGTCTTCGACATAACCAGCCGCCTTAATGGCTTCCTTAAGCCCTGCTTCACCGATGACATAGACGGTCTTTTCAAGCCCCAAATCGTTCATATAGTCGATAGTCGCCAAAGTCGCTGTGTAGACCGTCGATAGGGGTGTATCGATATTAAAATTCTGAGCCAACATCTCCTGAACACTCTCTGGAGTTCGGGTTGTATTGTTAGTCACAAAAAGATAGGGGATGTCCCGCTTTTGCAATTCATGAACAAAAGCCTCCCCTGCTGGGATTCGGTCTTTCCCCTTATAAATGGTTCCGTCTAAATCAATTAAATAGCCTTTATATTTCATCTATTTCTCCCTAAGCCTTTTTTATTTCTTTCCAAGTAATAATAGCCTGTGCATTGGTAACACCGTCGCTTGTAATCTCATGTTTGCTTTCCAGTCCAGTCCTTTCAACAGCCGATGTAATCACCCCACCTGATCGAACTTCCTTGACATACTTGAGATTGATTTTCTTGGGAATATACTGGGTCAAAAAATCAGCTCCCATGACCTCAAAAATCCAGTCCAGATACTTACTGTTATTAACATGACCATTCATATCCAAATCGTAAAAACGAACATGGTAATCCTTGCTGACTGGCTCTTCCAAGGACTCATACTTCGGTCCACGGATAAGTTTTTTATCAAAATCAGACTGGTAAGGAGCCACAATCTCAGGTTCAACAGCATGGACTTTTCGACTGTCGCGGTCCATGAGAACAAAGGTCGCCATCATGTGGATGAGTTCCTGACCTGCTTCATCATAAATGGTAAAGCGACGGTAGCAAAAGAGCCGATTGTAGCTCAGAGCTTCCGTTTCAATAGTGATTTCTTCTGCAAAACGAGGCAAACGTGCCACCTCAATATCATAGTCTGTGATAATCCAGACCAGATTATACTCTTCCAAAATGGCCTTATCACTAACACCCAGCTCAATAGACTGCAGCCCTGAAACTTGTAGGGAAAGCAAAATCACATCTGGAAGTTTGATATGACCGTTCATATCAGCCATATCAAAAGGAATTTTCATTTGCATTTGATAAGTTAAGCCCATCATCCTACTCCAAAATAAATCGTTCTGCTACGGTATCTCCCAAAAAGAGACCTCTCTTTGTCATGCGAACTCGGTCACCCTCTATTTGCATGAGACCTTGTTGAACCAAGTCTCTGACAATTTCTCCATAAAGTCCATCGAAAGACCGTCCAAATTTTTCCTCAAATCGCGCCATAGAGACCCCTGATTTCTTGCGGAGTCCCAGAAACATTTCTTCTTCCATTTGCTCTTTTTGGCTCAGGTGCTCTTCTGTGATGCGAGCATTGCCTTCCTCAACCGCACTGAGATAATGACGAATGGGACCATGGTTTTTATATCGAACACCATTGACATAGCCAGATGCCCCAGCACCGATGCCATAGTATTCAGCATTGTCCCAGTACATGAGATTGTGGCGACTTTCAAAACCGGGTTTGGAGAAATTGGAAATCTCATAATGCTCAAAACCTGCTCTCTCCAGCTCTGCAATGATGTACTCAAACATCTCAGCTTCCAGTTCCTCCTTAGGCAGAGGCAATTTCCCTCGTCGCATCCGGTTCATAAAAACCGTATGGTTTTCTAAAATCAAGCTATAGAGGCTCATGTGGGGAATATCCAGTTCAATAGCCTTAGCCACATTTTCCTTGACCTGCTCCATGGTCTGACCAGGCAGCGCATAAATCAAATCAATGGAGATGTTGTCAAAACCAGCCAGTTTCAGGCGGTCAATATTTTCATAAATATCCTTCTCCAAATGACTGCGCCCAATCTTTTTCAGCATCTTGTCGTCAAAAGTCTGCACGCCTAGCGAAACACGATTGACAGCCGAGTTCTTCAAAACGGCTATCTTATCCTCATCCAAGTCGCCTGGATTGGCTTCAATGGTCAACTCTTCTAAGACAGACAGGTCCAAGTTTTTAGTCAAGCCCTTCAATAACACCTCTAGTTGCGTAGCCGACAGGGCTGTCGGTGTTCCACCACCGATATAGAGGGTTCTCAACTTTTGAATATCATAAGAACGAAACTCTTCTAACAGATGCTCTAAATAACTGTCGACTGGCTGATTCTTGATAAAAACTTTTGAAAAGTCACAATAATAACAAATCTGGGTACAAAATGGAATGTGCACATAGGCTGACGTTGGTTTTTTCTGCATAGTAATTATTATACCACAAAAGCGAACAATACTTAGAATTCCCTTTAACAAAATCCTAGCATTGTTCGCTTTCTTTATCTAAACATTCTTTGTATTTTATGACGAACACGATTCCCAGAACCAATCTAGTTTGTCTTTACAATACAAAAGAATGAATGTTCATTTGACTAAATTTTTAGTCTTCTTTTTTCTTTCTAAGAGCAAGTCCGAGACCACTTAGAATACCAAGAAGTCCTAGAGATGCAAGAGTCGCATTTGATTCTGTTCCTGTATTTGGCAATACATTTTGAGAATCATTTGATTTAGCTCCGTTATCACTAGCATCTGTAGTATCTTCATGATCTGCATTCGGTGTAACTGCATCTGGAATTGGACTTGTTGGTGCAGGCATAGGCGCAGGTGTATCTTGACCAGAACCTCCATTAGTGTCAGGTTTGACTGGCGTATCAGGTGTCACTGGTGCAACTGGATTTGTATCTGTTGGTGTTGCTGGTGTTACCTTAGCTGGAGTTTCTACTGGAACTTCTACAGCTGGTTGACCTGGTTCAGTAATCTTACCTGTACCTGGAACTTTACCGTCTGGTAATTCACTGTTTGGTATTGTAGCTTTTCCGTCTTGTCCAATTATTACGACAATTGGTGTGCCATTCTTACCTGGAATTTCTACCTTCGTTCCTGGTGGATATGTTGAACCATCTGGTTTCTTAGGCGTTACTGTAACGTCACCTGTATTTGGATCTTGATAAACATCTAGTGTTGGTATCTTACGGGCTGGGGTTGTTACAATTACTTCTACAGGATCTTTTCCTGGTTCAGTAATCGTTCCTTTTCCTGGTTCTATTCCATCTGGTAAATCTTTATTAGGTATAGTTCCTTTTCCGTCTTTTCCAATTATTACGACGATAGGTTTACCATTCTTACCTGGTATTTCTACCTTAGTATTTTCTGGATATAGTGTTCCATCTGGTTTCTTAGGTGTTACCGTCACATCCCCTGTATTTGGATCTTGATTCAACTCTACTGTTGGTGTCTTACGAGCTGGGGTTGTTACATCCACCGGATTAGATGGTTTCTTACCTGGTTCTGTTACGGTTCCTTTTCCTGGTTTAGCTTCTTTTGGAAGTTGGTCATTTGGAACTGTTCCTGAGCCATCTTTTCCAATTGTCACTACTATAGATGTTCCATTTTCTCCTGGAATTTTCACTATAGTACCTTCCGGATACGTTGTTTTATCTGTTTTCTTCGGTGTGACGACTGCATCTCCATTTGGTTTTATTGTGATTTCAATTGTACCTAATTCTGCCGTTTCTGGCGCAGTAGGATCAATTTTCCCAGGCGTCTCTACCTTCACTTCAACTGTTGGCTTACCTGGTTCCTTAATCCTACCTGTTCCTGGAGTATCTTCATCAGGTAAATCATTATTTGGAACTGTTCCTGTTCCATTATTTCCGATTGGTACAACGATTGGTTTGCCATCTTTCCCTGGAATTTCTACCGTAGTTCCTGGTGGATATGTTGAACCATCTGGTTTTTTCGGTGTGACAGTGACATTTCCTCTAGCTGGATCTTGTGTCAGCTCTACTGTTGGAGTCTTACGAGCAGGTGTCGTTACAGCTACTGGTTGTGACGGTTTCTTATTCGGCTCTGTTATAATTCCTTTTCCTGTGACAGCTTCTTTTGGAAGTTTATCATTTGGAACTGTTCCTGAGCCGTTATCTCCAATCGTTACAAGAATTGGTGTTCCATTTTCTCCTGGAATCACAACCTTAGTTCCTGGTGGATATATTGAGCTATCTGGTTTCTTCGGTGTAACTACTGCATCTCCATTTGGATTTCTTGTAATTTCAATCTTACCTGGTTGCTCTGTTTGAGGTGCAAGTGGATTGATTTTACCTGGTGTTAGCACCTGAGCCTCAGTAGTTGGTTTTCCTGGTTCTGTAATCTTACCTGTTCCAGGTACATTCCCATCTGGTAAGTCGTTATTTGGAACTGTTCCTGTTCCACCTTGTCCGATTTCTACTACAATTGGATTACCATTTTTACCTGGTATTTCGACCTTCGTTCCTGGTGGATATGTTCCTCCACCTGGCTTCATAGGAATCACTGTTACATCTCCAGTTTTTGGATCTTGATCCAAACGTATAGTTGACGGCTTACGAGCAGGCGTTATCACATCCACTGGTTGTGATGGTCTAGCTCCTGGCTCTGTTACTGTTCCTTTTCCTGGCACTTCATCTTTTGGAAGTTGGTCATTCGGAACTATTCCAAAACCATCTTTTCCGATTGTTACAACAATAGGTGTTCCATTTTCTCCTGGAATTTTCACAGTCGTTCCTGCTTGATATGGTGTTCCATCTGGTTTCTTAGGTGTAACTACGGCATCTCCATTTGGTTTTCTTGTGATGTCAATTTCAGTTGGTTGTTCCGTCGCTGGATGATTTGGATTGATTTTTTTCGGTGTTTCAACATTAACAACTTCTGCTGATTTTCCTGGTTCTGTAATCTTACCTTTTCCTGGAGTATCTTCATCAGGTAAATTATTATTCGGAACTGTACCTTTGCCATCTTTGTCAAGTGTTACTTCAATAGTTTTTCCATCTTTTCCTGGAATTTCTACCTTAGTATTTTCTGGATACAGTGTTCCATCTGGTTTCTTAGGTGTTACCGTTACATCTCCAGTATTTGGATTTTGTTCCATTTCCACTGTTGGTGTCTTACGAGCTGGTGTTGTTACAGCCACTGGTTGCGATGGTTTTTTATTCGGTTCTGTTACTGTTCCTTTTCCTGGTACTTCATATTTTGGAAGTTGGTCATTCGGTACTTCTCCAAAACCATTTTCTCCTATCGTTACTACGATGCTTGTTCCATTTTCTCCTGGAATTTTCACTTTAGTATCTTTAGGATAATTTGTTCCATCTGATTTCTTAGGTGTTACTACAGCATCTCCGTTTGGTTTTCTTGTGATTTCAATTGTCCCTACTTGTGCTGTTTCTGGCGCACTAGGATCAATTTTTTTCGGTGTTTCTACCTTAATCTCTACCTCTGGTTTACCATCTTCTTTAATCTTACCTGTTCCTGGAGTATCTTCATCCGGTAAATCATTATTAGGAACTGTTCCTGTTCCATCTTTTCCAATTGTTACAGTGATTGGATTTCCGTTTTTACCTGGAATTTCTACCTTAGTTCCTGATGGATATGTTGTTCCATCTGGTTTCTTAGGTGTTACCGTTACATCTCCAGTTTTTGGATCTTGATCTAATTGTAGTGTTGGAACCTTTTTAGCCGGTGTTGTAATATCCACTGGTTGCGATGGTTTTTGATTTGGTTCTTTAATGATTGCTGTTCCTGGTAAATCTCTTTCTGGTAAATCACCATTTAGAACTGTGCCTGATCCATTTTCACCGATTACTACATCAATCGTTTTTCCATCTTTGCCTGGGATTGTTACCGTAGTTCCTGTAGGATAGTTTGAGCCATCTATTTTCTTCGGTGTTACTGTGACATCTCCAGTGCTTGGATTTTGAGTCAACTCTACCGTTGGTGTCTTACGAGCTGGTGTTGTTACATCTACTGGTTTTGATGGTTCTTTGTTTGGTTCTGTTACGACACTTTGTCCTGGTACTTCACCTTTCGGAAGGTTGTCATTTGGTACTGTTCCAAAACCTTTGTCACCTATCGTTACTACTATTGTTGTTCCATTTTCTCCTGGAATTTCTACCTTCGTATCTTTAGGGTACGGTTTTCCGTCTGGTTTTTTCGGTGTAACAATTGCGTCTCCATTTTTCTCACGTGTAATAGTTATTTCCACAGGAGTTTGTGTTGTAGCAACTTTTGGATCTGTTCCGTTTTTCTTTTCTTCCTCATCTGAAATTCCATCATTATCATCATCTTTATCTGTAACATCCGGATCTCCATCTCCATCTGTATCACGTTGAATAATAACTGGAACTTCTACTCGAATTTCCTCATCACCATTCTTAACTTTAACTGGAATGTTGACTTTAAGTTCTTCATCACTACCCCAATTAGTTACGCTCGGTGTTCCTGTTAATTTACCATCCTTATCAACACTTAATCCATTTACTGGGTTTTCTGTTGTAATTGTTGAACCGTCTTTATTCGGTGTGACAACTTTCGGTAATGTTGAAGGAACTGGTTTCTTCTCTGTAACTTTAGTTGGATCTGAAACTTTTGCAGTTAGGTTGTTTGCATTTTTCGGATCTGTTCCATTCGCTTTTTCAACCTCATCTGGAATTCCATCGTTATCATCATCTTTATCTATAACATCTGGATCTCCATCTCCATCTGTATCACGTTGGATTGTAACGGGTACTGTTACTTCTTTTTCTTCCGTTACTTCTTGTCTACCATTTTCTGTGAATTTTTCTACAACTTTAGTAACTTTAACCGGAATGTCGATAGGGCGTTCTTCTTCATCTTTACCCCAGTCATTTACTGTTGGTCTTCCTTCTAGTTCACCTTTATCATTGACTTTTAGACCGTTCACTTGTCCTGAACCATCTGGTGTATTTGTTACAATCGTTGAACCGTCTTTATTCGGTGTTACAACTTTCGTTGGAGCTACTGGTTTTTTCTCCTTGACTTTGTCTGGATTTGTAACTACCACTTCTAAGTCATTTGCAGCTTTTGGATCTGTTCCGTTTGTATCCTCTACAGTATCTGGAATTCCATCGTTATCATCATCTGTATCCTCAACATCTGGTATTCCATCACCATCTGTATCACGTTGGATTGTGACTGGAACTTTTACTGTAGTTTCTTTATCACCATTTTTGACTTTAACTGGAATTAAGATATTACGTTCTTCTTCGTCTTTTTTCCAATTATCTACTGACGGTGTTCCTTCTAGCTTACCTTCATTGTTGACTTTTAAGCCATTCACCGATCCATCTGGATTATCTGTCGTAATCGTCGAATTTGGCATATTTGGTGTTACGACGGTTGTTGGAGTAACTGGTTTGTTCTCTTTAACTTTTTCAGGTTTCGCAACTATTGCTGTTAGATTATCAGGAACTTTTGGATTTGTATTATTTCTTTTCTCCACTTCATCTGGAATTCCATCATTGTCATCATCTGAATCTAAAACGTCTGGAGTTCCATCTCCATCTGTATCTCTCAATACTTTCACTACTACGTTTTTCTTAACTGGATCCTTGTCTGCTGCGTTTGTTACTGTTACTTCGATTGTAACGTTGCGCTCTTCTTCCTCATCTCCCCAGTTTCCGATTGTTGGTTTTCCTGTGACTTTTCCTTCATTATTTACTGTCAATCCATTTACCGTTGGTGCTGTGATTATACTGTTTGGTTTGTTTGGTGTTACCACTACTTCACTTGTGTACTCTGCTTTTTCTTTCGCGTCTGCTGGAGTACCTACTGTGAAGTCTAACGCTGTTACTACTTTTGGATCTGTTCCATTATTCTTTTCATCTTCATCTGAAATTCCATCGTTATCATCATCTAAATCGTCAACATCTGGAGTTCCATCATTATCTGTATCACGCTGGATTGTTACTGGTACATGTACGGTAACTTCCTCTTTTGGATTTCCATCTTTTTCTCTCGTAATCTTAACAGGGATTGTAATATTACGTTCTTCTTCTCCGCCGTTCCAATTATCAACTGTTGGTGTTCCTTCTAATTCACCTTTATCGTTCACTTTCAATTCATTTACTGGTTCTGATGGCTCAATTGTTGCATCCGATTTATTCGGTGTTACAACTTTTGGTAAAGGTGTCGGTACTGGAGTTTTTTCTTTCACTTTAGCTGGAGTTGTAACGATTCCTGTCAGACCATTTGCTACTTTTGGATCTGTTCCATTTCTCTTTTCATCGTCATCTGAAATTCCATCGTTATCATCATCTGGATCCGTCACATCTGGATCTCCATCTCCGTCTGTATCACGTTGGATTTTAACCGGTACAATTACGTTAGCTTCTTCCGAACCCTTCTTAACTTTTACTGGGATAGTAATATCACGTTCTTCTTCACCTTCACCCCATTTGCCTACTGTCGGTCTTCCTGTTAATTTACCATTGTTATCAACTCTCAAGCCATTTACAGGATCTGGTGTTTCTATCGTTGAGTTTTCTTTATTTGGTTTTACTACTTCTAGTATATTAGCATCTTTATTTTCAATAACAGTAGATGGTTTGACTACTCCTGTTAGACCGTATGACGTTGGATTTTCTGGTGTGTCAGGAGTTTTCGGATCTGTTCCTTTTTTCTTTTCTTCCTCATCCGTCATTCCGTCACCGTCATCATCTGGATCTGTAGTGTCTGGTTCTCCATCTCCATCTGTATCACGTAGAATTGTAACTGGTACGCTTACGGTGATTTCTTCGTTTCCATTTGTAACTTTAACTGGAATTGTGATAGCACGTTTTTCTTCGTCTTTGCCCCAATTTTCTACTTTTGGTATTCCTGTTAAGTTCCCATCATTACCAACTCTTAATCCATTCACTTCATCTGGTGTTGCAATCGTTGAACCCTCTTTATTTGGTGTGACAACTTTTTTGGATTCGACTGCACGTTTCTCCAAAACTTCATTTGGTTTCGTAACTTCTGCTGTTAAATTCGTAGGTACACTAATATTCACACTAACGTTATCTCTTGTTTTGTCTGGATATTCTACCACAACAACTGCAGAAACTGTTTGCCCGCCTTGACTCGTATCTGGTGTAGTTAACCAAGTATATTTTGTTCCTTGTGGAAGGTCAGTTTTATTCGCAATACTATCCTCTGCCTTAGGTACTGAATTTTTAGGAACAGTTTGGTCTTTTCCTAATGGGTTATACTGCTCATTTTGCCCTTTGACTACAATTTCAATTGTTTTCTCAGCCTTATTATCATTTTTATCATAAGCTGTAATCGTTACTTTGGCAGTTCCAGGTGTTCCAGTTGGAGTTCCTACGATTTTACCATCTTCGAATCTTAGTCCCTCTGGTAAGCCTGTGACTTCGATTGGAGTATGTTCACGCATTCCAACTCCGCCATCATTATCTTTAGCTGTTACTGGAATTGGCGTAATTTGCTCACGACTTGTAACTGTTGCTCCATCCGCTGAAATCGTTGGCGCAATTCTATCACGTGGAGTTACAACAAATGAGAAAATCACCGGTTTAGCCTTGTTATTTGCATCATCTGTTGCGTTAAATATAATTGTATTTTGCTTACCAACATCTTCTGCTACAGTATTAATTGTAATCTCTATTTCTTTTTCTGTTTCTGTATTTTTTACATACGTAGTCGTTACTAATCCAGGTGTTCCAGGTGTGTTAAGTCTTCTAGATTGAAATGCTTTCGTTAAAAAGTCAGTACTTGTTCCAGTCAAGTCAAAAACTACCTTTTTATCATCTTTTGCTGTTACTGTAAAGGTTATAGTTCCGCCTTCTACTACTGTTACATTATTAGTCGATAGAGTTAAAACTGGTGGTTCATTATCTGGTGTTTTCGCTGTATCTGTTGCCGGATCTGAATCATCACTCGTTCCATTTTTTGTGATAGCTTTTACAACTGTTCCATTTTTTACTTTTTCAGCAGGGATTGTGATTTCACCTGTGTCTGCATTGATTTGGATTTCTGGATCATCTGAAGTCCACTGGTTAAATGGATCTTTCGTTCCTACTACTGTTTTCGGTAAACCATCTTCTCCTGTGTAAGTAACCGTGATTTTATCTGCTTTGGCTGGATCTTGTGGTCTTGCTGTTACAGATCCATCCTCTTTTGCTACTACTGTTGGTGTTTCTGGTTTTGGTGCTCTTGCGACTACTGTTGCTGGATCTGAATCAACACTATTGCCATTTTTTGTGATGGCTGTTACTACAGTATTATCTCTTACCTTGTCAGCTGGAATTGTGATTTCACCAGTTTGAGCATTAATGTTTACACCTGGATTGTTCTCAATCGTCCATGTTCCATCATTTCCTTTATTTCCTACTACTGTTACTTTTGAGCCTTCTTCGTCTTTATAAGTAACAGTAATTTTATCTGCTTTGTCTGGATCTTTTGGTTTTGCTGTTACAACACCAGTATTTGGTGCAGTTACGATTGGTGTTTCTGGTTTTGGAGTCTTTGCAGTTGCTTTTGCAGGAGTTGAATCATCACTATTACCTTTTGTTGTAACTGCTGTTACTTCTGTATTATCTTGTACTTTATCAGCTGGGATTGTGACTTCACCTGTATCTGCATCGATTTGAACATCTGGATTATTCGCAATCGTCCACGTTCCATTGTCCCCTTTATTTCCTTCAGCCGTCTTTTTCGAACCATCTTCCCCTGTGTAGCTAACTTTGATTTTATCTACTGTCGTTGAATCTTGTGGTTTTACTGTTACAGATCCATCGTCATTTGCTGTTGCTGACGGAGCTTCTGGAGTTTGAGCTTTATCTTCTAAAACATGTACAGGAGCATCTACAATATACGTTCCACGTTGCGGAATGATAACCTCAACTTTCCCGTAAACAGGTTGATTCGGTTCTGTAGCTTTTGATACATCAGGATCTTTAAACCAACGATAAGTTGTACCCTTTGGCAATTTATCTGTATTTTCAATACTATTAATCGCATTTGGAACGACACCTTTATTAGTCGTTTGCTCTTTAGCTATCGGCTTCAAATTATATATAGTCGCCTCTTCTGGTTTTAGTGGCAATACACCGATAATGGCATTTTCGCCAGTTTTATAACGCTTATATCCTCCTTCTGTATATCCTCCATACGCAAGGAAGGGATCATTTGCTAAACGTTTTTTCATTTCCGCAAGCATCGGATCATTTGGATTTTTATTTCCCCAATCCGACATAATGCTATTGTTTAGTTCTTCACCTTCAAGGATTTTTGTTTTGAAAGTGATAATTGAACGTTGTCCTGCCGAAACATTCATTTTATCTTCAATAACTCCTCGGGCAAGATTATAGTCCAGTCCGTTTTTATAAATCCCTAACATATCACTAACACGAGAAGTTGCATCTTTATTACGATCCGTACCATCTTTTGGATCATCATGATAAATATTCCATCTCCAATTATTAGATGGATTTATATAATCCATCCAGGAATCAATATTTTCACCATATGTTGCTCCTGAACGACGTTCTCCGTTTTTAACATAAGCACGATAAGCGGATTTGTCATGCTCCCAAGCTGTCGCACTAGCATAATCCTTGTGGAAAGTCTGTTTTCCATCTCGGTATTTTGTATAAGTAAAGTCATACGGATCTCCAACTGTACGTGGAATCGCAAGTGAGATTTTTTTAGAAATACCGTCTAATCCATTTGGTCTTGGTCCTGAATCTAAGATCCAGTAATAATATCTATTCCCATCTTTTTCAATACGTTCTTCACGGTAAACACGAATGTTCTCATACGCTTGATCAGCAGTCCCTTTACTTACGAAAGCATATTGCTTCGTATCTGGCGAATATACATCACGGTGTGAGTAGTCAATCATCGGATTTTTAGTCCAACCAACCCCAAAGTCTGTTACTTTTGTTTCACGAACCGTACTTGTCCCGCGAGCAACT
Organism: Streptococcus pneumoniae; assembly: GCF_001347015.1. Lineage (GTDB taxonomy): Bacteria > Bacillota > Bacilli > Lactobacillales > Streptococcaceae > Streptococcus > Streptococcus pneumoniae_E. The sequence goes on from NZ_CFGI01000005.1 coordinate 127,345, forward strand.
TCTTTGCCATTTTTAGTTACTACTGCTGTAACAACAGCATCTTTTACCATCAAATTAGTATCTACATCAACTGTGAAATATCCATTTGTTTGGGATTTAGTGTTATAAGTTTTTTCTCCAACTGTTACTTTAACATCAGCTTCTGCCGCTGTATATCCATCGACTTGAGCAATATAAGCTAAACTGTCGTTAAAAGTTACTGTATCTGTTTGTTTTACTGTAGTAGTAGCAACAGTCTGTCTATTAACCACTAATTCAACTGTATCTCCAACTTCAATACCTGGAGCATTTAATTTGAAAGCTCCCGAATCATCAAGTGTAGTAGTCACTACTGTTTGACCATTTCTCTTAATCTCAATTGTTGAAGATGGTGTTGCATACCCTGTAATAAATCCAGAATTTGCTACAACAATTCCTAGCTCCCCACGATTAGTTGTAGTATCAATGGGGACTGATCTGAAATCAGAACCTTCTTTCGTCTTATCTCCATTACGTGGACCACGAGAACCTGAATCAGCAATTGTATTTTCCCCTTCTATTTTCTCAGGAGAATCAACCTTAGGCATTGAACGTAAAATAAAGATTTGCTCTTCTAACTTTTTAGTTGCCGCATCAATTTCCGCTTGTGTCAACTCAAGACTATTGTTATTAAGCACACTATTAGCTGTTTCTAAATCTGCCTGGATTGCAGCAAGGGTTGAAGCTGGAGCTTTTTCCTTGTTGACCTTATCCAAGAGTCCTTGAACTTCTGTAATTTTCTCTTGTAATTTCGTTTTATCTAGTGTTTGTTTTTCTGATGCTTTTTTATCTAAGGAATCAATTCCGCTTTTAGATGAAATATCAATAGCTGATCCGTTATTTAGAGGATTAGTCCCTACAACTTCTCGATTTTTATCCGATTCCCCTATCTTCTCATTTTTTTCTGTTTCAGCAGTATCTACCAGAGGTGTCCCCTCATTTGGATTCGGTGCGCCTATGACAGGTTGGTTTTTATCATCTATCACATCCGCACTCACGACGCGCGTACCTAAAAACATCAGTGCTGCTACAGCTACTGAAGCTGCACCAAAGCTATATTTACGAATAGAAAAGCGTAAAACCTTTTCACGTTGGTGACGCTCTACTCTATTTATTGAATCCAATTTCTTTCCCATGGCTTCTCCTTAAATAAAAAAAAATATAAAATAAAAAGCAATTCTTATAGCTAAACTCCTAATAGAGTATATCTACAAAAATTAACCATGATGATATATTTAAACATCACAGCCATCACAGCTATCACAGCTATCACAGCTATCACAGCTATCACAGCTATCACAGCTATCACAGCTATCACAGCTAATTATACCATTTTCAACATATTTAAACAACTATAAATCGGTTTGTTTTATCAAATAAATTTAAAAATATTTAGCAAAATATTTAATTGTTTTATAAAATATCAATATATTATATTTTATAAAAAAAAGAGAGGTTTCCCTCTCTGTCAAATCTAGATTTTTTCTTCTTTGATATCAATCACAATCTCTTCTGATTCATCAAGAATTTCGGCCTTTTCTTGCCATTGCTCCTTAAGATTATTGAATTGATTTTTTGATGCTTCTGTCGCTTGAAAAGCATAGGATTTAGCTTGAGCAAGTACACTGTCCACAGTGATTTCACCTGACTCAACCTGTTCTTTGGTTTTCAGAACAAAATCTGTAGCCTGCTCCTTAACTTCTGTCAGTTTTTCACAGACCTGCTCCTTGGCATACTCTGGATCTTCTCTCAAATCATCCAGAAAATCTTGAGCCTGACTGCAAACTCGTTTGCCCTTGTCGCTTGTTAAAAACAAGGCAAGAGCTGCACCTGAAACGGTTCCTAAAAGGATTGAGGATAGTTTACCCATAAGGATTCTCCTTTTTTATTTTTTTAAAAATTTACTTGCAAGACGAAGAGCTGACAAACTTGCACCAGTCTTGAGTGTTTTTGAACCTGCTGATGAAGCTTTCTTGCTCAAGACACGCGCATGATCATTGAGGTCTGAAACAGATAGAGATAAATCTGCAACAGCACTAAAGAGTGGATCAATCGTTGCCATCTTGACATTGATATCATCTGCCAAGACATTGACCTTAGCCAACAACTCATTGGTGTGATGCAAGGTCACATCCACATCTGAAGTCAAGGTTTTAATCGTCTTCTCTGTTTCATCGATAACACGGCCAAGCTTTTGTACAGTAATGATTAGATACACTAAAAATACAATCAAAGCAAGGGCAACAAAAATATATGCAACTTCTAACATTTAGTTTTCCTCCTCTGTAATATAGTAAGGGGCCTTCTTTCGATTTTGATATAGAATGATAAAAATACCCAATCCGATAAGAACAACTGAAAGCCATTGAGACACTCGAAGTCCAAAGAACATGAGGCTATCTGTCCGCATACCTTCGATGATCATACGACCGAAACCATACCAAATCAAGTAGAAAGCAGTGATATGACCTCGTCTGAGACTCTTCCATTTTCGTCTGAATATCAGAATCAAGGCAAAGCCAAGTAGATTCCATAGAGACTCATAAAGGAAGGTCGGTTGACGATAGCTCCCCTCAATATACATCTGGTCACGGATAAAGCCAGGTAGATAATCCAGATTATCCACTGCTGCACCGTAAGCTTCTTGGTTAAAGAAATTACCCCAGCGACCCAAACTTTGGGCAATCATGACGCTAGGCGCCGCGATATCTAGGAAATCCCAAGTGTTAATGAGTTTACGATCAGCAAAGATATAGAGTACAAGGGCACCAGTTATCAAACCACCGTAAATGGCCAAACCACCATTCCAAATGGCAAAAATCTCTCCCAAATTCTGACTATAGTAATCCAAACGGAAAATGACATAGTAGAGACGAGCTCCTAAAATAGCCAAAGGAAAGGCTATCAAGATAAAATCTAAAATATCGTCTGGTATAATCTTTTTTCTAGGCGCTTCTTTCATGGTCAAATAAACCGCAAGAATCAAGCCTGTCACAATACATAAGGCATACCAACGAATGGCTAGGGGGCCTAGTTGAATAGCAATTGGATCAAGCATTAGGCACCTCATTTCGAGCAATGAGACTTGTCAGCCGTTCTTCGAACAAACGAGTCGCATCAAAGCCCATTTCCTTGGCACGATAATTCATAGCAGCTGCCTCAATCACGACAGAAATATTACGACCTGTTTTAACTGGAATGCGGATACGAGGAATGGCCACGCCAGAAATTTCTAGTTCCTCTGGATTGTTGCCAAGACGATCAAAAGTTTTATGCGTATCGTAATTTTCCAAATAGACAGCAAGCTGAACCTGTGAAGAATCCTTGACAGCACTGGCACCGTAGAGACTCATAACATCGATAATCCCAACTCCACGAATTTCAATCAAGTGTTTCAAAATTTCAGCTGGTTCACCCCAGAGAGTAATCTCATCCTTGGCAAAGATATCAACACGGTCATCGGCTACCAAACGGTGACCACGTTTGACGAGTTCCAGACCTGTCTCACTCTTACCAATTCCACTATCTCCCTGAATCAAGACGCCCATCCCATAGATATCCATCAAAACCCCATGAACACTGGTACGTTCTGCCAAACGAGAATCCAGATAGCTAGATAACTCTCCAGACAAACGACTAGTAGCTGTACGGCTGGTTAAAATGGCAATCTTACATTCTCTGGCTGCCTTTAACATTTCCTCTGGAACCACCAAACCACGAGCAACAATGACCGCGGGTGTCTCAGGTAGAAACATTTTTTTCAAAACTTCATAACGGCTGTTGGAAGGCATACTGATCAGATAAGACCACTCCTTCATTCCCAAGAGCTGGATCCGCTCTGGCGTATAGTAGTCAAAGTAGCCTGTCATTTCAAGACCAGGTCGCGTAATGTCCGCTGTATTGATTTCCTTTTCAAGCAATTCTGGTTCGCCATAGACAATGTCTAGTCTAAGCTTTTCAATCACTTCTTTTACTAAAACCGACATCATTTCCTCCTTCAAATGAGTTCTTCTCTCTATTATATCAAATTGTAGGAGGAAGTTTCAGATTTTTGCAGGCTTTGGAGTATTTATTTATACTCAATGAAAATCAAAGAGCAAACTAGGAAACTAGCCACAGGCTGCTCAAAACACGGTTTTGAGGTTGTAGATAAGACTGACGAAGTCAGCTCAAAACACTGTTTTGAGGTTGTGGATAGAACTGACGAAGTCAGTAACCATATCTACGGCAAGGCGACGTTGACGTGGTTTGAAGAGATTTTCGAAGAGTATTAAAAGAAAAAGGACTAGATTTCTCCAGCCTTTCATTTCTAATTAGAATTTTTTACGTTTACGAGCTGCTTCTGATTTACGTTTACGTTTTACAGAAGGTTTTTCATAGAATTCACGTTTGCGTGTTTCTTGAAGAGTACCAGCTTTAGTAACCGCACGTTTGAAACGACGAAGTGCGTCGTCAAGAGATTCATTCTTACGTACTACTGTTTTAGACATTTTTTTCACTCCCTTCAAGTTCAAGATCTATTCTATTCTACACGTAAAAGGAATAATTGTCAAGCAAAAATGCGGTTTAATTTTGATTTTTTCTTACATTTATACAAGAGTTGAAAGCGTTCAACAGAACATTGCTTTTTATTTTTCAAGTAAGCTGAGCGCTTCAGCATCTGCAATGATGGTCACATCAGGGTGGTTTTGCAAGCTACTTGCTGGTAGAGACTCAGTCACTGGGCCAGACACTGTTCCGGCAATGGCTTCTGCTTTCGACTCACCGTAAGCAAAAAGAATAATAGACTTGGCATCCAAAATGTTTTTAATCCCCATTGAAATCGCTTGGGTTGGGACGTCTTCAATCTTGTCAAAGAAGCGCGCATTGGCTTCGATAGTAGACTGGTCAAGTTCTACTAGATGCGTTTGACTGTCAAATGGAGTACCAGGCTCATTAAATCCGATATGTCCATTGCGACCGATTCCCAAGATTTGCAGGTCAACTGGATGGTCAGCCAAAATTTGGTTGTAGCGTTCAACTTCAGCTTCAGCATGATCCTTAACACCACGAGGCAAGAAACTTTCTTTAAATGGTTTTTGGTTGAACAAGTTTTCTTGCATGAAATAACGATAAGACTGTGGGTTGTCCCCATCAAGGCCTACATACTCATCAAGGTTGACACTGGTTAGATTTGAAAAATCGAGGTCACTCTCAACAATTTCCTTGTAAAATTCAAGTGGGCTACTTCCTGTAGCAAGTCCTAGGGTTTGAGCTCCGTTGGCCAATTTTTCCTTCAAAATCTCAAAAGCAACTTTTCCACCTTCAACTTGGTTTTCAACTTTAATGACTTTCATCTTTTCATCCTCCATTTCTGTCTATATTTATTATATGGTATAGACCAATTTTTGTCAAGTGAAAACGATTTAATTTCTAAAAAAAGAGCGACTATACTTGAAACATGTTATAATGGATAGGATTAGAACTTAGAAAGAATGAACAAATATATGAATACAGCTGATTTTGACTTCCACTTACCCGAGGAATTGATTGCCCAAACGCCCCTTGAAAAACGAGATTCCTCTAAACTCCTCATCGTCAACCGTGAGACGGGAGAAATGCAGGACAAACACTTCCACTCTATTATTGATATGCTGGAACCTGGTGATGCCCTTGTCATGAACGACACCCGCGTTCTCCCTGCCCGACTCTATGGTCAAAAGGAAGAAACTGGAGGCCATGTGGAACTTCTCCTGCTCAAAAATACTGCTGGAGACGAGTGGGAAGTTCTGGCAAAACCTGCCAAACGCCTCAAGGTCGGTACTCGTGTCAGCTTTGGTGATGGTCGTCTCAGCGCTGTCGTTACGGAAGAATTGACCCACGGGGGCCGCATTGTCCGCTTTGAATACCAAGGAATTTTCCTAGAAGTTTTGGAAAGTCTGGGAGAAATGCCATTACCACCTTATATCCATGAAAAACTGGATGACCGTGAACGCTATCAAACCGTTTACGCCAAGGAAAGTGGCTCTGCTGCAGCACCTACTGCTGGTCTTCACTTCACCAAAGAACTGCTGGCAGAAATCCAAGCTAAAGGAGTTCATCTAGTCTATCTGACTCTTCATGTCGGACTCGGAACCTTTAGACCCGTTTCAGTTGACAATCTGGACGAACATGAAATGCACTCAGAATTCTACCAACTTTCTGAGGAAGCGGCTGCCACTCTTCGCTCTGTTAAGGAAAATGGTGGTCGCGTCATCGCTGTCGGAACCACTTCTATCCGCACTTTGGAGACTATTGGTTCCAAGTTTGATGGGCAAATCCAAGCAGATTCTGGCTGGACCAATATCTTTATCAAACCTGGCTATGAATGGAAGGTTGTAGATGCCTTCTCAACCAACTTCCACCTGCCAAAATCAACTCTGGTCATGTTGGTTTCTGCCTTTGCAGGCCGCGAATTAGTCTTAGATGCCTACCACCATGCCATCCAAGAACACTACCGCTTCTTTAGTTTTGGCGATGCCATGTTTATTTATTGAGCAAGAATTTCTCTAAATCTTCTAATACCAATAAATCGCTAAGACATTATTTCAAAGAACATCTACAATTGAAACTCTAGCTAGCTGTAGAGGACGCCTAGTACATTGAAATTAAAATGCCTCCCCCTAGCTTCGAAAATATTGCCATATATTGCGTTGACTCTCCAAATTGATTCATCTATATTTTCTTCGCTGTTTGTAAATCAAAATGCAAGACACATGAGTAGCACCATATTTGTTACTCTTATCCGTCCTCTCAAGAGACTATTATGAGTTGTTTCAGAATCATTCACTACTTTGACCCTGACTCTCCTTAGTCTCAAAATCAAAGACTTATACTCTTCAAAAATCTCTTCAAACTACGTCAACGTCACCTTGGATTATATATGTGACTGACTTCGTCAGTTCTATCTACAACCTCAAAGCAGTGCGTTGAGCAACCTGCTGCTAGTTTCCTAGTTTGCTCCTTGATTTTCATTGAGTATTAAACAAAAAGTGAACAAACCTGAATTCTAATGTACAGAAGACTAGGCTTGTTCACTTTTTTATAGTCGCTATAAGATGAGCTTATCTATAGCTTTTTATACATAATTATATATTCAGACACACTATTATCAATTGTATCGCAGGGAGGAATCTATTAACTCACCCATTCACCATTATCATTGACTCTATAGCCATCTATACTTGTATTGACCGCTAGCTCACCCGATGCATTTACATAATACCATTTACTACCAACTTGGAACCATTGATTAGCTTTCATAGAACCGTTGCTGTTGAGGTAGTACCATGAACCATTATTTTGTAGCCAACCTGTCTCCATGGAACCATTATCGTTTAGATAGTACCATGAACCATTCACTTGTACCCAACCTGTTGCCATGGAACCATTAGAGTTGAGGTAGTACCATGAACCATTCACTTGTACCCAACCCGTTGCCATGGAACCGTTAGAGTTGAGGTAGTACCATGAACCATTCACTTGTACCCAACCTGTTGCCATGGAACCATCAGTATTATAAAAATACCACATACCATTTTCTTGTTTCCAGCCTGTTGGCGCAACTGGTTTAGCTGGTTCTACTGCTGCATCTGTTCCTTGGTTAGATGTAACAGATACAGGATACGAAGGAATAGATGATTCCTCAGGAACAACAACTTTTTCAGGTTCTCTCGTCCCTCTCCTTATACGTCTTTTTACCATCTCTTTAGTAATTTGACGAGAAGTAGTTTCTTCAATTGTTCCATCACGTTCATCTACAGTATAAATTGTAGTAAGCGTAATTTCACCAATTTCTCCTGCTTCTTCTACTTCTTGACCTTTATCAAGAGTTGGATCATCGAGATATTCTGTTTCAATTGGAATTACTTGGACAAGAACTTGGGGCTTGGTTCCTTTTTTAACAACTCTTGTTTGAGAGTCTTCTTTTTGACTTAAAATACTCTCAGTTACTTGTCCACTCTTTCCATCTACATCATAAGTTATCGTTGTAACTGTTTTCCCATTCTTTCCTAGAGTAATCTCTTGCTCCTGTCCTGCAGAAAGGTCATTGTCTGCTTCATATTTAGTAGTAAATGGAACAAGAACTTCTTCAACCTTGCTCTTGGCAGGAACTTTGATAACTGTGTCTGTCGGTTCTTTTCTGTCTACAGTAACCTTTTCTGTGACCTTACCAGTATCTGGATTAACATCATAGGTTCTTGTCGTGGTTACATAGCCATCCTCTCCGTCAACCATCTCAATAGAAGCTCCTCGGTCTCTACTCTCATCTTTTTCATAACGGATAACACTTGTAGGAAGGACTTTACGCTCAACCTTACTTTTGGCTGGAACTTTGATAACTGTCTCTGTCGGTTCTTTTCTGTCTACAGTAACCTTTTCTGTGACCTTTCCAGTATCTGGATTAACATCATAGGTTCTTGTCGTGGTTACATAGCCATCCTCTCCGTCAGTTGTAATAGGATTTTCACTACGATCTTTTGTTTCATCTTTTTCAAAACGGATGACACTTGTAGGCAGAACTTTACGCTCAACCTTACTTTTAGCTGGAACTTTGATAACTGTGTCTGTCGGTTCTTTTCTGTCTACAGTAACCTTTTCGGTAACATGACCATTCTCTGTATTAACATCGTAGGTCCTTGTCGTGGTTACATAGCCATCCTCTCCGTCAATTGTAACAGGATTTTCACTACGGTCTTTTGTTTCATCTTTTTCAAAACGGATGACACTTGTAGGCAGAACTTCACGCTCAACCTTGCTTTTAGCTGGAACTTTGATAACTGTATCCGTGGCTTCTTTTTTCTCTATAGTAACATTTTCGGTAACATGACCAGTTTCTGGATTGACATCGTAGGTCGTCGTCGTGATTACATAGCCATCCTCTCCGTCAATTGTAACAGGATTTTCACTACGAGCTTTACTTTCATCTTTTTCAAAACGGATATTTGTACTTTTTTCGGTGATGCGTTTTTCTACCTTATCTTTAGCTGCAACTTTATAGATAATATCCTTTGATTCTTTTTCAATGGTAGATGTTGTTTCTCTAATTGTTACTTCACCTGTTTTATCATTTACATCATATGTTGTAGTGATTTTTCTAAGTCCATCTTCTCCATCACTTTCTGTTAAAACATTACTTCCAACAGGACGAGTGTCATCTTTTATATATCTAATAGTAGAGTTAATCGTTTCGGTAACTACAGTAGGCTTTGTTCCCACTTTTATTATTTCTGTTTGAGGTTGAAGAATAACAACGTCAGATTTCTCGCTGACTAACTGTAAAGTTGTAGACGAATATGTTTTTACGGTAGCTTTTATTCCTTTTTTACCAGGTGTTTTTGTTTCTTTCGTTCCTTTAGGAAGATTGTCATCTCTTTCGTATATTGTTTCATAGGGGATATCTTTTCGGTTATCTTGGGTTTCAAAAGTATCCTCCAATTCACTGGTCACATCTGCCCCATCAGCATGAACAAAACTTGTATTCAGGATTCCTCCTAAAAATAAAGTTAGCCCGACCATCACAGAACTCAAAATCCTTCCGAGTTTACGTAATGCATAGCGCTTATTGGTATTAAATTTTTCCATTACATCCTCCTTCTAAAAGTTACTACTTCTAGTATAGCATCTTTTCTGGCAAATGTTAAACAATATGTTTTGTATATTAAATAAACCTAGAATGATATATTGATTATTGAACTAACACTTTAACTATATCGTAATCAATCTCATATATAGAAGATTGCAGACATCTTATCTAAATACATGCTAATATATTTAGATACAAGCATTCCAACTTGGTAATTTTCACTCATCTTTCATCATTCTTTATACAACTATGCAGTAGCAATCGAATAGTTTGCTCATCAGAATGAGACTATTTTAATGTTAGATATTTTGATAGAAAAACATAAATAAAATTGGTGGAATTTAATTCCCTAACTCGATAGAGGATTCTATTTTAAATTTAACAACAGCTAGGATTACACTATAAAAAACATATTAGCACCTGTTCAGCTTGATTAGCCCCTCTTAGTTACAAGATTAAAGCGATTTTTTAACTAATACTAAACAAGATTAAAGAAGGAACTAGAACATCTGTCTTATACTAATCAACATACTATTTTAAAGTTGCAAATAAACTTAGGATGCCCATTATTATATTTACAATAAATAGTTGACTTCGATGGAAGCAGAAAATAGAATTCAACATTCTTCCCTACTTATCTGATAATAAATAAGATCCGCAAGATAGCCTTTTCTCTCTACACCATTAACAATGGTTTGTAGATAGGACATTCCAGCCTTTTCCATGACACGACCTGAAGCTGAGTTGAGACTGGCATATCGAGCTTTGACTTTTTGAAAGCCTACTTGAGTAAAACAAAAGTCCAAGACAGCTTTTAAGGCCTCTGTCATAAGACCACGACCCCAATAGTTTTTTCCTAAAACATAGCCAATTTCACAAGAAGAATCGTTCTCATCTATTGCAACGATGCTGATATCTCCTATCACTTGTTCTGGGTTCTCTTTGAGACAAATGGCCCATTTGTAATAGTTAGGATTGGTATAGGAGGCAACCCAATTTCGAATGGAGTTTCGAGTGACCTCGACATCAGGATGGGGATCCCAAGTGACGTAGGTTAGATTCTCAGCAGACGAAGCCCAATTTTGAAACATAGCTTCTGCATCACTCTCCACAAATCTTCTCAAGATCAAACGGTCTGTCTGTAATGTTTGCATACCGATAGCTTTCATGATGTTACCTCACTTTCTGATATATGATTTCTATTCAATCTCCATTGAAATTTGTTTTGCTTTTGAATTTCAAGGTAATACGCTAAAAAGGCCCACTGGAGGTTCTCACTCCCAAAAGTCATCAAATATGGTGATTGGTAGGTGGCGTTTGTGTTGGCCTTTATGCCACCAGTTTTCGATTCTTGCTTGAGCTTCTGGGCTGATTGTTTTGCCTTCTAGGTAGTCGTCAATCTCTTCATAAGTGACTCCGAGGGCCACTTCGTCAGCCAAGCCTGGTTTGTCTTCTTCCAGGTCTGCTGTTGGGATTTTTTCATAAAGGGCTGGGTCTGCACCAAGTTCCTTCAAGAGTTGTTTTCCTTGACGCTTATTGAGTCGGTAAAGAGGGAGAATATCCGCACCACCGTCACCAAACTTGGTAAAGAAACCTGTGATATTTTCCGCGGCGTGGTCTGTTCCAATGACCGCTCCGCTATGGGAACCAGCAAGGGCATACTGAGCAATCATACGGCAACGTGCCTTGATATTGCCCTTGTTAAAATCTGAAACAGGACTACCTGTCGCTTCAACTGCTGCCGTCATGGCGTCAGCTGATTCCTTGATATTCACAACCAAGCTGACATCTGGCTGGATGAAGGCTAAGGCTTTTTGAGCATCTGCTTCATCAGCTTGCACTCCATAAGGCAGACGGACAGCGATAAATTTGTAGCTATCATCGCCCGTTTCAGCTCGCAGTTCTTCCATAGCTAATTGGGCCAATCGCCCTGCCAAGGTTGAGTCCTGTCCCCCAGAAATCCCTAGTACAAAGGTCTTAAGAAAGGGATGTTTTTTCAGGTATCTTTTTAAGAAATCAATGGAACGACGGATTTCTTCCTGAGCATCAATCACTTGTTTCACGCCCAGTTCTTGCATAATCGTTTCTTGCAAACTCATTCTTCTTCTCCTTCACCAAGGGCTTCCTTACGCATTTTGTCAATCAAGTCCATCTTGTCTTGCCATACATCACGCGCCAAATCCACTGGATAATGCTGTGGATTGAGCACGCGCTTGTACTCATCCCACAACTTGTCAAATTCCTTACGGGCATAAGCCTGAATCTCAGTCAAGCTAGGCAGGTTGTAAATCAATTTCCCATCTTTGAAGATATCCACTAAGAGAGGAACGGCGTCAAAATTACGAACGGTTTTCTTGATGTATGTATAAGTCGGATGGAACATCTTGATTTCTGTCATGCTGGCAACATCCACACCGTCATAAGTGATGTAGTCACCTTCTGACTTGCCTTTTTCACGACTGGTAATGCGCCACACCTGCTTCTTACCTGGCGTAGACACTTTTTCAGCATTATTTGACAGCTTGATGGTATTGCGCATGTTCCCATTTTCATCTTCAATGGCAACAATCTTATAGACTGCCCCAAGAGCTGGCTGGTCATAGGCTGTAATCAGCTTGGTTCCCACACCCCAAACATCAATCTTGGCCTTTTGCATCTTGAGGTTGAGGATAGTATTTTCATCTAGGTCATTTGAAGCATAAATCTTAGCCTCTGTAAAGCCAGCTTCGTCCAATTGCTGACGGACTTTCTTGGAAATGTAGGCAATATCCCCAGAGTCAATCCGCACACCCATAAAGTTAATCTTATCACCCAACTCACGCGCCACCTGAATGGCAGCTGGTACACCGATGCGAAGGGTGTCATAGGTATCCACAAGAAAGACGCAATTTTTGTGGGTTGCAGCGTAAGCCTTGAAAGCTTCATAGTCATTGCCATAAACCTGCACCAAGGAATGTGCATGGGTTCCCAAAACAGGAATGTCAAAAAGCTTACCAGCACGCACATTGCTAGTTCCATTGGCGCCACCAATCACCGCTGCGCGTGTTCCCCAGATAGCCGCATCCATTTCTTGCGCCCGACGTGTCCCAAACTCCATCAAGGGTTCATCTTCAATGACTGAACGAATACGAGCTGCCTTGGTCGCCACCAAGGTCTGGTAGTTGACGATGTTCAAAAGGGCCGTTTCAACCAACTGACATTGAGCTAGAGGGCCTTCCACCTGCACAATCGGTTCATTAGCAAAGACCAAGTCCCCTTCTTGGGCAGAACGAACGGTCAACTCCAACTTGAAATTGCGGAGATAGTCCAAGAATGCTCCACGATATCCTAGCGACTCCAAATAGGCAATATCACTATCTGAAAAACGCAGGTCTTCAAGATAACTCACAATTCTTTCCAAACCAGCAAAAACCGCATAGCCATTCTTAAAAGGCTGTTGGCGGAAATACACCTCAAAGACCGCCTTCTTATTGTGAATTCCTTGGTCAAAGTAAACCTGCATCATGTTGATCTGGTACAAGTCCGTGTGCAATGTCAAACTATCATCTGGATACATACTTTTCCTACTTCCTTAGCTAGAAACCCATGAAAATTTTCAAGAACTTTCATGTATTCCAATAAATTAGTACTATTATATCACATTTTAGCTGGATTGAGAAAAGAGTAACAAGCTATTCACCACTCTCGACTCCATACTTTATCACTTAAAAAATAAAAAAGGACAGCTAATCCCTTGCACATCAAAGGATTTCGCCATTCTTTAATCTCGTTTAAGTGTTGTATATGGAGCTTTGCATAATTTTTTAAAACTAAACAACTACATTAAGCACGAACTGTGACGCTGGTTCCATCTTCCTTATAGAGATTGATAAGACCTTCTTTGAGAGCTCGAACCATATCTCCTGCTTGAACAGGTTGAGGAACTTTGATTGTCAAGAGTTCCATCGGATTTGGAGCACGGTCGATTTTATTGCCTTTAGCATCGTGCAAATCTTCGATATACGTTTCAAAATGACGGAAACCTGGGCCATAAAACTCAACTTGGTCGCCTTCGTTAATGACATTCCGTTGACGAATGGTTGCTGTTTGTGTCGCATCATCATAAGAAACCACTTCAGCGACAAACTTGTATTCAGGGATTTTACGGCGAGCACCAAATAACTGCTCATTTTCAGATGGTGTACCATAGTAGAAGCCTGTTGCCAATTCACGTTGGGCAACCTTCCACATCTCATCAATCAAGTCCTGCTTGATAGCTTCAAACTTCTCTGGACTTTCTAGATAAGCATCCACAGCCGCCTTGTAGCAGTTGGTTACTGTTGATACGTAGTGAATAGACTTCATACGCCCTTCAATCTTAAGACTGTCCACACCATTTTCAATCATATCTGGGATATGGTCAATCATGGACATGTCAACAGCTGACATTGAAAATTCTTCAGGAATTTCACCTTTCAAACTCTTACGTTCTTTCCCAAATGGCATATCGTAAAGGTCGTACTTCCAACGGCAAGACTGAGAGCAACCACCACGGTTAGCATCACGCATGCTCATGTGGTTAGAAAGAGTACAACGACCAGAGTAAGAAATACACATAGCTCCATGGACAAAGGCTTCAATCTCAACGTCTGTGCGTTTGCGGATTTCAGCTAATTCTTCCATTGAAACCTCACGCGCCAAAACGACACGAGTCAAGCCCAATTCTTTCCAGAACTCAAGAGTTTCATAGTTAGTGGCGCTGGCTTGAGTAGAGAGGTGAATTTCAAGACCCGGTGCTTCAGTCGCTGCAATCATAATCAAGGCTGGGTCAGACACGATAACTGCTGCAATCCCGATATCACGCAGTTTACGGAACCACTCACCAGCACCAGCTTCATTTCCTTCGTGCATAACCATATTGGCAGCTACATAGACCTTAGCTCCATACTTAGCCGCAAACTGCACGCCTTCTTCCATCTGTTCAAAGGTAAAGTTACCTGCACGGCTACGAAGACCATAGGCTTGCCCACCGATAAAGACAGCATCTGCCCCATACTGAACAGCTACTTTTAGCTTCTCTAAAGTCCCTGCAGGCGATAAAACCTCAGGACGTTTTAATGTTTTTGTCATGATTTCTCCTATTTGCAATATAAAAGTTTGACGTTTTTCCTTCTCATTTTATAGTAAATAAGCCATAAAATCAAGCCTAGACAGATTGTTTTGACAATTCTAATCTTTTAATACTCTTCGAAAACCTCTTCAAACCAGGTCAGCTTCACCTTGGATTATATATTCGTCAGTCTTATCTACAACCTTAAAGTATTGCTTTGAGCAACCTGCGGTTAGATTCCTAGCTTGCTCTTTGATTTTTATTGAGTATAAGCTTTTCATAATGACTGAAAAACAGTCGAAAATTAACCCAGTTTTAACAGGTAGTAAAAATCCAGATATAGTAAAAAACCAGTATCCAATGATACTGGCTCGTTAAACTATATAAAATTGGTCCTTGGATGACTATTCCCACTCAACTGTTGCAGGTGGTTTACTTGTAATATCGTAGACGATACGGTTAACGTGATCCACTTCGTTTACGATACGTACTGAGATTTTTTGAAGGACTTCCCAAGGAATTTTGGCAAAGTCAGCAGTCATACCATCGATAGAAGTGATAGCACGGATTGCAATCGTGTAGTCATATGTACGACCGTCACCCATAACACCAACTGAACGAACGCCTGTGTTAACTGTGAAGTATTGCCAGATATCACGGTCAAGTCCAGCTTTGGCAATTTCCTCACGCAGGATAGCGTCTGACTCACGAACTGTTTCTAGTTTTTCCTCAGTGATTTCTCCCATGACACGGATAGCAAGTCCTGGTCCTGGGAATGGTTGGCGCCATACGATATGGTCTGGCATACCAAGCTCTGTACCAAGGGCACGAACTTCGTCTTTATAGAGAGTGTTGAGTGGTTCGATCAATTCAAACTGCATGTCTTCTGGAAGACCACCCACGTTGTGGTGTGACTTGATAGTTTGAGCTGTATCTGTACCAGACTCGATAACGTCTGTATATAAGGTACCTTGAGCAAGGAATTTCACATCTTTAAGCTTGCTTGCTTCGTCATCAAAGACATAGACAAATTCATTTCCGATGATTTTACGTTTTTGCTCAGGATCCGAAACTCCTGCAAGCTTATCAAGGAAACGTTTTGCAGCGTCTGCTTTGACGATATTCAAACCAAACTTACCACCAAGCATGTCCATAACTTGATCAGCTTCACCTTTACGAAGAAGACCATGATCCACAAAAATACAGATCAATTGATCGCCAATTGCTTTCTGAAGAAGAACCCCAACAACTGAAGAGTCAACTCCACCTGATAGGCCAAGAAGGACACGTTTATCTCCAACTGTTTCACGGATTTTTTGGATCTGCATGTCAATAAAGTTATCCATTGACCAGTCGCCTTTAGCCTTACAGATGTTAAGGGCAAAGTTACGAAGGATGTCATTACCGTATACAGAGTGACGAACTTCTGGGTGGAATTGGATACCGTAAATGTGTTTATCTGGGTTTTCGATGGCTGCGTATGGGCAGTCAGCTGAAGTTCCTGTACGAACAAAGTCAGAAGGAATCTCAGTAACTGCATCACCATGGCTCATCAAAACAGTCTGCTCGTCTGGTGTTGATTCAAAAAGAGCTGATGGTGTGTGAGTAAGAGTTGATTGACCGTATTCACGATTCCCAGCGTCACCTGCAGGAACAACTTTTCCTCCAAGTTTATGGGTCAATAACTGCATACCATAACAAATTCCCAAAATAGGAATTCCGAGTTCGAAGATTTCTGGGTCAATATCGAATGAACCATCTTCGTATACAGAATTTGGACCACCTGAAAGGATAATTCCTACAGGGTTGATTTCACGAACTTCAGCAGCTGAAATTTTATGGCTCTTTAGTTCTGAAAAAACACCAATCTCACGGATACGGCGTGAAATCAGCTGGTTGTACTGGCTACCATAGTCCAATACGATGATTTTTTCGACATCTTTCAAATCAGTTGAAATGTTACTCATCTTTTTCCTTTCTCAAAAGAAATATCTTTTCCAATATTCTATCACAAATAAGACCTAATTACCAACTAAACAAGGCGAAGTTTGACTTTTTCTAGTTTATTAGGGTACAATAGAGAAAAGATAGAAATGAAGTGAAAAATATGCTACCCGCTTATATGAAAATCCATGATCAGATTAAAAAGGATATTGACGAACATCGTTGGGCTATTGGTGAGAGGCTTCCTAGTGAACGAGACTTAGCAGAGCAGTTTGCAGTCAGCCGCATGACCCTCCGCCAAGCCGTATCTCTATTAGTCGAAGAAGGTGTTTTAGAGCGTCGTGTAGGAAGCGGCACTTTTGTTTCCAGTACACGTGTACAGGAAAAGATGCGAGGGACAACCAGTTTTACTGAAATTGTCAAATCCCAAGGCAAAGTTCCCTCTAGCCAGCTCATTTCCTATAGAAAAACCATTCCCAACGAGCAGGAGGTTGCCAAGCTAGGTATTTCTCCAACGGAGAATATTATCCGAATGGAGCGGGTCCGCTATGCCGACAAAGTTCCTCTGGTTTATGAAGTTGCTTCTATTCCTGAAAAATTCATTAAGGATTTTAAAAAAGAAGAAATCACCAGTCATTTCTTCCAAACCTTGCAAAAACATGGCTATCGTATCGGCAAATCTCAACAGACCATTTATGCTCGCCTTGCTAAAGAAAAAATTGCCCACTATTTGGAAGTTGAAAAAGGACATGCTATTCTTGGTTTAACTCAGGTTTCTTACCTAGAAGATGGAACAGCATTTGAATACGTAAAAAGTCAGTATGTAGGCGAACGTTTTGAATTTTATCTTGAAAACAATTAATACTCTTCGAAAATCAAATTCAAACTGCGTCAACGTCGCCTTGCCGTACTCAAGTACAGCCTGTGGCTAGTTTCCTAGTTTGCTCTTTGATTTTCATTGAGTATAAAATACTACGCAAAAACTCTCTGTCACGGACAAAGAGTCTTTTTATTTTTCTAAGAGTAAATCTTTCAAAGAAATCAGAGTTACAGCAAACAATATCATTGCCATACCAAGAAAATCAATGGGATAAAATTGTTCATTCATGATTAGAAAGGCAAAGAAAACTGCCGATATTGGCTCAATTGAAGCCAACAAGCTTGACTTGACCGGTCCTATCAGACTGGCTCCTTTTAGAAAGGCTGTATAGGCAAAGACAGTCCCGACAAGGATAATGCCTGCAAACGCAAGGAGAAAATCAAGACTAGTCGGTATATTGGCCTGTAGAACCCCTGTAAAAGGAAGGGCGACCAAACCAGCTATGACCATTCCCACACCAATGACCAAACTGCTCCCCCACTTCTTAATCAAGGCTATGGGCAAAATGATATAAAGTGCGTAAGTCAGAGCAGAAAAGAGCCCCCAGAATAAACCAGAAGGTGTAATAGATAACTGGTCCAACTGCCCATGTGTTGCGATCAGGAAGGTTCCTCCGATGGCTAATATGATAGAAACAATCTCTCCCAGTGTCGGCGCCACCTTATCCTTGATACAGCTATAAATCAAAATCCCGACAGGACAAACATACTGAAGCACTGTTGCAGTACCTGCATTGGTCTCCTGAATAGCAGTTAGATAGGCGAATTGATTGAGGAATAGACCAATTAGGGCAAAAATAAGAAGAGACAGCAAACTCTTTCTATCCGTTAAAAAGGCCAGCATTTTATCTTTTGCAGTGGCATAAGCCAAGAGCATGAGAATTCCACCAGCGATTAAAAGACGCAAGTTGGTCAAAACCAGAGCCGAAATTCCGTGCACCATCAGGTATTGGCCACTCGTTCCTGACAAGCCCCAAGCAATCCCAGCCACAACTGTTAATAGAGTCCCTTTTAAACTATTTGACATGTCTCTCCTTACTCTTCTTTACGAATCAAGTCCATTACTTGATTGCGGTCTACAATCCATTGAGCCCTCTCATCCTTTTCATAGGTACGATTCGATAGGAAAATGGCCGCTTCTTGCTTCTGACGATTCCACATGATAAAGGTACCTGTATAGCCCGTATGGTCTAGCCAATCTCCCTCCAAATTCCATGCTAAAGAACGTTCCTTGTCATCCAAAGGAGAAAAATTTTGACTCAAATCTCTTGCAAAATCATCTGCTAAATAGTGTTCTAAAAAAATTTGTAAATCCTTTACAGTCGAAAATAAACCAGCACTACCAGCATGTATGCCCAAGAGACGAGCCTTGGGATCATGTACCAGACCTGCCTCGACACCTCTGACAGTTGGAACAGCAAGCTCAACAGGACCAAACTGGGTTTCCGTCATTCTCCAAGGTTTCCAGACTTGATCCTTTAAAATCACATTCAAGTCTTGATTAAAAATTCTTTCCAAAATAAAGCCCAACAGCAAAAAATGAACATCCGAATAAAGAAAGGCTGGCTGACTTCGTCTCTTGAGATGAAACATAGCTTCCTTTAATTCTGAGGCTGTTAAAAGATCACGATTAGGAATAAACGGATCAAGATCTGTAGCGTGAGTTAAGAGCTGACGAATAGTGATGTCTGGATAATCACTCTCAGCTAAAAAATCTGTTACTGGTCTGTCAATATCTAATTGACCTTTTTCCCACAAAAAAGTAAAAACGGTGCCAACGCCAACAACTTTGCTGACACTAGCTAGGTCATAAACTAGTCCTGCCTCAGTCTGCAAGCCACGCTCTGGGTCACTCTGGCCTGAATAGAACTCTATCCATTGATTGTCCTTAAAATATGCAAAAGAGGCTCCGGGATAAATCCCTGCCTCGATTTGTTCATCTATCTTTTTAATAATCTTGGTCCACTTCATACTTCTTCAAACCACAATTCAACATTATTTCTATCTTTACCAAGGAAGAATTTTTCAGACTTAGGAATAAAATATTCGGTAGACTCAAACTTCTGGCGCAGACTTGCTATATCTAGTTCATTGACCAAGAACTTGAGCATAGATAAGTCCCAAGTAACCGTATTATCCACAGTCAAATCTTGCCCCTGAGCTGGTATAAAATCAAGTGATGGCACAATCTCAGATAGTTCCAAGAAACTATCTACATCCGTTGGGAGGTGTAATTCCATAGAAATTTCAAATTTACTTAAAGAAATTGACTCCAGATCTGTTTGAAATTCTGGCTTTTCTCCTACTTCTACTAGACTTGCTCTGTCATCTTCCGCATGAATCAAAATCAAATCATCTTCTGGTGAAAAAATTTCAAAAGCGTAGCCATTTTGCCCCTTATATAATTGATGAATCGAATCTGTTTTAGATAAGAGTCCTTCGATTTCCAAGGGATTTTCCACCTTGATAATCAATCTAGCCAGTTTTTTTCGTCCCTCTACCTTACGAGTACGCATACTTGGAGCTTCTTCTAAAACCAGCTTCTCAAGACCTGTTTGATCACCTAGTGATAGAAAGGCTGACTCCTCTAACAAGGCCTTCATTCCAAGGGTTTCAATATAAAATGTTTCATTTAATTTTCTATTATTAACTTTTAAAGTAGGAATAATCCGTACAATCTGATTTACATTCATAAATTCCTCCGTCACTTTTTATTTTAAAGGATTTTAGAATTTTTTACAAGATATTATGCTCAAATTTAACATTATTTAGCTATTTAGTAAAGATAATCTTTCAAAGCTTTGGTCAAAACCTGATAACCAGAAACACTGAGGTGCAATCCATCAGTAGTATAGTCTTTTTTGAGTTGGCCTACTTTATATGTCAAACTATCAAACACTGGCACAAATTCCACCTGCATATAGGTAGAAGCAAGCTCTTGATAGGCTTGATTCCATTTCTGAATTTTTTCATTCGTACGGATATAGACTGTCTGCTTGTACTCCTCTCCCTCATTGACTGGCAAAATGGAAAGCAATTTTATCTCTGTCAGTGGATAATCACGAGCAATAGACTGTATGATAGCTTCGAGGTTATTGAGAGTCTCATTCACAGGCACATCTTTTCCGATATCATTTGTTCCAATCAGAAGGACAATTTTATCTACTGCCCCACCGTACAGATGCGCATCGAGGTTATCAAGTAACAGCCCTGTCTGATAACCTCGAATGCCTCGATTGACAATTGTCTTTGAAGTCCCAAACAACTCCTGCAGAGGATAATATTCGACAATGGAATCCCCAATAAAGAGAATATCGGGCTCTACAATGGAAACCTGATTTAAGTGACGGTATTTGGTTTGGATTTTTTCTTGTTCCTTTAGTAACCAATTTTCTAATAACTGTACTGCCACTTCATTCTCCTTTTTCTAACCAGTTTTCCAAGACTTGATAAACTCCTCCTTGGCTGTTAGCTGGTGCTAAAGCAGTCGCCACAGCTTTGGCCTTGTCATCAGCATTTTCCATCGCATAGGCAATTCCAGCCATTTCAAGCATTTCAATATCATTTTCACTGTCGCCAAAAGCCATGATTTGTTGGGCTTTCAAGTCCCAACGCTTGAGTAATTCTTCCAAGCCCCATGCTTTATGAATTCCAGCTTGGAGGATATCAATGCAACCATAGCCACTCGATACAGCACGAACACGGCCATCAAAGAGGTCATTGATTTCTTCCAATACCGAATTCAAACGTTCCTCACCAACAACCATACTCATCTTGAGCACACCACCAAAGAGGTCAGAGGTTAACTCGTCCACAAATTGCATCCGTTGGTAGAATTTTTCAATCATTTCTGGAGTCATAAAACTTTCAAGGTCTGTAAAAATGGTACCTTCCTTGACGAAACCACCCTTCATCCCCGTTACAACAAACTGGTCCTGACACGCTCGACCCTTGAAATAAGCCAAAGCCTTGTCAACAATGGCATCATCCCAAGTCTGAGCCTGAATCAGTTCATTGTTTTCAAAAATACGAGCACCGTTGGCAACCACCAGAACCACTCGATCGACCAAGTGCTCCAGTAGTTGCCTCATGCGGTGAATTTCATTACCCGTCGCGATAACAAAACGAATGCCCCTTTGATCCAACTGATCTAAAATCTTTTCCAAGCGTGGGAGATCCAGCTGGCCTCTAGCATCCAGCAAGGTCCCATCCATATCTGTCGCAATTACTTTAATCGTCATTTACTTTCCTCTGGATTCAAACTAATCCCACTTCAATCCCACATGTTCGTTCATTTCTTTATAGGCTGTATCAATTCGTTCCTTAGTCGCTTCATCTAACTGGTCACGATGACTGCCACCCTCGATAAAATCTTCCAAGATATAGGTTTGATAATGATATAAAGGATAGCCTTCTGGTGAAAAAGTTCCCTTTGGTGTTCGATTGACCCAAGTAGGATGAGCTTTAGCTGTTCCGATAGTTGTTTTTCCATCCTTCTTCTTAATGGTCACGTCCATGAGAACGCCACGTTCAGTCCACTTAGCATTTTCTTCATCTCCCATAGATTCAATTCGTTGATTGGAAATGAAGTTCCCCATTGAATAGATAATGAGTTTCTTTTCTCCATCTTTTTCAACCGTTTCAGATGGCTCAACTACGTGTGGATGACCTCCAAAGATAATATCCGCTCCCCAATCAATCATCTTGTGATAAAGAGCTTTTTGTTCCTCAGTTGGTTCCAATCGATACTCAACACCCATCTGAGGCATGATAATGGTGATATCTGCTTCCTTTTCAGCCCGTTCAATTTCATCCTTCATCTTATCTTCGTTTAAATCTGAAAGATAACGATTATAGTCTTCCTGAGAAATATACTGCTCAATGCCATTGAAACCATAGGAATAGGCTAACAGTGCAACCTTGATACCATTCACTTCCTTAATGACCAGCGGAGCCTGATCACGTGGCTCGTGCGTATAAACTCCGATTGGAGTGATTCCAGCTTTCTCAATAATATCAGCCGTTGAAATAACTCCCTCAATTTGCGAATCCAAAATATGATTATGAGCTAAATCCAGCACATGATAACCTGCATCCTTAATGGCATCCATAACTTCAGCAGGAGCATTAAAGAGAGGATAACCTGCTAAATAATGATCCTTATTGATGGTTCCTTCAAAATCACCAATAGCTAAATCTGCTTGCTTGAGCCAAGGTGTCACATACTCAAAATTCTCATGAAAGTCATAGGTACCGTCTTCTTTTTTAGCTGAAAAGAAAAGTCCATCGTGGTAGAGTAAATCTCCGTTGGCCATAATTCTAGCAGATTTTTCCTCTTCCTGCTCCTGAGACTTTTGCTTAGTCCCCTCTTGAGAAATAGTATCTCGTTTTTGACTGGTCAGAGGCATGCCTTGGAAACTTTCAAACAACAAGACCAAGCCCATTGATAAAGCAACTGCTAGCAAGAGTACCGCCACAAATCCTTTATTGCTCCACTTGCGATAACTCCTAAAAAAGTTTACCATTCCCTTCATAAAACGAAAAGTTAAACCACCCTGATTTCTATCTTGTCTTCTTTTCATCTTCATTCTCCCTACTTTCTTATGCAAGCCTTTTCTTTTTATTATATCACAGATAAGGATTTCTTTCACAATTGATACTCTTCGAAAATCTCTTCAAACCACGTCAGCGTCGCCTTACCGTATATATGTTACCGACTTCGTCAGTTCTATCTACAACCTCAAAGCAGTGCTTTGAGCAACCTACGGCTAGCTTCTTAGTTTGCTCTTTGATTTTCATTGAGTATGAATTTAACTTCCTATCTATTTTCTACAAATCCTAAAGGCTGTAATACTTTCAATCCTTGTCATTTTGTGTTATCATGTAGAGGTAATGAAAGGAGAGAAAATGTCTGCTATAGAACGTATTACAAAAGCTGCTCACTTAATTGATATGAACGATATTATCCGCGAAGGGAACCCAACTCTACGCGCGGTTGCTGAGGAAGTCACTTTTCCCTTGTCTGACCAAGAAATCATCCTTGGCGAAAAGATGATGCAATTCCTCAAACATTCCCAAGATCCTGTCATGGCTGAAAAAATGGGGTTACGCGGTGGGGTTGGACTGGCTGCTCCCCAGTTGGATATCTCAAAACGCATTATCGCTGTTTTGGTGCCTAATATTGTTGAAGAAGGCGAAACGCCAGAGGAAGCCTACGACTTACAAGCTATTATGTACAATCCCAAAATCGTCTCTCACTCTGTTCAAGACGCTGCTCTTGGTGAAGGAGAAGGTTGCCTGTCTGTTGACCGTAATGTGCCTGGCTACGTAGTTCGCCATGCTCGCGTTACTGTTGACTACTTTGACAAGGATGGAGAAAAACACCGCATCAAGCTCAAAGGCTACAACTCCATCGTTGTTCAGCATGAAATTGACCATATCAACGGAATCATGTTTTACGATCGTATCAATGAAAAAGACCCATTTGCAGTTAAAGATGGTTTACTGATTCTGGAATAAAGAAAATCCGGTTGCAAGACGGGGTTTTGTGTTATAATAGAGGCATGAAAACAAATGATATTGTCTATGGCGTCCACGCCGTTACCGAAGCCCTCCTTGCAAATACTGGAAACAAACTCTACCTACAAGAAGATCTCCGAGGTAAGAATGTTGAGAAAGTCAAAGAACTGGCTACAGAAAAAAAGGTATCCATTTCTTGGACTTCAAAAAAATCCCTCTCTGAGATGACCGAAGGTGCTGTCCACCAAGGTTTTGTTCTACGAGTGTCCGAATTTGCCTATAGCGAGCTGGATCACATCCTTGCCAAAACACGTCAAGAAGAAAATCCACTTCTATTGATTCTGGATGGTTTAACCGATCCCCATAATCTGGGTTCTATCTTGCGAACAGCCGATGCAACCAACGTTTCAGGTGTCATCATTCCCAAACACCGTGCTGTCGGTGTTACTCCTGTCGTTGCCAAAACGGCCACAGGTGCTATTGAACACGTTCCAATTACTCGAGTAACCAATCTAAGCCAAACTCTGGACAAACTCAAGGATGAAGGTTTCTGGACCTTTGGAACAGATATGAATGGGACTCCTTGCCACAAGTGGAATACAAAAGGGAAAATCGCCCTCATCATTGGAAATGAAGGCAAAGGCATCTCTAGCAACATCAAAAAACAGGTCGATGAGATGATTACCATTCCCATGAATGGACATGTTCAAAGTCTCAATGCCAGTGTTGCTGCAGCCATTCTCATGTACGAAGTTTTCCGAAATAGACTATAAAAAAGTTTCCAATCAGATGACTGGAAACTTTTTTATGATTATACTCAATGAAAATCAAAGAGCAAACTAGGAAACTAGCCGCAGGTTGCTCAAAACACGGTTTTGAGGTTGTGGATAAGACTGACGAAGTCAGTTACCTATACCTATGATATATACGGCAAGGCGAAGCTGACGTGGTTTGAAGAGATTTTCGAAGTGTATTAACTATGTTCTGTGATAAATTTATAGGCTTCTTGACCAGCGATAGCTCCATCTCCAACTGCTGTTGTTACTTGACGGAGGTCCTTCAAGCGAACATCTCCAACTGCAAAGATACCATCAACTGCAGTTTTCATATGTTTGTCTGTCACAATCCAACCTGCCTGATCTTGGATATTCAATTCTTTAACAAAATCGCTAAGAGGATCCAAACCAACATAGATAAAGACACCACCAAAGGCTTGTTCTGTCACTTGACCTGTTTTCACATTTTCAAATACGGCAGATTCTACTCGGTTTTCACCCTTGATTTCCTTCACTACAGAATCCCAGATAAAGCTGATTTTCTCATTCGCAAAGGCGCGGTCTTGTAAAACCTTTTGGGCACGAAGTTGATCACGACGGTGAACAATGGTAACAGTCCTAGCAAAACGAGTCAAGAAGAGGGCTTCTTCAACAGCTGAATCTCCACCACCGACTACCAACAAATCTTGGTCACGGAAGAAAGCACCATCACACACGGCACAGTATGAAACACCACGACTATTCAGTTCTTCTTCTCCAGGCACTCCCAAAGGACGGTGTTTAGAACCAGTTGCTACGATAACTGTACGAGTTTCATATGTTTGGTCATCAGTCATCACTTTCTTAAAATCACCATGATCTTCTACATTTTCAACATAAGCATAAATGTGCTCAACACCAAGATTTTCAAGCGGTTCAAACATCTTTTCTGCCAATTCTGGTCCACTAATATTAGCGTATCCAGGGTAATTTTCAATATCAGATGTATTATTCATCTGACCACCTGGCAGACCACCTTCAATCAAAGCTACTTTTAGATTGCTTCGAGCAGCATACAAGGCCGCAGTCATCCCTGCAGGTCCAGCACCGATAATAATAGTATCGTACATATAGATTCCTTCTTTCTTGTTGTAACTATCTTTATTCTAACTCTTTCTTGTTAATCAAGCAAGGATTATGCCTTGAAAACAAGAATTAAACTCATAACCGCAAAGGATAATACTGGAACAACCAAGACTCCAATCATAATCATATCATAGAGATGGGCTTGGCGAGCCTTAGCTGTCTTATCAACTCCCGACATGGCTCTCAGTCCAATCCAAATCCCTAAAAAAATCAGGACGAGGATGGTGGTCAAGAGCAAACTCTCGAAATATAAAGAAAATAGTTGCAGTAGCATGATTTCTCTCATTTCTATCTTTTTTAAAGAGTAAACTCAGCTAGTCCAGCTAACTGAGTTTTTCTTTATCTATTATATCAAATATAAGTCCGTTTGTAACTAGCGAAGAATTCTTTTGTCCGCTCTTCTTTCGGATGGTGGATAATCTCATCCGGAGTTCCAGACTCGATGATTTTCCCCTTATCTAAGAAGAGAATCTTATCAGCTACTTGAGCTACAAAGGACATGTCATGACTGACCAAAATCATGGTTTGACCTGACTTAGCAGCATCTGCAATAGACTTTTCTACTTCACCGACCAATTCTGGGTCAAGGGCTGAAGTTGGTTCGTCTAAGAGCAAGACATCTGGTTTCATAGCAAGCGCACGCGCCAGGGCAACCCGTTGCTTTTGTCCACCTGATAAATGGCGAGGATAATGGTTTTCACGGTCCGAAAGCCCAACCTTAGCCAACTCTTCCTTGGCAATCTTAGTCGCTTCTTGGTCAGATAATTTCTTGACAACAACCAAGCCTTCTTTCACATTATCAAGTGCCGTGCGGCGTTCAAACAAATTAAACTGTTGGAAAACCATAGACAGCTTACGACGAAGGGCAAGGATTTCTTCTTGAGTAATCTTAGAAAAATCAACTGAGAAATCATCAATCTGAATCGAGCCACTGTCAGGTGTTTCAAGATAATTGAGACTACGAAGAAAAGTTGATTTTCCAGCTCCTGAAGAACCAATCAAGGCTACGACTTCCCCTTTTTGAATATCCAAGTCCAGATGATCCAAGACAGTCTGTCCTGAAAAGGATTTGCTTAAATTCGAAATCTTAATCATTAACGAAGGTCTCCTTTCACATCTGTTTGCACTATATCAGGTGCAGAAATAGCCATTTTTCTCTCGATGAAACGACCGAGGCTTTCAATTCCGATATTGACTACCCAATAAACAAGGGCAACGGAGATAAAGCGTTCAAAGTAACGATAATCGGCACCACCCAAAATCTGAGCTTGGGCAAAGACTTCCACAACACCCGCACTAAAAGCTAAAGATGTTCCCTTGGTCAAGCCGATTAGGGAATTGATCAAGGTTGGAGTCGCTACAACGGCCGCATTTGGAATAATCACTCGACGATAAACTTGCGCTCGGGTCATGCCTAGACTGCGTGCCGCTTCAATCTCACCAGGATTGACTGAGAGAATGGCTGCACGAATGGTTTCACTGGCATAAGCCGCCTCATTAAAAGCAAAGGCAACAATCGCAAAAGCAGCGGCTGGAATCGCATTGATATTGAGACCAGTTCCCCATTGCTGATTGAGAGCTTTCAAAGCCAAAGGAATTCCGTAGTAGGTCAACATGAGTTGCACCAAAATCGGTGTCCCTTTTAAGAAACTAACAAAGAAGGCCTGCAAGGGATATAAAATCTTGACACGATTGATCTTCACAATGGCAAAAAGAAGCGCCAAAACCAAGCCAAAAAAGGCACCACCAATTGTCAACATAATCGTTGTTGGAAGTTGTTGGACAATTCTTGGAATCCCATCAAAGACCGAACGTAGGCTAAAAAGCTTGCCATCCGGAATCAATTGCATCAAGTTTTGGTACCAATCTGATGCTAAAATCGTTGTAACATTCATAAAAACATCCTCTCCTGATAATGATTCATTCTACCATACTTCTGCCGTCAATGAAATTATTTGCTACGGTCAGATACAGACTTTGTCTACCTACTAGTTTATCATACTTTGAAACAGGGAGGCTATATATTTTATCTATCAAAGAGATAAGTAAAAACTATTTCAGTCCCAATTCTTCATAAGCTTTTCGATAACCGATTTGCTTAACAGTTCCATTTTCTACTAAAATGGGTCGTTTTAACAACATACCGTCACTTGCTAGCAACTCAGCCGCTTCTTGGTTTGACAAGTTTCCTACCTTATCTTTCAGCCCCAATTCACGGTATTTGATTCCACTAGTGTTGAAAAATTGTTTCAATTCGAAACCTGAGGTCTCTAGCCAGTTCAAAATCACTTCTTGGCTAGGTGTTTCTTCGACGATGTGAACAGCTTTATAGTCCACACCGAGTTGGTTTAATTCTTGTTTTGCTTTTTTACAAGTTGAACATTTTGGGTATTCGATAAATTCTAACATATGTTTCACTTTCTATTATTTATATCTTTAAAATCTGCGCCTTCATGATCCAAGAGCCAAGCTTTCTTTTCCACTCCAGCAGCATAACCTGTCAGACGCTTGCCTGCTCCCAGCACACGGTGACAAGGTACTAGGATAGACCAAGGATTGCGCCCCACTGCTCCACCAATTGCTTGAGCAGAAGCCACTTGCAAATCTTGGGCTATTTGTCCATAGGTCACTGTCTGACCATAAGGAATTTCCTGTAAATAGGACCAAACTCGCTTTTCAAAATCCGTTCCGATTGGAGCCAAGGGCAAGTCGGATAAATCCCGAGACTTGCCTTTAAAGTAACCATCTAAGCAAGCAATAACTGAGTCTAAAATGGGATGACTAACAAGTTCTTCTATCGTTTCATCTCCTAGTCCCCTCTCAAAATGCTTCTGCTCCTGAACCCAAATCCCATACAAATGATGGTCATCAGCTACAAGAGAAAGGGAGCCAATTGGCGAAGAGTAGAGTATTTTTGCGTACTTCTTTTGCATTATTTCTTCAATTTTTGATAGGCCAAGCGTTCGCCATCAACAGGCACTTTACCAACCTGTTTAAAACCAAGTTTTTCAAAAATATGTTGCATGGCCTTGTTTGCAACATGCGTATCTGAGCGAAAATCAAGATAGTCAAAACCTTCAATCAAGCCTTCTAAAAAGGTTTGAGCGACTCCCTGTCCCTGCACATCTGCTGCCACAGCAATACGGTGAAAGACTAGGTACTCTGACTCTCCAGCTTGCCAGTTTCCTTCATAAATGGCTTCATAGGCTGCCTCTGGACTCTTGGTCACAGCAGCATAGGCTAGTAGTTCTCCATCTTCCAAGGCTACATAGGCTTGACCTGAGATAATATCCTCAATAATAATATCAGCATTTGGATAGCCATTTTGCCACTGGTCACTACCAGCATCTGCTAAACATTTCTTGGCTTCCTCAATCACCTGCATAATGGCATCTACTTCATTTGGAAAAGCTAAACGAATCTCCATCTTTTCTCCTCATTTCTGACTAGTTTCTCCCATCATAGCATAATTTAAGCCTTTTCACAAGCAGTTAAAATTTGACTTTCTGTTTTTATTATTTTATAATCTAGTTATTAAAACTAGATAAAAAGGAGTTGGAAATGAAAACTACCTTTTTCTACCCAAAATGGGCAGAAATTCCAAACATTGACCTCTATCTGGACCAGGTTTTGCTCTATGTCAATCAGGTCTGCGCCCCTATCTCTCCTGATAAAGATAAGGGCCTAACAGCATCTATGGTCAACAATTATGTGAAACATGGTTACCTGACAAAGCCTGACAAGAAAAAATACCAACGCCAACAGATTGCCCGTTTGATTGCTATCACAACCCTAAAGTCTGTCTTTTCAATCCAAGAAATCGCTCAGACACTGAATACTCTCCAAAGTCAAGCAAGTTCAGACCAACTCTACGATGCTTTTGTGGACTACATGAACCAAGGAATTGACCCAGCTAACCCCATTATCCAAAGTAGCTGCCAAACCGTTAAACTCTATCATCAAACCCTAGCCTTAATCCATCATACTCAAGAGGAGGAAATCTAATGAATACTAGTCTTAAACTCAGTAAACAACTTAGTTTTGGAGAGGAGATTGCTAATAGTGTGACCCATGCAGTAGGTGCAGTCATCATGCTCATCTTACTCCCTATTTCATCCACCTATAGTTATGAGACACACGGATTTTTATCCTCTATCGGCGTTTCCATTTTCGTCATCAGTCTCTTTCTCATGTTCCTATCATCCACCATTTACCACTCTATGGCCTATGGTTCGACCCATAAATATGTCTTGAGAATTATTGACCATTCTATGATTTATGTTGCCATTGCTGGCTCTTATACACCTGTCGTACTGACTTTGATGAATAACTGGTTTGGCTATCTGATTATTGCCATCCAATGGGGAACGACCATCTTTGGTATTCTCTATAAAATCTTTGCTAAAAAGGTCAATGAGAAATTTAGCCTTGCTCTTTACCTGATTATGGGCTGGTTAGTTCTGGCTATCATTCCAGCCATTATCAGTCAAACAACGCCCATTTTCTGGAGTCTCATGGTAACTGGCGGACTCTCTTATACAGTTGGAGCTGGATTTTACGCCAAGAAAAAACCTTATTTCCACATGATTTGGCATCTCTTTATCCTAGCAGCATCTGCCCTCCAGTACATTGCCATTGTTTATTACATGTAAAAAAGTTGAGAAATTCAGTCTCAACTTTTTTCTTTACACATATTGATAAAGTACTGGTGCAAGCGCACATCATCAGTCAATTCTGGATGAAAAGAAGTTACCAACATATTTTTTTCTTGGGCTGCAACGATTTGATCGTCAACTCTTGCTAGAATTTCTACACCTTCTCCAACACTGCTGATAATTGGACCACGGATAAAGGTCATTGGAATACTACCAACTCCCTTACATTCTGCTTCCGTATAGAAACTTCCTAATTGGCGCCCATAGGCATTTCGCTCGACCACCATATTCATAGTTCCAAGATGACTCTCGTCCTGAGAAGTAATTTCCTTAGCCAGCAAAATTAAGCCTGCACAGGTTCCAAAGGCTGGTAAACCAGATAAAATAGCTTCTCTTATAGGAGTCATCATATGTTGATCTCGTAAGAGCTTGCCCATGCTTGTAGACTCACCACCCGGCAAAATCAAACCCGACAAATCACTCTGATCTTGCTGAAAATCCTCTAAATTTCTGATTTCAACACTCTCAACACCTAATTGCTCTAGTACTTTTGCATGTTCTGCAAAAGCACCTTGCAAGGCCAATATTCCGATTTTCATCTATTTTCCTCGCTCTGCCATGAGAATTTTGATTTCATTTTCATTGATACCAACCATGGCTTCTCCTAAATCTTCAGAGATTTGAGCTAGGATTTGAGGATTTCTGAAGTTAGTCACAGCTTTAACAATGGCGCTCGCTCGTTTAACAGGATCTCCTGACTTGAAAATACCTGAACCGACAAAGACACCCTCTGCCCCTAATTGCATCATCAGCGCAGCATCTGCTGGCGTTGCAACACCTCCAGCTGCGAAGTTTACAACTGGCAATTTTCCATGCTCATGGACATATTGAACCAATTCTACAGGGACTTGCAAGTCCTTGGCAGCAACATAAAGTTCGTCCTCACGTAGGTTTTGAATGCGACGAATTTCCTGATTCATCATACGCATATGGCGAACAGCTTGAACAATATCCCCCGTACCCGGTTCTCCTTTTGTACGAATCATAGAAGCACCTTCAGCGATACGACGCAAGGCTTCACCCAAGTCCTTAGCCCCACAGACAAAAGGAACTTGGAATTCTTTCTTGTCCACATGGAAACGGTCGTCAGCTGGCGATAAAACTTCACTCTCATCGATATAGTCAATCTCAATAGCCTCTAAAATCTGAGCCTCAACAAAATGCCCGATTCTGACCTTGGCCATTACTGGAATACTAACCGCTTCTTGGATTTCCTTAATCATCTTTGGATCACTCATACGAGAAACACCACCAGCTGCACGAATATCAGCTGGAATCCGCTCCAAGGCCATGACAGCAGCCGCACCAGCAGCCTCTGCAATACGAGCCTGTTCAGGGTTCTGAACGTCCATGATAACCCCACCTTTGAGCATCTGTGCCAAGTTTTTATTTAGTTCATAACGATTTTCAGTCATTTCTTTATCCTCATCATTTGTATTGGTAGCTACCATTTCATTTTAAGCTAGATTAGAATGAATCACAAGATAAAAAAACTGTAATTGTATGGGGACAGATTGTCTAAAAAACTATCTGACCTCAACTTAAGGCCAGATAGATCATCAAATATTATTTTTCAGCTGTAAGTGCAGCCATTGTAATGTAGTTGTATGGTTTGTTGAAGTGTGGCAAGAAGAATAGGTCTGTCAATGCCAATTTATCAATTGTTACATGCTCTTGGATAGCAAGTGAGAACATGTGAATTCCCATGCTAATTGCAATATCATGTGAAACCATTTGGGCACCAAGAATTTCACGGCTATCTTTGTCAAAGACAATCTTAATTGCTACTTCATGGTTGTCATGTTTCATGAATTCTGGTTTTTGTAGATCGTTAAAGCCTGTTTCAGTCGCATTGTAACCTGCAGCTTTCGCTTTTTCAAGAGTCAAACCAGTTGAAACCATGTGAAGACCATAGATTGAGATACCGTTTGATCCTTGCACACCGATTCCTTCCAATTCATGCCCACAAGCATTGTAGGCACCAACGATACCAGTACGAACAGCATTTGAAGCAAGGGCAATGTAGCTAGTGTCTTTACGAGCATTATCATAGACAGTAGCACAGTCACCAACTGCAAATACACCTGGAAGTGATGTTTCTTGTTTCTTATCTACAAGGAAGGCACCGTTACGGAAGAGTTCAATCTTACCGTCAGCAAGGGCTGTGTTTGGACGGAAACCAACTGCAAGGATAACCATATCTACATCAAAGCTTTCTTTGTCAGTAATCAAGCGTTCAACTTTACCGTCACCTTCGATTGCTTTAACAGTTTGACCAAGCGCCAAGCGGATGTTGTGGTCTTCCAAGTTCTTCGCCATCATTTGAGTGAAGTCTTTGTCATAGTAACCGTTCAAAACAGTGTCTACAATATCAACAAGGACAACTTCTTTTCCTAGACGCTCGAAGGCTTCAGCAAGTTCAACACCGATATAACCACCACCAACAACAGCGATGCGATCTAGGTGTTTGCTCTTGTCAGCAAGTTTATTGATAACTTCTTCTGCGTTTTGGTACAACTTAACAAATTGAACATTTTCAAGAGTCGCTTTGAATTCGCGGTTTCCTTTAACAATTTCAACACCTTCGATTGGTGGCAAGATTGGTGTAGAACCTGTAGCGAAAATCAATTTTTCGTATGATTCTTTGTGCTCTTTTCCTTCAACTTCCGCTGTAACTACTTTGTTATCATAGTCGATTGAAAGAACTGGTGATTTCATGTATACTTTAGCACCTTTAGCTTCCAATTTTTCTTTATCAGAATAGAACAAGCCTTCAGCACCGTCAATTTGTTCACCAATCCAAAGAGCCATTCCACATCCTAGGAAAGAGATATTAGAGTTTTGGTCAAATACAACAATTTCGTTCTCACTTCCAAAATTATCCAACATAGTATTAATACATGCTGTACCAGCGTGGTTAGCACCAACTACAACGATTTTACTCATAAAAAATTTCCTGCCTTCAATTTTAAATTTACTCTACTAGTATACCATTTACTGTTAGCGTTTACAAGTGGTTTACTATTATTTCAGCATTTTTTATCAAAAATAATTCCCCATTTATCCTGTTTTCAAGACTCATGAATTTTATGAGCATATTTCTTGACTTTTTCCAAATTTTATTTGTGAAAAGTCTAACTTTATGGTATTCTAATAACATGAAAATAAAATGTAAGGGCTTCAATTTAGATAATTGCTTGATATTACAACTTATTTTCTATAAGAGAAAGGAGTTGGTAGCTTGCCTCTTAGTTCACATTCTGAACGGCTAATGGGGACTACTATCACTATTTCATTAGTGGATGAGCGAGCCGATAGCTTGCTCCAAAAATCCTTTGATTTACTCAGAGAGCTAGAATACCGCTTCAATGCCAATAGTCAGGAATCTGAGTTGATGGAAATCAATCATCAAGCTGGAATAGCCCCCGTCACGGTTCATCCAGACCTGTTTGAGCTGATTTCACTTGGGTTAGAGCATAGCCTAGCGCCCTCTAGCCATCTCAACATCAGTATTGGTCCCTTAATTCAAACCTGGCGTATCGGTTTTTCAGATGCCAAGGTCGCCCAGCCTCAAGAAATTGAAGCGGTGCTGCCTCTAATCAATCCTCATGATATCGAGTTAGATTCTTCTACTTCCACTGTATTCTTAAAGCAGAGAGGAATGAAAATCGATCTTGGTTGTTTAGCCAAAGGATACAGTGCGGATAAGGTTGCTCAATTTCTGAGAGAAGAGGGAGTGACATCTGCCTTAATCAATCTGGGAGGGAATATCCTAACCATTGGAAAAAATCAGGCAAGAGGAAATCAGCCTTGGCAAATCGGGATTCAAGACCCAGCCAATCCTCGGGGAAATCACTTAATGACTATCCCTGTTGTCAATCAATCTGTCGTGACTTCAGGCATTTATGAACGTCACCTAACAATCGATGGAAAAGATTACCATCATATTTTTGACAGTCAAACAGGATATCCTGTTGAAACGGAACTAGCTAGTCTGACAATCATCTCTGATAAATCAGTCGATGGTGAAATATGGACAACTCGTCTATTTGGAGAAAGATCAGCTTCTATCCTCTGGCAAGTCGAAAGTTTGAAGGGCATCGAAGCTATCCTCATCGATAAGGAAGGTCACCTAAGCTGTTCTTCAGGAATTCCTACTCTATAGAGACAACTGTTTCAATGGAGTTTTAAAATCGTATTATGTAAAAAGAGAAAGGAAATCTCATGTTAAAACTTATTGCTATTGTTGGAACAAATTCAAAACGTTCTACAAACCGTCAATTGCTTCAATACATGCAAAAACACTTTGCTGACAAAGCTGAAATTGAACTTGTTGAAATCAAAGACGTTCCTGTCTTCAATAAACCAGCTGACAAGCAAGTACCTGCTGAAATTCTGGAAATTGCTGCTAAAATCGAAGAGGCAGATGGTGTTATTATCGGTACTCCTGAGTACGACCACTCTATCCCAGCTGTTTTGATGAGTGCTCTTGCTTGGTTGTCTTACGGTATTTACCCACTTTTGAACAAACCAATCATGATTACGGGTGCTTCTTACGGTACACTTGGTTCATCACGTGCCCAATTACAACTTCGCCAAATCTTGAATGCTCCAGAAATTAAAGCGAGTGTCCTTCCTGATGAATTCTTGCTTTCACATTCTCTTCAAGCCTTTAGTCCAAGTGGAGACCTAGTGGATCTTGATGTTATTAAAAAATTGGATGCCACGTTTGACGACTTCCGTATCTTTGTAAAAATCACAGAAAAATTGCGCAATGCACAAGAATTACTTCGCAAAGATGCTGAAGATTTTGACTGGGAAAATTTGTAAGATAGGAGACCAAAAAGAATGAAATTTGTTGGACTTGTAGGATCAAACTACGATCAATCATATAACCGTAAACTCTTGGAATTCATCCGTCGTCACTTCAAACTCAAATTTGAATTAGAAGTCCTCGAAATTGATGAAGTTCCAATGTTTAACCAAGACGAAAAATGGGACGAAAGCTTCCAATTGCGTCTCTTGTATAACAGAATTACGCGTGCTGATGGTGTCATTATTGCTACTCCTGAGCACAACCACACAATCTCAGCTTCTCTTAAATCTGTTCTTGAATGGCTTTCATACGAAGTTCATCCATTTGAAAACAAACCAGTCATGATTGTGGGAGCTTCTTACTACGACCAAGGTACTTCTCGTGCCCAAGTTCACCTTCGCAAGATTCTTGACGCTCCAGGTGTTAATGCCTACACACTTCCAGGTAACGAATTCCTTCTTGGTAAAGCCAAAGAAGCTTTTGATGTTAATGGAAATATCACAAAT
Source organism: Streptococcus pneumoniae (assembly GCF_001347015.1). Taxonomy (GTDB): domain Bacteria; phylum Bacillota; class Bacilli; order Lactobacillales; family Streptococcaceae; genus Streptococcus; species Streptococcus pneumoniae_E. The sequence continues at coordinate 163,336 of NZ_CFGI01000005.1, forward strand.
GAAGGAACTGTTAATTTCCTTGAAACATGCTTGGACAACTTTGTAAAATATGTGGGAGTCGTTTCAAAATTGAAAAAACCAAAACCAATTGAACCAGAAGATTTATATTGTACAAATTCAATTGCAACTACCATTCAAGGTGTTGACCCTGATGATCCTGAATGGGTAGAAAAAGCAGCTGAACTTGTTGGAGCTGTTTCTGGAGATACTTACGTTAAATTAGACCATGGTATCTTGACAGTTAACCAAATTGACATGTTCTTGAAAGCAATGCCATTTGAGTTAACATTTGCGGATGATAATAACCAATTCTTGTACTTTAATAATGCACACCAAGATCCAAACACAATGTATGGTAAACGTGTGCGCGTTCAAGCAGGTAGCCGACTAGGAACAGTACATGCTTCCCTACCACCTGAAAGAATGAAAAACGTTGAGTGGGTTGTCGGTGTACTACGTAACGGAGATCAAGAATATGTCCGTACAATTGTGCCGGGAACACCAGAAGGTGTTATCAATACACATAACTACAAGGCAATGTACTATCCAGATGGTTCATATGCTGGAATCAATGAAATCATCTTTAATTTCCAACCATGGCTTGACTGGTACCTCAATACAACTGGTCAACGTCTAGTTGGTGGAAATGCTGCAGCTCCTGCCGGAGGCCACGGTGACGCAGATGCCACATCTGGAGCTTCTGATGCAGGTGATGCTGGAGGTCACGGTGGTGGCGCAGACGCTACAGCCGGTGCAAGTTACTAATGATAGAGCCGTTTTAGGAACCATTTTGGTTCCTTTTTAAGTGACAAAAGACTAGCAGTTTGTGTCTGCTAGTCTTTTGGTTATTATTTCATCTATCTTTGTTAAAAGAAAGAATACTTATTATGAATTTGGATCATCAAGACTACGACCATGTAAGCCTTTTTCACGTTGAACTTGGCGTAGTTTTTCTGGTGTAACATCGTTCCCTTCTTCGTCCACAATTTTGATCCCTTCAATGTGATGACGAACAGTGCGACGATACCCTTCGATGTACTCCTCACGTAGTTTGGCTTGTTCTACTTTTTCTTCTGGGGTCAAGCCTTCTGTTTTTTTCTTTTTAGCAAGCTCGTTGATACGATCAATTTTTTTAGGATCCATGTTTCTCTCCTTTATGATAAGATTTAATCCGTTTAACAGATTTTATTTGGTATTGATTTGGTTAAAACGTGCAAGTTTAGCTGCTTTCTTGGTTAATTGCGACAAGATTGCCAAACGATTTTGTCGAACAGTCTGATCTTCGGCCATAACCATGGTATTCTCAAAGAATGCATCAATGACTGGGCTAAGAGCAAAGAGCTGTTTCAATTGCTGACTGGCAGTCCCTGACAAAACGAGTGATTCTACTGCTTCTGCCAAGGATTTCTCTTCTTCATTCTCAAAGAGAGCTGAATCAACTGTAGCAACTCCTTCTGCCTTCTCAGCTAAGTTAAAGGCACGAGAAAGTGATTCAACAGATGGTTTAAAGTCTTCTTCCTTGCTTGCTTCTACGAGAGCACTTGCCGCTTCCAACATATCCGCCACAACAAAGTTTGATCCTGCAAGAACGGCTTCCTTGATGTCTTTTGGAGTAGAACCCATCATCTTATCAACACGAGCCTTGATAAAGTCCATAACCTCTGCCTTATTTTCATAAGTCAAGCTATCAAATGTTAGAGCATAAAGGCTATCAATCAACTCATCCATAGCAATGTGCCAACCAAAGGCATCCAAGATACGAACTACACCTTGGGTCGCACGACGAAGGGCATAAGGGTCATTAGAACCTGATGGAATCAAGCCTACTGAGAAGAAACTCAAAATCGTATCCAATTTGTCTGCAATGGCAAGCACTGCGCCGACCTTGCTCTCTGGAAGTTCTCCTTCAGCTGAAGTAGGCATGTAGTGTTCCCGAATAGCAGCTGCCACCGCTGGAGTTTCCCCAGCAAGAAGGGCATATTTCTCACCCATAATTCCTTGGAGCTCGTCAAATTCGCCAACCATACCTGTCAACAAGTCAAACTTGTAAATGGCTGCTGCACGGGCTAGGTCAACTATTTCATCAGCTGACAAGCCTGCTTTTTCAGCCAAAAGTACAGCAATCTGACCAGTACGAATCATGTGCTCACGAAGGGAACCAATCTTCTCATGGAAGGTGACATTGTTTAATTTTTCAACAAGATCTGAAATCACCAATTTTTGGTCTTCACGCCAGAAGAATTCTCCGTCTTCCAAGCGGGCTACCAAGACTTTTTCATTTCCTTTGATAACATTTTCCAAATGCTCTGCATTTCCATTACGAACAGAAATGAAGTTTGGCAAGAGGTTACCGTCTTGATCACGAACAACAAAGTAACGTTGGTGTTCTTTCATCGAAGTCACCAAGACTTCTTCTGGAACTTCAAGGTATTTGGCATCAAAGCTTCCCATAAAGGCAGTTGGGTATTCAACCAAGTTCAAGACTTCATTAAGCAAGTCCGCATCAATTTCGATATGTACACCATGCTCAGCTTCGATTGCTTTGATTTGGTCAACAATCATTTGCTCTCGTTCACGTGGATCTGCTATTACAAATTGTGCACGAAGATCTTCTTCATAGCTCAATGCTGACTGAATTTTGGTTTCTTTCCCCAAGAAACGATGACCACGGCTGACACGATCTCCCTTGATATCAAGGAAATCCAAATCAAACTCTTCTTCATCTAAAAGAACTGTTAAAGTGTGAACAGGACGAATGTATTCAAAGGTGTTGTTAGCCCAGTGCATGCTGACAGGGAATGTCAGTGACTTCAAGACGTCTACTGCACCTGGAACAATGGCTTCAACTGGTTGACCCACTTCTTCCTTGGTAACATAGACATATTCTTCACCCTTAATTTCACGGAATTCGATATCTTCAACTGTCAATCCTTTTCCACGGACAAATCCTTGGGCTGCTTTTGTGAAGTTTCCATAACTATCTAAGGCAATTTTCTTTGCTGGACCCTTGAAATCTTCAGTCAAATCAGACTGTTTATCTGCAAGACCAGTTACACGAACAGCCAAACGACGTGGTGTTGAGAAGGTCTGAATAGCTTCAAAAGACAGGCGATTTTCCTTGAGGAAGGCTGCCATTTTTTCGCCTAGTTGTTTTTCACTTGGTGTGACAACATAGGCTGGTAATTCTTCAAGACCGAGTTCTACTAATAAGTTTTTTGTCATGTTTTTTCTCCGAAAAGTATCTTTTTATTTTCCAGCTTGCCTTATGTGATTGGCACGCAAGCAACCAACTTCGTTGTTTCATTGCTAAAATTGGAGCCAAAAGTCTCCAATTTTGCCTAGTATCCTTAGCTTCACTAAGGATACCTTCATCACTGCGGCAACTGGCTCAGGGCTCACTCTGTTCGCCCATTTTCGTAATTTGTCACTCTCTTTATTCTGCGTCTTCTGCTAAGAGTTTAGCTCGTGTTGCTTCATCTAAAAGTGGGTAGCCTAGGCGTTTGCGTTCTGCGACAAAGGTTTTGGCTACGATACGGGCTAGGTTACGAATACGAGCGATATAGCCTGCGCGCTCTGTTACAGATACGGCACCACGCGCATCAAGCAGATTAAAGGTATGTGAACATTTGAGAACATAGTCATAGGCAGGGTGAACCAAACCTTCTTCCAAGGCGCGACCAGCTTCTTTTTCAAACTTATCAAAGTTTTCAAGCAACATTTCTTGATCCGAAATTTCAAATGAATATTTTGAATGCTCGTACTCAGGCTGGATAAAGATTTCTCCGTATTTTACACCATCAGCCCACTCAATATCATAGACAGAATCTACTTCTTGAATGTAAGAAGCCAAACGCTCCAAACCATAGGTAACTTCCGCAGTCACAGGGCCAGTTGCCAATCCACCAACTTGTTGGAAATAAGTGAACTGAGTGATTTCCATCCCATCAAGCCAAACTTCCCAACCGAGACCAGCTGAACCAGTAGATGGATTTTCCCAGTTGTCCTCAACGAAACGAATATCGTGTTCCAAAGGATTGATTCCCAATTTTTCCAAAGACTCAAGGTAGAGTTCTTGGATGTTTGATGGAGATGGCTTCATGACCACTTGGAATTGGTGGTGTTGGTAGAGACGGTTAGGGTTTTCCCCATAACGACCGTCAGCAGGACGACGTGATGGCTCTACATAAGCCGCATTCCATGGCTCAGGTCCGATAGCACGAAGGAAAGTGTAAGGACTCATTGTCCCCGCACCTTTTTCATTATCATAAGCCTGCATGAGCATACAACCTTGGTCATTCCAAAATTGTTGCAAAGTCAAAATAATTTCTTGAAATGTTAATTTTTTAGACATTGAATACTCCTTAATAAAAAATGATTTCTTGCGACACGAGTCTGCCTCGTCGATTATACGAGGCAAGACGAGTTAGTACTGCGTCTAGCTCAGCATCCTAGTGCTGAGCGTGGGGCAGTCCGACTGTAAGGAGGTTTCTGCCACTGACGCAGTGAAATGTTAATTTCTTAGACATTATTTACTCCTTTTTATATAAATTACTTGCGATACGAGTCTGCCTCGTCGATCATACGAGGCAAGACGAGTTAGTACTGCGTCTAGCTCAGACACTCTAGTGCTGAGCGTGGGGCAGTCCGACTGTAAGGAGGTTTCTGCCACTGACGCAGTGGAAAGTCAATTTTTTAGACATTTTTTACTCCTTTTTCTAAATTCTTGTGACTCTGGATACAAAAAGAACCGTGTCTTTGCTCCTAAGTCTGTGACCTAGGGGCGTCAGAAACGCGGTTCCACCCTAATTTATTACTTCATTGTTTTTGAAAATACTACAGAAAGCGCCAGCTCTTGATTTTGTTCTACTTGGCTCCCACTATCCCAAGCTCGCTTGAAGAACGCCATAAGACTTTCTTTCCTGCTGACTATTATATCAAAAATTAGAATAATGTACAATTCTTTTTATGATTTTCTAAAAATCCATATCATCAACTCGTGGAGCACCAGAATGAACAGCAATCGCTTTTAAGGTTTCACTCTCCTCATGACTCAGTTCAATTCCAAAGCAATCAAGATTATCTTGAATACGAGAAGCTGTGACAGATTTTGGAAGTGGTAAAAATCCTTCTGCTAAGCTCCAGGCCAAGGCTATTTGCGCAACAGACTTTCCGTGATTTGCTGCGATTTCTTGGACTTGCTTGCTATCAAACAGTTCTCCCTGACCAAAAGGTCCCCAAGCTTCCAATAAAATTCCTTTTTCTCGACAGTAATCTACGACTTCCTCTTGATACACACCTGGTGCCAAGCGAACTTGATTGACCGCTGGAAAAATTTTTGCTGTTTCAAGCAAGGCATCCAAATGATGGGGAAGGAAATTACTAACTCCAATAGCACGGATTTTGCCTTCTTGATAGAGGTCTTCCATAGCTCTCCAAACTTCCGCATTGCGAGTTTTCCATGCGTCATTTTCTCTGAGCGGTTTTGGATTCGGCCAATGAATCAAATACAGATCCAAATAGTCCAAACCCAGCTTCTCTAAAGACTCTTCAAAAGCCTGACGAGCTTGCTCATAGGTTTGCTGACTATTCCAAAGCTTGGTAGTTACGAACAATTCCTCTCGTGGAACTCCGCTATCTTTGATTGCTTGACCAACACTTTCTTCATTCTGATAAATCGCTGCCGTATCAATATGGCGATAACCTGCCTTCAAGGCTTCTAACACTGCACGATAGGCTTCTTCTCCATCCTTAGCCTTAAAAGTTCCAAATCCTAATACTGGAATTTCTACTCCATTATTTAATTGATAGGTATTCATATGCTTCTCCTTCTATTTTCTTTATCATTTATAGCATAATTTTTTTGCTAAGTAGTACTATCTTCTGTAAAAAATAAGTCTATCACATATCTGACAGACCTATTTTTTCTTGCTTATTCATCACGACTATAATACAGCTCATGAGCTTTTAGACGAGTATTGAGCATCTCTGGTATGGTCACAAAGGTGTACCCTTGATTTTTCAAATATTCAATGACCTTCGGCAAGGCATTGACTGTCGGGCTGTGAATATCATGCATCAGAACGATAGAGCCATTAGCTACTTGATGCTGAATTTCCGTCAAAATAGCCGCTTCATTTTTACTCTTCCAATCCAGACTATCCACATCCCACATGATAAAGCTCAAATCCAAGCTATTGCGAATATCATCTGTAATAGCTCCATAAGGCGGGCGCATGAGTTTTGAACTAGAACCCAGCACTTTAGTTAGCACATCCTCGGTATCAGTAATCTGCTTTTTAGCTTCATCAAGAGAAAGTTGCGAGAGAATCGGATGGCTCCAACTATGGTTTCCAACAACATGACCTTCAGATTTTATCCTCTTCACCAAGTCCTCATTCCCAGAAACATTTTTCCCAAGCACAAAGAAAGTGGCTTTAACACCATATTTAGCTAGAGTCTCTAACGCCTGCGGAGTCGTTGCTGGATTTGGACCATCATCAAAGGTTAGAGCGACAACTTTTTGATGTTTCTTATCAAAGTAAGACTGGTACAAGGCTGCGTCTTTTTCAAGTAGGTACGAAGATTGGATAACATCAAAGAAAGCAGATACTGGCAAGGCTATCTCTTCTAAATTTTCAACCACAGGACTTGGATAAAGGATAATCTGACTATCCTTGTAATCAAAATTCCATGCAGATAAGTCTTGGTCAGAGAAGTTTTTTACAATCTGGTTACTCTGGTCTTGATCCAATTTTTTATCCTCTAGGACGGAGGTCAATTCTTTTATCAGCTGTTCCTTAGCCTTACTAGCATCTGAAAACAGTTGGTCAAGTGTAAAAGGTTGCCCATCTTCTGTTAAGTGAACCTTTCCTAGGCTGGTCTTTTCAGTCTCTTCAACCTTAAAATCAACTAAATCATAGATTTGTTTCGTTGCATTACGATTGACGACTCCCTTTAAACCTGACTCTTCTTGCTCTGTATAGTAGAAAACAAGAGTGTCCTTACTTTCTAATTTGTCCTTAATGTCTTTATTTATCAGCTCCTCAGCAGAGGAAATCACTTGCTCCCCTTGGAGAGGATAATAGGCAATCACTTCGGCTTGACCTTTACGAAAATGCTCCTTCTGATTTCCCTCACTCAATTGATCGTCTTTCTCTTTTTTGAGCGATTCAATCTTTTGCTCAAAACTTTTTTGCTGATACATTTTAAAAGCAATAAATCCACCTAATAAGCAAATAGAAATTGCTAAAATACCAATCAAAGCCAATAATACATGTCTCTTTTTCCCGTGTCTGCCACGTCCCAGTCTACTTTTATTCATATTTATATCATAACAAATTTGAGCAATAATTTCAATGATACAGTTTGGCAATCCAGAATTCCTCTAGCAAGCCAAAGCATCTCACATCAACTCGATCAGCCCTATCTGTAGGAACCATCTAGTTTTCTATCTATGGAATTTCTAGTAGATTGAAGCTAGAATAGACACCGTGATTTCTAAAAACATTCTGAAAAATTGATTTATTTTTCCCAATCGATTTATCCTCAAACATCCCTATACCTCTGATATTTTCTTGATAATACTATAGACCCAGCCACTTGTAGTTTTACCTTCAGCTAGTAATGTTGACTTTTCTTCTTCAGATAATTTTTTCCGTAAGTAGTCAATCTGCTGAGAGGTAATGTTCTCTTTCCCCATTGCCTTGACAGATTGTATCACCATTGCAGTTAAGGTTGACATATTTGAAATATCTCCATTATTTCTATGCTTAAATTCTATCCTTGCCTTACCAACATTAAAACTGGCATATCTTCCATCTGATATATAGGTCCATTTTGCTGGTACCTGCGTAGATAAACCAAGTAAATTAAGGGCTGTGTTTCCCGATGGAGCAATGGTCCAATTATATTTTCTAGCAATAGCATCAGCAACTTCATCCACAGACGCCATTGCATACTCTCCAATCAGTTCTATATATTTTGGTTTATAATAAATACCTTTCAAAATGCGAGTAATTTCTTTGTCTTTTACAAGACGATTTAATGTACTACGAACAGTTTCATATCCTGCAATATCAAAGAAATCATTTGCTATAAAAACTTGATTCGATTCAAAATTTTCTATCCTGTTTACTATTTCCTGCTTATCGTTCATCTATCACGCCTCCTTTGCACCGAATATGATGCTATTTTTGGTGCAAAAAGTCAAATGGGAGTTATTTTATCAAGAGGGAACAGACCTCTTACAATTTCTTATGTAACATCTCTATCCATCTTTATCCCATTTCTTATTTCAGTAATAGCTTGATTATAAAAATCATGATAGTCAGCCGTATTTATTTCTTTTATAATAACGCCATATGTACACAAGAGTATTCTCACAGTAGCATCTAAGTCTCCAACTTTAGAATAAAAATACACCTTTGTAAATTCAAAATGTTTCTTCTTGTATGCGAGTAGCCACCACAAATCGATTTCAGCTAAATCGAAAGCAAAACCAAGGATATGCACATCATTGCTTACAAAATAATCAATCCATGAATGATGATAAAAATCATTTTTAGAATTCCATCTTCTTAATAATTCAGACGTATATCCTATCACTTCCGAAAGTAAATGACCATAATGGTATTGTCCTAGTATAATAGACTTTTTTCTGGTTGCTATTCCATGTATATGCCACAGTTTTTGTCTCTCATCTAATTTTATATACTGATAGATTCCTAACTCCTTCTCCTTTTTACTGATTTCACCCTCTTTCCCATAGCCATATAGATTTAAGATTTTTCCAATAGATAGATTAGTATAGATTGTTTTTTCAAACTCAAAGCTGTAATTCGTCGTCAAAATATTCTCTACTTCTAAGTTTAATAAGTCCTCAAGAAACTTTTTCTTCCTTTTTGAAATCGTCATCTTATCCTTCAAAAAATCAGTTAGTTCTTCTGCGACAGTTTCTTCTTTCCCCTTATAGAGTACTGAAATCCTCATTGGAAAACGCAAAGACTCGCTTATCTCAGCATGTAATGAACGTTTCTCCGCCTCTTTTTCACCTCTAAACTTGTCGACATTAAAGAAATCATCATTTTCTGGCTCGCTTGCAAATAATCTATTGATACCATTCCCTACTAATAAAATAGGTTTATTTTTTCTGCTGTCATGTTTCCCCATTTCATTACCCTCTTTCTTTATTAAAGCGCTTACATAGATTCCTGAAGAAAGACGGATAGAAAGAGGATTCTCCACTTCTTTCTATCCGCTACTTCCTTCAAGAGTCCACACTAGTAAGTTTCAGTTCCGTTTCATGAACTACCTCACTTGTTTCGTGTTTCTTCTTTATCTTACTCTGCCATCAAAGACTTCTACTTGTACTAGAGGAGGAAGCATTCCCATCCAAAAGACGATGTCCTGTTCCCAGAACCACTTCCCCGCTAGAAGCTGGCAACTTCCCCCTACAGGTTCGCTACTAACTTTTCCTATAGTTATTATCCAGCCATGTATTAGCTTCTATGGTCGCCTGCGATATTTCAACATGTCGCTTATCTTAGCTGAGCAAGAATAGCTTTGAGTTTCTCGATCAACTCATCTTCTGTGTGGTCAGACTCTTTCTCATTGGCTAGGAAGGCAACTGCTTGAGCGAGAGCTTCTCGTGCTTGGTCAAGAACTTTGACATCTACACTTGTAAGGTCGCTTTCTTGCAGAACCTTAGTCAATTCCTTGGTCAATTTCTTGAGTTCTGACTCTTTCTTACGACGCGCGATGAGGAAGAGAAGGAGACCAAGAAGGGCGAGCAGGCTACCAATCATGGTACCGTATGGAAGATGACCTTGCTCTTTGCTTGTTTCTTGCATTTCCTCTTCATCCTTAGTCACTTGCTTGCCTTTCAAGGACTCGAGTACTTCTTTGACCTTAGCGGTAATCTCTCTCAATCCTGCCTCTGTCAAGTCAGCATTTCTAAGGGCTTCTTGACCCTCACCGAGAATGACCTTCGCAGCGTCGATGACAGATTGATCAATACCATCCAAGTCTTTCAAACGAGTTTCCAGCTCTTCAACCAATCGAGCAAGTTCAGACTTGTCAACAGGACGAGTCTCGCTAGGAGTTACTGTATTACCTGAAGTGTTTGGAGTGTTTGTAGAAACTGGAGTTTCCTGAGCTGGAGTACTTGCTTGAGCCTGTCCAACAGTAGACGATGGAGTAGCAGGATTGCTATTACTACTATCGTCTGTCGTCACACCAGGAGCTGGAGTGTTGCCACTGTTATCTGGCGTCACACTGTCGCTATTGCTGTCAGCAGGGGTGGTAGTACCGCCATTGTTCGTGTTAGCACTATTATTAGTGTCGCCACTAGTATTGCTGTTACTGCTATTGTCGGTATTATCACCGTTGTTGGTGTTAGCACTATTGTTAGTGTTGCCATCATTGTTAGTGTTACCATCATTACTTGGTACAGAAGTTGGTTTATCTACCAAGCCTGCTTTGGCTTCATCAAGTTTTTGCTTAGCTGCGTCTGCTTTATCTTTTGCATCTTTCACTTGCGCTTCTGTCGCACTCGTATCTGCGAGCACTTCTTTTGCTTTCGCTAGCGCTGTTTCTGCTTCTGACTTAGCGTCTTCGTAAGCTTTCTTACTTGCATCTGTCTTACCTGCTGTTGCTGGTACATCTCCGATTGATGTTTCAAGAGCGTCCTTACTTGTTTGTAGTTGGCTCTTATCAGCAGATTTCACTTCATATGGAACTTCGACAATTTCTGTAGTATTATCTGCATAAGTCACTACAACTTCGATAGTATGAGTTCCAAGAGCAGTTGGATAAGTCGTACCATCTTTTAAGGTTGCTGACACTTTATGATCAACAGTTACAGCATTCAACAATTCTTCATTTGTAGGGTTACTTCCGCCAACTACCTTACTAATCGTAGTCGTTTCAACTTCATGTTCAGGCACCGGAACTGACGTTGGTGTTTCTGCACTCTTGGTATCGCCACTTCCTGCTGTCGCAACTGCTGTTACTTGGCGATTTCCTTGTACTGAGTTCGCTGGGAATACCCAAGTATTTCCACGTTTTTCAATACCATTCGCCGTCCAGCCATTCGCTTTACTTACAGTTATCGTATTTACATTTGTATCAGATGTAGGAACTGTAAATACTACTTCGTCTGCATCTTCTGGGATAGTTACAACAGTTTCACCATTTTGCTTATTCTCATAGGTTAACGCTGCTGGTGCTGGATTTGTCACTGTAATCGTTACTTCGCGTTCGTCGACCCTACTTGAACCAACCTCTGCTAATCGAATCTTATATTTTCTTGTTCCAACTGTTTCAACGTCAGGTTGTTCTTTCCATGTAGCTGTAAAGTCACCTGGGAAGTCTTTTTCGACATTCTTTTCAGTGTAGCTAATACCTTTTCGAGCATCTGCTTTCAAGTCAGTCAGAGTTTGACTTCCCTTAGCTGCTGTAATGGTTTTCCCTGCGAAATTACGCTCTTTGGCTACACGGATTTCCTCATTATCACTTTCTGCATCAAAGACAATCTGTTTCACTTTCACCGGTAATGTAGAAGAACCTATTTCAGCAGATTGGTCTGTCTGACGTAAGTAGGTATTATCTGGAAGTTTATAGGTCCAGACACCATTTTTCAGTGCACCTTCGCCTGGTTGAAGATTAGCTGGGTCTTTTCCGTTATTAGCGTCAATGTCAACAGTTCTACCAGTTTGTAAGGTCAATACAACCTTCGTTGCACTTTGAAGCGCTGTACCAGAAATCGTACGATCCACATCACTTAATTTCGGATCTTCTACAGTTCCTGCCGTCTTAGTAAATGTCGGAACTTCTGGTTTGGCTACTTGCGTATGAGAAATGTCAATAGTAGAACCATCTTCTGGGAAGTTAATCGTAGCTACTTTCGCCTTATCATCCGTAGTTCCCTTAGTATAAGTTACATTTGCAGGTAAGTTACTATTATTTGCATTCGCTTCTTTAATTTTAGCTGCAAAGCGCTCTTTGGCTGCATCTGTAAAGTTACCATTAGCAATATCACTATTACCATAAGTCACTTTTTCAGCATTCGTTGGATAAGTGACTTGATCTCTGTAGAAATCAGCATACGTTTTAACAGTTTCCTGATTACTATTAGCTGAAGATAATGCATAAGGTGTGTCTACTTGTTCAGTTCTATTGTCTGTTTTTACTGTTTTCTTGTATGTTCCAGCGACAAGGACGTTAGCGTTTAGTTGCTCTCCTAATGCTAAGTCTTTCTTGTAGTCAGCTGCCGCGAATGTTACTGTTGTTGTTCCAGCTGTAATTTCTTTTTCTGCGACAACAGTGCCTTGAGCGTCTTTAAGTTGGACTTTTACAGTTGATCCTGTCGCTAACTGAGAAGTTTCTGGTAAGTTTGATACCGTAACAGCTGGTTTAGTTCCTGCTTGACCTTGAAGTGTTGGTGCTTTTGGTTTAACCGCTAACGTTACTTTGATGTTTTGATCTGTATAACGATGTGTTTCGTCACCACGCTCACTTTCAACCTTAGTTCCATAGTGAACATTGACCTGTTCTTCTCGTACTCCTATAGTTGTTTGCGCGCGTTGTACTGGAGAAGAACCAAAACCATCCCCCCATCCTATGTACGTTCTTGATGGCGTAGTTAAATTACTACTTGGTTTGACATAAGAGCCAGCACCAGCATTTGTAAATGGTTTTCCTACTTCTGTTTCAAAATAGTCTTTTCCTGTTGGATAGTTGGCCTCGTAACCATAAGTTCTGAAAGTAAGTTCTCTTTCAAATTTCCCAGCCCCATTAGGATAAGTCACAATGATTTTTTTAGTGATTGTTCCTGCTGTTGTACTTGTAGGCATTCCGCCTTCAAATTCAATAGTCGTCCCTGCTGGTTTATCACCTTCAAAGGCTACATAGAAATCAGGCTTAGCTGGTTGCGTTCTACCTCCAGTACCCCATACTGCTGATGTCAATGGTTGACCAACAACCTCATGATATGTTGTCACTTCTTGGTTATTCACTTTACGAAGAGTAACCCCTGGATACACAATTACTGAGGTGGTTAATTCAAGGCTATCATAACCAGTTAGATTTGCCACTACAGTTTTAGTTGTTCTTCCTAGAACTTCTGTTGTTGGTTTAGAATCATCTTTCCACGTTGCAGAAGTTAACGTAACACCTTGAGGTACTTCTACGAAGTTAGCTGCATCATCAACATTTTCAATAGTTCCGCCACTGATTGCATAAACTGTTTTTGGCTTCACAGCGACTAGAGAAATAGTTTTCTCAGCTTTATTACCATTCTTATCTAAGACAGCTACTTTTATATCGCTCTTAGAAACATCTTTCAACGTTCCTTTAATAGAGTTGCTTGCTGCATCGTAACTCAAACCTTCTGGTAAGTTTGTAACTTTGATATTACTTTCATCAATACCTACTCCAGCATCTGATAGCTCAAGAGGAATATTGACTTCTTTTCCAGCTTCGACAAGTTTCGAAGAAGCACCGATAACTGGTAGCGTAGTATCTCCATTAGCAGCTGTTTGACTAGCGCTGTCACTTGAAACATTTTGAGCAACAACCTTAGCTGCAACATTTGATTGACCCTTAACGACTTGGTCCTTCAATGTAATTTTACCAGTGTTCGGATCTATGCTAATACCATCTTTCGCACCTTCTGTAATGCTCCATTGATTATTAGCATCCTTAGTAGCAACAACTTTTGTCTCTGCTTGAGGAGTTTTCGTCACATCTCCATTATCTTGCAATTGATTTACATCTGCTGGAGTATAAGTTACTTCTAGTTTATCGACATTTGGTTCGTCTACTGGAGTTGCTGTAACATCTCCGTTAGTTTCAGGAGTTACAGTTGGTACAGCTGGTTTTATACTCTTAACCGGGATTTCAAAGTCTTCCCTTGTTCCATCTGGATAAGTCACAGTTGCTCCGACATAATGACTACCATCCTCTTTAGACTTAATTAAACCACTGTCTTTCATAGCAACTGTTAAGTCTGATGTTTTATTAGTTACATTTACATTACCTTTTGTCGCAGTGAAGGTCAAGTTTTCCTTCATAGCGTTAAATTCATCCCCAGTCACTGTCGTCGTGTTAGTAATATATTTCTCCAACGGCTGAGTAGTGATAGTAGGTATGTATTTAGTTGCTTGTGTTCTTGCTTTAAGTATCACACGTGTTGGACTGTTTTTAGTATTGTCTTTAGCTCCTGGAGACTCATGCAACCTATTTCCTGCTACATCTTCTGCATCAGCATAAATAGTTCCAATCGTTCCTCCATCTGTCCACAAGTTATTTCTATCAGCAGGATTTGTTTTCGATAACTTACCTGTAACATTTAATGTAATTGGTGCATCATGTTGTGTTTCAGCGCTATCTTTAGCAAATCTATTAGAAAATTCAAGATTTACACTGCTTAAATTAGTAGGACTTCCATCATATCCAACAAAATTAGCTGCTACTAATTTCCCTGAATTGTCATTAAACGTTGCTATTGGTAAATTAGCTTCTTCTGTTGGTGTGATATACACTACGCGATTCCCATCAGCATCTGTTTCTACGTTTTGGAATGTTACTGTAGGGAACTGGTGGTCTCTATTTCTTACAGTTTCAGTAGTTTCAGTACTTTCTACATTTCCTGTTGTTGGTGTAGTAAGAGCTTTAACTTTTACCGTTGAACCTTCTTTTACATAACCGTCTTTAAGTTTAATCTCTCCTGTTGTTGGATTTACTGTCAGAGGGGCACCCGAACCAAATGACCAAGAATCACCATTCTTCGTCGCTGTGTATGTCACTTCCCTTGGATTATCTCCTTGAGTTGTGTATGTTACACTAATACGATTTACATTCGGTTGGTTGTCATGTGTAATAAGCACAGTTCCATTATCTTGTGGTCTTACTGTTGGCGCTGTTGGTTTAACTTTAAATGTAACTGGTCTTTCTATCTTATCTGGTGCGTAGATAGTAACTCCATTGCCTATTCCAGCAATATCTTTAGTATATTTCCCACCTTGATTATAGAAATCAGCAACTGCTTTATAGGTTACAGTTCCAGGAGTCGTAAGTTGAGTATCATTTGCTACATCCGAGTTGTCCTTAGACCATTTGAATGTCATTGATCTTGGATAGTATTTATCATCTCCATCCGAATTTGAAGCAACAACCGCTTTAATAAACTCATGTGCATCTCCTAATGTTGAGTTGAATTCTACTGTTTTTTCAGAAGTTTTTAATTCAACATCAGCAACGATATACTTGAATTTGTATTCTTTTTGGTTATTTGAAGCATCTTTGACTAAAACTTTTGCCTCATGTTCACCTAAAACTGCAGTATTTGGAACTGTATTATCACTATTGAGTTGCGCATTTGTTCCATTAGACATACTTTCGTCTTTAATGAAGTCACGCCCTGTTGGAAGGTCCGATGCTTTTAGATAAGTTGTTGTTCCAGAGTTATCGTTCACTTCAAAGGTTGGATTAAAGGTTGCGCCTCGGAAAACTACAAAAGTAGGGTTTTCGGTCACATTGTCTTTTAACTCGACACCATTTACTTTTACCTTCGGAGCTACTTTATCTCCTTGGTCTAATGGAATTTCAAAATCTTCCCTTGTTCCATCTGGATAAGTCACAGTTGCCTCAACATAATAAGTATCCGTATCCGCCTTATGTTTAATCGCACCATTGTCTTTACGCTCAATAGTTAAATCAGTGCTATTATGATTTACTTTCACGTCACCTTTTTTAGCCGAGAAGTCTATCTGTTCCTTGATTTTGTTAAACTCGTCTGCAGTCACAGTCGCATTGCTTGCAGTAATATCTTTATTCAAAATCTGTGTTGAGATTTGAGGAGTATACTTATCTTTTTGAGTTAAAAGTCTAATTACAACACGAGTAGGCTCATCAGCAGTGTTTCTGATACTCTTCAATTGATTACCAGCAGCATCTGTTGCAGAAACGTAGCGAGTCACTATGTTACCATTGTTAAGATTAGGGTCCCATGCACGCCTTGTATCTGGATTTAATTTTGGTAGTTTACCTGTAATCTGAATATCATACGGAGCATTAAAATCACCATTATTAGTTTTAGGTTTTATATTATATTGCAACTCATATTGCATATTAGTGCTTTGAGAATCACCATGGAATAATACGACTTCACTCAACTTACCAGAATTATCTTCTACAGTTCCTAATGTAATTGAACCATCCGCCAAGTCTTCTGTTGGTGTCACATAAACAACACGTTCCCCATTCACGACTTCTGTATACTTATCGCTAAAAGTAAAGGTTGGTGCTACACGATCTCCAACTTTTGAGTTAGCTGTTACCGTAGTACTTTCAACATTATCGCTTGTCACTGCTTTGGCTGTTACT
This sequence comes from Streptococcus pneumoniae, assembly GCF_001347015.1. Taxonomy (GTDB): domain Bacteria; phylum Bacillota; class Bacilli; order Lactobacillales; family Streptococcaceae; genus Streptococcus; species Streptococcus pneumoniae_E. Next base: position 179,719 of record NZ_CFGI01000005.1, read on the forward strand.
TGTGAATTGTCTTTGATTTCTCGGTCTTTAATCGTAACGACACCTGTAGCGGCATCGATTGTTACACCATCTGAAGGAGCACCTGTCAGTGACCAGCTATTATTTGTCTTATTGGCTGTTACCGTCTTATTCGTAGGACTTGTCGTGTTAGCATTTGTATAGGTGAAACTTACTGTATTCACATTATCCTGCATTGCTGGTCTTACTGTTACGTCACCGTTATCCCCTGCAGTTACTGTCGGTGCTGTTGGCTTAACTTTAACCGTTACATCTAATTCAGACGACGAAGTACCTTGGCTATCTGTTGCTTTGTATTTCACAACATAAGAACCTGGTCTATTAACATCAACAGTTTTTGTCGCAGAAACTCCATTTACCGAAACAATCTCTTTTGTCACACCATTCCCTAGTGTTGCATTTTGATCGTCTTCTTTATCGTGAGCTGTGACTAGCGTGTTTAAGTCTAATTGCCCACCTTTTTCGATTGTTGTTGTATTTCCTTGAGGTCCAGCTAGTGTCGGTGCATCATTTGTCACAGAAATAGCTTGCCAATCTGCTGGTGTACCATAGTTTCCTTCTGAGATATTGGTCTTCGTGCTGGCTGTTCCCTCTTTGATAGGTTTCTTCATTGTGATTGTCACTGTTTCTGTGAAACCATCTTTCGTTGGAGTACCTTTTACTACTGCTTGTGACGAATCTACCGAAGTCCACGGTCCATCGATAGTTGTACGCTTGAATCCTAAGTCTTTTTGAGTTCCAGTCTCTTTATCTGTATATCTCAAGTAGAACATACCTGCATCATGAGGTGTTTTTACGACTACTTCTTTAGCTCCCGCGTACAAGCTAGTTCCACCTGTTTCTGATGGTTCAATAGTTGTCGAACCTACCGCAACAGTAACACTTGTGCTAGGACTTTCTACGCCATTAACCGTCTGAGTAACAGCTACAGGGTCTTTAGCAACTAGTTGAGTCTGGTTAGTATGGTTACTATTTAACCCTTCTCTAAGGTTTACTGTCCAATGTCCGTCACTTCCTACTTGGATATTTTCAGCCACTGTCTGACCTGCAACTGTTACTTTGATTTTAGCACCAGCTGTAGCCGTTCCCTTTAGAGTTCTATCATTTGATAACACTTGGTTACCTGTCTGTGTAGTAGGTGTCACTGTTGGAGCGGTTGGAAGAACCTTATACTTAAAGTAATAGTTCTTATCACCCGTTGTTCCATCGCTAACTGTTATAGTAGATGTATAGACACCTGGTGTTGTATTCTCAGGTATATTCCCTGTGAATGTTGGACTAAATGGTGCTTGTTGACTGTACTTAGTCGTCGTATTGAAGGCATCATTTGCATTAGTAGCTGTTATGCCAGGACGCAAATTATCTATTCTAAATTTCGTTAGCTTCTCAAAATTATCCCAGGCTTTTAGTTCTGGTCTGAATGCCTGACCTTGAACCACTTCATATACAGCCTCCCTAGCATCCGAATCATTTCGTGATTGAGGTAATGTTTGAGCATTATCTCCTGTCCCAATTTTAACTTCAGGTACTGTCGTATCTGTTGGAACAGTAATTGTAGCTGCCTCACTTGGATCTGTATCATTACTTCTTTGTTGTGCACTAAGCTGTGTTCCTGAACGCGCGGTACCAAATGGAACTGTAACCATCGCTGTACCATCTGCAGCATTTACAACCGTAGCTGGAGTTTGCCCTAATCCTTCAAACTTAGTCCAAGTGCCATTTTGTTTTTGGAGTATTACAGGTTGTCTTCCATTTTCTACCTCATAAGTAACAACCGCAGATGTAGCTCCGTTTTGTCCTATTTTGACAGTCACATCTCCATTCGGAGTTGTTGCTAGAACTGGTTTCGTTGCGAAAGGTTGTTTCTGAGAAGTTGCCTGAACTGTACTTGTGCTTAGAGGCGATACAACTCCATCAAAGACTGTATCAGTACCTTTGTGAACTAAAGCTGTGACGACTTTTAACGGATCTGTTCCTACATTCGTCTGTCTATAACTTGCAGCATCAAAGGTTGCCTTACCATCAGCAGTAATACTTGATGAAGCTAAAACTGTATAATCAGTAGCTGATTTAAAGTAATAGTTTTGATAATCAGGGTCAGCATCTCTACCACCTTTTACAAGATAGGCCTTCCACTCAAGTTCAGGAGAAGTAATATTTCCAAAACCAAGATTTGTATTCAAGTCTTTCACTTTAATCGTTGGTTTTTCACTTGCTTTTTCTTTTAGTTGCTCGTCAGTTGTTTCAAAAGTACCTGCCTTAGGTGGAATAATTACACTAGTCTCAAATGTTTCTGGTTTTCCTGTATCTGGAGTAACCTTCACTGTCAGGGAATGAACTCCTCCTTTATCCCTAGAAAATCCACTTGGATTATTAGCAGCAATATAGGCCGTTGTTGTGCCAAGTCCATTTTTAACCCAGCTAATACCTAAGTTTTCTCCTCCAGTAACCTCTATTGCCTTAATTTTTGTATTTCCTTTAGCTAAGAACTTAAGAGTATTACCAGTAGTTCTAAAATCAGGTATCAGAGTCTTAAATTTTATCCCTTCTTTAATATCTGTTCCAAACGCGTTAGCTAATCCAATACGTAATTGAGAAACCTCTTTTGATGCTTCCTCACTATAAGCTTTATTCTCAACCTTTTGTTTAGCATAGACAGTAGATGCTGGTTTTGCTGTTCCATTCGGTAATGTAACCACTGCTATTCCATTACTGCTTGACTGAACAGTAATCCCTGAGTTTGCTGTCGCTGTTTCTTTGCTCCAGTTTCCATCAGTCCCTTTGACAAAAGTAACGTTTTGCTCTTTGCTATTCGTATCAGTATAACGAACTACAGCCTTAGTAGCATTATCTTGACCAATCTTAACTGCCAGAGATAAGTCGGTTGTATCTTGCGTGATAACAGGTTTCGCCGTAAATTTTTGTCCTACTGTGGCGATCATTTCTGCACTATTATCTGACTCAACAGTTTGTTGTTTCGTATTGTCATAATCAATCCAAGACTGCTCAATAACTGTTTTAACAACGTACTTACCTTGTGCTAATTCTACACCTGTAAAAGTAGCTTGCCCTTGAGCATTTGCTTCCGCTACAGCGTCTACTTCTACACCGTCTTTAATCATTTTAACCTTTTCTAGGTTTCCATTATCCAACTTGCGGTATAGAACCATGTTATAACCTTGAGTACCACCACTAGCTGTAACATTAGTCGTAATCTCAGCTTTATTAGTCAACGCTTGAAGCGTCGGTGTCTTAGGTTTTGTTACAAAACTCAATTTCCCATCATCAGAAGAATTATCTGTTGGGAATCGACGTACATAACGGAAATTATGAACACCAGGTTTCGAAATAATATCTAAAGTTATTGCTTTCTTACCAGCATCTGTTGTTAAGTCATATACCTTATTAGTATCTTCATCAGTTACTGTAAAACTCTGATGTCTAGTATTAGCTTCTTGTTTCCCTGTTTGTTTCTCAATTGCTCGACCAGTTTGATCACTGTAGTCCCCGTATGAAGTGAAGTCAATATTGAAAGCACCATTAACGGTACGATCTCCAGAGTAAGTTAAAACCCCTTTTGTACCATCTTCAAGAGGCTTATCAATATACTGTGGATAGTCTAACGCTACATTCTCTCCTTCTTTTTTGATTTGCCTTCCATCTTGACCAGCACCAAAGTTAACATACGCTTTATGCTGATCAACCTTAAAGTATCCGTTCCCGCTTATTTTAAACTTAAACTTATCTGTATCATCGCTTTCTTCAGGCGTTTTTGCATACCATTGGTTAATTAATTGACGAGTAGCATTTTCTACACGCTTAAGACCACCAGCAAAAGTTAAATTACCTAAATCGTTTGAACCCTTAGTCTCAAAAGTGATTTTATAAGAATGGTCATCACCACTATTTAACGAGAAAGTATACACATCACGAACATCATTCTGAATGGTGCTAAATTTAGCATCTGAATATTTTTGTAAATTACTTGGTTCAATATCTCGTCTATTATAGAAACCTCTGTTTAGATAACCAGCTCCGTAAGTTTGTTCTCTAGCAATATCTTCTAAAGTTCCGACTTTAAAACGTTGAGCTTGAGTTGTTCCTATATTTGTTATCCTTGCGTTTGTTTTATCTTTTGTTCCTTTTTCTACATCTTTAAGTTCCGCACCTCTAAAAGGCGAATCCTGAGGAAGATTTCTAAAAGCATTTGACAAAGCGTTCTTCAGCTCATCTTCTCCTGATGTTACTGTTGGTCTTTCTAGTAATGTTCCACCATTTTTATTAAACGTTTGAACAGATACAGATCCACTCTTTAGTGTTTGACCTTGTGGAAGGGTAAAGTAAACCTTATTGACTCCCAACGTTTTATGATTCTCATTAACCGTTATCTGCCAGTATAAACCTGTTTTTGTTGGTCGAACATTGATGTGAAACCCTTGATAAGCTTCACTAATCTTTCCACCCTCATAGTAAGTATTCCCTACTCCACCTTTTGAATAGAATACATAAGAATACTTAGGATATGGAGAACCATTCTGACCACTCTCAAATAAGTAACCTGTTTTTGTATCGTAGTCCGCTGATTCTATACCACTTCTTGTAGCTATCGCTCTATCCTGTCCAGCCGCACGTGGCGCACGTGTTCGTACAGCTCCTGCTGGCACATTGCGGAAACCTGACCATCCTGTAGTGCTGGTGCGCGGTTGGATGGTTACATTGTTTTCACTTGGAGTTGCAGACTCTGCTGGATTTGCGGTTCCTGTTACCTTTCCTCCATTAGCCTCTTTTTCAGAGAGGACTCCTTCGATCAGTTCACGTGATTTTTTCAGATCTGCTAAGGCAGCATCAAAATCTGATTGACTGATGGTGTCGCCTTTAGAGAAGGCTTCATTGAACTTATCAACGGCTGCCTTGGCTGCTTGGATTTTATCTGCCGATGCTCCGTTAGCTCGGAGTTGCTCAGTGATGAACTCTAATTCATCTTTTAGGTCATAAACACCATTTTTACCTTCTGTATTTGTGTAGGTTGGGAGCGTCTGTGGAGTAGCTTGAGAGCCAGCTCCAGGAGTTGTTGCGTTCCCTCCAGCAGATGGTGCAACTTGATGTTCATCTGATGTAGGCTCGCTCAAAGCTCTTCTACGACCTTTTCCTCCACTTGTTTGCGCAGTCGTAGCTCCCTCTGGAGTAGCGAGTCCAGCAGATGCCAAATCTGTAGATGTCATACCTGCTTTTTCCAAAATTGTTGGAGTTTCTAGGCTAGGTGTCAAGGCTTGATTGACACGGCTCGTAAGCTCAGCCATCAGTCTTGCTTGCTCATCAACCTGCGCTTGCGTCGCTTTTGGATCTTCCAAAACTGCCTTAGCTGCTGCTAGGCGCGCTTCCACTTCAGCATGGAGTTCCTGCATTGAGCTAAGCGTTAGTTTTTCCAACAAAGCTTGCAGATTCCCTTGAGTCGATTTGGCTGCTGTCGTATCAGCGACGGTCGGCTGTTCTTGCTCTTTTACTTCTCCTGCTTGAGAAGGTTCTTGGTTAACTGAATTTGTCTCGGACTGAGCAGAGTTAGACTCAGCTCCTGCTTGCCCTTGATTTGTTCCCTCAGCTAGTGCTTCTTGCGTTTTCACCTCATCAGCTGCTTTAAGTTCAGCTGGCTGGCTAGTTGAAGCCTTGCTCGAGTCTTCCTCATCCGAGGTTCCTGGATTCCCATCTGAATTTCCAGAAGATCCAGCAACTACATCACTGGCTGTTGCCGAAGATACTGCAGGAGCTTGAGCAGCTACTCCATTGGCAAAGAACATCAGAGCCGCCACCGCGACACTGGCAGCACCAAAGTGATATTTTCGAATTGAATATCGGAAAACTTTTTCTTTGTTATATTTTCCAAAGTCCATGAAATCTTTCTCCTTTTTTATAAGTTGTTTTGAAAACAAAAATAGCCTTATCATCTTCAAACTCACATGATATTAAATAGTATTGATAGAACTATTTAACCCACTGTACCCAGTGTACAGTCTAGTAATAATTATACCATACCCCCCCCCCCCCCCCGAATTTACCATCTAATCATCCAAAAATCTTGATTTTTAGAGAATTTTTTAGTATATGCTTATTATATTGATTACAGATATACGCTTTTTTGATTTATTTCCTATAAACTAATAACTTTTCTATATCTTTATTTATGAAATTTTTAGTATAATAATAGTTATAATTATCTGATTTTTAGCAGTATGAATATATTAAATTGATTTTAGAAACCAAGTATGGATTCGGATTTTAGTTTGAAAAAACCTCCCTATTTTTGGATTGGAAGAGCTTATCATCAGTTTCTAAAAAATGTCTCAGACTTATACTAGACGTGTTCGATACCTTTTTGCAGCAAGATTAAATGGTTAGCTGGTTAGAAATTGAATTGTTCAGCATTTATTTCATCTCACTATCCCCTATTCCTAGAGCCACAATCTCCTTATTCCTTCCTTTGACGATTCTCATCTCCAAAATCACTCCTATCCCTAGACCGCTTTCAGCCCTTATCTCATGATAATCAAGCTTGGAAATATAGTAGATTGAAATAGAATATGAACAAGTTGATAAGGGGATTTTAAAGTAATTTCTAACAATGCTTTAGAGACTATGATGTGCTATTCTAAATTCAACTCACTATAAAAAGCAACTAAAACAAAATGAAACAAGAATCAAACAAATTGGTCTTGGAATTTATAACAATATTTTAAAATCTTCTTGTACTATCCCAACTTCAGCTCATTATATTTGTTCTAAATCCATTGATTATCATTCTACTCTTATCCTCAATCTAAGATTAGTATTTTGAGCTATCCTACATAAGTCTCCTGCCTTGCTTTTTGATTTTCGTTTATAGGATATTGAATTTGGAATAGTTCACTAGTACTTCTAAAACATTGATAGAAATTACTTTGACTTTCCTGACTGATTTGTTCAGTTCTTATTTCATTCATATATGCTATGTATTAACCGATAGCGGATACCTACGGAGAGCTTGCCACTCAGATGTAGGACCTGCCCATCATACAAAAAAACAGATTTCATCCCACAAAGAGATAAAATCTGTTACTATTTTCTACACGATATTTCCTAATTTTTAATCCAGCAGTTGGTCCGCCTGGCTGATGGCTCGCTCGGGGTGCTGGGTAAAGGGCTTGTTGCCGAAAAACTCCAACCATGGTTTACGAACCTCGTCTTTGCTGGTTTCTCTGTATTTTTTTA